>DAOUBT010000095.1:0-20377 GCA_034432595.1 Anaerolineae bacterium | reverse complement strand
CAAGCAGGAGCGCAATCCCTTTGTGACTTTGCGCAATCTCTTTGCCCATCAGCCAGTCTCCCTACTCGCAGGAGGGTAGGTAGTTACCTTTGGGCGCAGATAAGTAAATCCATGGATGCGGCGGGACGCGACCACGGCGCGTCGCGTCCCCCGCTGTTCAGTTCATCGTTGGAATGGGGGAGGCGTCTGTGGCTGGTAATCGCGCGAAATTTGAAGAAGCCCTGAACAAGGCCAACGAACTGGTTTGGAATCAGAAGTGGACCGAAGCGTTGCCCTTCTTCCGCCGTGCCCTGGAGGAATTCCCTGAAGATGTGCCGGCCTTGATGGGGTATGGCTGGGCCTTGTACAACGCCGGAGAGCTGGATACCGCCCTGCAAGTTTATCGGCGTATCACGCAACTTTCCCCCGGTGACCCCGGCCCCTACGAACGCATTGGCGACATCCGCGCCAAAAAGAACGAAATTGAAGGCGCCACGCAAATGTACCTGCACGCCGCCAACATTTATCGGCAGCAAGGCTTGCTGGAGCGCGCGATCAATGCCTGGAAAGCCACCATTCAGCTCAATCCCCTGGCCGATAAAGCCTGGGCCGAGCTGTTCAAAGTCTTTGTAGATGACCTGGATACGGAAAACGCCCTTTTAGCAGCGTATTGGTTGGCTTTTATCTATCAGGAAGCCCACACCGATTGGGCTATCGCCGTCTGCCGTCAGTTGCAACAGCTCATGCCCACCGACCCGCGTCTGACGCAGCTCATGGAAATGCTGCAGACCGGTCGCAGCATCTCGCGTCCGCCGGAATTCGGCAAAATGATTCCCTTCCCCGAAGAGGCGGAAACCGGCGGCATTGAAGGCACCCCCATGGAAGTGACGCGGCAGCGGGCCATGGAAGAGCTGGCTGAAAGCATCTTTGCCGACATCCGCACCGATGGCGCGCGTCTCTCCCCGATGGAAATCAGCCTGCTCATCAGTCGGGCGTTGGATGCGCAGACGCGCGGGGATTTGGTGGAAGCGCTGGATGCCTATGAAAAGCTGCTCAACGCTGGCGTTACTATACCCTCCATCCACTACAACGTGGGCATGATTTATAAAGAACAAATGCGTTTTGATGAGGCCATTGCCCATTTCCAGGAAGCACTGAATGACAAAAAATATTGCCTGGGAAGCCATTATGCCCTGGGCGAATGCTACCGGGCGCAGGGCAAGTCGCGCGAGGCGCTCAAACACTTCCTGGAAGCTTTGAAGATTGTGGACTTGAACACGGTACAACGGGAGCAGGTGGATGACCTCATCAGCGTCTATGAGGGCCTGGCGCAGGAACTGGTCAATACCGGTGAACCGGAGCGCGTGCAAAAGCTCAGCGCGTCGTTGCTGGACTTCCTGGGGCAGCGCGGATGGGAAGAAGAAGCCATCAAAGCGCGGGAGCGGCTGGATGCGCTGGCGCGCTCTGGCACCGTCCTCAGCCTGGCGGAAGTGCTGAGCCTGCCCGGCTCGGATGAAATTCTGCGCTCGGTTGCTCTGGCGCAGGAATACCTGCGAAGGCGCAAAATCTACTCTGCTCTGGAAGAAACCCTTTACGCTTTAGGCCACGCCCCGGATTATCTGCCGCTGCATCATTTGTTAGGCGCCATTTTACAGGAAAGTGGCAACGTCGAAGCCGCGGTGGAAAAATACCGTGTCATCGCACGCACCTATGAGGAGCGCGGGCAACCTCAACTGGCCGGTACAACCTATAACCAGATTCTCGATCTGTACCCGCTGGATATCGCCACGCGCACGCATCTTTTAGAGCTATATATCGAAGCGCGAAAAGTAGATGAAGCCCTGGAGCAGTACCTGCAACTGGCCGATGCCTACTATCAGCTGGCACAGCCGGATCGCGCGCGCGAAACGTACGCCAAAGCCCTGGACTACGCCACCAAAAACAATGCCGATAAGACCTGGCTGGTGCGGATCTACCATCGCATTGCCGACCTGGATATGCAACGCCTGGATTGGCAGGCTGCCATCAAAGATTACGAGGAAGTGGCGCGCCTTGTCCCCGATGATGAGCGCGCCCATCTGGGTTTGATGCGGCTTTATCAGCGCACCGGACGCCCCCATCTGGCCCTGGCGGCTCTCGATCGCCTGCTCAAGCGCTACCGCGAGACCAAACGCATCCCCAAAGCTATCGCCATCCTGGAGGATTTGGTGCTCGAAGAGCCAGAAAACATCGCTCTGCGCGCGCGGCTGGCACAATTACACCTGAACGCCGGGAATCGTGAGAAGGCGCTGGAACATCTGGACGTCCTGGGCGACCTGCAACTCGAAGCCGGACAGACTGAAGCCGCAGCGAAGACCATCGAGGCCATCATGGCCCTCAATCCACCCAATTTGGAGGACTACGCCGCTATTTACGAACAAATCACTGGCCGTAAGCCCTCCCTTAAGTCGTGAACAAAGCTAGAAAGTCGCCATGATCATGCTGGATTTACTCTGGTTGGTGCAGCGCCTGACCTGGCTGGATGTGCTGGATATCCTGCTCGTTGCCCTGACCTTTTTCTGGATTTTCTACACGCTGAGCGGAACGCGCGCCATGCCGCTGGTGCGTGGTGTTGCCGCACTCCTCATCGTGATGGCGCTCATCAACCGATTGGTGCACCTGCGCGCCTTTTCCTGGCTCTTGCAACAAATCCTGCCCGCTTTGCTCATCGCTATTCCCGTGGTGTTTCAGCCGGAGTTGCGGCGTGCTCTGGAGCATCTCGGACGGGGACAGATTTTCCGCCTGATGGCCTCGCCGCAGGAATTGGAGCAAATCGTGCGGGATGTCACCAACGCCTCGCTGCAGATGGCGCAGCGACACGTCGGCGCGCTCATCGTCTTTGAGCGCAACAGTGGTCTGCGCGAATACATCGAAACTGGCGTCGCTATGGAGTCGCGCGTCACACCGGAATTATTGTTGACGATTTTCAACCCCGCCACAGTCCTGCATGATGGCGCAGTCATCATTCGGCAGGGACGGATTGCTGCCGCGGCGTGCGTCATGCCGCTCACCACGGCCTATCTATCCGATCGGCAATTGGGATTGCGACACCGTGCCGCTTTAGGCATCACCGAGGAAAGTGACGCTGTGGCTGTGGTGGTCTCCGAGGAACGCGGGAGCGTCTCCATTGCGCACAACGGCCATCTCATCCGCGATCTGGAGGCGTCACGCATCGCTCCGCTGTTGTACACCCTGCTTAGCCCGGTCGAGACCCGCTCTGTCGGCGATTGGCTGCGACGCATTGCACGCCCTGCGAAATCAGGAAAAACGCCATGAGACGTTCTCGCCTATCTCAACATGTGCTCACGTTTTTGCTTTCGCTGGCGCTGGCCTTCTTCTTCTGGGTCGTTGCCACCGAAACCGAAAATCCGACCACCGAACAGGCCTTGCCGCAGGTGATGATGGTGGAAACGAAGGGCGTGGCCAATGGCCTGATGGCTTACGGCCACGAAAATGTGCGCGTGCGGGTCACGGCACGCGCTCCGCTTTCCGTATGGAACGCCCTGGAAAGCAGCGACGTGGAACTCTATGTGGATTTAACCGGTCTTTCCGCAGGGACTTACACCCTGCCCATTGAGGTTAAGTTCAAGCGTCGCCCCATGCAACTGGTCCGCCTCCAACCGGATCAGGTGGTCGTGCAGGTGGAACCGCGGCTGACGCGCGAAGTGCCGGTAGAAGCTGTGGTCCAGGGCACGCCGGCTTTAGGGTATCAGGCGCAGACGCCTGTGTTAGTGCCCACGACGGTCGTTGTCAGTGGCCCGGCCTCCAGCGTGAATCGGGTGGCGGCAGCGCGCGTCACGCTGGATATTAGCGACCGCCGTCAGAGCCTGCAGGGGGATTACGGCCTGGTGGCGGTGGATGCGACCGGCAAAGCGCTACCCTATGTCACCTGTGACCCGCTTCAAGTTACCGTTTCCCTGCCCATTGAGCAGCTCGGCAATTATCGCGATATGGCCGTTAAGGTTAAGTTGAGCGGACAACCGGCGGCGGGATACCGGGTCACGCGCGTTGAGGTGGACCCGCCCGTCGTGACCGCTTTCGGCCCGACGGACCTCATCCGTTCCCTGGAGGGCTACATCGAGACCGCATCGGTCAACCTCAACAACCTCACCGACTCCATTTCGGTGACGGTGCTGCTGCAGGTTCCGTCAGGGCTTTCGGTGCTCCTCCCCGCGCCGCAGGTGCAGGTCGCGGTTCACATCGAGGCCATTCAAGGCAGTCTCACCCTGGAGCGCACCGTTGAAATTCAGGGCAACACGACCTATTCCGTGACCGTGGCGCCGCAGACCGTCTCCCTCATCCTGAGTGGCCCCTTGCCGGTGTTGGATCGGCTCGATCCCAACACTGTCCATGTCATGGTGGATGTGGGGAACTTGTCACCGGGGGAGTACGTGTTAAACGTGAAGGTCATTGCTCCGCCCAACCTGAAAGTGGAAAGCACCATCCCGCAAACCTTGAGCGTGCTCGTCGGCACGGCACCTTAGCCGCACCCGTCATACGTTAAACCGCTTGCTGCGGGCGCGTCGTTAGAAGTTTTAGAAATGTAAGGAGGACCTGTGAACGAAACCGTTGTTGAAGTCGAGCATATCGCCAAGCGCTTTGGCATGACGCTGGCCGTGCAGGATGTCTCTTTCACGGCGATGCGCGGTGAAATCTTTGGCCTGTTGGGGCCAAACGGCGCGGGCAAAACCACCACCATTCGCATCATGCTGGACATCTTCAAACCCGATCAGGGCCGCGTAGCCGTGTTGGGTGGCCCTATGACCGAAGAGAAAAAATCACGCATCGGCTACATGCCCGAAGAGCGCGGCCTGTATCAGGACATTCCCTTAGATCGCTGCCTGCTCTACCTGGCCCGGCTGAAAGGCCTCAGCGCACAGGAGGCGGAAAAGCGCCTGAACGCGTACCTGGAGCGCTTCGATCTGGCCGAACATCGCAAGAAGAAAGTAAAAGAACTGAGCAAGGGCATGCAGCAGAAGGCGCAGCTCATCGCCACCTTTATCCACAACCCGGACTTGCTCATCATAGATGAACCCTTCAGCGGCCTGGACCCCGTCAACACGCGCATGGTGCAGGACATGTTGCTCGATTTGCGTGCCCAGGGAGCCACCATTCTCATGTCCACCCATCAGATGCATCTGGTGGAAGAACTGTGCGACCGCATCCTGCTCATCAACAAGGGGACGGGCATCCTTTACGGTACCGTCCTGGACATTCGCCGCCGCTACATGGGCAACGAAGTCCTGATTCAAATGCACGCGCCGTTGCCGGAATGGCCAGAGCTGATTGCCGCACAGGAAGCGCAGAACGGCGGCTGGCGCCTGACCCTGCGCCCCGGCGTTACCCCTCAGGCGCTGCTCAAAGCCCTGGCCATGGCTGAATTACCGGTCGAGCACTTTGAAATCGCCCTGCCCCATTTGGATGACATCTTCATTCAGGTTGTACAAAAGGGGGTAGATGCATGAATCGCGTAGCTCTGGTCGCCTGGCATGAGTTTCGTGAGCTGGTATGGCGTAAACGGTTCCTCTTTACGCTGTTGAGCCTGCCTTTCTTCATGCTGTTGAGCGTCCTGCTGGGTATCCTGAGCGTCAAACTGACCGATTCCACCAGGCCTGTGGGCTATGTGGATCAGGCGGGCATCCTGGATGCAAGTATCACCGTGCCGCTGAAGCGCGATAGAGAGGCCGTTGAACTCATCGCCTATCCCAGCGAGGCTGAGGCGCAAGCCGACCTGGATGCGGGGAAGCTGCAAGCCTACTATGTCCTGAGCGCGGACTACCTGCAGACGCGCGATGTCAAACTGGTGTACAACAAACGTCCGGGAAGCACGGCGCAGAAATATTTTATGAGCTTCTTGCAGGCCAATCTCCTCAAGGCCTACCCATCGCAGGTGCGGGAGCGGATTTTACAAGATCCGGAAGTAGATGTCCACATCGTGGGCAGTGACAAAATTTACCCCAACGGCGACCCTGACCTGGGCCTTTTCATCCCGATCATCGTCGCTTTCTTTTTTATGATGCTGGTGCTGATGAGCGTCAACTATTTCATAGCAGCGGTGACACGGGAAAAAGAAAACCGCATGGCGGAAATTATGCTCTCCACGTTACGCCCTGCCGAGCTTATTGTGGGCAAAATCCTGGGCCTTGTGGGCATGACCCTCACACAGCTCGTCACCTGGGGCCTGATGGGCGTCATCGCCGTGCTTATTCTCGTGCTCAACGTTGAGCTTCCACCCGCGCTGCTGCACGTTTCTGTGGATTGGGGTCTGCTGGCGTTGCTGATTCCTCTCGCCCTCGTGCTTTACCTGTTCTTTGCTGCCGCCCTGGTCTTCATTGGCGTGCTCATGCCGGAAGCTGAGCAGGGGCAACAAATCGGCGGCTTCTTCTCGCTGTTGTGGGTTTTGCCGATGTGGTTGCTTATCCCCATCGCCGAACATCCGGATGGTACGTTAGCCCTGATTCTCAGCTTTGTCCCCGGCCCCTCTCTACTCACCTTCGCTTTGCGCGCGCTCAACGGCACGGTCCCGGCCTGGCAAATAGGTCTGAGTTTACTTTTCAACGCCCTCTGTGCGGCCCTGATGATAGTCTTCACCGTCAAGGCCTTCCGGCTGGGCATGCTGCGCTATGGCCAACGTCTGCGCTGGCATGAAGTCTGGATGGCCGTGCGTGCCAGGGAGTGAAGCCATGAACAAAATGTGGATTGTGTTACGCTACGACATCATCAACCGCGTTACCAAAGCGAGTTTCTGGATCGGTGGCTTTGTCATTCCGTTGCTGGCCCTGCTCGTGATAACAGGCATTGGCTACGTCCGCGACCGTGCCCTTCTGGAGCCAGGCTCAACGCCAGAACCCCCGGTTACTACGCCCAAAACCATCGGTTATGTGGATGAGGCCCAACTCTTGCGTCAGCTACCCGATGGCGTGGACCTCTCTACTGTGCGCGCCTATGCGGATGAGAGCGCGGCGCGCGCCGCGCTGGAAGCGGGTGAAATCGGCGTTTACTACGTCATCCCGGCGGATTACCTCACGACCGGCAAATTGATGGCTTACGTAAAGGAGTTCCGCCCTCTCGACTCGGACCAGACCTTTCCCGATCCCATCTTGAAAGCGCTGTTGAAGTTCAACCTGCTCGATGGAGATGAGACTCGCCTGGCGTTGCTCGAAGCGCCCATGCGCCTCAAGGTCGAGACCACGGCACCGCCGTCCGCTTACGATGAGGACAACCCTTTGACTTTCTACATCCCGTACAGCGTTACCATGCTGTTTTACGCCTTCATCATGATGTCGGCGAGTCTGCTCCTTAACGCGCTCAACATTGAAAAACAAAATCGCGTGTTGGAAACTCTCTTGCTCTCGCTGCGCCCGTTGGACCTGCTGATTGGCAAGATGCTAAGTCTGGCAGTGCTCGCGCTCTTGCAACTCATCACGTGGGCCGGTTCCGGCTTGCTGCTTCTGCGTTTAGGGGGCAAGACGCTCAATATTCCGCCGGGCATGACGCTGCCCGCAAGCCTGTTGACGTGGGGGATAGCCTTCTTCCTGTTGGGATACCTTATCTATGCCAGCCTGATGGCAGGGATTGGCGCGCTGGTCACCGATTTGCGCGAGGCCTCACAGGTGACGCTGCTGGTGCTCAGTCCCCTCATCGTGCCTCTCTTCTTCATCAATCTGCTGATTGAGGATCCGCATGGACTGTTCAGCACGGTGTTGAGCATCTTCCCCTTCACCGCTCCGGTGGTGATGATGACGCGCCTGTCTGTAGGACATGTTCCGTTGTGGCATCCGCTCCTGGCTTTGGGCGGGCTGGCGGTGACCGCGCTGCTTATCGTGCGCGCCACAACCAACCTCTTCCGCGCCCAAATCTTGCTCACCGGTCAACCGCTCACCATCAAACGTTACCTGTTGGCCCTGTTTGGACGAGGTTTGTAAGCGCACGGACCATGCAAAAAGCCCCCTCCGACCGGAGGGGGCTTTGGTGTGGGCGAGATAGGGCTCGAACCTACGACCTCACGGATGTGAACCGTGCGCTCTGACCGACTGAGCTACTCGCCCGACGCGCAAGATTCTACCATAAAGCGTGAAAAGTGCAACCCGCCACGAGCACTTGAAATTCGCACAGGCTTCGTGGACATCGCCTGGCCCGTTTCCAACCGCCAATCCGGGGAGGGTAAGCCTTGACGTCAACGGCTCAGCCTGCCTGGGTTACGATGCAATAGAACATTCAGGGTAAAGGTGGGCGAAGGCATTGCCTCCGCCCACTCCAGGTTCGCCCCATGGGTGTTGAAATCATCGGATACCCTGTTCAGGCTGGCGGTTGAACGCGCGCCAGAAAGACCCCTTATGTACCCTGCGGTATCTACGAATGGCACGCTCATGACCTGAGGATGCGCAAGTCCGGTTGAAAGCCTTAGCGGCGATTTCAATCGCTGTTCTGGTGCTGGAGGCGAGCCGTTACTTCACATGGACAAGTTGTAGTTTCTAAACAAAAACTACACATTGACAGCCCTGACAGGTCACCTATAATTAAGAAAAGGTTTGGCCTGTCTTCCCCGCCATGACGATTGGGACTGCATTAAAGTTTGCGCGCTTGTCGTCTGATGAGGGATGGCAGGGCGTTACAGGCGTGGCGTATCTCAGAACCAGAACATCTTCGCCATGCTGTGTCCTTCTGAGTTCGTTGCATTTGAAGTGACCAGGGTGGATACGACGCTCGCGAGAGAGACCATGGGCGCGAAACAGGGTCGGGTACTCATCATTGAACCTGATGTGCAGGCGGCAGAGGCGCTACACCGGAGTCTGACTGCGGCTGATTACGAAGTGGTGGATGTAGCCGCCACCGCTGAAGCTGCACTGCGCATGGCGGCTATCCTCAAACCAGACTTCTATCTACTCGATCCCGACCTGCCGGACCAATCGGGGCTGGCGCTGATTCAGGACCTCAAAGCGCGCCACCCGGCGCCGGTGATTATGGTGGCGCGCCATGTAACGCTTGCGCTGATAGCCGAAGCCGTGCAGGCTGGCGCGGATTCCTATCTCACACCCACATCCAAATCCGATGAACTCACGCGCGTGCTTGCGGTGGCACGGCTTCAATTCCTGGAAAAAGCACAGGCAAAGGTCGAAGCCGAACAACAACGCCATCTTACCGGGGTCTCCCAACAGCAGGAAGCTTTATTGCGCACGTTTAGCGACAGTAGCGCCCAATGGGAATATTGGCTTACCCCCAGTCTGGATCATCTCCGCTACACCAATCGAACGTGCGAAGCGCTCACGGGCTATTCACCCGAAGAACTGTCCGCTACCCCCCACTTATTAGCCGACATGATCCACCCTGATGACCGTGTGCTCTTTGCCCACCACTGCGAAGCGGTCAAGGCCCATCCCGATAAGTGCGCCGAAATTAACTACCGTATCCTCACAAAAGGTGGAGAAGTGCGCTGGCTCCACCATACCTGCTCCCCCATCCTGGAAGGGGGTGTTCCGGCTGGGCGACGTGTCACCTGTCAGGATATCAGTTCGCAGCGCGAGTTGGAAACGCGCTTCCGCATCATTTTTTCCGAAGCGCCTATCGGCATGGCTCTGGTGGACCTGGAAGGGCGCTTCGTCGAGGTCAACCTGAGCCTGTGCCGGATGTTGGGGTACACGCTTGAGGAGTTGAGAAACAAACCCTTCAGTACTTTAACCGTTTCTGAAGATCAGGAGATCAGCTTGCACTATTTCAACGCCCTGCTCGAAGGCGCCATAACCAGCGCGACGTTTGAGAAGCGCTATCGGCGCAAAGATGGGCGGGTGATTTGGGTTCATTTGACTACTTCGGTAGTTCATGATGAACAGAGGCGTCCGCGTTATTTCATCACCATGATGCAGGATATTACCGCGCGCAAGGAGGCGGAGGCGCTTGTCCGTCTGCAGAGTGCCGCCCTGCATGCCGCTGCCAACGGTATCGTCATCACCGATCGAGATGGCGCCATCCTCTGGGCCAACCCCGCTCTGGAACGCATGACCGGCTACAAACTGGAGGAACTTCGCGGTCAAAATCCCCGCATCTTTAAATCCGGCTATCAGGACCGCATGTTCTACGAACATTTGTGGGATACCATCCTGAGCGGTCAGGTCTGGCATGGTGAATTGATCAATCGGCGACGGGATGGGATGCTCTACCACGAAGAATTGACCATTACGCCTTTGCTCGATGCGATGGGCGCGCCGGAGTCTTTCATCGCGGTGAAGCAGGATATCACGGCGCGCAAAGAGGCCGAGCAGGAGCGCGAACGCGCGTTGCGGGCCGAGCAGGAGCAGCGGCGGCGCGCCGAAGCGCTGGTGCGCGCCAGCGCTGCCCTCACCAGCACCCTCGATTTGAATGCCTTGTTGCGCCAAATTCTTTCCGCGGCCATCGCCGCCGTCCCTGCCGCGGAGAAGGGCAGCATCCTCTTGCCGGAGGATGAGGGCGGCAAAGCCTTGTACATTCATACCGCCGTAGGTTATGAGCATGTAAACCTCAGGCTTTTGCGCTTCACGCGCGGCTATGCGGTGGAAGCTTTCCGCCAAAAGATTCCGTTAGTGGTGCCCGATGTCGTTTCCACGTATCAGATTTACCCTGATATTCCCGAAGTCGGCGGCTTGCGTTCGGCTATCGCTGTTCCACTCAAGGTTAAACAGCGCGTTCTGGGCGTGCTGTGTCTGGATAACGCCACACGTCCCAACGCCTTCTCCGCGGAAGATGCGGCCTTGCTGGAAAGCTTTGCTGCGCAGGCGGCCCTGGCGTTGGAAAACGCGCGCATGTTTGCACAGGTACAGCAAGAACGGGAAACCCTGCATGTCCTTTATACCCTTTCGGCACGTTTGGGTGAGGCCCGCACTTTGCAGGATGTGCTTGCTACCATTATGGAAACCCGCGCTCATTTTGGCGCGGAAAGCTGCGAACTGCTCCTGGCCGGAGCGCCGCCGCTACAGCTTGTCGGTTGGGATGAACACGTCACGCAAAAAGCATTGGATGAAGAGGCCTGGACGCAACTTACCACGCGCGGGGTCACGGGATGGGTATGGCAGGAACGTCAGGCCGCGTGGGTGCAGGATGGACAGACCGACTCGCGTTGGGAGGCGCGTCCCGACCTCAGCGAATTCCCCATCCGTTCTGCTTTATGTGTACCGCTGCGTCAACGCGATGGGCAACTGCGCGGTCTGTTAAGCTATTACCATCGCGAAGCGGAACATTTTAGCGCGCAACAACTCGGCCTTATCGGTGAGATTGGGGAGCGCGTCAGCAGCGTGTTGGAAGCGCTGTATCTGGACGCCCAACAGCAACGCTACCTGGAACAGCAACGTCGCCTCACGGTTCTGGCGAGCCTCCTTAACCGCGAAACGGAGCTTGTCGCGTTGGAGCGAGCTTTTTTGCCCGTCATCCTCGAATTGACGGCGGCGGATGCTGGCACGGTAGCTCTCTACGATGCGCAGCAGCGCGCGTTTGTTCAACCTTATCATCACCAACTCCCCGCGGAATTACATTGGGAAACCTGGCCGGTGGATAAAGGCGTCACCGGGCGCGCGGTGCGTAGCGCGCGTGGCCTTATAATCAACGCTTACGAGCACCAGCCCGAGGCGCAACCGGAATGGATCCAAAGTCAAATCCGCTCCGGTATCACGGTTCCCTTATTCATGGAGAACGAGCTGGTCGGGTTGCTGGAGTGCTATCGCTTCGAAACCCCACGGCCGTTCACCGAGGACGAGCTGAATCTGGCCCTGTACGCGGCGGAACTGTTCGGCGTCGCTCTGCAGCGTGCCCGTTTGTACGAGACAGCGCAGAAACAAAGTACCTGGGCTACGGCTCTGTTGGAAGCTACCACCGCCCTCAGCCAACACCTTGAACTGGACCGTGTTTTGGACCTCATCATGGAACAGGCGGAACGGGTGGTTGCCGGCGACGCTTTTAACGTCATGCTGTTGGAGGACAACCCGCTCTATGCGCACGTGGTACGCCGCCGTGACCGTTATGGCCTGCGGGTCGTGCGGGATGAAGTGTTGCACCTTTCTGAATTTCCGCTTTTGCAAACCATGTTGGAAACGCACATGCCTGTGGTGGTTGAAGACACGGCGCAAGACCCGCGCTGGAAAGGCGAAACCGCTTCCGTGCGCGCTTATCTGGGGGCGCCTATCCTTTCCGGATCGCGGGTGTTGGGTTTTTTAAATGTCAACAGTCAACAAAGCCATCGCTTCACGCTGGATGATATGGATCGCTTACGTGGCTTTGCGGCGCAGGTGGCCATTGCGTTGGAAAACGCGCGGCTTTATCACGAACTGCAGCGCCATGCCGACACGTTAGAGGAGCGCGTGGCCGAGCGCACCGCTACCCTTAACCGTCGGCTCAGGCAACAGCGTCTCGAAGCTGAGGTGGCGCGCGATGTGAACGCCCTCGATAGCGTGCGTGACATGCTGCAACGAGCCGTCGCGTTGATTGTTGAGCGCATGGACATGTATCACGCCACCATCTTCCTGGTGGATGAGAAGGAGCCGCAACGATTACGGCGTGTCGCTTCCGCCGGTCATGCCGCGGAACAAATTCTGGCGCTCGACCCGGAATTGCCCATCACGCAAGGCCTGGTGGGCACGGCGGTTCGCACCGGGGCGTCGGTGCGCAGCCTGGATGTGCAACGTGACCCGCGCCACCGTTACAACCCCTTCCTGCCCGAAACGCGCTCCGAAATCGCGTTGCCCCTGCAAACGGCCGGCGGGATTATCGGCGTTTTGGATGTGCAATCTCGCCGGCCCAATGCCTTTGATGACGATGACGTCCTGAGCCTGCAAATCCTGGCCGATCAGATTGCGCTCAGCTACCAACGCCTGCGCAACGCCGCACAGGCACAGGAGCAATATGCGCGCCTTCAGGCCGTGTTGCAGAGCACAAGCGACGGCATCCTGGTCGCTGATGCGGCGGGCAACATTCAAAGCTACAATGCAGCCGTTGAAGCCTGGCTACGCGACCTGCGCCTTGAAGAGCGCACCACCTTCTATGTGCTGGTGCGTGATCTCGCGGCCCGCGCATCCCTTCATCCGCAGGCCGAACAGCGTTTGGGAACGCGCGATTTGCTCTTCAAAGCCATGCCGATTCAAGACCATGGTGAGGGTGAAGTCGTCATCAGCATCCACGACATCACCGAACTGAAGCGCCTGGACCGCATGAAAACCGAGTTTGTCTCGAACGTTTCGCACGAATTGCGCACACCGGTTACCACCATCCTGCTTTATGCCGCGTTGCTCAAAAAAGCTCAGGGCGAGGAGCAACAGGAATATCTGGATGCGATCATCGCCGAGGCACAGCGGCAGGCCTCTCTGGTGGAAGATATTCTTACCCTTTCACGTTTTGATGCTGGCCGTGTGACGTTGCGCCCGCGCCCGCTGGGCTTGAACGCCCTGATTGAGAGTGTGATGAACTCTCACCGTGCCCTGGCGCTGGCCGGAAACATCACGCTCAAGCAGAACCTGTCGCCAGATGACGTCGAGGTGTTGGGCGATGCGGAGAAATTGACGCAGGTGCTTAATAATCTGGTGGAAAATGCTATCCATTACACTCCCGAAGGTGGGGAAGTGGTCGTCAGCTCCGGCACGGAGCGACGGGAAGGGCGCGTTTGGGGCATCCTGCGCGTACAGGATACCGGCATCGGCATTCCGCTGGAGGAACTGCCCCACATCTTTGAGCGCTTCTATCGAGGCAGCGAGCCACAGAAGCGCCAGATTCAAGGGACGGGGTTGGGGTTGGCCATTGTCGCGGAGCTGGTCAAATTGCACGAGGGCCAGATAACGGTCACGAGCACGCCCGGTGCCGGGAGCACCTTCACCGTGTACCTGCCGCTGGCTCAAGAAGCCGAAACGCCGGACGCCCCCAACCGCCCCGATCAATCCATGACTGACACGATGCTCACGGCGTAAATGCCATGGCTCACGTCCTTGTGGTTGAAGACGAACCGCTCCTGGCGAAGGCCATAGCCGCGACCCTGCGCAACGCCGGCATGGACGTGACGGTGGCGCATCATGGCGATGAGGCCTTAGACCTGGCCCGTCGCTTGCATCCCGACATCATTCTGCTGGATGTGATGTTGCCGGGCAAAAGCGGCATAGACGTGTGCGCCACGCTCAAAACCCATCCCGACACCGTGACCATCCCCGTCATCATGGTGAGCGCGCGTGCCACCCCGCAGGATCGCATGCGCGGCCTCATCGCTGGCGCCGAACAGTATCTCAGCAAGCCTTTCAGCCCCACCCAACTGCTGGAGCTGATTCAACACGTGTTGGCAGGCCATTCGGGCCGGGAGTGGGAGGGACAAAAGCCCATCCTGGGGGCCATGCCCACCGAACAACTTGTCATTTACGCCGAAGAACTCAGTCAGCTCTACCGACAGGTGCGTCAGGAGCACGTCGAGCTGGAAAAACTTCACCGTCAGCTTCAGGAAACGGCGCGGCTCAAAGATGCCTTTTTTAAGGCCGTTGTGCAAGACATTGGCGCCCTGATATTCCCGCTACAGCAAGCTGCTAACAAGCTTGAGCAGAAGCCAGAACAGGCTCAGCAGACCTTACTGGAGATCCAACAGTCCTTCGCGCGTTACCTGCAGGTGCTGATAGACCTCGTTACCCTTACCTCGCGCCCCGCCGTTCCACCGCCGACGCGCCATAATCTGCTCCGCCTGCTGCCCTGGATTCTGCAAAGCAACGCGCTGGAGGCGCAATCCCGCGGCTTGCAACTCCAGACGCGCCTGCCGGAAACCTTGCCCGCCGTCGTTGGAGATCTTGATTTGATTAAAGCCGCTTTGCAAGACCTGTTCGCCAATGCCTATCCAATCGTGGCCGAACGTGGGGAAGTGGGGGTCCGCGCTTTCGTGCAGAAAGAGGACGAGCAGAGCTTTGCCGTGGTGCAGGTGAGCTGCACCCCCCTCCGCGTGCCGGCGGAACACCTCTTGCGGCTGGCCGCGGGCGAATACCTCGCCGTGCAAGAGCCGGAGCATGCCATCCGGCTCATCGGTTGGGGGCTACGCTGGAGTTTCTTGCGCTACGTGGCGGCGCAGCATGGGGGGTGGATACGGCTTTTCAGTCCTGGTCAGACCTGCCATTTTCTGCTGGCTCTGCCGGCGGAAGAAGAAACCTGAGCGCACCGCACACCGCCATGCGCGGGTGAAGCTACACCAGGGCGGCTTCCAGCGCCTCCGCCACCGAACGCACAGGGATCGCCTCCACGCCTTCCGGCAACTTGAGCTTTTGTCGGCTTAGCGGACGTGGGATAATCACGCGCCGGAATCCCAGATGCACGGCCTCGCGCAAGCGCGCGTCGAGTTGACCCACCGAGCGCACCTCACCGGAAAGCCCCACCTCTCCGACCAGCGCCAGGTCCGCTGCCACGGGCCGATCGCGCACGCTGGAAGCCAGGGCCGCCGCTAAGGCCAGGTCGGCTGCGGGTTCCTCAATCTGCAAGCCGCCGATGACATTGGCGAAAACATCCTGATCGCCCAGCCGCAACCCCACGCGCCGGCTCAACACGGCCACCACCAGCAGCAAACGGTTGAAATCCACGCCGTTGCTGGTGCGGCGCGGATTCCCAAAGCTGCTCTGACTCACCAGGGCCTGCACTTCCACCAGAAGTGGACGCGCTCCTTCCATCGTGATCGCAATCGCTGAGCCGGGCACGTTCACTGCGCGCTCAGCCAGGAAAATCTCCGAAGGGTTCGGCACCTCAATCATGCCATCATCGCGCATCTCGAACACGCCCACTTCCGAGGTGGCGCCAAAACGATTCTTGACGCTGCGCAGCAGGCGGTAAGTGTGGAAGCGATCGCCCTCTAAGTACAACACCGTATCCACAATGTGTTCCAGCACCTTGGGACCGGCCAGAGCGCCTTCTTTGGTCACATGGCCCACCAGGAAGACCGGGACGCCGGTGCGTTTGGCCCAGCGCTGAAAGCGGGTGGCGCATTCGCGCACCTGACTGACGCTGCCCGCCGGTGAACTGAGGTCCTCGGCCTGCATGGTCTGCACCGAATCCACGATGACCGCGCGCAGGGACGGCAACAGCTCATCCGCCGCGCCGAGCACCGTTTCCAGCTCCGTTTCGGGCAGCAGATGGATGGTATCGCCGGGGACGCCGAGCCGTTCGGCGCGCATCTTGACCTGACGTGGCGATTCCTCGCCGGAGATGTAGAGCACGGGTGTGGTGGGCGTGCCCAAAAGCGCGGCGACTTGCAAAAGCAGCGTGGACTTGCCGATGCCCGGTTCCCCACCGATGAGCACCAGCGAGCCGGGGACAAGCCCGCCGCCCAAAACGCGCGCAAATTCGCTTAAGGCGATGGGGATGCGCTGCGTGTCCTGTAGCTCCACTGCACTGAGCGGCGCGGGCCGCATTCGCAATCCCGCTGGCCGGGACGCGCTTGCCGTGCTCTCCTCCGGCTCTATTACCGTCTCCACCAGAGAATCCCACGCCCCACAGTGCGGACACCGTCCCAATGGGCGGGCAAAACTCCAGTTACATTGTTGACAAACCCAGCGTGTTTCCGGTTTAGCCATGGTTTTACTCCCAGGTTGCAGGTGCATCAGGGCCATCTCAGCACTGCCCTTTGCGCGGATGAAGGGCAAGCACATCAAGTGTAGCACAATCGAGCCTGGAGTCCAGTTGTGGTATACTGGAAGCAAGGAGGCGTAAGCCATGGAACGCATGTTGGCGGATGCCATGTTGGGAAAGCTCGCGCGCTGGCTGCGCCTGTTGGGCTTCGATGTGGTGTACATGCAGGAGGAGGATGCCGCGCTCGCGGCACGGGCGCGCGCCGAGGGCCGCCTGTTGCTCACGCGCGACCGTGGCCTTGCGGCGCGCCGGGGGCTGCGCGTGCTCCTCATCACTTCTGAAGACCTGGAAGCCCAACTCTATCAGGTGCTGGAAACGGTGGGGTACCCGGATGCGGAGACGCCGCCCCGCTGCATGACTTGCAACGTTCCGCTTGAACGCATCAGCCGGGACGAAGCTGCGCCTTACGTCCCGCCTTACGTGGCGCGCACGCAGACGCGCTTTCGCCGCTGTCCGCGTTGCGGGCGCATCACCTGGCCTGCCACGCACTGGGCCGGGATGTGCGAACGTCTGAAGCGCGTCGCACCCCGGTTGACAAATTTCTTATCCTCATTATAATCTCATAGTCGCCGGACCTGAGAGGCCCGGCTGCGATTGTGTATTGGGGAGGAAAGCGTGTACGCCATAATCAAGTCGGGAACTCATCAATATAAGGCTAAAGTTGGGGAACGCCTCGTTATCGAGCGCGTGCCGGAAGCCGTGGGTACGCAAATCGCCATCGAGGATGTGTACATGATCGTGGATGGTGATGAGGTGCTGGTGGGCACTCCGCGCGTCGCGGGCGCGAAGGTGCTGGCAACGATTGAAGAAGAATTTGCTGGCCCCAAGATCCGCATTTTCAAGTATCGCCCGAAGGAGCGCTATCGCCGCCATCAGGGGCACCGCCAGACCTATATGCGCCTGCGCATTGACGAGATTGTGAAGGGGGCATAAGGAAAAATGGCTCGCAAGAAGTCAACCGGAACGAACGGGCGCGATAGTCGCCCCAAGAATCGCGGCGTTAAGAAGTACGGTGGTCAGCAGGTGATCACCGGCAACATCATCGTGCGGCAGGTGGGTATGCATTTCAAGCCCGGTCAGAATGTCGGCATGGGCAAGGATTACACCCTTTACGCCCTGTGCGATGGCGTTGTGCGTTTTGAACAGTATCACGGGCGCAAAGTCGTCAGCGTTTACCCCGTTGAAGGAGGGGCACAGGCATGAAACCGAAACTGCATCCCAAGTGGTACCCTGATGCGCAGGTCATCTGCGCGTGCGGCAACACGTGGAAGGTCGGGGCGACCGTGCCCACCATCAAGACGGATGTGTGCTCGCGCTGCCATCCCTTCTTCACCGGTGAACAGCGCATCGTGGACACCGCCGGTCAGGTGGATCGCTTCATGAGCCGCCTGCGCGCGCGCGAAGAACGCCTGCGCGAACGCGAAGCGCGTCAGGAAAGCCGCACCAATCCCGAAGTGATGGGGCTGGAGACGCTGAGCCTGGGCGCGCACCTTGAAAAGCTGCTCAAGGGCGCGGGCCTGGAGACGGTCGGCGATGTGCTCAAGGCGCTGAACGAGAAGGGCGACGAGGGGCTGACCGCCATCAAGGGCATCGGCCTGGAGGCGCTGGCTACCATCAAGCGCAGCTTGCGCGCGAACGGCTTCACGCTCCCCGGCGACGCCGCCTGAGTGTGAGACTTCAAGGCAGGGGACGCTTCTCTCCCCTGCCTTTTTTATTTCCAGAGTGGGGATTCTCCCGCTCGTTACTCTTCCCCACGCCGTTCATACCCCTACGTTCATGGAGGTGAGTGTTGTACGGAGTCCCCAGTGGTGGTTGGATTGAGGTCATCTGCGGTAGCATGTTTAGCGGCAAGACGGAGGAGCTGATCCGCCGCGTGCGCCGCGCGCAGATTGCCCGTCAGAAAGTACAGGTTTTCAAGCCTGCCCTGGATACCCGCTATCACACGACAGCCATTGCTTCGCACAGTGGTGCACGTGAGGAGGCTATCGCGGTACGCGATACCGCCGAGCTACGCGCTAAACTCGATCCGGAGACCACCGTCATCGCCATTGATGAGGTGCAGTTCTTTGATGCGGACATCGTCGCCCTGTGCACGGAGCTGGCCGAGGCGGGTAAGCGCGTTATTTGCGCCGGCCTGGACATGGATTTCCGCGGCGAACCTTTTGGGCCGGTGCCGACCCTGCTCGCTATTGCCGAGCAGGTGGATAAACTGCAGGCGATTTGTGCCGTCTGTGGCGGTCCGGCCAGCCGTTCGCAGCGCCTGATCAACGGCGAGCCGGCCTATGAGGATGACCCCGTTGTGCTGGTCGGCGCGGACGAGGTGTATCAGGCCCGCTGTCGTGGCTGTCACGTGGTGCGCCGCCGGCACTGAAGCCAAATCCAAGGAGGCGTTATGTTGCCCGATTCCGTAGATTACGTTTTACTTGACGAAGCCACCATCAATCAGCGCGTGCAGGAGCTGGCCGAGCAAATCAGTGCGGATTATGCCGGCATCCGCAACGAGGATTTCATCCTCATCGGGGTGCTGAAAGGCTCGTTTATTTTCATGGCCGATTTAACCCGGCGCCTGACCGTGCCGCATCGCGTGGACTTCATCGCGCTTTCGACCTATGCCGACGCGACACAGGCCACGGGGTCGGTGCGCCTCATCATGGACACGCGCGCGGACGTGGCCGGGCGTCACGTGCTCCTGGTCGAGGACATTCTGGATACCGGCTACACCCTGGCTTATTTGCAGCGTCTTTTTGCCGCGCGGGAGGCGGCCTCTGTCCGTACCTGCGTGTTGCTGAGCAAGCCCGAACGCCGTAAGGTTCACGTCAACGTGGACTACCTGGGCTTCACCATCCCGGACGTGTGGGTGGTGGGCTACGGCCTGGACTTTGCCGATCGTTTCCGGACCCTGCCTTATATCGCGGCCCTCAAGCCGCAGGCTTATCAAAAGTAGGAGGAAGAGCCATGAGCATGTACGATGACATTGAGAAGGTTCTCATCAGCGAGCAGGAGCTGCAAGAGCGCATCGCTGAATTGGCGGATGAGATGAACGCCTTCTACACCGACGCCGATCGCCCTGTCCTGGTGTGCATTTTGAAAGGGGCCTTCATGTTCCTGGCGGATCTCACGCGCCACCTTAACTTCCGCCACGAGTTGGATTTTATGGTGGTTTCCAGCTATGGCCGTTCGACCAAGAGCAGCGGCATCGTGCGCATCCTGCTCGACCTGGAGACCAACATTCAGGACCGCCACGTTATCATCGTGGAAGATATTGTAGATACGGGCCGCACCTTGAGCTACATCCTGCGGCATTTCCAGGCGCGCCATCCCGCCAGCGTGCGCATTTGCACGCTGCTCAACAAGCCTTCGCGGCGCGAGGTTGAAATCCCGGTGGACTTCTACGGCTTCAAGGTGCCGGATGAGTTCGTGGTAGGTTACGGCCTGGACTACGCGGAGGAGTATCGCAATCTGCCGTTTATCGGCGTGCTCAAGCCCTCGGTCTACACCATGTAACGCATCCGTTTTGGTGCGCTAAAACGCGGAGGGGAGCTACCCCTCCGCGTTTGGTTATTGCTGGCATCGCAGAGGGCAGGCCAGATTGGGCCTGAAGAGAGGGTGGCGGCATGGCCTGAGAGGGGTGCACCCAGCTTTCTAAACCATCCAGCGTCTTTCTGTACCGCCAGCCTGTGGCTGGCAAGGAGTCCAGGCAAAGCCTGGGGGTACCTGATGATTGGCAAGGAGTCCAGGCTTCCTGAACCGGATGGGCAATGGCATT
>DAOUBT010000094.1:0-19760 GCA_034432595.1 Anaerolineae bacterium | reverse complement strand
CGTTCGTGTGTTAAGTTAAGTTTCTCGGCCATGAGGCCAAGTATACGCCAAAATTCAGTTTTTGAGCTGTCAGTTTACGCGAAAGAAAAGTTATTATTAAAAACTATGTAGAAAAACCTCAAAGCCCGTATCATCCTTTTGAATTTTATATTGATACAAATGGAAAAAGTGACACACCGGTTTTTAATGCTTTTAGTGGAGATGCATTGAATGAAATCGCTAATAATGTTATAAACAACTCTCCTTTTAATACTTTTAACTTTGCTGAAACAACAACCACGGTTAACTTTTCCGGAGAACCAGCTATATTACAGATAATAACAGGATTTAACGACACCTTTGTTGGTGAAAATCATCCTATTACTTATCAGTTTAGCCCTGATTTAAAATTTCCAAATCATGTTAACCCACCTCATCCTAATTACTTTAGAGACCTATATAAAAAGGTTTTTTCTTTAGAGCCCCTCTATCTTCTAGTCGTTACTGAAGGCATAAACCCACCTTAAACCTTTACTTTTGGTCTGATTTTATATCAACCTATGAGAGGCACGCTGCTCATGGATGCCGCCATCACCCTGCCGCCTCAGCGCCGGTTCGGACTTGCCCAATCGCGCATTTAGACATAAGATTAAAGCACACGGGTATGTAAGGAGGGAATATGTTTGAGGCGGCGGATGAGGTGCTGATTGGCGTGATGAATCGCCCCAAGGATTTCGCGCTGGCGCGCGATGCCGGCTGGTACCGCATCCCGCAGGCCCACGCCCCGCGCAGCGTGGAACATGCTGCCGTGCTCGCTTTCTACTTCACCGCGGCCTTCCCACAAGATAAATGGAGCATCGCCTGGTACGCCGAAATCCGCGGCTATGAGCTGGTGCGACGACGCGACCTCCTCCCCGATGAAGCCAACCATCCCCGCGCCGATGAGCCCTATTACAAGCTGCAAATCGGCCCGCTCATCCGTCGTGAGCCACCCATCCCCAGCCTGCGCTGGCGCCGCATCAGCTTTATCGAAACGACCTGGGATCGCTTCGCCGCCGCACAGGAAATCAACGATTTGTTCGTCTCCGGCGCGGATGGGCTGTACGTCACGCTTAAGGAAAGCGGCTTTTTCCCGGAACGGGATTATTTGCTGCGCGAAGGGGATTTCACTTATCAGATTGACCTGGCTATTCCCTGTCAGCAGGGGACGGTGGCCATCGTCATGGAAGCGCGCCCCGCGCCGCCGGGAGCGCTCTACGCCCCGGATCTGGAAACGATCAGCGCCGCGGTCGCTCAACTGGGCGGCGCGCTGCTCCCCGACGCCCTGAAAGATGAAACCCCATGAAGCTGGCCCGCATCGAAGCTTCCGTGCGCACGGTGATGCGCTACCTGCAGGCCCTGCAACGCCACGATGGGGAGGCCCTGCGCGCGCTCCTTGATCCGGCCTGCCTGTTTGTGGATGCGTGGGGAACGGAACACCCGGGCGCTGAGGCCGAACTGACTTTCTGGCAAACGTTATGGGCGCGCGCGCCTCACCTCACGCTGGAGAGCGAACAGCTCTACAACCTCGGTATGCGCTGCGTAGCCGTGTGGCACATCACCGGCCTGCCCGATGTGACGCAGCCCCTGCACGGGATGAGCCTCTTTCTCGTGGTGCAAGAGCGCATCCGCGAGCATCGCGCGTACATACAGCTCCCTCGCGTAGATTCTTGAAGCGCTCCCCCACGTCTTGCGCGCAGCGGCCACCCGGCCATCCCCCCCGACCTTCTCTGCCGCGCGGATGACGCCCCCCGCTTGCGCTTTCCGCCGCCTACGTTATAGTAAGCATAGACAACCGTCAAATCTCATGCGGAGCATAGGATGGAACTTGGAATCGTTAGAGCCGTTGACATCAATGAGGAGGTGCAAACCGCCTATCTGGATTACGCCATGAGTGTTATTGTGGCGCGCGCCCTGCCGGACGTGCGCGACGGCCTCAAACCCGTGCAGCGGCGCATCCTGTACGCCATGCACGACATGCACCTTTTCCCTGATGGCCCCTACAAAAAATCCGCCCGTATCGTCGGCGAAGTGTTGGGTAAGTACCATCCCCACGGCGACGCCGCCGTGTATGATGCGATGGCGCGCATGGCGCAGGACTTTTCCCTGCGCCACCCCCTGGTAGATGGACAGGGCAACTTCGGCTCGGTGGATGGCGATGCTCCCGCGGCCATGCGTTACACCGAGGCGCGCTTAGCTCCGCTGGCCCTGGAGTTGCTCACCGACATCGAAAAAGACACCGTAGATTGGGATGACAACTTCGATGGCAGCCTCAAGGAACCGCGCTTCCTGCCCGCGCGCTTCCCCAACCTGCTCGTCAACGGCGCATCCGGCATTGCCGTCGGCATGTCCACCAACATCCCGCCCCACAATTTAGGGGAAGTGATTGACGCCCTGGTGTACATGCTGGAGCAGTGGGAAAAGCTGGATAACGTCACGGTGGAGGACCTGCTGCGCTACATCAAGGGGCCAGACTTCCCCACCGGCGGCCTCGTCTACCGCCGTGAGAATGGGGAAGATACGCTCTTGCAAGCCTACGCCACCGGCAAGGGGCGCATCACCATCCACGCGCGCGCTCACCTGGAGGAGCTGCGCAGCGGAAAGCAGAGCATCGTCATCACCGAGCTGCCCTATCAGGTCAACAAAGCCGCGCTGATCGAGTCCATCGCGGAGCTGGCGCGCAGCGGCAAGCTCGAAGGCCTGGCCGACCTGCGGGACGAATCCGACCGGCAGGGGATGCGCCTCATCATCGAGCTTTCGCGCGGGGCGGATGTGGACAAGGTGCTGCGGGACCTGTACCGTCACACGGCGCTCGAAACGCGCTACAGCATCATCCTGCTGGCGCTGGTGAACGGGGAACCGCGCCGCCTTTCTCTGAAGAAGGTGCTGCAGCTCTTCCTGGAGCATCGCTTAGAGGTCATCGTGCGCCGCGCCCGCTTCGATCTACAGCGCGCCGAACATCAAGCCCACATCCTGGCGGGCCTGCTGATTGCCCTGCAAAACCTCGATGAGGTGATTGACATCATCCGCCGTTCGCGGCGCGTGGACACGGCACGGGACAACCTGCGCAAGCGCTTCAAGCTCACTGAAGTGCAGGCGCAGGCCATCCTGGATATGCCCCTCAAACGGCTGGCGGCTTTGGAGCGGCAAAAGATCGAAGAGGACTACAAGGCCCTGCTGGCGCTCATCGCCGAGCTGCAGGCACTGCTGGCGACCCCGGCCAAACAGCGCGCTCTCATTCGTGAAGAGCTGCTCGCCATCAAGCAACGCTATGCGGATGCGCGCCGCACGCACGTGTTGGAACAGAAGGGGGAGCGCATCGTCTTAGAGGATTTGGTGCCCGATAAGCCGGTATGGCTTAGCGTGAGCCGCGAGGGACTGCTGGCCCACATCCCCAAAAGCGACAAAGCGCCGCACCCCGCGGCCCGACCGGTTGCTGCCCCTTTCGCGCTGCTGGCAGCCTCCACCCGCGACACGCTGGTGCTCTTCACCACGGAGGGAAAAGCCGTTGCTGTGCCCGTGCACCTCATCCCCGAAGGCCTGGCCTGGGACGGAACCGGTGCGGCCTGGAGTACCCTGGCGAAAACGCCGGGGGGCACGCTCGCTGCCGCCCTCGCCCTTTCTCCGGCAAGCAGCGGCACGTTGTTCATGCTCACCGCGCAGGGACAGGTGAAACGGTTAGAGGTAAGTGAACTGCCCGCCGTGGGACGTGAAGCGCAGAGCGTCATCCGCCTCGATGCCGGGGATGCGCTGGTCGGCGTGGCCCTGGTGGACGAGAAGGACGAGGTGCTGCTGGCTTCGGCGCAGGGACAGGGCATCCGCTTCGCGGTGGCGGAGGTGCGTCCCACCGGCGCGAGCGCGGGCGGCATGGCCGGCATCAAGTTGGAGGAGGGGGACCGCGCGGTGGCGCTCAGCGTGGTGCGCAGCAGCGGACAATGGCTCACGGTCACGCGCGCGGGTTACGGCAAGCGCTTCGCGCTGCAGGAGATTGGCGCGCAACGGCGCGGCGGCAAGGGGGTCATGCTGGCACGGCTGGATACCGGCGACGCGCTGAGCGGAGTCGCCTGCCTGCCGCCGGGCGCAAGCTGCATCCTGGTCACCGCCAACGGCGCCACCAAAACGCTCACGCTGCGCAGTGTCCCGGAACAGGGACGTCTCACCCGCGGCGAAAGTCTCATCAGCGTGCGCGGAAAGGATGCAGTGGTGCGTCTGCTCACCTGGTAAAAAAATCCATTTTTATCGCGGAAAGCCATTGAGGGAGCTATGAATTATCGTGATCACATGCTGACCTGCCATCATTGTGGAAAATCCTTTGTTTTCACCGTCGAAGAACAGCGCGAGCAGGTGGCGTTGGGATTTGAGCCATCGCCGCCGACGCTCTGCCCGACGTGTCGGAAGGAAGTGCCGCCGGAACCCGGCCTGCGCGCAGGCATCACCAAGTGGTACAAGGAAGATAAAGGGTACGGCTTCATCACGCAGATTGATGGGACAGATATTTTCTTCCACCGCAGCGCCATCACGGGCGATGTGGAGGCGGTGACGCGCGAACGGGCGCCGGTATGGTATGAAATTGTCATGACCGAGCGCGGACCGCAGGCCATCAATGTGCACGAGCGCTAAGGCCGTTCCCTATCCTTTGGAAAGCCCGGCGGAATCGGGAGCTGTTGCAGTGAACGTGCGGAAACAGTAGCAGGCTGCGGGACGAGTCATACCCGACGGCTTGCGATGTTCCCGGCGGGCTAAGCGTTGCGCATCCCAATAATTAGGAAGTTTATGGTATAATAAATTTGTCAATTCAGGCACAGGCGGTAAGGTATGGACGAAAAGACGATCCTGACCTACTTGAAGAAAGTTCCGCTCTTCAGCGCGTTGCGCGAGACGGATGAGGCCGACCTGCTTGAGCTGCACTATCTGGCGCGGATCGCGAAATCCATCGAGTACGCAACAGGAGACCGGCCATTTCAGCAGGGCGATGCAGCGGATAAGCTTTACATCATCGTGCGCGGGAAGCTCCGTCTCACCCGCTACGACCGGCAGGGCATTCCGCGCTTTCTGCGCGACGTGGGCGAGGGGGAGTATTTCGGTGAAACGGGCCTGGTCATTGGCGACTTCCACGACGCTTCCGCCGAGGCGCTGACCACCACCGAGGTGTTGTATCTGGAGCGGCAAGAGTTTCTGGATCTGCTGCAGAAGCGTCCACGTCTGCGCCGCCGCCTGAAGTTGAGCGCGGAGGTAGCGCATCGCAAAGAGGCGCCCAGGTTTGAGTGGTTGCGCGGCGATGAAAACGTCGTATACGCCACGCAGCGGCACTGGGCCTATCTGGCGCGGCAGATTTTCTTCCCTGCCCTGGCCTTGATAGCGCTCGCCGCGGCGACAGTCTTCGCGTCTCTTTACGGGGCGTGGCCGATTGCCGTGCTCACTGGACTGGCTGAGTTATCGCTTCTGCTCGCCATGGTATGGGTTACGCTCAACTGGCGCAATGATCATTTTGTGCTCACCACGCAGCGCGTGGTTCATTACGAAGAGGAGTGGCCCATCAGCCGCCACCTGGAAGAATCGCCTTTGGAGAATATTCAGGACGTGCATCTGGTGCGCAACGGTCTATCGGCAGCGCTCTTTAATTATGGCGATTTGATTTTACAGACGGCGGGCGAAACGGTCAAAATTGACCTGACCGGCATCCCGCGTCCGGATGAGATGCGCGAGAAGATTTTCCAGCAGATTGAACGCGCCCGCGCGCAAGCCGTGCTACAGACCCGCACCCGCATCACCGAAACCCTGGAAAAGCGCTTAAGGCTGGAACCCATCACGGCGGCAGAGGCGGACACAGCTCCATCAGCGACGGCGCCCCGCAAAGGTTTCCTGATGCTCTGGGCCGCCATCCGGGATTACTTTTTCCCGCCTTCGTGGACAACTTCGACCAACGGGGAAACGATTATCTGGCGGCGTTTCTGGCTGGCGGGATTTATCAAGTATTTCTTGTTGATGGTTGCGACGCTTTTCTCTTTCATCGAAGGCATCGCGGCCCTCCTGAGCGGTGATGCTAACCCATGGCAAAAATTCGTTTGGGTGATTCTGATGTTGGGCCTCTCTTCTTTCTTCCTTTGGAAGCTCGAAGATTGGCGCAACGACTATTTTGAAATCACGCCCACGCGCTTTGTTCAAATCGAACGCTCGCCCTTCATGCTCAAGGAAAGCCGGCGCGAGACCACGCTGGATCGCATCCAGAACATCAGCTTCACCGTCCCCAATTTGCCAGCGCGCCTCTTCCGCTACGGGACGGTGACGTTGGAGACGGCGGGGACGCAGGGCAAATTCGAGCTGGCGTACGTGCGCTATCCGGATCGGGTGCAGGCCGAGATTTCGCGCCGACAAAAAGAGTTCCGCCGGCAGCAAGCGAGCGCTCAGGCGGAACAGCGGCGGGATGAGCTGTTGAGCTGGTTCGCGGCCTATGATGCGCTGCGCAAACAGCAGGAAGGCGCGGCTTTCGATGAGGCGGTGCGCCGTAGTTTCCCGGAGGCCGGAGAAACGACGGGGACAGGGCAGTAACCGCATCCACCCAACCCAAGCCGGGGTGACTTTGCACAAAACAGGGTAACAGCCGGCCATCCCCGCCGCGGATGAGTTTGCTAACCGGTTGAGTGAAGAGCAGGTGGGCGAAAACAATGCCCTTGCCTGCCCTGAAAAGGTAAGCGGTTACAAACCATGATTTTTTGAGTATGGTTATTTAGCCCGTGTTGATTTATAATGCGTCATACAAGAAAGTTGGAACATTTAAGGAGTATAGCATGGCAGTTCGTGAAGTGATTACCGTGGGGCACCCCACCCTGCGACAGGTGGCCGAACCGGTGAAAACGTTGACGCCGGAAGTGCGGACCCTGATCGCGGATATGATTGAAACCATGCACGCTTATCGCGGGGTTGGATTGGCGGCGGTGCAGGTGAACGTGCCGCTGCGCGTGATTGTGGTGCATGTTCCCGAAGATGAAGAGATTCCCGGCAGCGGACCGGTGTACGTGATGCTAAATCCCGTGATTGCGCGCCGCTCGCGCGATACGGAGCGGGATATGGAGGGCTGCCTTTCCGTGCCCGGCTATATCGGCGAGGTGGAACGCGCGCGCCGTATCATCGTGCGCGGTCTGGATGAGCACGGAAAACGTTACGAGCTGGATGTGGAAGGCTATGTGGCGCGCGTCTTTCAGCATGAGATTGACCATCTCAACGGCATCCTCTATACCGACCGCCTCACCTCGATGGAAAAGTTGTATCCGGTCGCACAGGGCGAGGAGGAAGCTGCCGAGTTAGAACAGGCGCAGAAGGGTTAGCCAGATTGGCTCAAACTGCAGATAGCATGAAACGTTTTTAGCCAGTCCCCATGCCTGGGGGCTGAGTTCTAACCTGAGGAGTTGCTATGTCTATCCTTACCCAAGAGCAGGTGCTACAAGCCCTGCGTCAAGTGATGGATCCGGAATTGCGGCGCAATATTGTGGATCTGGATATGGTGCGTGAAATCCGCATTGACGGGAAGCAGGTACACGTCACCATCGCGTTGACCGTGCCCAACTGCCCGTTGCAGGACCAGATTGGCAATGAAGTGGGCGAGGCGCTGAACGCCCTGGCGGACGATCTGGAGATCGAGATCGAGCTGACCGCCATGACGCCGGAAGAAAAAGAGCGCCTGATGCAAAAGCTGCGCGGACAGCAGAAGCAGGAAGCGGAAACGAGCAGCCCGGCAGCAAACCTGAACCGCGTGCGCAGCGTCATCGCGATCATGAGCGGCAAAGGCGGCGTGGGCAAGTCCACCGTCACGGCGTTGCTGGCCGTGGGCTTGCAACGGGCGGGGCTGCGCGTCGGCATCCTGGACGCGGATATTACCGGTCCCAGCATTCCCAAGCTTTTCGGCGCGCACGAACACCCGATGATGAGTCCCCTGGGCATCTTGCCGCCCACCTCGAAAACAGGCATCAAGCTGATGTCCATCAACCTGCTGCTGGAAAACGAGACCGACGCCGTCATCTGGCGCGGTCCGCTCATCACGAGCGCCATTCAGCAGTTCTGGACGGATGTATTCTGGGGTGACCTGGACGTGCTGCTGGTGGATATGCCCCCCGGCACGGCCGATGCCGCGCTCACGGTGATGCAGTCCCTGCCGCTAAGCGGGGTGCTGCTGGTCACCTCACCGCAAAGCCTGGCGGATATGGTGGTGCGCAAGGCCGCTGCCATGGCGCAACGCCTGGGCACACCCATGCTGGGCGTCGTGGAAAACATGAGCTACGTGAAGTGCCCGCACTGCGATGCGCGCATCGAAGTGTTCGGCAATCACGGCAGCACGCAGGCCCTGGCCGACGCGCTGAGCATCCCGTTGTTGGATCAGATGCCGCTCGATCCAGAGCTGGTTGCCCTGGCCGATTCCGGACAAATCGAAGATTACGAACCGGGGCTGCTGCCCAACACGGTACAGGCCGCACAAACAGCCATCGCTAACGCCCATCCGGAATGGGAGAAGTACGAAAAGCACTAAATTTGTACGTTCCCGCCACACACCTCCCGGCAGTGTGGGGAAAGTCTGTTCAATCTGAGTGCCCCTCCTCATGGCTCATGGGAAGGGGTTTTTTACAGGAGGCAAGGAAGTCCTATGCGCATCGCGTTTATCACCTTTTTTAAGCCCGGTTATGGGGGCGGCGTGGGTCAAATTGCCCACGAAATCGCCCACTACTTTGCCCGTTATCACGATGTGGCCCTGATTTACCCGGCAGACACGCCCGGTGTGCACCAGGAAGGGCGTTTGCAGGTCTTTGGATTACCCAGCGCCGGCGAAGGGGATTTGAGCATCCCGGTCATCACAGCGGCAACGCTTCACCGTCTGTTCACCTTCCTGGATGACTTCAAGCCCGACGTGATTCACGCCCATGAACCGACGCCCCTCGATCTGTTTGGGCAGGTATGGGCGCGCATGCACACGGTGCCCTTCGTGCATACCGCCCATGTGCTGCCCTCCAAGGTGCTGGATTTCGGCGGCGGGGACGCGGTGCGCCTGATGCGAACAGCGCTGGCGCAGAGCATCACGCAAGAATTCTTACACGAATTCTACGGCAACTGCGATGCCATCATTGCGCTCAACGACGCCGCCGAAAAGGACCTGCTCGCGTTTGGCTATAAGGGGCGGATTTTCAAAATCCCCAACGGGCGCGCTTTAGAGCATTACTCGGCCTGTCGCCTGGCCGACATCACCACGCCGGAGAAACTGCTCACCTTCATCGGGTACATCAGTCAGCGCAAGAATCAGGCCTATCTGTTAGACGTGCTCGCGCATCTGCCCGAAACTTATAAGCTGCAGTTGATTGGGGATTATCTCAACACGCGGGAAGAACGCGATTTCCGGGAGAAAATCGAGGCGCTGGGCCTGGAGGAGCGCGTCCTGATGCCGGGACGAGTCCCGCACGAACAGATTCCGCCTTATCTGGAGCGCACCCACGTGTTCGTCTCCGCCTCCAAAATGGAGGTGCAGAGCCTGGTCATTATCGAGGCGTTGGCTTCCGGGACGCCGGTGGTGGGGCTTTCCAACGAGACTATTGACGAGCTGGTGAACGACGAGGTGGGCAAGTGGCTGCCCAAGGACACGCCGCCGGAGGTGTTCGCGCAACACGTCGAGGCGATCGCCACGCTGCCGCCGGATGCGTACACGGCGCTGTGCCTGCGGGCGCGGGCGCGGGTGCGCCATCTCGATTGGAGTGAGGTGATGGCGCAGACCATCGCCGCCTATGAGACGCTCATCCGCGAGCAGAAGAGCGTCACCCGGCAGCAACACACAAACCTGCGCCGGGCCGTGCGCTTGATGCCCAAAGGGGAGTTGCGCGGCGCGCTATGGCGCTATTTGCTCATCCTGGAAAAGCGCCTGCCCCAAACGGTGCCGCAGGTGACTCAGCTACAGGCCGCGCGGCGCGTTCGTAATCGCTCCTGGCTCTTTATGGTCTTAGCTATGCCCGCCTCCTGGATCGGGTCCCTGTTGTTGGGGATGCTCAAATTCAGCCAGAAGCTCAGGCATCTGGGAAAGCAATAGCCTCCGTCCGCCCACTGGACGCGAGTTCAGGCCCGGCTATAATAGGGTTATGCTTCACATCAAACATCTCACGCAGGCGCTGGAAGCGTTAAGCGTTCGCGCGCAAACGCAGTTGACGCAGCGCGCGCAGGCCGCACAGCAGGCGCTCACGTATCTCCGCACGGTGGGCGCGCGCAACAGCCTGCAGGCGCGGCTCGAAAGGGCTGAGCCGGGCTGGGACGGCGCGCGTCCGCTGGAGCGGGACATCCCGCTGGCCCAGGTTTTCACCGCCGCGGCAGCCCCACCCGCGGGGACGGTAGCGCTGGGCGTGGATGGTTCGCAGATTTTCCCCGATCGGCACGCCGCAGTGCCGTACTATGTGCTGCAGGTGGGTTGGCTGCGCTTTGGCTACGACGGCAGCGCGCCCCAAGGGGATGGTTACGCTGAGTTGCATTACGAGGGTGACGAGAGCCTCGATGAGCGCGATGGGTTCATCAGCCCGCGCCTGATTGGCCTGCAGCGCATGGTGCTGGAGATGGAAAAGCTGGCGGAGCAGGTCGAAGTGACGCGCGCCGCGTATCCTGACGCCGAAGCGGTGTATGCCTTCAGCGACGGGCCGCTGGCGTGGTCGTCCTACGGGCAAGAGGGTCCGCCTGTGCAGGAGCTGTGCGAGCGCTACCTGACCGCGCTGGAGCGGGTACAGGCGGCGGGGGGCGTGCCCGTGGGCTATGTCGAACGGCCGGGCGGGACGCATCTGCTGGAGCTGTTGAAGCTGCCCCCCACAACGGATGAGGCGCCTGAAGCTGCGGCCCTCATCAACCTGCCCCCTTACCTGCGCGATAGGGATGTGATGGCTTTGCATCTGGCCAGTGGCCAGCGCACACCCTGGTTTGAGCGCTACACGCCCGCGCACGAGCGCCATGCAGCACGGGGACAGGGGCTGGTGTTTTGCTACCTCAACGCCGGAGGGCCGTATCCGGTCATCGCGCGGGTGGAGCTGCCGCGCTGGGCGATCGCCCACAGCGAGACGGTCTTCAGCCTGCTCAATCACCAGAACGCGCTGCTCGGCGGGTATCCTTACCTGCTGATGCGCGCGCATGAGTTGGCCGTCATCACGAGTGAGGATAAGGCGCAGTTGGAGCAGGCGCTGCAACAGGTCATCTGGCAGAAACAGCGCGTGGCGCTGCGCCCCTCGGAAAAGGCGCGGTATAAAAGCACGCTGGCACGGCGTAAGTAAGGAGGGGTATGACTCAGGGCATCACGGTGGGTAATGTGCTGCGGGCCGATATCCGCAGTTTCGTGATTGCGTCGCGCATCCCGGAGCCGGAGGTGCCGACGTTCGGGGCGTTTGTGAGCGCGCCTATCCAACAGGAACAGGCGGCGCTCATCGGGCAGGTGTACGATATCCGGCTGGAAGCGGATCCTTTCATGCGCAGTATCGCGGCTGATGTGGATGAGACTGACCCGGCCTACCGCGAGGTCATCGCCGATCAACGGGAGACACGCCTGTTGCCGGTGGAAATCAGCGTCATCGCGTTGGGCTACCGCGACGCGCAGGGGCGCTATCACCGCGGGCTGCCGCCGCAGCCGCCCATGTTGCTGCGGCGCATCGCGCTGTGCACGGCGGAAGAGGTGATGGCGTTGACCGAGGAGCCGGATTTCCTGGAGCGCTTGCTGGAAAGCCGGGATGTGCCCGCGGATGATTTGATCCGCGCGGCGCTGCGGCAGGCGCTGGCACTGCGGCCCGCTCAGGCCGGGCGGGAGTATCGCCTGCGCATCGGGCGCTATCTGGCGCACCGCTTAGCGCAGGAGCCGCTGCGATTGGATGTGTTGTTGCGCCGTCTGGAAGCGGATTAGGGCGAACCGCTATGGCTTGAATTCCTATTCACAGGAGGGTGCGATGCGTCGTCGAAGTTATGCGGAGAGTTTGCTGGGGGAGCATGAGGTGATGCTGATGAAGACCCATCAGCATCCCTTGATTCTGGTGGGGGCCATTCTGGCCGAGATCGCCCTGCTGGTGGCGTTGGTGGTTATGGTGACGCTCATCCGCACGCGCTTAGGGGTGGAAGGCGCCTGGATCGGGTACGCGCTGGTGCTGTTGCCCATCCTGAGCCTGATGCGAGATGTGCTCATCTGGTCGAACCGGCAGTATATCATCACCTCGCGGCGCGTGATTCAGACTTCCGGCGTGTTGAACCGGCATGTGATGGATTCCTCGCTGGAAAAGGTGAATGACATCAAGTTGGAGCAAAGTTTTATCGGACGCATTCTCAATTACGGGGATGTGGAGATTCTCACCGCGAGCGATGCCGGCAGCAATGTGTTCCGCCGCATCGCCAATCCCACCGGCTTCAAGAAGGCGCTGCTCAACGCGCGCGAGGCCGCCGAGCACGGTGAAGGGGCCGTGCAGGATATTCCCACCCTCATCGCACGGCTGGACGATTTGCGGAAGCGCGGCATCCTCAGCGAAGAAGAGTTCCAGCGCAAGAAGAACGAGCTGCTGGCCAAACTGTGAGGCGCGGCCTTTTTCCATCCCGATAACCGGAGCGTTTCCGCATGATTCCTTTGCGTGATACGGCGCGTTCCAGGACGTTTCCCCTCGCTAACTGGACGCTGATTGCTTTGAATGTGCTGGTGTTTTTGTTCCTGGAGGCCGGCTCGCCCCACGTGAATGCGCTGGTCAAGACGTGGGGGCTGGTGCCCGCGCGGTTGCTGCGCGCCCCCAATCTCTACAACCTGCTGACGGTGTTCACGTCCATGTTCCTGCATGGCGGCTGGTCGCATCTCATCAGCAACATGCTGGCGCTGTACATTTTTGGGGATAACGTGGAAGACCGGATGGGGAGCGGGCGCTATCTGGTCTTCTACCTGTTGTGCGGCGTGGCCGCGGCGTTCGCGCATGTCGTTTTCGAGCCGACTTCCACAATGCCCACGGTAGGGGCGAGCGGCGCTATCAGCGGGGTGTTGGCGGCGTATGTGGTGCTTTTCCCGACGGCCAGCGTCATCACGCTCATCCCCATCTTTTTCTGGCCCTGGTTCGTCGAGATTCCGGCCTTGCTTTACATCGGGGGATGGTTTGTTTCGCAGCTCTTCAACGGCGTGGCGAGCGTGGTGGTCGGGGCGCAGGCGTTGGGTGGCGTGGCCTGGTGGGCGCATGTCGGCGGTTTTGTGGCCGGATTGGTGCTTCTGCCCATCTTCAAGCGCCGCGAGCCGCGCGTGATTTATCACTACCCTGAAGATTACTTCCCCTGGTAGGAGGCGACGATGGACTTCTTTTCCCTGCTCTGGCTTTTCTTTATGATTTCCTCCCTGCAGCCGATTATCCGGCAAAAAATGCTGGATAGCGCGCGCCTGAAGTTGTTGGAAAAGCTCCAACAGAAACGCCACAGTCGCGTTATCGCCCTCATCCATCGGCAGGAGACGATGAGCCTGCTCGGCTTTCCGCTGGTGCGCTACATCAACATTGAGGATTCAGAGGCCGTGTTGCGCGCCATTCAGATGACGGATAACGACGTGCCGATTGATTTCATCCTGCACACGCCGGGCGGTCTGGTGCTGGCGGCAGAACAAATTGCCTGCGCCCTGAAACGCCATCCGGCCAAAGTGACGGTGTTTGTGCCCCATTACGCCATGTCGGGCGGGACCTTGATTGCCCTGGCCGCGGATGAAATCGTCATGGACGAGAACGCGGTGTTGGGGCCGGTGGACCCGCAGCTCGGCGAGCGTCCGGCGGCTTCCATCTTGAAAGTGCTGGAGCGCAAGCCCATCAGCGAGATAGACGATGACACGCTGATCCTGGCCGACGTGGCGGAGAAGGCTATCCGACAGGTCAAGACCACGGTGAAAGAGCTGCTGCTCAAGCACATGGACGAGGAAAATGCGGAACGCATCGCCCACATCATGTCCACCGGAACGTGGACGCATGACTACCCCATCACGGTGAGCGAGGCGCGCAGCCTGGGCCTGCCGGTGAGCACAGACATGCCGCGGGAGATTTACCAGATTATGGCGCTGTATCCGCAAACCGCGCAGCGGCGGCCTTCCGTGGAATACATCCCTATCCCGCGGACGCGGGAAGCCAATCACGGTGGGGTGGCAGGACACCGATGAACCCAGCTACCACGGGTTTTCGCTGAGACAACAACCATCCGTGTTCATCCGTTAAATCCGTAAAAATCTGTGTGCCATTCCGGGGGACGCGCAAGGCGTCCCCCCGACTGTTTGACAAACTGCTGATTTTCTCTATCATAAGGTTAGAATCTAACCGATGAGTGATTCCGGAAGGAGAGGGTATGGCTGAGACCATTCTGGTAATCGAAGATGATGAGGCTCTGGCGCAACTGGTACAGCTTCTGCTACGCCGCACGGGGTATAACGTGCTGGTGGCTAACCGTGGTGATACCGGGATCGAGATTGCCCGTCACAACGATCCTGATTTGATTTTGCTCGATATCCTCATGCCCGACATGGACGGGTGGCACGTCTACGAGGAACTGCGCCGCATCACCGACACGCCGATTATTTTCCTCACCGCCCTGGGGAACGAGCACAACATCACCTATGGCCTTGGCTTAGGCGCGGATGACTACATCACCAAGCCGTTTGGCTACAACGAATTGATCACCCGCGTCAAGGCGGCCCTTTCACGGGCCAAACGCGCACGCGGCGAACAGACGATTATTAACGCCGGTCCTTTTTGGGTCAATCTGGAAACGCATGAGGTCAAGATCAACGACCGCGTTGTGGAGCTGACACCTACGGAATTCGAGCTCTTTTCCGCCCTGATTCAGGATGGGGGACGAGTGGTGAGCCACGATTCCCTGTTGCGCCGGGTCTGGGGCGCCGAGCACAGCGAGCGCCGCGACTACCTCAAGCTCTACATCTGGTACCTGCGCCAGAAAATCGAGGCCGATCCGCGCCATCCCCGCTACATCGTAAGCGAACGCGGAAAGGGTTACCGCCTCGTCATCAATCCCGAAGAAGCGTGACCCATCCCATCCTTTAACGTAGGGGGCCTGCCTTGAATTTCGTGGAGCTGCTCGCTAAACAAAAATGGCATTTTGATCCGCTCTCCGCCCTCATCGGCGCTGTGGTGGCGCTGATCATCGCCCTCGCGCTCTACCTGCAACGCGCTCAGGTCAAAGCCCTCGCGCTCAAACTCATCGAGCCGATCCGCGCCTATCAGCGGCAGGCACAGGCCAGTGATGAGGAAAAATACCTCAAGGCCCTCCGCACCTATCTTTCCAGCCTGCTGCTGTTCCGCCCCAAAGCGATCAGCGCCGTGCTCGTCCCCCCCACCTTTCTGGCGGATGCGCCGGTGCCCGAAGCGCTGCCCGAATCGTCCCCCCTGCCTGAGCCGCTCGAAATCCCGCTGGAGAACTTGCTGCAAGGCCATCCACGCCTGCTCATCACCGGCCGTCCGACTTCGGGGCGCACCACCGCGCTGACGCTGCTTTATGAGACCCTGGCACGGGAGCTTGACCCGCAAACGCGCATCCTGCCGCGCTTCCCGGTGTGGCTCGATTTGAGCTACCTCGCCTCCGTGCCGGAAGAGATAACCGCGCCGCTCGATGTGATGGTGTACCTCATCCAGAAAATCCTGCCCGATGCGCTGCCCAAATGGCTGCTCAAACAACTGCGCACCCGGCCGGTCGTGGTGCTGGTAGATAACTGGGATGCGCTTTTGCATCCCGAACGCGCCGGTGCAGCGGAACTGCTCGCGCGCATGGCGGAGCAGCTCCCGCAGAGCCTGTGGATTGTGGCCACCGGCGAAACCGGCACCGGCCACCTTGTCGAGCGTGGCTTTGTCCCCCTGACCCTGAAGCCCCGGCGCGATAAGGACGCCATCACCACCCTCTACCACGGCTGGGCGCACCTCATCCACGGTGAAACCGCCCCCGGCCTCTCCGAGGAGAGCATGAGCACCTACACGCAGGCCCTGCTCAACGGCGAAAGCCTGATGGAATTGCAACTGCGCATCATGCTCGACCTGAAGAAAGGCACCTTGCCCGCGCGCCTGCCCGAAGTCATCGAGCAGCTCGTGGAGGACTTCACGCGCTTCCCCGTCCCCCGTGAGACCCCGCCGGAACTGCAGCAACAGGCCACGGCCATCATCCGCACTGTGCTGGAAAACATCGCGCAGGCCAGCCGTGTGCGCGGCACCCCGCTGAGCAGTCAGGAAGTCAAGGACCTCATCGAACCCGCCCTACCGCAGGACCCTGAACAGCGCAAGCTGGTGGAAGCGATGGTTAAGGCCGGCCTGAATAAAAGCGAGTTGCTCATCCGGCGCGATGGCGCGATGGTCTTCAGCCACCGCGTCTGGTGCGACTTCTTCACCGCGGCGGCCCTCACGCAGAGTGAGGCCCACATCCCCCTGTTGCTGAGCCACCTGGAAGACCCGGATTGGGCCTTCCTCGTGGATAGCTACGTGGGCTTGAGCGCGGATGCCTCCCCGCTGGTCGCCCCGCTCCTGCAGAAAGCGAACAAGCCGGAAGGGAGCGCCCACCTTCTGCGCGCCATGCGCTGGTCGTCCATGGCCGGGCCGGACGTGCCCTGGCGTAAGGCCGTGGTCACGGCCCTGGCGCGCGCTTTTGTGGACGTGAACACGCCTCAAGCGCTGCGCCTGCGCCTCACGCGCGCCCTTGCCCTTACCATGCCGGAAGTGGCGCGCACCTTCTTCGTGCAGGCGCTGAAGCAACCCAACATGGAGCTGCGCTGCGCGGCTTTGCGCGGTCTGGGCTGGCTCGGCACCCCCAAAGATCAGGCCATTCTCGCCGCCGCCTTGCGCGACACCAACGCCGACATCCTGGAAAGCGCTATCCGCGGTCTGGCGGATATGGGCACGGTCGGCGCGGCCAAACTCCTGGCGCAGACGTTCGTGCAGGTGGATGAGCGTCTGATGATGCTCATCGCCGAACTTGTCGCCACCATGCCTTTAGGCGAGACCATCCTCAAAGAAGCCGCGCAGGATGAGGATTTGCTGGTGCGCCGCGCCGCGGCCCACGGCTTGAAGTTCGTCGGCAAACCCTGGGCCGAGGAGCTGCTCAAAAAGATGGCTATCGAGGACAGCCAATGGATTGTGCGCGCCGCGGCGGATGCGTCCCTCACGGAACTCAAGGAACAGCGACACAGCACCGCCGTCGTCCCCGCCCCGCCCCAGGTGGATCAGCTCCCCTGGCTTGTGGCCTTCGCCGCCCGCCGCGGCAAGGGGTTAGGCGTGGGCGAAGCCGCCATGGAGATGTTGATGCAGGCCCTGGTCCTGGGCGATGCGGAAACCCAGCGCTTAGCCGCCTGGACGCTGGCCCACGTCGGGCGCCCCAAACATGCCGACGCGCTCAACGGCCTGCTCACGGAGGCCACCCCGCCGGAAGTGCGGCAGGTCGTCACCGCCGCGATAGAACGCATTCAGCAGCGGTATAGCTAATGGCCCATCATCCGGGCAACAGCCCAAACGAAGCGATTTTCGCCCTTTTTCCACCATGACCGGGGGCAGCCGGGCATAAACTGGCGTGCCCGATGCCGCCCCTGGTCTTTGTTTCTGTCCCCGTAACTGCTCAGCCTGCCGGGTTACGATGCAACATTCAGATGAGGACGGGGCAGGCGAAGGCTATACTCCCGCCTGCCCTGTCCCGTATCCACCGTATGCGCCATAGCCACCGCGCCCGGCCATGAATGTACGGGTATGTTGCCATGCATTGGGAGCGGGAAAGTGTCCCCGCTCAAAGTGCAGCGTCAACGGGGCGCTGCCCGCCCGCAACCCAACGGGGGCGCAGACTGTGCCTGCGCCCCCGCATAGACCTGAAGGAAGCGGCCGTTTACCGCCGCGTTCTGCGGGTCAACACGACCGCCATACCCAGCAAGAGCAAGCCGACCAGCGCGAACAGTGGGTGATGCCCCGTCCCGCTGCCAAAGCGCCGGAGGGTGACGGCGTTCGGGCCAACGTTGTTCCCTACCGTCCACTCGGAGAATTCGCTCACACCATTAAGCCAAACCGTGGTGGCATCGAAGTCCGTTCTGCCGCAAGTCCAAGCGCTGGCATAATAACGACACACCTTGGGGTCGGATAAACCCTGGTGCGGCAAGGTCAGGTTGACGCTGAAGCCCGTCGCGTCGTTCTGCTTATCGCTTTGCAGCCCGCGGATGAGCCAGTAGCGCCCGGTCTGGATGTTGGTCGTGGCGTTGGGGTGATTGATTTCCATCTCATCCACGTACAGACAAGCCAATTCCGAGCCGAGATCCGTGATCTCAATAATCACGCCGGATTGGTGGGGGAAGGTGTACGTGCTCGCGCTAACGCCGCAGACCATCGTCCCGGCCTCGTAGGCGCCCATATCCACCGTAGCGAAGGTATCACCATTGCCATCGGCGAAGCGGGGCAGGCCGTCCAGGTCAGTGGTGACGCCGCCCGGCACAGCGGCATTGCTGCCCGCGTCAATCGCCGGCGAGCCGAAGTCCAGCCGCAGGTTGCCGCCCGCCGCGTTCACAAACTTGGGGTCGGTATCGAGCATCCCGTCGCCGCAAGTAGCCCCAGACGGGCAGCCGCCCTGGATGTCGCTGTAAGAGACGGTGGGACTGGCGGAACTGTTATACATCTGCGGCCCATTGGGAGCAGTATTCCCCCACAGGATGCAGTTGGTCAGCCACGGATTGCTGGAATTGTTGTAAATCCCACCGCCGTAGACGGCCCGGTTATCATTGAACGTGACGTTGGTCAGCATCGGCCCACTGGAGAAGTTGGACATCCCACCCCCGCGCTGAGAAGCCTGGTTGCTGCGGAAGACGACGTTGGTCAGCGTCGCACCGCCGCCGTCGGCGTGCATCCCGCCGCCGTAGTCCGCAGCGTTGCCGTGGAAGGCGACGTTGATCAGTGTGGGGCTGCTGTTGGCGGTATAGGCGCCGCCGCCAAAGCTCGCCTGATTGCCGCTGAAGATGACGTTGCGCAGCGTTGGGCCGCCGTAGTCAATATACATCCCGCCGCCACGGTCATTCGGATACGCCCCCTTATTCGCCTGTCCGGCGGTGATGATGAAGCCATCGAGCGTGGCCGTGCTATCTACCCCGGCGACGGCAACGACGTGGTAGGCGTTGCTGCCCTGGATGTCGGCGGGCGTTTCGGCGATCAAGTTGCCGTCGGTGTTGATGTCGTTCCGGTCAATGTCGCCGCTGAGAATGGTCAGGTTGGTCCGCCAGTCACGCTGCTCGCGGGCGGTCTCCGTCCCGACAAAGCCGCCATAGATTTCTACCCCACTCTTCAGGGCAAAGGCATCGTTGCGAAGCTCACCGGGGTAGTAAACCCCCTTCATCACCCAGATTTCACGTCCAGAAACTGCGGTGGCGAGCGCGCCTTGCAAGGTACAGGCGTCGTCCCAGGAGGAACAGTCGCCGTCGCCCCGCGCGACCGGCGCAGCGTACAACACATTGCTAAGGCCACTCACGGTGATGGTGAAGGATTGCATGGCGCTCAGCCCGCCGGCGTCGGTCACGCGCAGCAACACGGCGTGCTCGCCCACGTCGGCGTTGGACGGCGTGCCGGAGAGGGTCGCCGTGATCGTCCCCGGCGTCCAGTCCAGCGTCAGCCAGGTCGGCAGCGTCGGCGCGGTGATGGTGAGCACATCGCCGTAGGCCAGATCGTCATCGTCGGCGATGATCTCGTAGGTGTACGGCACGCCGGCCCGCACCTCGCCATCCGGCGGCCAGGTGATGA
>DAOUBT010000093.1:0-15010 GCA_034432595.1 Anaerolineae bacterium | reverse complement strand
GAGGTCGCCCCAATGGAGGACGCCCCGACGGAGGTCGCCCCAACGGAGGACGCCCCAACGCGGGTCGCCCCAACGGAGGACGCCCCGACGGAGGTCGCCCCAACGCGGGTCGCCCCGACGGAGGTCGCCCCAATGGAGGACGCCCCGACGGAGGTCGCCCCAACGGAGGACGCCCCGACGGAGGTCGCCCCAACGCGGGTCGCCCCGACGGAGGTCGCCCCAACGCGGGTCGCCCCAACGCGGGTCGTCCCGACGGAGGTCGCCCCAACGCGGGTCGCCCCAACAGGAGAACAAACGCCATGACCCCCTACGATCCCGCCCGTCACCATCGGCGGTCCATCCGCCTGAAAGGATACGACTACACCCAACCGGGGGCGTATTTCATCACCCTCGTCACGTACGAACGGGCGCATCTGTTCGGCGCGGTGGTGAATGGGGCCATGCGGTTGAACGCATGGGGCGAAATCGTACGCGAGGAATGGTTCAAAACCGCGCAAATCCGTCCGTATGTGCGGTTGTATGATGATGAATTCGTGGTCATGCCCAATCACGTGCATGGCATCATTTGGATTGTGGGTGATGATGACGTAAACGTAGGGGCGACGCGGCGCGTCGCCCCTACAATCCCCAACGTCGCCCCCGCGAAACCATGCGGACCGGCCCCGAAATCCATCGGGGCAATCATCGGTCAATTCAAATCCGCCGTCACCAAACGCATCAACGCATGGCACAACACCCCCGGCGCACCGGTCTGGCAACGCAATTATTACGAACACATTATCCGCGACGAGCGCGCCTTGAACGCCATCCGTCACTACATCCTTGAAAACCCGCGACGCTGGCACCTGGACCGCCACAACCCGGACCATACGGCAGAAGATCCGTTGGCGCGGGATATCTGGACCTTTCTCACCGCGGAGGATAAGCCATGAGCCTGGCCTCTGAACGCCGTACCGTCCAAAATCCCTTGATCCGCTATGCCGTCGAAGCCGGCTGGACCTACCTGCCGCCCGAAGAGGCCCTGCGCCTGCGCGGTGGCGAAAATAGCCCCGTGCTCCGCGCCGTCCTGGTGGCGCAAATTCAGCGCCTCAACCCGGGCGTGGTGGACTCGGTGACCGGAGCCGAAGACGTGGTCAGGCGGTTGCTCGGCGTCCGCCCCAACATCGAAGGGAACCTGGAGGCCTGGGAGTACCTCAAGGGCCTGAAGACGGTCTTTGTGGAAGCCGAGCGCCGCGAACGCAACCTGCGCCTGCTCGATCCGCGCGACATCGCCGCCAACGCCTTCCACGTCACCGACGAGTTCCCCTTCGACAACGGCCGCTTTCGCATCCGTGCCGACGTCGTCCTGCTGGTCAACGGCATCCCGGTCATCGTGGTGGAAACCAAAGCCGCCACCCGCCCCGAAGGCATCGCCGAGGCTTTCGATCAGATCCGGCGCTACCACGAGCAAGCGCCCGAACTGATGGCGCAGGCGCAGCTCCACGCCCTCACCCATCTGGTCAAATTCTTCTACGGCCCCACCTGGAACCTTTCGCGCAAGATGCTCTTCAACTGGCGGGAGGATTTTAGTCGGGGCGACCTGACAGGTCACCCCGACACAGGTCACCCCGACGTGGATTTTGAGACCCTGGTCAAGACCTTCCTGGCGCCGCGGCGCGTGCTGCAGGTGTTGACCGACTGCATCCTGTTCGTGCGCAAGGATGGCGAGCTTTCCAAAGCTGTGCTGAGGCCGCATCAGATGCGCGCCGCCGACAAGGTCATTGGCCGTGCGAACGATACCACCAAACGCCGCGGCCTCATCTGGCACACTCAGGGCTCCGGCAAAACCTACACCATGATCACGGTGGCCAAGCGACTTTTGGAGGATGCGCGTTTCCACAATCCTACCGTGCTGATGATCGTAGACCGCAACGAACTGCAACAGCAGCTTTTCCAGAACCTGGAAGCGGTAGGTCTGGGCCATGTCCACGTGGCGCAAAGCAAGCGCGATCTACAGGACCTCCTGCGCAGCGACACGCGCGGCCTCATCGTTTCCATGATCCACAAGTTTGAGGATGCCGACGCCAATCTCAACGCGCGGGAAAACATCTTCGTGCTGGTGGATGAGGCGCACCGCTCAACTGGCGGCGACCTGGGCAATTTCCTGATGGGCGCTTTGCCCAATGCTACCTTTATCGGCTTTACCGGTACGCCCATTGACCAAAGCGCCCACGGCAAAGGCACCTTCAAGGTCTTCGGTGCCGATGACGCGGGCGCCCCGGCGGGTCGTCCCTACCTGGACAAATACTCCATTCGCGAATCCATCGCGGACGGCACGACCGTGCCGCTGCACTATCAGATGGCACCCAACGACCTCCTGGTGGACCGTGAGGCCATGGAACGGGAATTTTGGGCCGCGGCTGAACTGGAAGGCGTGGCCGACATCGAAGAGATCAACCGCGTGCTTGACCGGGCGGTGACGCTCAAAAATATGCTGAAGAACCGCGATCGCGTCCATCGCATCGCAGCCTTTGTGGCCGAACATTTTCAACAGTACATCCGCCCCATGGGCTACAAGGCCTTTCTGGTGGCGGTGGACCGGGAAGCCTGTTGCCTTTACAAAGAAGCGCTGGATCAGTACCTGCCGGGCGAGATGAGCCGGGTGGTCATCAGCCGTGGGCAGAACGACCCGCCGGAGATGCGGCGCTATCACCTGAGCGACGATGAAGAGGAACGGGTGCGCAAAGCGTTCCGCAAGCCGGGCGAGTCGCCAGAGATCCTCATTGTCACCGAAAAACTCCTCACCGGCTACGACGCGCCCATCCTCTACGCCATGTACCTGGACAAGCCGATGCGCGACCACGTGCTCCTGCAGGCCATCGCGCGCGTCAATCGTCCCTACGAAGACGAAGCGGGCCGGCGTAAAACCAATGGCCTCATCGTGGACTTTGTCGGCATCTTCGACAACCTGGAACGTGCCCTGGCCTTCGATTCGCAGGACGTGGAAGGCGTCGTCGCAGGGCTGGACGTGCTCAAAACGCGCTTCGCCGATCTCATGGCGCGCGGACGGGAGGAGTTCCTCCCGTTGGCTGTGGGCAAGAGCGCGGACAAAGTGGCCGAGGCCGTGCTGGAGCATTTCCGCGACAAGGAGCGCCGGGAGAGCTTCTACGCTTACTTCCGCGAATTAGAGGAAGTATACGAGATTCTCTCTCCCGACGCTTTTTTGCGGCCTTTCCTGGAGAATTACCAGCGGCTGGTGGATATGTACCGCCTGCTCCGCAGCGCCTACGAGCCACACGTGCCGGTGGATAAATCCTTCCTGCGCAAGACGGCTGAAATCGTCCAAAAGCACACGGCCACGAATGCGGTGCGCGAGCCGACGGCCACCTATGAGATCGGCGCGGGCACCTTGCTGGCGCTGGTGCAAGAGGACAAGCCCGACACGGTAAAGGTCTTTAACGTGCTCAAGGAACTGTACCGCCTGATCGAGGCCAGGGGCAGGGAACAGCCACATCTTATCCCGATTGGAGAGCGGGCCGAAACAATCCGTCAATTATTTGAGGAGCGACAGCTTTCCAGTCAAGAAGCGCTGAAAGAGTTGGACAAACTGGTGAGTCAGTTGCAGGAAGCGGAACAGGAACGCCAGCATAGCGCGCTCTCATCCGAGGCCTTCGCGGTAGCCTGGTGGCTGCGCGTGCAAAAAGGCCTGGCTGCTGAACAGGCGCAGGCGATTGCCAGCCAAATCGAGCCGGCCTTCAAAAATTATCCACATTGGACAACCAGCAGCGCCCAAGAGCGCGAGTTGCGCCAGGCACTCTACAAAGCTTTGATCGCAGCGAAGGTGAAGGCGTTCGTGCCCTGGGCCGACGAGATGTTGACCCTGCTCAGGAGGGCAACGGAATGAAAAAATCGCCGGAAAGGGCCCTGCCACCCCCTGAGTCCCCCCTGGCCGAAGCGGTGGCTCGGGACGTCTTGATCGCCGAGATCAGCGCCTGGGCGCGCCGGATTGGCGTGGAGGATCGCATTCGCGAGATCCACCTCCGCCCGATGAAGCGTAAGTGGGCCAGTTGCTCTTCCCGCGGGCGACTCACTTTCGATACGGATTTGCTGCGGCAGCCGGCAGCGTTTCGCCGTGAGGTGATTGTGCATGAATTGCTGCACCTTAAGGTACCCAACCATGGTCCTCTGTTCAGGGCGCTCCTGAAGGCCTATCTGGATGAGAAGTAGAAGAAGAGAATATCAGGATATTTTTTGCAATTCCGGTGTAAACGTCTATCATATCTTATCGAAGCAGAGACTGAAATCGTCCCTGATGGACTTTTCAAACGGGTATCCGCGCAGATGGGCAACCACGCAGGTCGTAGATACCCCTGGCGTGTCCTGATGTGCGATTTCAACCGCTGGTGTTGGAGCAGGTAAGTCGTTACTCTACATGAACATCTCACGTACGGAGGTTTTATGGGACTTGAAGAGCGCATCATCCAACGCACCGCGCAGGTGGGCGTGATTGGGCTGGGCTACGTGGGCCTGCCCCTGGCCCTGGCCTGCGCGAAAGCGGGCTTTGCTACGGTCGGCATCGAAGCCAATCCCCAAAAAGCCCAAGCCATCAATCGCGGTGAAAGTTATATCGAAGATGTGGCCGATGAGGCGCTGGCGCCTTACGTGACGCAGGGCCTGCTGCGCGCGACCTCAGATTACGCCGCGCTGCGCGAAGTGGACGTGATTTTCATCTGTGTCCCCACGCCTTACACCGCGCAACGCACGCCCGATTTGAGCTACGTCATCGCCGCCACGGAAAGCATCGTCCCCCATCTGCGCCCCGAACAGCTCGTGGTGCTTCAATCCACCACCTACCCCGGCACGACCACCGAGGTCGTGCAGCCTATACTGGAGCGCAGCGGCCTGCACGCCGGGGTGGATTTCCACCTGGCGTTTTCGCCCGAACGTATTGACCCCGGCAATCCGACCTGGAGCACTTACAACACGCCCAAGGTTGTCGGTGGTCTCACGCCACGCTGCACGGCGCTGGCGGCCGCTTTCCTGCGGCAGATGGGCGCACCCGTCTACGAAGTGAGCACACCCGCCGCCGCGGAACTCACCAAAATCCTCGAAAATACCTTCCGCGCTGTCAACATCGCCCTGGTCAACGAGGTGGCACTGCTTGCCGAGCGTATGGGCATTGACGTGTGGGAGGTCATCGAGGCCGCCAAAACCAAACCTTTTGGCTTCATGCCCTTCTATCCGGGACCGGGGGTGGGAGGTCATTGCATTCCCATTGACCCCTTCTACCTGCTGTGGAAGGCGCGCGAGTACGACTTCTACACGCGCTTCATCGAGCTGGCCGCGGAAACGAACGAGGCGATGCCCTATCACGTGATCGAACTGCTCACCCGCGGTCTGGGACGCCTGGGCAAACCGTTAGAAGGCGCGCGCGTCCTGATACTGGGCGTGGCGTTTAAGCCCAACATCGGCGATGCGCGCAACTCGCCAGCGGAGCGCATCATCGAATTGCTGCATAAGCGAGGCGTGAGCGTAACCTACCATGACCCCTACGTCCCCACGTTTGAGGTGGGCGGCAATGCCATCTGCCCGGAGGCGCTCTCCCTCACCTCGACCCCGCTGAGCGAGGAGCTGCTGCACACGGTGGACGCCGTCGTCATCGTGACCGGTCATCGCACTGTGAACTACAGTTTTGTGCTGGAGCACGCCCCGCTGGTGGTGGATAGCTGCAACGCCACACGTGGACAGCACGGCACAGCGCTGCTCGTCCGCTTAGGAGCAGCGCAATGACGAACACAAAATCGTCCAAAGGGACAGTCGTGCTGCGCGTTCTGGCCTTAGTGGCGGTGGTGGCCATCACCGTGCTCATCGTCATCAACCGCGATAAGGTGCGCGAGTTTGAGGGCCTGGGCTATCCGGGCATTTTCCTGGTGGCGGCGCTGGGCAGCGCAACCGTCATCCTGCCCGTGCCGCACCTGGCCTTCACCTTCACCATGGGCAGCGTGTTCAGTCCCTGGCTGGTCGGCCTGGCGGCGGGGGCCGGGGACACGCTGGGCGAACTGAGCGGCTATCTGGCCGGCTTTGCGTTGGAGGATGTAGCGAGTAAAGCGCGCATCTATCACCATTTTGAGCGCTGGATGAAACAGAATGGTTTTTTGACGCTGTTTATCCTTTCGGTCATTCCCAATCCGTTTTTCGATATGGCGAGCATGGCGGGCGGACTGGCCGGTTTCCCTCTGCGCCAATTCTTGCTCGCCACGTGGTTGGGGAAGACCATCAAGGCTATCCTGATGGCCTGGGCCGGGCATTACGGCATTGCGTGGGTGTTGAGCCTGGGAGGGCACTGAAATGGCGATGAAATGTCTCTATAACGCACGGATTTACACCGGCCTGCCGGAGCGCCCCTGGGCGAGCAGCCTTATCATCACTGGCGAGCGCGTGCTGGCGCTGGATCAGGAAAGCTTCTGGCGTGGCGCGCCGGGGGTGGAGAGCGAGGATATGGAGGGCGCGCTGCTCTTGCCGGGCTTCACGGATGCGCACTTCCATTTTGCCTGGTACGCGATGAGCCTGCAGCAGCTCGACTTTCAGGGTGTGACGAACCGCGCCGCCGTCCTGGAAAAGGTGCAGGAACGCGCGCGGGAACTGCCGCGTGGGGAGTGGATTCAAGGGCGCGGGTGGGATAATAATCTTTGGGAGGATAACCGCTTCCTCACCCGTGACGAACTCGATTTAGCCGCCCCCGAACACCCCGTCCTCCTGGTGGGGAAGAGCGCCCACGTCCTGGTGGCCAACCGCCGTGCCCTGCAGGCCGCCGGCATTACGGCGCAAACGCCCGATCCTCCCGGCGGGCGCATCGGGCGTGATGCGGATGGACGTCCCAATGGCCTGTTCTTCGATGCGGCGATGGACCTGATGCTGCGTGCGGTACCCATGCCTTCAGCGGAGGTGCTGTTGAGCGCGTTGCGTCACGCGCAGACGCGCTTGCTGGAGCAGGGCGTGACGGCCATCCATGACATGGATAAAGACATCCTGCTGGCGCCCTACGCGCAATTGCGCGAACGTGGCGAGCTGCAACTACGCATCGTCAAATACCTGCCGGTACACCTGCTGGATGAGATTGAAGCCCTGGGATTGCAGGCCGGTTTTGGCGATGACTGGGTGCGCGTGGGGGGCGTTAAGCTCTTTGCGGATGGCGCTTTGGGGTCGCGCACGGCGGCGCTCTTCATGCCCTACGAGGGCGAACCGCACAATACGGGCCTCCTCTGGTACAAGCCGGAAGAATTAACCGCCCTGGTGCAGCGCATCACGAACGCTGGTCTGGCGGTTGCCCTGCACGCGATTGGAGACCGCGCGAATCGCCTGGCCCTGAACGCCCTGCAAGCCGCGCGGCGTAACAAGCCGCAACTCCGGCATCGCCTCGAACACGTACAACTCCTGGATCGAGAAGATGTGGTGCGGCTGTCACAATTGGGCGTCGTGGCCTCCATGCAACCCATCCATGCCGTGCACGATTGGCGCATGGCCGAACAATACTGGGGCGAACGCTGCGCGCTGGCCTACGCCTGGTCTTCCCTGGCGGATCAGGGCACGGTGCTGGCGTTCGGCTCGGATGCGCCCATCGAACCCTTCAATCCGCTGTGGGGTCTCTACGCCGCGGTGACGCGCCGGGATGTCGAAGGCACTGTAGACGCGGCAGGCTGGCATCCCGAACAGCGTCTGGAACTGCGGCAGGCGGTGCGCGCCTACACCTGGGGCGCGGCTTACGCGGCGGGAATGGAAAGCCGGTCCGGCTGGCTGGGGCCGGGCGCGTTGGCCGATCTGGTGGTGTTGGACCGCGACATCTTCAGCCTGCCGCCTGAGGCCCTGTTGGAAACGCGCATCCGGCGCACCATGGTGGGTGGCACGTGGCGTTGGAGTGAGTAAAAAACAAGACGCCCCTCAAAATGAGGGGCGTCTTGCCTGAGCTTACAGAAGCTCTTTGTGCTCTTCCTCGGCAAAGCGGCGCGCGTCGCGGGCGTGCTGCGTGAGGCTCTCGTTATTGAGGCGTCCTGCCTCCTGCACGGCCTTCATCCAGCGATCCCAACTGTTGCGCATCTCTTCCCACAAGTCCACAATACTTTTATAGAAGAATTCGTTGAGCTTATCCAGCTCGGCGAATTTGGTCTGTGTGCGCTGCTCCTCCAGGTCGCGGCGGCGCCAGCGGTCCTCTTCTGCCAGCGTCCATTTCTGCCAGTCGCGGGCCAGATTGGCCTGCCACTCCTCCCACTGACGCTTGAGGCGTTCCTCCATCAGGCGCTGCATCTCGGCGACCTCGGCCTGCCGCTTTTCCAGGCGCGTCTCAAAGGCTTCCAGGCTCTCCAGGGCCTGCTTGTTCTGATTGTAAAGCAGGGCGTAGCGCTGCGTCTGTTCAATCAGGCGCGCCACTTCGGCTTTGACCTGTTCCGCCTGATCGGCGTACTGTTTCATGCGCTGCTCGCGCTGGAAGTCGGCCACGCGCAATTCCTCGATGCGCGGTTCGTAAGATTTGGCAATTTGCAACGCCTCCTCGATACGTGCCGGCATCTTGCGCAGGGTATCTTCCAGGTAAGCCTGCTTGCGTTCCAACTCCTTGATGGATTGCTGCAGAGGGGGTATCGCCCCTTCCAATGCCGTGATACGGCGCGCATCCGCGCGGCGTTGCTCTTCGATGTAAATCAGGCTCTGGGCGCGTTCGTCAATGCGTTTGCTCAGCTCAGACATTTCTGCTGCTATCTGCTGGTATTGACTTTGCAGGCGCATCTCCCCGGCCTCGCGCGCTTTGAGCTGTTCTTCATAGCGCGCGTAAGGGCGGATGCGATTGTCCAGCTCGATGATGCGTTCGTTCAACATCTGCACGTCCGCCTGCCGAACGCGCTCGGTTTCACCGCGTTCGCGGCGAATCATGTCGCGCAGCTCCTCGTATTTGGCCTGCGCTTCTTGCGCGTTGCGGCTTATCATTTCGGGATAAGCGTCCGTGCGCTTGATGTCATCTTCCAACAGGGCCAATTGCTGCCGCAGTCCCTCGATTTCGCGCGCCTGCGCCGCAATCAGCTCCTGTTGCTGCGCCAGACGCTCCTGCAAGGAAAGCAAAAGCAGCTTATCTTGTTTGCGCACCTCATCCAGCCAGCGCAACATCTGTTCCATTTGCGTCAGTTCCATGGCTGTCCCTCATTGAATACACAGAACATTCACCCACCCCATGCGGATGGGCACAGTCGCTTAAAGCTTCTGTTGAGATTATACCACACCCTTATCCCGCTGCGGACGAAGCCGGTGTAAAATCAGGCGCTCCTCCGGGGAAAAGAAGGGTAAACGCCAGAGCAACAGGCCATACCCTCCCAATGCCGCCAGCAGCGCCACCCCGCGCCCCAGCGGATACAACAGCCACACCGTCCCCCCACAGATCAGGGCAATCAGGCCGAAAAACCCAAACAGTCGGCGCCATCCCAGGCGTTCCCGGATGGCAAGGCGCTGCAAAGCCCAGACCACCCCCTCCAGCGCCACCTTGAGGAAGGCTGCCCCGTAGTACCCGAAACGTGGCATGAGCATCCCGTTGCCCACCACGCTCAGCACCAGGGCCAGGGCCAGGATGGCGCTGAGCGTCTTCTGCCGCTGCAGCGCAATCAATACATACTGTCCCAGGGCGTTGATCCAGTTGAGCAGAATAAGCCAGATGGCAATCCGCAGCGCAATGGCGGAATGAGGGAGATAATCCACATCCCCCAAAATCAAAACCAGCTCACGCGCGAAAAGCGTCACCGTCAGCGCGATGGGAAACGCCAGCGTCAGCATGAGCTTGACGCTCAATCGGTAGTCGTACAGGAAACGCTCGCGGTCATGCACGGCCTGCCGCACCAGGACGGGGAAAAGGGCCAGCGCGAAATATTGGGGCACCACGGCGATGGTGTCCAGGAACTTGAAGATAATGCTGTACCACCCCGCGGCCAGGCTTCCTGAAAGCACCTGTAAAAGCACCAGATCGCTGCGGTAATAAAGCGTGTAAAGCAGGTCGCGCAGCATCAAAGGCCACGCCGCGCGCAACAACCGCTGCCGCAGGCCCGCATCCGGCAGGCGCTGCAGGGGCGTAAGACGCCGTTGCGCGAGCGCGAACAAAATCCCCAGCACGATGAGGTTGGTCACCAGAGCGTTGGCCGCCAGATAGACGATGCCGCGTCCGGAAAGCAACACGAACGCGCCCAGGCTCACCTTGAGGAAGTTCGCGATGCTTGAAACCAGGGCCGGATAAGCCACCTGCTCATGCGCGTAGAAGAGCGCATCAAAGTTGCGGCAAAGCGTGGCGGGCAGCAACCCCAGGTAGAGCATGAGCAGCACACCGCGCACCTGCAGCGGCAAAGGCGCAAAAAGCCCCACCAGCACCACCGGCGGCAAGACCCACGCCCACAGACGGATGCGAGCCATGGCCGCGTTGTAGAGATAGCGCGCGCTCTCCTGCGGCGTGCGCGCCACCTCGCGCATTAAAATCGCATCCAGGCCAAAGTTGACCACAATCTCCAGCCACGTGTAGATGACAATGGCGCTGCTGTAATCGCCCGCGTTGGCCGGTCCCAGAATCCGCAACAGCAACAGCGCCGCGTACACAAAATCCATGCCGCGGTTGAACAAATTGAGGGCTACCGGCATGGTACTGTTGCGCGCCACGCGCAGCAAATCGCTTGTCTCCGCCACCGTCCCGTAAAAACGTTGCCACAGCCAGAGCACGGCCAGGAACGCCATGCTCATCGCGCTCAAAAACGTGATAAAGAAACTGGTGCGGGCAGCGGAACCGCTCCACCAGGTCAGCAAAGCCGCCTTATAGGACGTCACCTCCGGCACAGGCAAAGCGGTGGGCAGGAAAGCCAACAGCGGCAGGGCGCTCACGCCCAGCGCCAGCACCTCCCAGACGGGACGGCGTCCCATCCAGCGCGGCGTATAAATCGGGCAGCGCGAGACGCGCAACACAATCCCGCCCAACAACCAGGCCGGTCCGCTCAGGGGGATGAGAAGCCAGCCAGCCCAAAAGGTGAAGGCGGCCAGGCGCGCCAGGGCCACATCCGTCGTCCCCAGGAGGAGCCAGCGCCGCACACCGTTGGGCAAGGGCAGGCGCACCCCGTCCTCCGGTCCGTGCGTAAAGCGCAAGCGACGCACCCCGTCCGCCCCGCGCGCCACGCTCAGACTCCAGCTCAGCACCCAGAAAGCGCGGGCATCCACCCCCAGCGCCATCAAACCCGCGCTGAAGAGCAGTCCCATCAGCTCCGACGTCAGGCGGCGTTGCCGCCAGGCTTCTCCCCAGGCGTAAAGCGTCAGCACGTGCCCCAGCGCCTGCCAGGGCAAAATGGGCAGGTGGACGGGGGCCGCAGCAGGCAACACGCGCACGGTGAATTGCGGTGCGCTCAGGCTCAGCGCCAGAAAGAGCGCGGCGCCCATCAGGACGGCGGCGCGGACATCCACGCGAGCCCTGAAGCAAGCCAGCACGGCAAGAGCGAACACGGCGATGAAGGCACTTACCCGATCCGCCCCTAAAAAAAGCGCGGCCAGCACGGGCGCAGCCAACAGCGCCCACGGCAGGCGTGCAGGCTGCCCGCCCAGAGGATAACGACGCAGCAGGGCGTGGAGCAGGAGGAATAGCCAGGGGAGCCAGGGTGCAGCGGGCGAGATAAGGCCCAGGGCTTGTCGCGCGGCGCCCCCCAGGGTAGCGCTCAACAGGGCGCTCAAGCGCGTGGCTCCCAGCGCGCGCGCCAACAGGTAGAGACCGCTTAGCCAGAGCGCGTTTTCCAACAACGCCAGGCTGAACTGCGCCACGGCGGGCGGCAACATGAGGTACAACCCGTTGAGCGGGTAGAAAGGCGCAACGAGAGGCGATGCGGAACGCAGACTGCCGGCCATCTCGCCGCTCAGCAAGGTAAGCCAGGCAATGATGATCGCTGTGCGTTTAAAGCGTCCCACGCTCCGCAACCTCGTGGACGCGATCCGCCGGGGTGAGATGGCGGTAGCGCAGGCGCACCTGCCAAACGCGCCAGGCGGCTTCGAGCTGGATTTTGAGGTTCATTTTGGAGCGCCCGGCACGCCGCTCCGGGAAGTAGATGGGGACCTCGCGGATACGATAGCCAAGTTTGTAGGCCAGGTAGGTGAGTTCAACCTGGAAAACATAGCCCTGCGCCTGGATGCGGCGGAGCGGGTCAATCCCGATGAGGGTGGCACGACGCCAGGCCCGGAAGCCACCGGTCACGTCGCGCAAGGGCAGGCCCAAGAGGATGCGGGCGTAAAAGTTGCCCCAACTCGAAAGGGCTTTACGCGCCAGGCCCCATTCTTCCGCGGTGCCACCGCCCTTTGTGTAGCGCGAGCCGATGACCATGTCAGCCTCATCTAAAGCGGCCAGCAGGCGCGGCACATCCTGCGGCTGATGGGAGAAATCGCAATCCATCTGCACCAGGCGCTGCGCGCCGTGCGCCAGGGCGTAGGTGAAACCGGCCTTGTAAGCGTGCCCCAATCCGCGCGGCCCCTGCCGGTGCAGGACGTGGAGGCGATCGGGGTAGCGCGTGCGTGCCAGTTCCTCGGCGCGCGCGCCCGTACCATCGGGCGAGAGATCGTCCACAACCAGCACGTGCAGATCAGGCACGGGCAAAGCCATGAGGGCCTCGACCATGGGTGCGATGTTTTCAATTTCGTTGTAGGTGGGTAGTACAATCCAGGTCATGCGGGTGTCCTGTGCACAAAATCACAGAGGGCCGGTCTCTCCCGGCCCTCTGTAAGGTCATCGGGTTACTTGAATAGCGCCTGCCGCACCTTTGCAATCATCTCGCCTTCTTCCAACGGCGGCAGTTGCGCCGAGGTGAGCAGCGCCAGCTCGAATTCGATGCGTGGGAGTGGACTGCCGTCGCTCAGGACCCCGCTTTCCCAATCGCGGTGGGGATAGAAGAACGAGATGGCTTCATTCAATCGCTGATGCAGGCGTCCAATGGTGACGAAGCCCTGCGTGGCCGGTACGAGCATGATAAAGTCGTAAGCGTCCAATTGCCCCACAAAGGGATCACGCTGCACGACTTCGGTGGCGGTGTTTTGCAGGATGAGCACCACGGCGCGCAACACGTCATCGTGGGCCACAAAGCCGTAAGCATCGCCGAAAGCTTCCATGCGATGGATGCGGATGCCAATAAGGGCGAGGTTTTTATCTTCAGCCACGCGCTCGATCTGCTCTTCCACCAGTTGTTGCGTGGGCAGCATGGTGATGGGATGAAGCATGGACTCGCGGCTGCTGCGGCGGAAGATGTTGCGGATGCGATAACGCAGCTCCTGCACATCAAAAGGTTTGGTGATGTAATCCACCGCCCCCAGCTCCAGACCCGTCAGGCGATCCACACGCTCACGGCGTTCGGTGAGGAAGATGATGGGCGTGTTACTGGTGCGCCGATGTGCACGCAGGCGCGAACACACCTCGTACCCGTCAATGTCAGGCAAGTGAATATCGAGAATCACCAGGTCGGGAGGATTCTCGATAGCAAGGTCGAGGGCATCTTGCCCCCAGGCCGCGTGTGAGACCTGATACTTCAGCGCGCTGAAGTAGTTAATCAGCATCTCGGCGGTCTTGGCATCGTCCTCGACGACGAGAATATGACGAGTTACGCCTTCACCGGATTTGACTGTCACGTTTTAACCTTTAGCCGATCGGTTCTTTATAGATGGCAAAAGTGCAGGATTCATCGCCCGTCGCGAAGCACTTAATCTCGTCCACGCGGAAGGTGCGTCCACCACTCACCCAGCGCAGCGACTCCTCCAACAGACCGGTCGCCACAAAACAGATGGGACGATCCGCCTTGCGCCCCCAGCAGACCGGGCAACGATGGATGTGGTAGAGAAGATGATCGCCACCGGGGTCTTCCACCGTCGTGTTCTGGTCGCTGAGTTGCGTGAAGATTTTGGCCATGGCAGGCAAACCGGCCTTGAGCTTGGCGGGAAGGGGCAGGACCTTGAAGGCCAGGTCACTCACACCGACCAGGGCGCCGAAGTTGGCGAGAGCCTGAGCGAAGAGCACGCGCCCGGCACGCAAGGCCAGGCCGCGTCCGCCACGGGGACCATACATCTCTTCCAGGGCCTGATTCAACGCCGTGAAATAGGCAAAGTCGAATTCCTTTTCCAGGTTGTCGGGCGGAAGGTTGTCAATCAGATGCGGGAGGCCTGCCATATTCAGAACGGCGTTCAACCCGTTGCGCCCCATGATTTCTTCTAACGCGCCCAGGAAGATGAGAGCAAAACGGTTCGGGTAGTAAAAGCCACTGGGTTGAGGAGTAATAGCCACGGCAAACCTCCTTTTTACAGAATCGCAGCCAGCTCATCAGCTGCCCGGCGCATATCCAGGAAAAGCAGGCCAAGTTTCGCCTGTTGGCGCGCCAGTACGGTGAGCACGGCTTCTTCACCAACAGCGCGGAGAATGACGTATCCTTTTTCTCCGCGCACATAAACCTCATCCAGCATGCCGCGTCCCAACTCGCTGGCGATGCGTTCACCCAGGGAGAGCATCGCGGCGGACATGGCGGAAACGCGATCTTCTTCAACGCCCTGAGGCAGTGAGGATGCAATGGAGAGGCCATCTACGCTGACGATGGCTGCGGCTTCGACATCTGGACTGCTGACTTGCAACTCGCGCAGTCGTTCAACCATTTGCTCATTACGGGAACGATTAGCCATATCATGCCCTCCGGTTTACTGAGTTTATGTGTCTCGGACAAGCATCACGGTCTCGGTTAGTAAGAGGTTACCACAGGAAACAAACCTTGTCAAGCCATGATGGCCTCTTACTAAAAAATGTGACCCTGCTTATGCTACTCGCAAGTAAAATTTTGTCAAATGCGTTGGTCCTGGAGCCGCCAACGCTGATCCTGTATGCTTAAAGTATAGAGATATTCACTAAAAATGCAAACGGCAAGCCGGGTGCGTCCCAAAATCGTCGGAAAGGCTCAACTGGCCTGACAAATCTGTTCCCAAGCCCATTTCCACTCGTTTGGGCCGCCCATTCCAG
>DAOUBT010000092.1:0-17051 GCA_034432595.1 Anaerolineae bacterium | reverse complement strand
TTGAAGTCTCCATATCCATACCTCCTCTTGACCGTTTTTACTATTTTACATCATTTTTCGCTATTTTTGTAAGAGAATTGACTAGCCCTAGGATACGCGCGGCGTCCGCGCGGGTTGGGGGAAATTGTAGTACAATAGGGGAAGGGATATATGTCAACCATCCGGAAGGGGGAAGGCCATGATTGAGGTCGAAATTCATGCCGTGTTGGTCAGTCTGGTTGGCCCGCCGCGCCTGGTGCTCCTGCGGGAAAAAGCTTCGCCGCGTTTCCTGCCCATCTGGATCGGGGCGTTCGAGGCCGAGGCGATTGCCATGCATCTGCAAGGCTTGGAGACGCCTCGTCCCCTGACGCATGACCTGATGGTGAACTTGTTGCGCGATTTGTCCGCGCGTTTGGAGTCTGTGGAAGTGACGCAGCTCAAGGACGATACCTTCTACGCCCGTCTCAATCTTGTGACCCCGGAAAAGCGCCTCAGCGTGGACGCGCGTCCGAGTGACGCGATGGCACTCGCCGTGCGCGTGGGCGTGCCTATCTATGTGGCCGAGTCGGTCATGGAGATGGCCGGCATCGTGTCGGAACCCTCCTTGTATTCCCCGCCCATCCCCTCCGTGCTCGAAGCGGAGGATCTGGAGGGCCTGGATGTGTACCGCGACTTTTTGAGCACCCTCGATTTAGACAAACTGGCGCCGAGCGATTAGGGTAGCATGAGCATCGAAGCTGATAAAAGCTATCCGCACAATATCGAAGCTGAGGCGGCAGTCCTGGGCGCGTTGCTCATTGACGCCGAGGCGATTTACCGCGTGTTGCCTTTTCTGCGCGCGGAGGATTTCTATCTCAAAAAGCATCAGCGGATTTACGAGGCGATTGTTGCCATTCACGAGCGACGGGAACCGCCTGATTTGCTCACTTTAGCCACGGAACTGGAACAGCGCGAGCACCTGGCGGAGGTGGGCGGGCCGGCCTATCTGGCACAACTGGTCAACGCTGTACCGTCCGCCATCAATGTGGAAAGTTACGGGCGCATCGTGGAGCAGGCCGCGGTGCGGCGGCGGCTGCTGGATGCGGCAAGCTCCATCGCGCAACTGGCTTACAAAGAGGACCTGCCCATCGAGCAGGTGGTGGATCGCGCCGAGCAGGTGATTTTCGGCGTGTCCGAAAAGCGCGTCACGCGCGACCTGCAGCCCATTCAGGAAGTCCTGGAGAGCTACTACGAGCATATTGACAACCTTGCCGCCCATCGTGGCGAACCGATGGGGGTGCCCACAGGGTTCACCGACCTGGACAAAATCCTGGGCGGTTTTCAGCGTTCGGACCTGGTGATTCTGGCAGCCCGTCCCGGTGTGGGTAAGACCTCGCTCATGCTGGGTTTTGCGCTGCGGGCGGCAGAACGCAAACGCACGGTGGGCATTTTCAGCCTGGAAATGTCCGCTGAGCAGATTGTGCAGCGCATGGTCTCGGCCTACAGCCGCATTGACGCGCAGCGTCTGCGCCTTGGGGAGATTGAGGACGATGAATGGGTGCGCTTCTCGGACGCTGTAGCCCGCCTTTCCGAACTGCCCATCTACATTGATGACACTCCCGCCGCCTCTCCGTTGCAGGTGCGCACCAAATGCCGCCGGCTTCAATCCGAACGCGGCCTGGACCTGGTCATTGTGGACTATTTGCAGTTGATGAGCGCCGATTTGCGCACGGAGAACCGTGTGCAGGAGGTTTCCTACATTTCGCGCATGTTGAAGGCGCTGGCGCGCGAGCTGGATGTTCCGGTCATTGCGGCCTCACAGCTCTCGCGCGCCGTGGAGCAGCGCGCCGATAAGCGCCCGGTGCTCTCCGATTTGCGCGAGTCGGGCAGTCTCGAACAGGATGCGGATGTGGTGATGTTCATTTACCGCGAGGATCCGAGTAATGTGGAGGCGCTGCCCCCGGAGAAGGCCAATCTGGCGGAAATTATTGTGGCCAAGCACCGCAGCGGCCCCACCGGTACGGTCTCGCTCTACTTTAACCGGCGGCTTACCGAGTTTCGGGACGCGGCGGCGCGCCCCCTGCCGGGCAGTGAGGAGGTCGTGTCGTGACGCGCTTCGCCGGTTTTCCCGCCGAGGATGGGGCGCCTGTTCCCGTGCCGGCGAGCTTTTTCCATGCTGTGCTGCCGCTGGTGCAGGACCTGGCCGAGTTGAAGCTCATCCTCTACCTGTTGCAGCGTTTCGCCCATCTACGGGGCGCGCCCGCTCCCTGGCTCACTGCGGATGAGCTGGCGGCGGATGAGGAGTTGGCGCGCATCCTGGGGAACGCGAATCTGATGGCGGCCCTGAAGCGCGTCGTGGCGGATGGAATCCTGTTACAGGCGGAATGGGTGCGCGGGGACGGGGTCGTCGAGTTGCGCTACTTCCTGAACACGCCTGCGGGTCAATCCGCGGTGGCGGCCTTGCAACGGGGCGCGGCGCTTTCGCGTGCCGAGGTGCCCGCCCGCCCCAACATTTTCACGCTCTACGAGCAAACCATCGGCCCCATCACCGCCTTGCTGGCCGATGAACTGCGCGATGCCGAGGCGACGTACCCGTCTGCCTGGATTGAGGAGGCGTTCCGCGAGGCGGTGCGCCTCAACAAACGCAACTGGAAGTATATCCGCGCCATCCTGGAACGCTGGCGCACGGAGGGAAGAGATGAAACGCATCGCCGACCTCGTCAATCTACCCGACGAACCGGCCCGCAAGAAGACTTCTCCGACATCGTCAAGCGCTGAGGAGTTGCCCGGTAAGCCCGATTGCCCAATCTGCGGCGGATTGGGCTTCTTCCGCTATGATGTGCCGGTCGGACATCCGGAATTCGGTAAGCTGCATCCCTGCCCCTGCCGTGCGGATGAGTTGATCGAGCAGCACATCAGCGAACTGCGGCGCCTGAGCCGCTGGGAATTGCTGGAGCGCTTCACGTTTGAGAACTTTCATCCCGAAGGGCGTGGGCTTCCACCCGACGCGCGCCGCGACAGTCTGCGTCTGGCTTATGAGGCCGCGCGTGACTTTGCCCGCCATCCGCAGGGCTGGCTGCTCTTTTACGGCGGGTACGGCTGCGGTAAAACGCATCTCGCTGCCGCGATCGCCAACGCCCTTTTGCAACAGGGGCGCGAGGTCATCTTTGTGACCGTGCCGGATTTGCTGGACCATTTACGGGCGGCTTACGCCCCCGATTCCCCCACATCCTATGATGAACGGTTTGAGCGCGTGCGCACGGTGGATGTGCTGATTCTGGATGACCTGGGCACGGAATCGGCCACACCCTGGGCGCTGGAAAAGCTCTTCCAACTGCTCAACCATCGCTACCTGGCGCAGGCGCCGACGGTGATTACCACCAATCGCGAGCTGGAGAGTTTCGACCCGCGCCTGCGTTCGCGCCTGACCGATATTGAGCTGGTGCGGATGTTGCGCATCCTTGCGCCTGACTACCGGCAGGCGGGGGTGGATCAGGCCCGGCATGGGTTGGACGCGCGCGCCTTGTATGCGCACATGACGTTTGATAGCTTCGACTTGCGCGAATTGGAGCTGCCGGCAGGTCAGGTGGAAAATCTGCGCCGTGCTCTGGCGCTGGCGCAGGCTTACGCCGAGGCGCCGGAAGGCTGGCTGACCTTCCTGGGGGGGCATGGCAGCGGCAAGACGCATCTGGCAGCGGCTATCGCCAACGCCTGGGATCAGAGCGGAAAGCAGGTGCTTTTTATTTTTGTGCCCGATTTGCTCGATCACCTGCGCGCGGCCTTCAATCCGCAAAGCCCGGTGGCTTACGACCGGCGGTTTTTGGAGGTGCGCAGCGCGCCTTATCTGGTGCTGGATGATTTGGGTGCCGAATCGAGCACGCCCTGGGCACAGGAGAAGCTTTATCAACTGTTGAATTATCGCTATGTGGCGCAGTTACCGACGGTGTTAACGACAAGCCTGTCGCTGGAGCAACTCGATCCGCGCTTGAGCGCGCGCCTGGCGGATATGCGCCACAGTACTGTGTTCGCCCTTGAGGCGCCGGCTTATCGCGGCGGAGCGGGGCGCTCGCGCGGGCGGCGAAGCCCTGCGCGTAAAGGGTCTGGTGCCTTGTAGGTGCTGCCTTTTTAGAACTTTTGTGCTATAATAGGGCTACATCGCGCGACTTGCTTTTCATGCTGGCATCGGGACAAGGCAGGGAGCGCAGCGAAGGGTGGCATTCGATTTTCCGTGAGGAGGTAAGTATGGCGGACGAGGCTCGGAAGAAGATGTTAGATCAGACGTTAGCGCAGATTCGGCGGCGGTACGGCGAGGGCGCGTTGATGCGCCTGGGCGAGGCGACACACTTGAAGGTGGAAACCATCCCCACCGGCTCGCTGGCGCTGGACATTGCCCTGGGGGTAGGCGGGGTACCACGCGGGCGCATCATCGAGATTTACGGCGCGGAAGGCGCCGGGAAGACGACGCTGTGTCAGCACATTGTGGCGGAAGCGCAGAAACGCGGCGGCGTGGCGGCTTTTATTGATATGGAGCACGCGCTTGACCCGGATTACGCCGCGCACTGCGGGGTGAACATTGAGGAGCTGTTCGTCGCGCAGCCGGATACGGGAGAACAGGCGCTCGAAATCGCCGAGGCGCTCGTCCGCAGCGGAGCCGTGGACGTGGTCGTGGTGGATTCGGTGGCGGCCTTAGTCCCGCGCGCTGAAATCGAAGGGGAGATGGGCGATTCGCATCCCGGCTTGCAGGCGCGCCTGATGAGTCAGGCCTTGCGCAAGCTTTCCGGCGCTATCAAGCAGAGCAATACGGTGATGATCTTCACCAATCAGCTGCGCGAAAAAATCGGTGTGATGTTTGGCTCTCCGGAAACCACCACGGGGGGACGCGCGCTCAAATTCTACGCTTCGGTGCGGTTGGATGTGCGGGCGGTGACTTCGATCAAGGCGCAGGGTGAGGTGACGGGACGGCGCACGCGCGTGCGCGTCACCAAAAACAAGGTGGCGCCGCCCTTCCGCGTGGCGGAATTCGATATTATGTTTGGCGAGGGCATCAGCCGCGAAGGGGATGTGCTCGACGTGGCGACGGAGCTTGGCGTCATCGAAAAACGCGGGGCCTTTTTCTACTTCCAGGGCGAGCGCCTGGCGCAGGGCCGGGAAAACGCCAAGCAGTACCTCAAGGAGCATCCGGAGGTGCTGGACGCGATTGATCAAACCGTGCGCGCGCAGCTCAGCAATCTCAAGGATGTACCGCTGGTGGTCGGCTCCGCCGCCGAGGATGAACTCCCTTACGGGGAGCTGGAGTAAGGGCCTCTTTGTTACGGCAGGCGCTGGGGTAGGCGAGGGCAACGCCTTCGCCTACCTTGTTTTGGCTCACTCAAGTACCCGGCTGAAAACCCATCAGCGCTTAGGTCAACGACTGCTCCGCTATGGGATGGCAGGCAGTTACCAGTTAGCTCATAAAAAAGCCGCGCGGAGCGTTCCTCCGCGCGGCGCAAGGGCACCTTTTACCCTCGCTCAGGCCAGATCAGGCGGTACTCGCACACCACATCCGGCGATTTCGGCTCGATGGGTTCCAGCTTAGCGCCGGTCGCAAGCTCGAACATGCGCTGATCAATGTGACACACCTCCGGGCAGGTTTGCGAAACGGCAGCGTAGGGACAGTTACACACGATAATGCGTTCATTGTCTTCACTTTCGATTTTCCATTCCGCCTGGAATCCCAGATGCTTCAGGCGTGTCATCAGCGTTCCAAGGCGCGCCACGCGGTTTTCGGGTAGAGGGCCGAGCTGCGCCACCAGACGCTGCGCTGATTCTTCTAACAGGGCTTCGCGCTGTGCCGGTTCAGCGTAAGAGCATACACTTTCCAACAGGGCGCTGGCCAACCCCCGGTAATTGTTGGGGAAGAGGTCCACGGCGGTTTGGGCCAGGCGGTACACGTAACGCGGACGTCCGGGCGTGTTGGAACGTTGCACTTCCGGCTCGGTGATGTAGCCCTGTGAGCGCAATATTTCCAGGTGATGGCGCACCGTGACGCTCGTCAGCTTCAGCTCGCGACTTAAATCCTGGACCGTCACCTCGCCATCGCGTTTCAAAATCTCCAAAATGAGTTGCCGTGTGTTTTGCATAGCCGCTCTCCCCATGACCATCTATACATTTATACTATTTTAACATCTTATTAAATATTTGTCAAATTTATATCTCTTTAATTGTCGCTGGATTTACTAAAGGAATATGCTATAATGGCTTGGTCAACGTTGAGTATTCAATTGGAGGAAAACGTGTTTCAATTAGTTGAAAAGAAACCCTTAGAGGAAACCCACGAGGTTTTGTTAACGGTCGAATTTGACCCGAATGCCGTAGCTGAGATGCGCAAAAAGACGCTTAGCCGTCTGGCGCGCGAAGTCAAGCTGCCCGGCTTCCGCCCTGGCCGCGTCCCGGAGCATGTGCTGGTACGTCGCTTAGGCGAGTCCTACATCATCGAGGCGACGATGGACGATTTGCTGGATGCCAGCTATTTGGACATCCTCACTAAGGCTGAGGTTCTCCCTTACCCGGAAGCGCAGACCGATGTCAACCTGCTTTCCACCGATCCTTTCCGTGTGTCCTTGCGCGTCGAATTGGCGCCGGTAGTCGAGCTTGGGGATTATCAATCCCTGCGCGTTCCCTATCCCGAAATTACCGTTACCGACGAAGAAGTTCAGAATGAACTGGAGTACCTGCGCCGTCGGATGGCCGTCGTCGAACCGGCGGGGCGGCCCGCCGAACGCGGGGATGCGATTGTCTGTGACCATCTGGAAATTCGCCACGGCGAAGAGGTGATTTACCACAACCACGGGGTTCGCTTGCTCCTGGAAGAAGATACTTCCGGCTTACCAGCCGCGGTGATTGATGCCTTTGTCGGCATGAATCCGGGTGAAAGCAAGGAATTTGATGTGGTGGTACCCGAAGGCGACAGCTCTTCCTTCGCTTCTCTGGCTGGCGAGACCTTGCATTTCGAGGTCGTAGTGTCCGAGGTGAACACCTACACCCTGCCCGATCTTGATGATGCTTTTGCCAGCACGGTAGGGCCTTATACGACCCTCGATGAGGTGCGTGCAGCGATTACGAACTACCTGATGAGCGAAAAAGAGAAAGAAGCCGAACACGCTTACGAACACGCTGTGTTGGACGCCCTTTTGCAACTCTGCAAGGTCCACTATCCGCCGACGATGTTGGCCAAGTTCGAGGAGGACAACCTCAAGCACCTGCGCGAAAATTTGCGCCGGCAGGGCGTCACGCTGGAACAGGTGTTACAGGCCGAGGGAATGACCCTGGAACAGTTCCGTGAGAGCCAACGCGAGAAGCTGAAAGATTCGCTGGTACGCAGCCTGGTCCTGTACGAAATTTACAAGAAAGAAAAGCTTGATGAAGAAGTCGAAATGGACTGGGAGTGGGAAGACGTAGAGGCAGAGGACGTCACCCCCATCGAGGTTGAGGGCGAAGAAGCGGAGGCCGTTGCTGAAGGCGAGGTGGTGGCGGCTGAAGCGGCGGAAGAAGGCGAAGCGTGGGACGAGGACGAAGACGAAGACTGGGACGAAGACGAGGATTGGGATGAGGAAGAAGAGGAGGATGAGGACGATATCTGGTATCACATCACCCTCTCTTACTTGATGGATATCGCTTCTCAAGAAGACTGAGGAGGTCAGGATGGGCGTGATTCCCTACGTGATTGAAGCGACGGGTCGCGGGGAGCGGATGTATGATATTTTCTCGCTTCTCCTTAAAGAGCGTATCGTCTTTCTGGGTACGCCGATTAACGATCAGGTGGCGAACGTTGTGGTTGCGCAGCTTTTACATCTGGATCGTGAAGACCCGGAACGGGAAATCTCGCTCTACATTAACTCGCCGGGCGGGGAAATCGCTGCCGGCCTGGCGATTTACGATACCATGCAGTTAGTCCGCGCGCCGGTCTCGACCATTGCGGTTGGGCGGGCGGCGAGTATGGCTACCGTGCTGTTGACCGCGGGTGCGGCAGGGCGGCGTTATGCCCTGCCGCACGCCACCATCCATCTGCATCAGCCGCTGGGGGGCGTGCAGGGACAGGCGGCGGATATTGAAATCGCCGCGCGGGAAATCCTGCGGATGCGCGATTTAATGGAGCGCATTCTCATGCGCCATACCAGACTCAGCGCCGAGCAAATCGCACGCTTTACCGACCGCGATTTCTATATGACCCCTCAACAGGCGGTGGAATACGGCCTCATTGATCAGGTCCTTGGGCATCCCGAACAAGAAGGGTAGCCATTCGTCATATAAATTTCGTTAAAAGGGGCACTTTTCTCAGTGCCCTTTTGACCTATAATTAACCTGAACATCATTGATTTGCATGATTCTTTCAAGGAGGCTAAGGTGAACCTGGACATCTTAAATGGCCTGCTCAGGCCAAAATCCGTGGCTGTGGTAGGGGCGTCAGCGACCCCCGGTAAAATTGGCTACACCGTCGTCAAAAACCTGCGTGAGAGCGGCTACGAAGGAGCCGTGTATCCTATCAACCCCAAAGCCGATGAAATCATGGGCTACAAGGTTTATCCCACCCTTGCCGATGTGCCGGGTGAGGTTGACGCCGCCGTGATTGTCGTGCCCGCCAAGTTCGTCCCCGAAGTGACCGAAGAATGCGGGAAAAAGGGTGTGAAGGGGCTGATCGTCATCGCTTCTGGCTTTAGCGAGGTGGGACGCAAGGACCTGGAAGATCAGGTCGTCGAGATTGCGCACCGCTATGGGATGCGCGTGTTGGGACCCAATATCGTGGGCACGCTTTCCAATTCCGATAAGCTCAACGCCTCGTTTGCGCCCTTCCTGCCCCTGCCGGGCAAGGCGGCGCTGGTTTCGCAGAGCGGCGCGCTGCTTATCGCTATGGATGCGTCGAGCTACATCCGCAAGGTCGGCTTCGATAAGCTCATCTCCATCGGCAACATGTCCGATGTAGACTTTGCCGACATGATTACCTGGCTGGATCAGGATGAGAACACGGCCTGTATCTCGCTCTACATCGAAGGGGTGCGGGACGGGCGCGCCTTCATCGAGGCCGGGCGCAAGGCCAGCAAGCCGGTGATTGCGCTCAAGGCGGGCGTTTCGGCGCACGGCGCGGCGGCGGCAGCTTCTCATACCGGCTCTCTGGCCGGCGCGGCCAAGGTCTACAGTGCGGCTTTTGAGCAGGCTGGTGTGGTACAGGCCTCCGACCTGAGCAACCTCTTCGATCGCACACAGGCGCTCTCCTTACAGCCTCCAATGAAAGGCGATAACCTGCTTATCATCACCAACGGCGGTGGTGTGGGCGTGTTGGCGACCGATGCGGCTGAGCGCTCTGGCGTTCCCTTGCGTTTTGCTCCGCCCGACGTGCAGGCCGAGTTGAAAAAGCACATGCCGGAGTTCGGCTCCGCCAAGAATCCGGTGGACCTTACCGGTCAGGCGGGCCTGGATTGGTACTACAATTCCGTGAAGTTCGCTTTTGCCCACTCATGGGTGGATGGCCTGGTCGTGCTCTACTGCGAAACGTCCATGACTAACCCCATGGAAATCGCCGAAGGGATTTACAAGGCCGTGGCGGAGACCGGTTTGCTGGGGCAGAAGCCCATCACCGTCTCCTTCGTCGGCGGTAAGGAATCCGAGGCGGCCATGGCCTGGATGGTGGAACATGGCATCCCGGCTTACGACGCGCCGGATAAGGCCGTGAACGCGATGGCGGCGTTGCGCGAGTATGCCCGCATCCGCGCCATGCTTGCGGCACCCTTCCAGCCCTACGCGGATGTGGATGAGGCCGCCGCGCGGGCGGTGATCGCCGCGGCCCGTGCCCATGGTTGCTGCTCCCTCACCGAGGTGGAAGCCAAGCAGGTCTTTGAAGCTTATGGCTTGCCTGTGGCCAAGACCCTGCTTGCGACCTCGCCTGATGAGGCGGTGGCCCTTGTGGAGAAAGTCGGTGGCTACCCGGTGGTGCTGAAAATCGTCTCGCACGATATTCTGCACAAGTCCGATGCCGGTGGCGTGAAAGTCAACATCAAGGACGAGGCTTCGCTGCGCGCGGCCTATCAGACCATCCTCGATAATGCCCGCGCCTACAAGCCGGATGCGCGCATTGACGGTATCGCTGTGCAGCACATGGCGCCGTGGGGCACCGAGACCATCATCGGCTCGATTAACGACCCCTCCTTTGGTCCGACGGCCATGTTCGGTCTGGGCGGCATCTTCGTTGAGGTGCTCAAAGACGTGACGTTCCGCGTGGCGCCGGTTTCCGAGGAGCAGGCCTATCAGATGCTGCTGGACATCAAGGCTGCGCCGATTCTCGCCGGAGTACGCGGAGAAGCCGAGCGCGATCGCCGCAAGCTGGCCGAGGTCCTCAGCCGCTTCTCGCAGATGATTTACGACCTGCGCGATGAGATTTCCGAGTGCGATGCCAACCCGGTGCTGGTCTATGAGGCCGGGCAGGGCGTCAAGGTTGTGGATGCGCGCGTCATCCTCAAGAACAACAACGCGCATTAAACCTTCAGCTTCAACGTTAAGGGCGGTGGAAAAGCTTCCACCGCCCTTTTTGCTTTGACCTGTAGCCGGATTAAGGTACCGACTGCCGCAGGCGCGACCACGGCGCACTACAAAATAAGCGTCGCATCTCCAAACGAGAAGAAGCGGTAACGTTCGCGAATGGCCTCCGCATAGGCCTTGCGGATGAGGTCCACCCCGGCGAAGGCCATCACCAGCGCCAGCAGGGTGCTTTGCGGCAAATGGAAATTGGTGATGAGCGCATCCACGGCACGGAAACGATAGCCCGGTGTGATGTAGAGCCGGGTGAACCCCTCGAAGGGGGCAACCGTGCGCCAGGGACACTTTCCTTCCGGGTCCTGACACAGCCCCTGTTGCGCAGCGGTCTCCAGAATGCGCAGGCTCGTCGTCCCTACCGCGATGATGCGCCCGCCGGCCAGCCGGGCCTGATTGATGCGCTCCGCTGTCTCCGGCGACAGGCGACACCATTCACTGTGAATCTGATGTTTCTCCACCTCGTCTTCCTCGATAGGGCGGAAGGTATCCAACCCCACATGCAGGGTGACAAACTCCAGGTGGATACCCTGTTCGCGCAACGCCAACAACAACTCCGGCGTGAAGTGCAGGCCGGCGGTTGGCGCTGCTGCGCTACCCGGCGTTTGGGAGTACACCGTTTGATAGCGTTCAGGGTCGGAGAGCGGTACATGGATGTAGGGCGGCAGGGGCGTATGGCCGATGCGCTCCAGATAAGCGTTCAGGTCAGCGTGAAAGCGCAGCGTGCGCTCGCCCCGCTCGCCCGTGGCGACAATCTCCGCCGTGAGATCGGTAAGCTCCTCCCCATCTAGAAAGCGCACCACGCTGCCCACGCGCGTGCGCGCCCCACCGACCAATGTCACCCACGTATCCGCGCTTAAAGCGCGCAGCAGCAGCACCTCCACTTTGCCGCCGCCCGGCTCCTTGCGTGCGTACAGGCGCGCCGGAATGACGCGGCTCTCATTGGCGACGAGCACATCGCCAGGGCGCAGGTATTCGCCGATCTCGCGGAAAATACGGTGCTCCAACGCCCCCGTGTCGCGATGAATCACCAGCAGCCGTGAGGCATCGCGCGGTTCGATGGGCGTTTGCGCAATCAACTCCTGAGGTAAGTCGTAGGATAGTTCGCTGGTTTTCATGGCAACAACTGAGCGCGCAGTTCGGGCGCGTAGGCATCAATCAATTCGGGCGTGATGGCGTTGGCGCGCGCGATGGCGGCGTACAGGTTAGCGCTGGGGCGCGGAGCACGCTCCCCCGTGAAGGGGTCCAGCTCCACCAGACCGAAGCGCAGCGTCCACCCTTCGGCCCATTCGAAATTATCCGTTAACGTCCAGTGATAGTAGCCGCGCACGGGGAAGTTCTCCTGCATGATGCGCCAGAGCTGATGTAAATGCAGGAGCAGGGCGCGCGGGCGCTGGTCATCGTCGCTATCGGGGATGCCGTTTTCGGTGATGTAGATGGGCTTGCGGAATTGCCGGGCGATGCGGGCAACCGCGCGCGCCATCCCCTTGGGGTAAAGCTGTCCATACCCGCCGTCAAGCGGCTCTGCCTGCGGATTGATGACCTCGCGTCCAAAAAGGGTCTCGCGCGCGGTGAGGTCAAAGGCTACCTCGCTGCGCGTGTAGTAGTTAATCCCGATCCAGTCCAGCGTGTTGCGGATGCCCCAGGCAATCCCCCAGCCCATGGGCAGGCGCCAGATGCCGCGGGCGAGGGGGCTGAGCACGCTCTCATTGTAGCCCGTATCCAGCACGCGCGCGATGAGCTGATTCAACAGGTTGGATGGGTGGGCAGGATCGAAGAAACGCAGGTTATGGGCCAGACCCACCTGCGCATCCGGCTGCAGGCGGTGGATGGTGCGATAAGCCGCGGCGTGCGCGCGCAGCAGGGCGCGCTGCACGGCGGCAGCCCTGGGCAGGCTATGATCTCCCGGCGGGAAGAGGCCGGCCATGTATCCCATATAGGCGTACACATTGGGTTCGTTGATGGTGCACCACAGGTTGACCAGGTCGCTCAATTGCGTGACGACATGCTCCACAAAGCGGTTGAAGCGCGCCACCGCATCGGCAGCGAGCCAGCCGCCGCGTTTGGCAAACCACAGTGGGTCGCTGAAGTGGTGCAGCGTGACCATGGGGATGATGTTGCGCGCGCGCAGGGCGGTGAGCATCTCGCGGTAGCGGGCAATCGCCGCCGCGTCAAACACGTCGGGTTCGGGTTCGATGCGGCTCCATTCCACCGACAGGCGCATGGATTTCATGCCCATGCCAGCGGCAAGATCGAAATCTTTTTCTGCAGCGCGCCACCAATCGCAAGCCGCCTCCGAACGCTGCCCGCGTTTGATGGTATTGGGGCGTTGTTCCCAATCCCACCACTGACTGTTGGTGTTGTATCCTTCGACCTGATACGCGGCGGTAGCTACGCCCCAGAGAAAATCGGGCGGAAAATGAAAGGTCGCTTCAGGCATAGGTCCTCCTGATGGGTTATGAGCACCAAACCGCCAGGCTTTGCGACAAAGCCTGGCGGCTGGGCACAGGATATGGCGCTGTTACAGTTGAACCGGACAGGCCGCGATGCCCACCATGCCCGGTCCCAGGTGCGCGCCGATGACCGGTCCGGTCTCGACGATGTGGATGGTTTCGCAGCGCAGGTGCTGCTGCGCGAGCGCGCGCAACTCTTTGGCAGCGTCGGGCGCATGCGTGTGCGTAATCACGGCCTGAAGCGGTACGTCGCCGTGGCGCTGCGCGGTCTCCTCGATAAGGGTTTGCATGGCCTTTTTGCGCGTGCGCGCCAGGGCCAGGCCGTCAATCTTCCCTTTGTTCAGGTACAGGATGGGCTTGACGGTCAGAACCGAGCCTAAGAATTTGGCTGCACCGTTGAGCCGTCCACCCTTGAGCAGGTATTCCAGGTTTTCGACGGCAAAGATGCCGGTGTAGCTTTCGATGATGCGCTCGACAGCGGCGGCTACCTCGCCGCGGGAGGCGCCGTTGGCTGCAAGCTGCGCCGCCCGGAGGACGATGAGACCGAGGGCGCAGGTGGTTGCGCGCGAGTCTATCACCGTGATGCGCTCCGGCGCGACGACCTGCGCTGCGCTCAGGGCAGTCTGGTATGTCCCGCTCAGACCGCCGGAGATGTGAATCGAGATGATTTCATCTTCCGGATCGAGCAGGAGCCGGTTGTAGAGCGCGATAAACTCGCCGGGCGAGGGCTGACTGGTGGTCGGCAGTTTATCGCTCTGAACCAGGCGCGTGTAAAAATCCGCATTGCTGATCTGGTCTTCATCGGTTGCGGTGCCGTTGAAGACGATTTTGAGTGGAACCGTGTGAATGCTCCACTGCGCCCGAAGATCGGGCGAAAGATAGGCGGTCGTATCCGTGACAACGTGCAACATCTGGCCCTCCTTGACCCATGCAAACGCTCCCGCACGGAGGCGGGGCAAGGCCAGGGAAGGCGGGGATGGCTACGAAATGGATAACAAAAATGAGTGCAGCCAATAATCGAAAAAGCCCCGCGTTCCCGGCAATCCAATGAACACGACTAATTATAGCGCATTTTTGGCGGTTCGTCGAGTGTCTTTTTGCTCTTGACACGCGCCTGCTTTCGCGTTACCATACTTATATCCAAATGCGGCCTGTTCACAAAGGAGCGACCTATGCCCGCCGAAGCTGAATTGGTACAGCCTTTACGCGATGGCTCGTTGCAGTGCCGGGTCTGCGAGCATTTCTGCGTCATCCCGCCGGGGGAATGGGGAAAGTGTGGGGTGCGGCAACATGTGGATGGGAAGCTGGTGTTGCAGGTGTACGGACATCCCATTGCCGTGCATCTTGACCCCATCGAGAAGAAGCCTCTGTATCATTTCCTGCCCGGTACGGCGATTTACTCGCTTGGCACGTTGGGATGTAATTTCCGCTGTCCCTGGTGCCAGAACTGGGAGATTTCGCAATTTACGGTGCGCGAAGTGGGCCTGCCGCGGGGAAAGGCCCTTTCGCCGGAGGAGGTGGTGCGCGCGGCGCAGCGTCAGGGCGCGCAGGCGATCGCCTACACCTACAACGAACCCACCATCTTTTTTGAGTACACCCTCGATATAGCCCGCCTGGCGCGCGAGGCGGGCCTGCGCAACGTCTACGTCTCCAACGGCTTCATGAGCCGCGCGGCTTTAGAGCGTCTTGTGCCTTATCTGGACGCTATCAACATAGATTTGAAGGGCTTTAGCGAGGCTTTCTACCGCGAGTACTGCGCGGCCCGTCTTGAGCCGGTTAAGCGTAACATTGCCGATCTGGTGCGCGAGCCTTCGGTGTGGGTGGAAGTGACGACGCTGCTCATCCCCGGTCTCAACGATAGCGACGCTGAACTGCGCGCGGCAGCCGCGTGGATGGCGCATCTCAGTCCCGACACACCATGGCATTTTTCGGCCTTCTTCCCCAATTACCAGATGACGGACCGCCCGGCGACGCCTCTCTCCACGCTGATGCGCGCGGCGCAAATCGCGCGCGAGGCCGGGATGCGCTACGTCTATTTGGGGAATGTGCGCGATACCGAGTTCGGTCAGACGCGCTGTCCACAGTGCGGGGCGCTCTTGATTCAGCGCAGCGGCTATTGGGTGCGTCCCCTGTGGCCTGAGCCGGGTCGCTGCCCCGCCTGTGGCACCGCTATCGCCGGGGTCTGGGCGTAGCTTGCGCTGGCACCGCCTGGCCCGGTTCTCGTGGGTGAAGTCGGGTTCGAAGTGTGAGATGTGGATGGTAACCCCGTAAAGGAGGAGGTAGTATGGCACAGGCTCCGATTCGACCGCCCGCAGTGGCGGGGATGTTTTACCCCTCAAATCCTTTTGCGTTGCAGCAAATCCTCAAACAGTACCTGGAGGAAGCCCGTCCGCCCGCGTTGACGGGGGTGCGCGCCATCATCGCGCCTCACGCGGGCTACATCTATTCGGGTCCGATTGCGGCCTACGCCTACAAGGTGCTCGCATCCCAAACCCCACCGCAGCGCATCTACGTGATGGGGCCGGCGCATCGCGTGCCCTTCCGTGGGGTGGCCCTGGGCGCTTACGCGGGGATGGAAACGCCGCTCGGCACGGTGCCGGTGGACGGGGCCGCGCTGGAGGCTTTGCGCGCGCGCGATAGCCTCTTCAGCGTGAACCTGCTGGCGCACGCGCCGGAGCACTGCCTGGAGGTGCAATTGCCTTTCCTGCAGGCCGTTTATACGCCGGTGCCGCCGGTGGCGCCGCTGCTCTTTGGCGAGGTGGATAGCGCGCGGGTGGCGGATGCACTTGCGCCCTTGCTCACGCCGCAGGACCTCATCATTGTCAGTTCGGATTTGAGCCACTACTACAGTTACAACGAAGCGCGTTACCTGGATCGCAGCCTGTTGCAGGCGCTTTTGGAGGGGGACGCGCAGGGTGTGCTCAAGGGCGAGGCTTGCGGCATGACGCCCATCCTGACCTTGATGGCGGTGGCGCAGCGTTTGGGATGGCGTCCGCACGTGCTGGATTACCGCAATTCCGGCGATACGGCCGGGGATCGGCGGCAGGTGGTGGGCTATGCTGCCGTGGCCTACACGGAGGTGACTCATGCCTGAGTTGACACCCACACAACAACAAACGTTGCTGCGTCTGGCGCGGCGCAGCCTTGAGCAGGCGCTGCGGGGAGAGACGCCGCGCCTGCCGGCGGACCTCGATCCACGCCTGCTGGAGCCGGGGGCCGTCTTCGTCACGCTCACGATAGAGGGCGCGCTGCGCGGCTGCATCGGCTCGCTGGTGGCTCACCGTCCCCTGGCGGAGGATGTGTTGCACAACGCGCTGGCCGCAGCGTTCGACGATCCGCGTTTCCCGCCCCTCACGGCGGGGGAGTTGCCGCGCACGCGCATCGAGATTTCGCTGCTCACCCCCTATCAGCCCCTCAGCTACCGCGATGCGGATGAGCTGTTGCGCAAGCTCCGTCCCGGCGTGGATGGGGTGCTGCTCGAAGTGGGCTGGCAGCGCGCGACCTTCCTGCCGCAGGTGTGGGAGCACTTCCCCGACGCGCAGGAATTCCTGGCGCATCTCTGTCTCAAGGCGGGGTTGCCGTCCAATGCCTGGCGCTGGCCGCAGACGAAGATTTATGTGTATCAGGTGGAAAAGTTCATGGAGGGCGAGGAGGAAGCGTGAGCGGCAGGACTCAGGTAGCTGGCGGTAGCTCCGCCCCCTGGGGTAAGTCCGAAGGGGAATTTCGGTGGGGGGTGGAGATGAGGTTGCATCAGGCTATCCCGGCGGCGTGGGTGAGGTAGAGGACGGCGCGGGTGAGCTGTGGGGTGGGCGACGGCGCGGGTGGTCTGCGGATGGGCGACGGCGCAGGTGGTCTGCGGATGGGCGACGGCGTGGATGGGCTACGGGTTGGGCGACGGCGCGGGGGTGGGCGACGGCATTGGGGTGGGCGACAGCACAGGTGGGCTGCGGGTTGGGCGACGGCGCAGGTGGTCTGCGGGTTGGGCGACGGCGCGGGGGTGGGCGACGGCATTGGGGTGGGCGACGGCATTGGGGTGGGCGACGGCATTGGGGTGGGCGACGGCATTGGGGTGGGCGACGG
>DAOUBT010000091.1:0-4560 GCA_034432595.1 Anaerolineae bacterium | reverse complement strand
CCGCCTGGGAAATTTGCCAGCCAGAGGCTGGCGGTACGTTCCGCCTGGACTACCTGCCAGCCAGAGGCTGGCGGGACAACACCTACCGCGGGTAGGCGAAGGCAATGCCTGGTCCGGTACAGGTACCCCCAGGCTCTGCCTGGGAAATTTGCCAGCCAAAGGCTGGCGGGACAACAACAGCCAGAGGCTGGCGGTAGAAAAAGACGACGGCAAGCATGTTTTTTGCGATAAACTCATGGTATAATACCCGGCATAGCTCCCAAGGTATGGTATAGTGTGGGGAGTAGCGTGTAGCTGGAGGTTTCGATGCAACAACAGAAAAGTTCTAACACGGTTTTTGTGTATCTGCTGGTGCTGATTGCCATCGGGGCGATGATTTTCATGTATGTCAACGAAAATCGCACCCCCAATCTGATCAGCCTGCAGCAGTTGGCAAGCGACGTGAATGAGGGTAAGGTGAAGGAAATCGAGGTGGCGGGCGATAATCTCACCATCAAGTACACGGATGAGACAATCGGCATGGCCCGCAAAGAGCCGGGTTCCCCCCTTATCGAGCAGTTGACCTGGTTGGGTGTTACACAGGATAAGCTCAAGACGATTGCCATCACGCCCAAAGCGCCGACCAATTGGGACGGTCTGGTCAATGTTGGCGGGACACTGCTGATGCTGGTGGCAATGGGGTTCTTGTTCTTTTTCTTCGTCCGCCAGATTCAGGGCGCGAACAATCAGGCCATGGCGTTTGGCAAGAGCCGCGCGCGCATGTTTACCAGCGACCGGCCAACGGTGACGTTTGCTGATGTGGCCGGGGTCGAGGAAGCTAAGGAGGAGTTACGCGAGGTTGTGGAGTTCCTTAAAGAGCCGCAAAAGTTCCTCAGCCTCGGCGCGCGGATTCCCAAAGGCGTGTTGTTGATGGGCGCTCCCGGCACGGGCAAGACGCTGCTGGCGAAAGCCGTAGCCGGCGAAGCGGGGGTCCCATTCTTCAGCATCTCTGGTTCGGAGTTTGTGGAAATGTTCGTGGGCGTGGGCGCGAGCCGCGTGCGCGATTTGTTCGATCAGGCCAAGCACCACAGCCCTTGCATTGTCTTCATTGACGAGATTGACGCGGTCGGGCGCCATCGCGGCGCGGGACTGGGCGGCTCGCATGATGAGCGCGAGCAAACGCTCAATCAGATTCTGGTGGAAATGGACGGTTTCGATACCGACACGAACATCATCGTCATCGCGGCGACCAACCGGCCTGACGTGCTGGACCCGGCGCTGCTGCGTCCGGGCCGCTTTGACCGGCGCGTGGTGCTCGATCAGCCCGACATCCGCGGACGCGAGGCGATTTTCGCCGTGCACACGCGCGGCAAGCCGTTGGCCGCGGACGTGGATCTGGCCGCGCTGGCGCAGGCGACGCCGGGTTTCGTCGGCGCGGATATTGAGAACGCAGTCAACGAAGCGGCGATTTTAGCTGCACGGCGCGGTAAGCGCAAGATTGGCATGGCGGAGTTCCACGAAGCCATCGAGCGCGTCATCGCCGGACCGGAGCGGCGCAGCCGCATCATCACGGAGGAAGAACGGCGCGTGGTGGCGTATCACGAGGTGGGCCATGCCGTGGTGGCGCACGTCCTGCCCTTGTGTGATAAAGTGCGCAAGGTCTCGATTGTCGCACGTGGAATGGCCGCGGGGTACACCATCACCCTGCCGAGTGAAGACCGCTATCTGATGCCGCGCAACAAGATAATGCAGGAGATGGCGGCGATGCTGGGTGGACGTGCTGCCGAGCAGCTCGTCTTCAACGAAATCACCACCGGCGCGGCCAACGACCTGGAGCGGGTGACGCAGATGGCGCGCGCCATGGTCACGCGCTATGGCATGAGCGAGACGCTGGGTCCGCTGGTTTACGGGCGCAAAGAAGAGTTGGTCTTCCTGGGCAAGGAAATCGGCGAGCAACGTGACTACAGCGACGCTACAGCGCAGATCATTGACAAAGAGGTGCAGAACCTGGTCCAACAAGCCTACCAACAGGCCGCACAGATTCTGGCCGAGTATCGCGAGGCCATGGAGCGCATCGTCGCAGTCTTGCTGGAGCGCGAGACCCTGAACGAGGAAGAGTTCAAGGCCGCGTTTGAGGGCAATCCCCTACCCCAGCGCAAAGCCTCTGAACGCAAACGCAGCGTCGCGGCTCAGGCGCCGGCTGGAGCATAAACCATCCCAAAGCGACCGGGTTACCCCGGTCGCTTTGTTATTACGGCCAGCACAAACATGCAGATAACCCTTAGCCATGACCATTTGGGAAGACGCGCTACTTTTCACCCAAGGCACGCTGCAGGCGGGTAGCCTCTACCTGCGGGAGGGGCGCATCGCCGCGATAGCCACGCGTCCGCAGGCAGACTGGACGGGTCCGCGGCGGCGCTTGAACGGGGCGCTGGTCGTGCCGGGCTTCATAGACATCCACATCCACGGCGCGGACGGCGCGGATGCCCTGGACGGCACGCCGGAAGCCTACGCGCGCATGGCCGCGGCGCTCCTCCGTCACGGCGTGACCGGCTTCGTCGCTACCCTGGGCAGCGCCCCGCGCGAAGCCATCCACGCGGCCCTGCGCGCCGCCGAAGCCCCGCTCCCCGCCGACGGCGCGCGACGGCTGGGCCTGCACTTAGAAGGCCCCTACCTGAACCCGGAGCGGGGCGGAGCGCAACCCCGCGCGGCGCTGCGCCTGCCCGATCCCGCTGAGTACCACGCCTGGCTGACGCATCCGTGCGTGCGCATCCTCACCGTCGCGCCGGAGCTGCCGGGCGCGGAGGAGCTCATCCGGGCGGCGAGCGCGCGGGGTGTGCACGTGGCCCTGGGCCACAGCGCGGCGGATTACGCGCTGGCCCTGCGTGCAGCGGACTGGGGTGCGCGCGGCGTCACCCACCTCTTCAACGCCCTCACCCCGCTCCACCATCGCACGCCGGGCATCTGCGAGGCCGCGCTGGAAGACGCGCGCCTCATGCCCCAACTCATCGCCGACGGCGTCCACGTCCACCCGGTGTGGCTGCGCCTCGTCCTGCGCCTGGCCGCGGAGCGCACCGTCCTCATCAGCGACGCCATCCGCGCGGCGGGGTTACCCGCTGGCGAATACACGTTTGCCGGTCAGCGGATTTGGGTTCACGGTAACGCGGCGCGTCTCGCGGATGGGACGTTGGCCGGTAGCGTCACGCTTTTGGACGGAGCGCTCCGTTATCTGGTACGCGAAGTCGGTCTTCCCATCACCGCCGTGCTGCCGCTGCTCAGCGCCCATCCGGCACGCCTGCTCGGCCTGGAACACGAATATGGCCATCTGACCCCCGGCGCCATCGCCGCCCTCACCGTCCTCGACCCCGACCATCTCACCGTGCTCTCCGCCACACCTGGATAGCTTCAACCCCCATGCCGCACCTTCAAATCCGAGACTGGCCATTTTCCACCTGAGGTCCGACCAGCCTGCCCCCCATCAATCGGCGGGCTATAGCTATCAGGCGGCCTGAGCCGCTTCAGCCCGCGTCAACGGGCTTCGTAGCCCTGCACGGGGGTTTATGCGGACCAGCGCGCGCCTATAGCTACAAAGGCGCAATCTCGGATACCCGGCGATTGAAATCGCATCACAAAGCAACTTGATGGACCTTGAGGTTAGCTGTATTTGACCAAAACCCCGATAAAGCTATAATGGTCTCCGCTTTTCAAACTGCCATCAGAAAGAGGCGGTATGGTTGATCTCATTCAGGCCAACAGCGTCGGGTTTGAACTGGTGCACATCGCCGCACAGGTTTGCGAGTGTGGCGGCAGCTATGTCATCAAGTCGCAGCAGTTGCTGGAACTGAACGGTGAGCCGATTGACCGCATCCGCGCGGTCTGTCAGCAATGCGGTTCGGAGCGCATGTTCTTTTTTGCCGTCCACAGCTTCTACAATCAGCCGGAGAAGTACGAGCGCTTTGAAGCTACCGAGGCAGCCTTCCGTGAGGCGCTGGAGGCCATTCATCATCAGCGCTGGGAAGACGCCGAAGCGTTACTGCGGCGCGTGCTGGACGCAGCCGAAGGTGAGCCGGCTTTTGGCTGGGCGCACTACCATCTGGGCATGGTGCTCCTCGTTCTGGAACGCTACGAGGAGGGCCTGGCCCATATCCAACTGGCGGTACGCCTCAATCCACGCGAAATCGAATTTTACCGCGGCCTTTCCAAAGCCTACACCCTCCTCAACCGCCCGGATGAGGCCCTGGAAGCCCAACGGCAGCAGGCCGAAATTACCCTGAATCGGCTCAAGGCACAACAAGAGCTGCTCGAAAAGAAAGAGGAGGAATCCCATGAGTTTTGAAATCACGGTGGCCGAAACGCCCAAAGAGCGGCGAGAGTACATTGAGTTCCAATGGGAGGTCTACCGGGGCGATCCTTACTGGGTCCCGCCCCTGCTCTCCGAGCGCGAGGAATTCCTTGACCGTGCCCGACATCCCTTCCACAAGCACGCTGAAGTGCGCTATTTCATCGCGCGCCGCAACGGCAAACCCGTCGGCACCATCACCGGCATCATCAACCATGCCCACAACGCCTTCTGGGAGGACA
>DAOUBT010000090.1:0-17030 GCA_034432595.1 Anaerolineae bacterium | reverse complement strand
GTGGCAGGTAGGACGCGGATGGCGTAAGGTGAGCCGCGGGAGCCTGACGGGCTATCAGGTGACTGCCTTCAGGCACTGGTGGGCAAGGAAGGATAAGCGGCAGGGATAGATAGGACGCATGGCAGGAGCACGGAGCGTTGAATGTGATATAATATCTAAGGTCAGGGCATAGATGTCCCTACCCTTGAGTTGCGGTTTACCCGTGCGACCATCCCGTGGTGCTCTCGCATGAGGTCCAACATACTTTTAGTGAAAGGAGTGTCGTGTATGGAGAAAATTCGGGTTATCATCATGGGCGCTGCCGGGCGCGACTTCCACAACTTCAACACCTACTTCCGCGATAACGAGCGCTACGAGGTCGTAGCCTTTACGGCCACGCAAATCCCCAACATTGAGGGGCGCGTGTATCCGGCGGAACTGGCCGGGAAGCTGTATCCCAAAGGCATCCCCATTTACCCGGAATCCGATCTGGTGCGGCTGATTAAAGAATACAGCGTGGATCAGGTCGTCTTCGCTTATTCCGATGTCTCGCACGAATACGTGATGCACAAAGCCGCGACGGCAGTGGCGGCGGGCGCCGATTTCCGCATTATGGGCGGCAAGGCCACCATGCTCAAGAGCAGCAAGCCTGTCGTGGCGGTGACCGCCGTGCGCACCGGCTCGGGTAAGTCGCAGACCACGCGCTACATCTGCAATTTGCTGCAGCAGATGGGCAAGAAGGTCGTGGCGATTCGTCACCCCATGCCTTACGGCGACCTGGTGGCGCAGGCTGTGCAGCGCTTCGCCTCCTACGAAGACCTTGACCGCCATCAGTGCACCATCGAGGAACGTGAGGAATACGAACCCCACATTGACCGCGGCATCGTGGTTTACGCCGGTGTGGATTACGAGCGCATCCTGCGGCAGGCGGAACAGGAAGCCGATGTCATTGTTTGGGATGGCGGCAATAACGACATTCCCTTCTACAAGCCCGATTTGTGGATCGTGGTCGCCGATCCGCACCGCCCTGGCCATGAGACCACCTACTACCCTGGTGAGGCCAACCTGCGCGCTGCGGATGTCGTTGTCATCAACAAGGTAGATACGGCGGATTACGCCAACGTGCAGCGCGTGCGCGAGAACATCGCCGCGGTCAACCCCAAGGCGCTCGTCATCGAGGCCGCATCGCCGATTTTCGTGGACAACCCCGATGAGATTCGCGGTAAGGTCGTGCTCGTTGTGGAAGATGGACCCACGTTGACGCATGGTGAGATGGCTTACGGTGCGGGCTACGTCGCCGCGCAGCGTTTCGGCGCCGCGGAAATCGTGGATCCGCGTCCTTATGCCGTGGCCTCCATCGCCGCCACCTACAAGAAGTACCCCACCACCGGGCGCGTGCTGCCCGCCATGGGCTACGGTGAGGAGCAGATGCGTGATCTCGAAACCACCATCAACAACACGCCCTGCGACCTGGTCATCGTCGGCACGCCCATTGACCTGCGCCGCGTGCTCAAGGTCAAGCACCCCATGGACCGCGTGCGCTACGAATTGCAGGAAATCGGCACGCCCATGCTGGAGCGCCTGCTCAAGGAACGCATCAAGTAACATTCCGGGTCACATGACCAACGCCCCCCTATCATGGGGGGCGTTGGTTTTGTGGCGGATGTAGCTATTTTCTCACTTCAAAGACGCGCAATCCCGTAATCGTGCGCCCGACTTTGGTCATGCCCGCGGGCATGGTATTGAGCCAATCGGGGTTGAAATACTTGTTCAGCACGCTTTCGATTGTGCCCGTCCACGGATCCATCACGATCAAATCATCGTTGATGCCGCCGCTGGGGTCGGGAATGTAGCGGATGGCGAGCACAAAGTGCTGATCGTGGGGCGTGGTAGAAGGACGGAAGTCCACTTCCGCCGCCGTCGGGTAGCGCGCCAGAATCCACTGCAGCAGATCCAGATCGGGCAGCTTGCTCTTATCCCGCCAGTTGATGTAGCTGGTAGCCTTGTCCGCGAAGAACTTATCCCCATGCCAGACCAGCTTGGGGTAAGGCACGGAAACTTTGGTGGGATGACTCAAGTAGTCGCCATCGAAGGCGCCAGCCTTGCCGATTTCCTGTGCGAAGACCGGCGGCAGCACGTCATACCCGGCCCAGGCCGTCAGGGAGGCCAGCGCTGTAACAAGACACCCGGCTTGACCAAAGGTCGCCGTCCCCGAAGGTGAATAGCGCGTGTTCTTCCAGCGCGGGTCGCGTTGGCTGAAGATGGGCGGATGCTCCTCTTCCAGCCAGCGGTAATCCTTGTAGAGCGCGCGCCGATAATCCTTCTGCACCCCTAAACGATTGGCGATGGCCCAGGGGCTGTTCTGCCAGGTGTAGAGGATGAGCGCGTGAATCTGTTGAGCGCCGGGGGTCGCGTTCCAGTTGGCGATTTCGTCATACGCCAGGTTGACCCAGCCGTTATCCATATCCAGCCAGCCGTATTCGGCGGGATTGGAACACTCCGTGGGGCGCTGCATCGCCCGGCAGATGGGGTGCGTGGCGGTGATGTAAACCGGCAGGCTGCGATGGCGCTGCGGAATCTTTTCCATAAAGCTCCGATAAGCCTGGAAGTCCGCGTAATGATCGCTGAGCAAGGGATCGCTGAGTTTGGTCGGTTCGCTGATTAGCTCGCGGAACTGACCGTGCGTGTAGGTCTGCAGCGCAATCCCATCCAGGAATGTGATGCCGTTCAGCATCTGCTCGAAGTAATCCAGCGGGCGGATGCGCTGATTGTTTTCCAGGGGCAGTGGCGGCGCGCTGTAGGGGAAAACCGGCGCCGGCACGACGATGGCCTTGGGCAACACAGCCTTGATGGCGGCGTACACCTTGTTGAAGGCCTGCGCGTAGCGCTGCGGCGTAATGTGTTCCTGCGGTGCCGTGCGTCCACCCGGATGGCGGCTGATGTCGTTGGGGGAGTTGCCGATGACTATCACCCAGGCGTAATCCGCCTCATCCTCCCGCTTGAGATGCAGCTCTACCCAGCGCGCGCAGGCCGCGGCGTAAGCGTCATACTCCGCGGAGACGGGCAGGGTCGTGCTCGCGGTGTAATTCAACTCCACGATGACACCGTGACCGCGCGTTTTGGCCCACGTCCACAGGCGCTCACGGTGCGTTGGGTTGAGCACAATCGCATTGGCATTGGCACCAATAGCCTCGCTGAACATCACCCAGCCGGTGCGTCCGGCGTTTGCGTAAAGCGTGTTGATCGTCTCGCTCACCAGATCGGTGGTCGCCTCGATGCTGCCGGCATGCAGGCCGAAAATCCACGGCGAAAGGCCGATTTTCACCCGCGTCGGGTCGGCGGGCGAGCTTGTGCCCGGCACGTCCAACAATTCCAGGAACTCGCCCTGCGCGTAGCCATCCTTGCCGTCTAAACTGCGCACGCGAATCCAGGTGTTGGGCTGACCGATGCGCGCACCGAGCGTTTCGGGCGGCTCAAGGATGTAAAGCACCGCAGCATGGTCCACGCTCACCATTACCGGCGTGAACTCCGAAGGTCCGGCGTAAATATTCAACGTCCCGTCCGGCTTGTTCACCCAGGCGCGCGCGCTGATGGTATGTTTGACGCGCGGGTCAATATGCGTGACAAACTCCGCATTCACCCATACTTCCGGCCCATCCGGGACCACGCGCACGCGTAGCCACTCGGAAGGCTTGCCGATTTTTGCCATAGCCTTGTCGTTATCGCGCACAATGTGCAGTAACGTGTGCTTGGGCACGCACCCCACCAGGGACGTGGGAATCATCAGCGGATCGCGGCGCAAATTCAACGTATACGTGCTCCACACCTGCACCAGAACGCCGGGCGCTGTTGCCGGCGGCGTGGGCGGCGGCGGCCAGGGACCGGGGTTTTGCGTGGTCACATGCACCATGCGCACATAACCATCCCCCCAGCCCGTGCGCACCGGCAACCAGCGCTCACTATCCGGCCCGTAAGTGGGTTCCCCCACCACATTCAGCTCCGTTCCGTAAGGGAGCGCGTGCAACTGCGTGCCGGGGATACCGGCCTGCTTGAAAATCACCGTCCCGCCGCGCGCCTTGACCCAGTAGCGCGTCGGCTGCGCTTGCGGATCCCCTAAAGCATACCCGCGAATCAAGGGGAAATGCGCGTTATCCAGCACCCCCGCACGGTAGAAACTGATGAAGCTTGGGCCATAAGGACGGACCCGATCCAACCAGGCCTGCAACTCCTGCGCTGTCATGCGCTTTTGCGCCCCTTCATCATAGTACGGCGCCAAAGCGGGGTAGATAGGTCGGTTAAGATTCTGCTCCTGTAGCCACTGACGCTCCATCTCATACGTCCACTGGTCAATCACCACCTCCGGCGGACGTTGGAACGTGCCGTAAGCCATCGGCATTAACCCGCCTTCACAGAAAGGGACCAACTGCTTATAGGGCAAATCCTGATGATGTCGGATGTTAGGATACGAGCACAGATAGAGCTTTTGCTGATCCACCCCCGCATCCTGAATCCGCATAATCATCTTCGTGGCTGCGTCGCCGCGGCGGCTACAGGCCCCTTCCATATCGAAAATGAAACCCTCGTAACCGTCATCGAAGGCGCGCCGCACCATATCGGCTTCAAAATCTGGATCGCCCAACGTCAGGAACGTCCAGGCAAAAGGAATAAGGCCGGCATCGCGGATGCGCTGGGCGATAGCCGCCGCATTCTCGATATAAAACCCCGCCTTACTCCCCAGGGGACCCTGTCCGACCTTGTAGAGAATATGGGTGGTTTGCGTTTCGGCAGCAATCTGCAAAGCGCGCTCCAAATCCCAGCCGATGTACCCCCACAAACCCTTACCTTGCAATGCAGCCATGGAGCACTCCTTTCTTGGTTAGGGACTATGAACGTTAAAAACTTTCCTGAGGAATCGGCGCGAGCGTTTTCGGTCCGCTCACGCACGGATGACCACGAATCGTCAAACGCCAGGGGCGCGTGCGGGCCAGTCCATCTCCCCGCACGTTAATGCGCGGCGTCCTTTCCACCGCCTCTTCAGGCACCGCCGCATCCACTTCCACCCACAGCCCACTTTCCGGGCGGCACACATCCGCCCCGTTCAAGCGCAAATCAATCCGCATCGCCTGACACAAGCGCCCCGGTCCGCGCAGCAAATCGCGCCAGGAAGACGCGCCGCGCTGCGCCTGCATCACCTCCACCCCTTCCAGCGGTTCCAGCGCGCGGATGAGCACCGCTGCGGGGAAGCCCTCCGTCTCCGTCACCAGATTCAGACAATGATACATCCCGTAGATGAGGTACACGTACGCATGACCGGGTGGTCCGAACATCGCCGCGTTGCGTGCCGTTCGACCGCGGGAAGCATGGCAAGCCTCATCATTCATGCCGATATACGCCTCCACCTCGACGATACGTCCGCTCAAGCGCTCTCCCTGCCAGAGGCGCACCAGGCGCTGCCCCAGAAGCGCGCGCGCCACATCCAGGGTGGGGGCGGCGTAGAAATCGCGCTGCAAGATAGGTGCGTTCATGTTGACTTTTCCACGCTTCTGAGCTAAGATTATTGTAGCATACCCTATGGCACAGACAAGAGGGGGAGCACAATGGCCTTAGACGACATGGATGAACTCTTACGGGGGCTTGACCTGGATCAGGAGCCGGTCTTTGTAGACGAAGCGGCAGAGGAAGCGCCGGCTTCCACTTCGCGTTCGCGGCAGCGGGGCAGGCGTCCCAAACCGCAACGTCGCGCGGCCTCATCCGGTGGCCTGCGTGCCTGGCAGCGCTTCATCCTTTCTTTCTTTTTATTTTGGGATGTGGTTATCGTTGGCCTGATGATGCTGCTGATGTTGGAACGCATCGTGCTTCCATAGGCTTTGGACGGGCCGCGCCGCCGTCCGTTCATGCACCCGACGTTTACGCCCCCGCCTGCAGGCGGGGGCGTTTCACTAATTAATGAGCGTATTCAAGCCCCAGCCCGTTTGGGCGGATGTAACACCGCCTGAGCCAATCCCAACATAGCCTTGCTGAGTTCGCCCTGAGGCGCGCTCAGCACAACAGGCACACCGCGACGCAACGCCGTGACCTGTAGATGGTCATACGGCAAATTAGCTCCTATCGGCAGGCGGATGGCGCGTTGCACCGCCTCTGTGGGGGGGCGCGGACCGGGCACTGGCGCGTTCAGCACCAGCACGATGCGGTTCAAATGCTTCTGCAGCGCGCCGAGGGTGGCAATGGTGGTCTGCAAACTCGCGGGATCATCGCCGCTCACCAGCAAAATCAGGCTGGATTGCTCAACTACCGTGAGCGTCGTTTCGTTGAGCACGTGCGGCAGATCCGCCACGATGATTTGAGCTTCTTTACTCAGAGCTTCCAGCAGAGGTTGCAATTCCGCTGCCGTGATGACCGTATTGACCAGAGGGGTGGGCGGCGCAGCCATCAAACGCAGCCCGTTGGGATGCTTGAGCAGGAACACATCCGGACTGACCGTCGGCGCTTTCAGGTAATGATCCAGGTGGCGCTCCGGCTTGAGACCCAGATAGAGCGCGCAATGTCCGGCGTTAGGCGAAAGGTCGAGCAACACAGTGGGGGCGGAGGATTGCAACAACAGCGCCAGGTTGACGGCAATGGTCGTCACACCGATGCCGCCGCGCAGGCTCAACACGGAAATCATCTGAGCCTGACCCGTTACCCGTTGCGGACCTAAAAGCGTCTCGATTTTTTCCAGCAACTCATTCATCTTGACCGGCTTACCCATGTGCTCATCGGCGCCGGCATCCAACGCGGCCATGCGGTCAATGGCCTGTCCGCGTGCGGTGAGAATGATAATCTTCATGCCCTTGGTGCGCGGATCGTTGCGCAATTGGCGCACCACATCGTACCCGTTCATTTCCGGCATCATCACGTCCACGATAGCCAGATCGGGGCGTTCACGGAAAGCCTTTTCCAGTCCATCCAGACCATCACCGCTGAGGATCACTTCATGCTTGCCGCGTCCGCTGAGCATCATCTGCATCATCTGCAGCAAATCGGGGTTATCGTCTATGACCAGGATGCGTGCCATACAGGGCCTCCTTAAAGGCTTTTAGCCCATAGATTGCAGGCCGAGGAAACCGATGCGCGTCTTGTTGACGATGGCTGCCCCGCCTTCAAACGTGATATCTGGATGGAATGTGGAGCGCACTTTGACATCCACCAGGGTCAAAAACGTCTCGGTTTGCGTGCTCAACAACACGCGCGGATCGAGCTTGCCGGGCAGGCGCAAGAAGCCGCTTATCTCGAACGAGTCCACCGTGGCGAAAATGGGAATCATGCGTAACCCCAGATAGGAGCCATAGCGCTGGTCGCGGCGCAACCCATCATCCCGGTTGGCGGTAAGGGCAAAACACAACGATGATTTGACGATGATGGCAATGGGATGATTGGCGCTGATTTTGGCTGGTTGCCCAATGGGGGAGACGTAAGCATCTTCGACGATGAGGTAAGACGTGGTCATGTCGTATAGCACATCGGCCAGATAACGCTGGCGCATGTCAAACGTGCCTGAAAGACGGAAACCGACGCCGAAGAACTCTGCCGTGATTTTGGTCTCGTGCTTTTCCATGTCCCGTCAGCTCCTGTGGTGGTGAAATCATCCGCATCCGCCTGACAGGAAAGCTCAACGTCCGAGCTTGTCAGGCCGGCAATTTAATTTTAGCATAGCTCTGTAAAATAGAAAACGCTCCCATTACGGGAGCGTAATCCACCATGAGAAAGAGCGCTTTTCGCTGACGGTCTGTGGCAGGACGGCGTAAGGCTGCTCTGATGCGGGACGACGCACAACCGATACCTGCCAGGTGAAGGTGCGGTCACGCACCTGATCGGGCGGGAACAGCTCTGTCGGCACGCGCCAGGCTGTGGCTTTGAGGTACACACTCATCGTCTGTACCCCATTCGCCGTGGGATAGGTCACGTCAAGGCGATAGCTTTCATCGGCGCTCAGGATGCCTACCGAAGCCCACTGCAACATGATGATGGCATCTTTGCCGGCGAAGGCCGCGCGTGGCGCAGGGTAGAGCAACTCAACGCGCCCGTACACCGGTATCGGCGTCGCCTTAGCGATGAACGGCGTTGGCGTCATGGTGGGGGTCGGTGTGGGCGTGTAACGCGGGATGATGAGCGCCTGTCCCGGCGTGATCAGGTACGAGAACTCCGGCATGTTGTTGGCCCGGCGAATATCCTCCACATTCACGCCATACTTCTTGGCGATCTCAGAGAGACTCTCACCGTTTTTCACGATGTGGGTGACGTAAGGATCGGGCGTGGTGAAAGGATCGGGCGTCGGCGTGGGACGCGGAATGAGGAGCGTTTCTCCTTCATAGACATCGGTGCTTAAGCGCCCGTTGGCGTCCATGATCGCGTCGGTGGTCACATCGAACTGCTGCGCGATTTCGGAAAGCGTATCGCCGCGCTTGACCACATACTCAATCGGCGGCAAGGGCGTGGGCGTTGCCGTGGGCGTAGGCGTGACGGAAGGCGTGGGTGTGATGCTGGGCGTGGGCGTGATGCTGGGCGTGAGCGTGGGGGTAGGTGTGTAAGCCGGCGTGGCGGTAGCTCTCCATGCTCCACCGAGCATCTGCCATCCAGCGAAGATGAGGCCCGCCATAGCCAACAAGGCAACGCCAATCAGCAAGCCAGCCGCCACGCGGTTGATGCGACGCGAAACAGAAGGTGCCTCCTCAACTGGCGCGGAGGCGGTCGCTTTTTCCGATGGTGTTGGCGCGTCAAGCACGGCGCCGCACATCAGGCAGGTCTTCGCCGTCGGGGCGACCTGAACGCCGCACACCGGGCAATACCGGCGCGGGCGATCCGGCACCCGCCCTTCGGGCTGGTTTTGTTCTTCATTCTCTGTCGTCAATCTGTCCTCGTCCATCGGAACCCATGATAACACTAAAAAGCGAAACGGCAAGAGGACTTTTCGGGGGGCCATCAGGTAGGCATGGATGCTCTGATGCTGGGGCTTTTCAACCCTGGGAAGCCGGATGGATGGGTAAAGTGGCCGGGCGATGCCATGGTTGGGCATGATGAGCGTGGAGCGGGAAACGAGGTGAGCGCGGGTATTGGTCGGCGGGATGGGCGACAATACGGGGCGGCGGGTTGGGTGACGGCATTGCTGTCGCCTATCCCCGGACCCTGCTTTGCCCTTGTCCACTCGATATTCCCTTCATTCAGGTCATTCAGGCTTGAAGAGCGGCGCAGACGTGGTACACTAAAGATGTGGCGTTCATCCATGCGCCACTTCGTTTGATGAGTTGCTTGAAGCTGATGGGTATGGGAGGCGAATGGAAGCAGCGGAGCGAAAGACAGCCCTGGTTATCCGCGCGCAAAGCGGATTTTACACCCTCTACACTCCCGATGGTCAAACCTACGTGGCGCATGTGCGGGGGCGTCTAAAGAAGGAACGCCTGGAAAGCACCCTGGTCGCGGTAGGGGATTGGGTGGTTTGGGAGCAACAAAGTGATGGCAGTTACGTCATTGAGGAGGTTCTGCCGCGCACCCGTGCGCTCACGCGCCTCAAGCCGCTCCCCGGCGGACGGGGCGCGCGGCGTTGGGACCGGCAGGGCTATCTGCGCGAGCGCGAGCAGGTCATCATCGCCAACCCGGATCAAGTCGTGTTCGTGATGGCCTGTGCCTCGCCCGAACCGCGCCTGCGCATGTTGGATCGCCTGCTGGTCGGCGCGGAGCGGCAGAACATCCCGGCTTTGATTTGCGCCAACAAGATTGATCTGACCGGATTGGACGAAGCGAGGGACCTGTTCCACATTTACGAGCGCATCGGCTACACCGTCATCTACACCTGCACGGTGACGGGTGAAGGCATAGACACCCTGCGCGCCCACTTGCAGGGCAAAATTTCCGCCCTGGTGGGACCATCCGGGGTGGGAAAGACCAGCTTGCTCAACGCGCTGCAACCCGGCCTGGGCGAGCGCGTGCAGGAAGTGAGTCAGGTTACCGGCAAGGGCCGCCATACCACCACGGTGACCGCGATGCACCGGCTTGAGGGCGGCGGCTGGGTGGCCGATACGCCGGGCATCCGCGCGCTGGCGCTCTTCGATTTGGAGCCGGAGGAAATTGACGCCTACTTCCCCGACATAGCGCCCTACGTGCCTGATTGCGACTTCTCCGATTGCAGCCATACCGTGGAACCGGGTTGTCGGGTGCTGGAGGCCCTGGCGCGTGGCGAAATCAGTCAGCACCGCTACGAAAGCTACGTGCGTCTGCATCAGGAGCATCGCAAACTGGCGGATATGTACTGGTGGGGAATTGAAGAACAGGATGAAGGGGTGTAGGGGGGACCGATTCCAGCTCACATTCATGGTGTTGTTTGGGTTCACTGCACTGGGAGGTGCTTATGAAACTGATCTATACGTTAATGCTCGTTAGCCTGCTGTGGACGCCCTTAGCGCCGGAGGCGGCGCGCATTCCCCCTGTACCGGAGTGGCCCATCATTGGGCCGATTCTCGTCAGTCTGGGGTTGGTCGAGCCTGTGCGCTATCCCGACCCGTCGTTGCCGGTGTACACGATTACCACCATGGACGAGTTGGAGGTGCTGGATGAGCGCATTCAGCCTGGTGAGCGGGTGCGGGTGGTGGTGGCCGAGTCGCTGGCGCAATCCATTCTTGAGGATGCGTTAAAGGACGTGGAGCTGTTTACGCTAAAGAAACTGGATTTCACGCCCAAGGGCCTTGTCATCGGCCTGGAGATTGAGCGCGCCCGGCTTGAGGAAAGTGGCGTGCGCATCCCGCTCATTAAGGCGCAGCGCTTTGATGTGAAAGCGCGCATAGTGTTCACGGCGAAGGATGGCATCCCGCTGGTGAAGATTCGCAATGTGCGCGTGAACGGCTTGCCGTTTCCGCTGGGCGCGTTGCTCGAAACGCGCCTGAACGAGCTGAGCAAGGAAAAATGGCCCTCCTGGCTGGTGCTGGAGGCGATTTTCATGTCCGATACGGACGTATCCATTGAAGGGTACTACACAGCTCATTAGGAGGAGGACGGTTGGGCGAGGCGATTCAGGTTTTCGTGACGATAGATGACCCAGGGCAGGCGGAAGCTCTAGCGCAGGCCCTGGTGGAAGCGCGCCTGGCCGGGTGCGTGCAAATCATCGGCCCGATCCGCAGCATTTACCGCTGGCAGGGGGCCGTGGAGCAGGCGCAGGAGTGGTTGTGTCTCATCAAGTCCCGCGCGGAGCTGTATCCGGCGCTGGAGGCGGCTATCCGCGCTCGTCACCCTTATGAGACGCCGGAACTTCTCGCCGTGCCGGTGAGCGCTGGCCTGGAGGCTTACCTGAGCTGGTTGCACGCGGCCACCTTGCCGGAGGGGGACGCATGACGCGGCTGGTCTTCGTCAAGTTGGGCGGCTCCTTAATCACGGACAAGCTGCGGGAGGCGACGGCGCGCCCGGCCCTCATCCGTCAACTGGCGGATGAGTTGCGACAGGCGCGGCTTGCTCAACCTGAGCTACAGGTCGTCCTGGGACATGGTTCCGGTTCCTTTGGGCACTGGGAAGCACAGCGCTATCATACCCGCGAGGGTGTGACAAGTGCCGAGGGCTGGCTGGGCTTTGCGCGGGTCGGGGCCGCGGCAGCGCGTCTCAATCGCCTGGTGACGGACACCTTCCTCCATGCGGGGGTGCCGGTAGTCAGCCTGCCCCCTTCAACCGCCGCCATCACGGACGGGGGGGCGGTGGTGAGTTACGCGCTGGAGCCTTTGCACCACGCGCTGCGTGCAGGGCTGGTACCGCTGGTGTTTGGCGATGTTGTGTTCGACCGTTCACGTGGCGGCAGTATCCTCTCCACGGAGGATGTCTTCGTCCATTTGGCGCAGCATCTGCAGCCGCAGCACATCATCCTGCTGGGCAATGCGCCCGGCGTGCAGGATCAGCAGGGACGGGTGATCGCAGAGATTACCCCCACAAACTACGCTGAAATTGAACCCTATCTGGGCGGCTCCGGCGGGGTGGATGTGACCGGCGGGATGCGCGACAAGGTCCAGCAAATGTTGCGCCTTGTCACCGCGGTACCGGGGCTGCACGTGTGGATCTTGAGCGGACGAAGACCTGGCGCCTTGTTTGAGGCACTGACGAAGACGCCCACCGAGGGTACGCACTTGCACGGGGGTGGATAGAGGCTCGACCACGCCTAACGGTTTACCATGCCCTATCGGGGTAGCCATGGCAATAGCCGCCAACGGGGTTTGCGTTGGACGCGGGTGCGCACAGGCTGGCAGCGACTGCGCAGATCGCAGGTAGGGGCAATGGCGTGTGGGTGATGGCATTGCCGTTACCCATCCAGATTTGGGCTTGCCGGGAGGTGCGCCTGCGGGCAGAGAAAACAAAGCAGGCCGATGGTGGATGCCGTCGGGTATAGTTGCTTAGCGAGCAGCGACCTTCCGGCGCGGTTTTAACTGTCGGCGTAAAGAAGGTGAGCTATGGCCATGTCCCGGAAATGGCAGACAGTTACCAGTCATTCATGGATTCGTGGATTCGTGTTCCATGCGTGGATAGCACTCGCCATTTCGCCAAATCGTGTTAGTATTATCCCACGTTGACAGCAGCAGGAGCAATATGGGCGAGAAAGTATCCGCAACAACGATGGAACCTTTGCGGCGCGTTTTGATTGTGCTGGGAGTAGCCCTGGCCGTGGTGCTATTGCTGGCGGCTTCGGCGTTTCAGCGCGCGATGCGCTTGAACCGCACCTTGCAGAGCGAACGGGCGACGCTTGTCCCCATGCTGACGGCTCAGGCGCAGGAGCAGGCGACCCTGGCTTTCGAGTTGACGCGCGTGCAAAGTGACGCCTACGTCGAGGAGTGGGCGCGCCGGCACGGTGGGATGGTGCAACAGGGTGAGGTGCTCGTCATCCCGCTGCCGCCGACGGCTACCCCAACCCCTATCCCGACCCCGCGCCCGACCTTGCTGCCATCCCCTACCGCTACGCCAACGCCCCTGCCCTTCTGGGAGCGCTGGTGGCGGACCCTTACCGGCAAACCTTAAGAGAAAGGCCTCTTTCCTACCGCATGGATTACGCTGCTGTGCTTGATCTCGCTGTGGCTATTGCCCGTGAAGCTGGAGAGATTGTCGCCGCACGTTTTGGACATACCGCGCAGGAACAGTACAAGGGCGCGGTAGACCCCGTTACCGAGGCGGATCTGGCCTCGGAGCGCCACATCCTGGCCCGGCTGCGCGCCGCTCTGCCAGAGCATCTCATTTTGGCGGAGGAAAGCGGCGGTACCGACGCCTTCACCGACGCGCCGCTTTGGGTAGTGGACCCGCTCGATGGGACGGTGAATTTTGCGCATCATTTCCCGCATGTGTGCGTTTCGTTGGCTTTGATTGTGGAAGGTGAGGTGCAGGTGGGGGTGACGCATGATCCGCTGCGCAACGAGACTTTTGCCGCACGGCGTGGCGCAGGCGCGGTGTGTAACGGCGTCCCCATCCATGTGGCGCAGCGTCAGCGGTTAGCGGATGCGTTGCTTGTGACCGGTTTCCCCTATGATCGCCGGACCGCTTTCGATAACAACGCGCAGCGCGTAGACCCCTTTTTGCGGCGCAGTCAGGGTTTGCGACGTACCGGTTCAGCGTGTCTGGATCTGGCTTACATCGCGGCGGGGCGGCTGGATGGCTACTGGGAAATGCGCCTCAAGCCGTGGGATGTGGCCGCGGGCATCTTGCTGGTGCGCGAGGCGGGCGGCGTGTGCACAGATTTCAGCGGTCAGGCCGATACGCGCCGCTTGCTCTCCGGTGCGGAAATCGTGGCCAGCAATGGCCTTTTCCACCACGAGATGTTGCGCGTCTTGCGCGAGGGGGGCGGTGCGCCTTTGCCGTAACGTAGAGCGCGCCACGTTGCGGAGGGTGCAAAGAGAGACCAGGTTGTCAGGTGATGCTGGCAAATCTGTAGTTGCCATGCATCTGGGGGGCTGTTCAATAGCGCTAGAAATCAGGCTCATCCTATGTTTTCTGCCTTGGGTGACGGCACTCATTTACACAACACTTTGTCCGGGCGTCTAATTCTCCCCATTGGGCATAGCAATTCCCACTTGCACCATCCTCAATGTTGGAATAAGGCATGTCTCTGCAAGAAGCATCACCACTTACGTGCCGCGGTGCTTTTCCAGCGCCTGCGCGATGCGCCGATCGGTGACGGCCATGGGAAGGGAGCGCAGTTCTTCCAGGGTGACCCAACGCCAATCTGCGCAGTCCAGGCAGCGGGGTTCCCCTTCCACCAGGCGGCAGAGGAAGGCATAAAGGGTAATGCGGAAATGGGTGTAGGCATGGGGGACCACGGCGATGGATGCCCCTACGTCCACCGTGATGGCTAACTCTTCGCGCAGTTCGCGCTTGAGCGCTTCGGGTAGCGTTTCTCCGTCCTCGCGTTTGCCGCCGGGGAATTCCCACAGGCCGCCTAACATGGCATCAGGCCGACGCTGTGCTACCAGGACGCGGTGATCATCTCGCAGGGTGACCGCTGCCACCACATCGTAGTGCGGCAGGGGACGCGCCTGACGCGGCTGAGGGTAAGTTTCGGGTTGTCCTTCCGCGCGCGCCAGGCAGAAAGGCGCCCAGGGGCAGGTTTCGCAGCGCGGGGCGCGGGGGCGGCAGATGAGGGCGCCCAGTTCCATGAGCGCTTCGTTGAAGGCGCCCACCTGCTCCTTACCGGGCAGGATGGGGCGCACCGCTTGCTCTGCGGCGGCGCGGTCCATCTCCGCGCTGGCCAGTAAACGCGCCATCACCCGCCGCACGTTACCATCTATAGCCGGGGCCACCATCCCAAAAGCCAGACTGGCGATGGCGCCCGCAGTGTAGTTGCCAATGCCGGGAAGCCCACGCAAGGCTTCGAGGTCGGCGGGGAGAGCGCCGCCGTAGCGCGTGACGATGAGCTGCGCGGCACGGTGCAGGGCCTGCGCGCGACGGTAGTAACCCAACCCCTCCCACACGCGCAGGACTTCCTCCAGCGGGGCTTCGGCTAAGGCCTGCAGGGTGGGGAAGCGCGCCATGAACCGTTCGTAATAGGCGCGCACGGTTTCGACCTGCGTCTGTTGCAGCATGATTTCCGCTACCCAGACGCGGTAGGGGGTGCGTTCGTGTCGCCAGGGCAGGTCGCGCGCGTTAGCGGCGAACCACGTCAGGAGCGCCTGCTGTAACGCTTCACGGCGCTCTTCCAGCCAGGCGCGGCGCGTCTCGTCGAGCACTTAAGGTCCTCCAACCAGACCGCGGTTGGAGTCCTGCACCAGGTAGGGATCGGGCTTGCCGGTGGGGATGGGCGGGGTGTAGTGAACCCAGACGTAGGTGCCTACACCTTCCTGCGCGGTAAAGCTCTGGTTTTCGCCGATTTGCGGCTCGGTCCACTGGTAGAGCCATTTCGCATCGTAAAGCGGGAGGTTGACGCAGCCATGGCTGCGAATGAAGCCGAAGTCGTCGTGCCAATAGGCGGCGTGCAGGGCGTAGGCGCCGTAGAAGTACTGCGTCCATTCCACATCTTCCAGGTAGAACCAGAGGGGGTTGTCCGGTCCCACGTCCTTGCTGGACATGGGGGTGCTGCGTAATTTCGACCAGATGCGGTAGAGGCCGGACGGGGTGAAGTGGCGTCGGCTCCCCGATGAGGTGAGGGTGGCGTAGACCATGCGCTCGCCTTCGTAAGCCGCCAGGGTCTGCTCGTAGGTGTTGACCTCAATCCATTTCACGCCTTCCGGCACACCCGGTGGTGGGGGATCCACATCTACGCGTGCGACGGTGTTTTGCGGAATCCATTGGTCCGGTCCGACCATGTACCACAGTTCGCCATTTACCAGTTCCTGAGCGAAAAGTTGAACGAGGTCGTAACGGCGGAAAAGGGTCCAGTAGTCCTGCCATCCGCCCGGCGTGATGGAGGGGTTAACATTTCGGATGATCCAGCCAAAGGGGAAACGCGGTTGTTCGGCCAGGGCCACACCATGGAAGCGCGATCCGCCGCCGATGGCAATGTGTTCTTCCGCCACGTATTGGTTGGGGTTGATTTCGTACCAGACGGTGCCGCTGTATTCAACCGTTTTGCGCAGTGAAACCCAGTTCATGCCCGTGATGAAGACCTTGACCGGCGCTTCACCTGCTGCGGCGGCTTCGGGACTGGCATACACGTTGGCGGGCAGGTTGCGCACATAGGCAAAGGTGAAAGGCGTCAGTTGCCCGTAGTCTACATCCTGAAGCTTGAGCTGAGTGGAAGGGGCGTTGATAAGGGTGAGCAGGTAGGCCCGTTTGATCGCGCTCGTGCCGGGGCCGAAGGGCGGGCAGGCCTTCAGGTTGGGACGCAACAGTTCCCGCGGGCACAGGTAATCCCCTGACGTATCGGACGAAAAGAGTTCCGCCGCCGGGTCGGGGATGCTGCCCGCACGCACGGCGTGGGGAAAGCTCAAAGCCAGCAGGAACACCAGGCCGTATACCAATAGCCAACGCATCCAGTCTTTCATATTTGCACACTCCTTGTGAAGCCTGCTGGGCATTATACCATATCGGGCAAGGTGTCTCTGCCGTATTTGACTCGTAAATTTTGGGGTATGATGATGGCATCGGCGTGCTTGGGATGAGCCATGCGCAAGGCGTGGGAACGCATGGGCGCGCTATGACGGGGGATGGCAAGTCGTTTCAATGAGGGTAAGAAGAGGTCTATGGTGCAATAACGGTGCTGCTATTTCGGTACAAGGAGGATGATGGTGTCCAGTGCGTCTACTTTCTTGCCTTGAAGTCTATCGTTACCTGGTGGATGAAGGTGAGCCGTTATGCCCCGCTCCGCCTGACGGCGCGGGGATTGGCTGCGCGCAGCGGAGGCGCGGCAGCGCTAACCGCCGGTTATGCGGACGCGAGCGGGCGCAGATCCGTTGGTGCGTGTTGCTCCCCCGTTGGCCGGCGGCGAAGCCGCGTCGCTTGAAAGCGATGTTGGGCCATCTCTTTGTTCGAATCTTTATGGCTCAATAGTGATATGGGTGGCAGTATTAGCCCCATTTTTTTTTTTTTTTTTTTTTTTTTTTTTTTTTTTAAATTTCGGCAAAAAAGAT
>DAOUBT010000089.1:0-4722 GCA_034432595.1 Anaerolineae bacterium | reverse complement strand
TCAAGCGTCAGCATGGAGGTTGAAACTGACCGGCCCAAGGCCGGTGGGACGGAGCATCACGGATTTTAACCGGCCCAAGGCCGGTGGTACGCAGCATCCCGGACCTGAACCGGCCCAAGGCCGGTGGGACGAAGGGATGACCACAAGGCTGGTGGTACGAAGGGGTGACCGATGGATTAACTTTCCCGTGTTTTGTATCGCTGGTATGTCGAAGGCACAAGAGCCTGATACTATGTCCCTTATTAAACCCAATGCATGAAGGAGGTGGAACCCGAAAAGATAGCCCTGGTCTTTGTCTTTCACCCTGTAAGCTCCATAATTTTATCTTTGGAGGTCCTATGAAGATGCACCGCTGGTTTACCCTTTTCGTCCTTTTGGGGCTCCTTATCCCCATGATAGCGCCGCCCCTGACGGCAGCGCAGCGGCTCCTGCCGCCGGAAGATTGGCCTGTCTCACAACCGCAAGATACGGCTTATCAACCTCTGCCATTCACTCAAGACTGGAGTAACACGAGTCTCATCACGACCAGTAACGACTGGTCGGGAGTGCCGGGTCTCATCGGTCACCGCGGGGATGACCTCACGACCACTACCGGAACCAATCCCCAAACGCTGCTCGCCGACGGGACCAACACCCCGGTCAACGTAACGGCCAACCAGACCACACCGGGGACCAACACCAGTGGAGGCCTGGCGGAGTTCGAACTTGCCAATCCGGTGGTTGCTTTCCAGGGTTCTGGTACAGCAGACGCGCCTTTCCTGTTGTTGCGCCTCGATACACGCGGCTATAAGGACATCACCGTCTCTTACGTGTTGCGTGATATTGACGACAATGCCGATAATGCCGTGCAACCGGTGGCTCTCCATTATCGCGTCGGCAACAGCGGTAATTTCACCGACGTTCCCGAAGCCTTCGTGGCGGATGCCAGTGACGGCCCGAATCTGACCAAAGAAACCCCGGTTACCATCGTGCTGCCGTCCAATGCGGATAACCAACCGATGCTGGAGATCCGCTGGATGACTGCCAATGCAGTTGGCAGCGATGAGTGGATCGGCATTGACGACATCTCCGTTACCGGCACGCCCCTGAATGAGCCTCGCTTGACAATCACGAAGAGCGCGCCGGCCAAAGTTCAGACTGGAGCCACGTTCACCTACACCATCGTTGCGACCAATCAGCTCAATCAGGCCGCGACTTCCGTGATTATTTCCGATACGCTGCCCGCCGATGTCACCATCGGCACGATTTCCGACGGTGGTACAGCCGACGGGCATGTGGTCACATGGACAATCGCCACCCTGGCGGATGGTGAGGTGGTAACGCGCACGGTACAGGTGACGGCTCCCACAACGGCGGGTACCCTCACAAACAGCGACTACGGCATCAGCGCAGGGAACTGGCCCACACGCACGGTTGGTCTTCCCGTCACCACCATCGTCGAAGCGCCGCTGGAGCTGCTGCCCATTGCGGACGCGCGCGCGCAGGGCGCAGGCTGGCGCGGGCGCATGATGGGGAACGTCACGGTCAAGCCGGGAATGTTTGCCGCCAACGTGTTTGCCATTCAGGACTCGACCGGCGGCATTTACGTCTACGCCGGTAGCACCCCGCTGCCCACCATGGAGCTTGGCGATGTGGTTGAAATCAGCGGCACGCTCAAGCTCTACAACGGCCTGCTGGAAGTGGACCCGCTGGAAGGTGTCGCCGTCCATGGTTCAGGCACGGTGCCCGCAGCTCAGCCTACGACCACCGGAAATCTGGGCGCAACGCAGGGCAAACTGGTAGAAGTGACCGGTGTGGCGAGCTGGGCCACGAATCCCCCCACCCCCGGCGCGGCTAACTGGACTTTCACCATCAACGACGGCACGGGGCCGGTCAACGTGTTTGTGGATAAGGACACGCAGATTGATATGACCGGCTACACAAGCCCGACCGTGCTCACGGTGCGCGGCTTCAGCGGGAACTACAACGCGCCGCAGCTCATGCCGCGTGTGCAAACCGATATCTTCGCCGACACGGTTGCTCCGCAAGTAGCAAGCGTCTCTCCGGCTAACGGCGCTACAGGCGTGAGCATGAACACCTTCGTCGAAGCGACCTTCAACGAAGGGATGCAATCCCCACAGGCGGGTGATTTCGTGCTGGAAGGCCCGGGCGGCGCGGTGGCGGGGAGCGTCAGCTATGACCCCACCACATGGACGATGCGTTTCACGCCGGATGCGTCTCTGGCCTCCAACACCACCTTCACCGCTACCCTGAGCACAAATATTAAGGACCTGGCGGGTAACGCGCTTGCGGCAGCGTATAGCTGGACCTTCACCACGGAATACGTGGACACCACGCCGCCGCAAGTAGAAAGCGTTACGCCTGCGCCGGGCGCGGTTCAGGTTCCGCTGGATACGATCCTCACCGCTACGTTCAGCGAGCCGGTCACCGGCGTGAACGAGAGCAGTTTCACCCTGATGGGCCCGAGCGGGCCGGTTGCGGGCACAGTCGCGTATAACGCGGCCACGCGCACGGCCACCTTCACCCCGTCCGCGTCTTTAGAGCTGGATGGCGTCTACACCGCGACTTTGAGTACCGCCATTCAGGACCTCGCCGGTAACGCCCTGGCCGCGCCTTACACGTGGAGTTTCGCCACGCGCACCAGCATCACGCCGATTGGCGTGGCGCGCGCAGCAGGTGTGGGGTGGAGCGGAACCCTGCGCGGCGTGGTCACCGTCCCGCCGGGTGTGTACCGTAACAACGCATTCGTGATTCAGGACGCCACGGGCGGCATTTACATCTACGCCGGTAGCACGTCCCTGCCCGCGATAGCCCTGGGCGATGTGGTGCAGATCACCGGCACGCTCAAGCTTTACAATGGCCTGCTGGAAATTGACCCGCTGACCGGCGTGTCCAAACACGGCACGGCGCCTGTCCCCGATCCGCTCCCCACATCCACCGGCAATGTCGGCACCACGCAGGGCTGGCTCATCCGCGTCACCGGTACGGCAAGCTGGACAACGCCCCCTCCGGTTCCAGATGGGACCAAGGACTGGAGTTTCACGCTCAACGATGGCTCTGGTAGCGTGCAGATTTTCGTGGATAAGGACACGCGCATTGATATGCGCGGCTTTAACAGCGGCGATCAGCTTACCATCATCGGCTTCAGCGGCAACTACAATCAGCCGCAGGTCATGCCGCGCTATCAAACTGATGTGTTCGCCTACGATCCGGTGCCGCCACAGGTTGCCAACACAGTTCCGCCGGCGAATGCGACCGGCGTCAGTCCCTACGACCCCATCCACGCCACCTTCAACGAGCCGGTTCAACCCTCCACGGTAAACGGAGGCAGCTTCCTGCTCACCGGTCCGCAGGGATTGGTCAGCGGTGCCATCACGTATGATGCGGCTTCGCGCACGGCCACCTTCACGCCGGCAGCGTATCTTGCGCCGCAAACCCGCTACACGGCGACGCTCACCACCGCCATCAAAGACATCGCCGGCAATCCCCTGGCCGATACCTACACCTGGAGCTTTACCACCGGGGACGCGGATACCACGGCGCCAACGGTTGTAGCGCGCTACCCTGCCCCCAATGCGGTGAACGTGCCCCTTTCCGCTTCGGTGGTGGTCACTTTCTCCGAGGCGATGAATGCGGCCAGCTTCGACGCGGCGAGCTTCTACCTGACCGGGCCTTTCGGCGCGGTACCGGCAACGCTCAGCCTCGATGCCACGAAGACAGTAGCTACCCTCGACCCAAGCGCAAGCCTGCTGCCACAGCGTGCGTACACGGTGACGTTGAAGGGCAGCGTGGAAGACCGCGTGGGCAATCCTCTGGGCGCAGATGTGGTTTGGAGCTTCACCACCGCCTCTGAGCCGCCGATGCACGTCTATTTCGGCGACATCCACAACCACACCTCCTATTCCGACGGCTCCGGCACGCCGCAGCAGGCCCTGGCCAGCGGCAAAGCCGCGGGGATGGATTTTATGGCGCTCACCGATCACTCCTACGCCATTGACGACGCCGAATGGCAAAGCCTGCTCGATGCGGTGAATGCGGCCACCATCCCCGGCCAATTTGTGGCGCTGCGCGGCTTTGAGTACACGCAGGGCGCGGAAGGCCACATCAACGTCTACAACACCGTCCGCCACGCCGTGCGCACCACTGTCGCCGGTTGCACGTACTGCGATTACACCCCCAACCTGGAGCGGGGCGTCACGGTCGAGGGCTTCTATCACTGGGTAGAGATCACTGGCACGCAGGCCCTGGATGGCGCGGGTACGGTGATGCAGTTCAACCATCCGGGCTGGATTAACTTCAACGACTGGCAGTACCATCCGGAAGTGCAGTCCATCGCGCGCCTGGAGGAAGTGGGCAACGGCTCCGGCACGTCCTACGTCTTCTCGGAGGATGAGTATATCCGCTCCCTGGATTACGGCTGGAAGTTAAGCGCCACCAATAACGCCGACACCCACTCGCCGAACTGGGGCTTCAACACCGACCACCGCACGGGTGTGGTGATGCCGGAGCTGACCAAGGATGCCCTCCTGGAAGCGCTGCGCCTGCGCCGCACCTTCGCCACCGAGGATAAGAACTTCGCTTTCTGGATGAAAGCCAACGGTTTCTGGATGGGGGCGGAAATCCCCAACACCGGACAGATCGCCTTCGAGGTGTATGGCAGCGATCCGGACGACGAAATGGTGACCAAAGTCCAGCTCATCACCAACAAGGGCGTGGTGGCAG
>DAOUBT010000088.1:0-40734 GCA_034432595.1 Anaerolineae bacterium | reverse complement strand
GGCCTGCAACCCACCCTGCAAGAAGCGCTGGCGTACATTGCGCACAGTGCCCTTGCTGCACAAGACCGCATCGGCAACGTCCTGGTCCGTGCGCTTCTGGCCCTGGCTACGGTCGCTCAGAAGCAGGATACGCGCTCTGGTATTGGTACGGGCCGACGTGCTGTCGCTGCGAATCAACTGCTCAAGTTCTGTCCGCTGTTCAGTGGTCAGTTCACCATGCGGATGCTTACCCATGCCATGCAGTATAATCGCATAGCCAAGGAAAATAAAAATCTAGCCTGACGCACCCATCCCAACCAGCCCTATCACGATTGACAAACCCCCCGCTTAATGCTAAAGTAAGAATAGCCTGAAATGAAGTGCAGGCCCCTTTCATTGACATCGTCGAGCTATAAGGAGGGAGCCATGAGCATGGTGATCACGATTTCACGTCAGTTAGGAAGCCGGGGCAGCTACATCGCCGCGGAAGTGGCACGGACGCTGGGTCTCAAGTACATGGATCGGGAAATTTTACATCGCGCTGCGGAAATCGCCGGCGGCTCCACATCCGAGCTCATCGCGCAATTGGAGGCAGCGGAAAAGGCACAGGCTTTCCTGCCGCGCTTTCTCCAGGCGCTGACGGGGATGCCGCAAATTCCTGCCGTGCCGAGCGCCACGCTCCGCGAGGCCTACGCGCACGACGAAACCGTCGCCGCCCTGATGCGCGAGGGCTTTTCCCGTGATGAGGCAGTACGCCGTATCCCCGAAGTCAGCAAGTTGGAAAGCTACAGCACTTACACCGACCTCGTCCATCAGGTCATCCTCGAAATGGCCCAACAGGGCAATGTCATCATCGTGGGTCGGGGCGGCCACATTATCCTCAAGGATATGCCGCACGTCCTGCGCGTGTTGATCGTGGCACCGGAGGAGGTGCGCATTCAGACGCTGATGGAGCGCATGGGCATCAATCGCAAAGACGCCGAGCGCCGCATCCGCCAGAGCGATAAGGAGCGCGCTGCCTATCTCAAGCGCTACTACAATACCGTGCACCTCGATCCCACCAATTATGACCTGGTGCTGAACACCGGCCATCTTTCCGTGGATACTTCGGTGAGCCTGATTTGCGAGGCAGCACGCCGCGTTTGCGGTAACGGCTAAACCGTTCCATAACCACAAACAGGCGCAGGGGTTCCCTGCGCCTGTTTCGTTGGATGGCCTAAAGCAGGTTCATTTGACTGTGGTCGCCTAAAGTGAGCTTCAAAACGCGCGGTCGAATGGGAGAACGGCGCACCACCACGTTGCGCCCGATGAGGCTATCCTGCACGCGCGCGGGCAGTTCTTCCAGCACGCAGTTTTCCAGCACAATCGAGCGCTCGATTTCGCTATCGCGAATCAGGCAATCGTGATAGATTGAGGTGAAGGGACCAATGTAAGAATTGACAACGCGCGTGCGCTCCCCAATAATGGCCGGGCCGCGGATGACGCTGTTGATGACTTCCGCACCGCGCTCAATGGTGACGCGCGAGTCCACTTCCGAATCGCGGTCCACGTAACCGGCAATGAAGGGGGTCAACTCTTCCAACACCAGGCTGTTCGCCTCCAGCATCTCATCCGCTTCCCCCGTATCAATCCACCAGCCGCGATGGATGTGTGGTCGCACGCGGTAGCCGTGATCAATCAGCCATTGAATCGCATCCGTGATTTCCAACTCGCCGCGCCAGGAAGGACGGATCGCGTTCACCGCCTCGAAAATATGCGCGTCGAACATGTAAATCCCCACCAGCGCCAGGTTGGAAGGCGGAAGCTTGGGCTTCTCAACCAGCCGTGTCAGATTGCCTTCTGCATCCAGCTCCGCCACGCCATACCGTTCGGGGTGACTGACCTCGGTGAGCACGACCTGCGCGTTCCAATCCGAAGTAGCGAACTCCTCGATCAGGCGCGAAATGCCCCCCTGAATCACATTATCGCCCAGGAACATCACAAAGCGCTCATCCCCAAGAAAATCCTGACTGATCTTCACCGCATGGGCCAGCCCCAACGGAGCTTCCTGCTGAATAAAAGTGATGTTCACACCCGTAAGATTGGCGCGCCGCACAGCCAGCTTGATTTCATCCGCCGTGCTGCCCACCACAATGCCGATATCGCTAATCCCGGCATCGCGGATGGATTCGATGACGCGAAACAGCACCGGCTTGTTCGCCACCGGAATCAACTGCTTGGCGCTGGTATAGGTCAAGGGATACAGGCGCGTACCCTTTCCCCCGCTCAAAATAAGTCCTTTCATGCCCCCTCCTTTGGGATAGTTACGCTTAAGTTTATCGCTCACTGCGTCCGCGCAGGCGGATGCGCGCCTCGCGGCACACCGGACACTCCGTGCCTTGATACTCCCGCCCGCACGTCCGGCAAATCTTCGTCTCCATGGGACGCTCGTCCTCAAAATCCAGATAAATCAACGCCACCTCATGGCCTTCATAACGCTGCAACACCTCATCGAGCGTCTGCGTGCCGATGACCCAGCGCCCCTCCGCATCCCGACGAATCACCCCTTGCAGCGTATGCCCGTCCAACTCATACGCCTGCGAAATTAACTCCCGAATACTCGCTCTCCGGAATCTCATGTCTGACCTCTCTTTCCCAATGCACCGTCCATTATAATCCACCCTCTCTTCCCCGCAAGGTTCAGGCCGCCATTTCGCCTCTCAGCAGATTGACAATCCATGCCAAAAGGATTAGAATCCCCGCTGCCTATCTTTCAAGCGGAGGATCACATGGACAACACCAACAACACGCGCTTCACCCTGAAAAACTTACCGCGCAACGTCTGGGCGGCCACCCTGACGAGCTTCTTCACCGACATCTCCTCCGAGATGCTGGTTCACCTGCTGCCGCTCTTCCTGGCAGAAGTTCTGGGCGCTAAAACCGCCGCCATCGGCCTCATCGAAGGCCTCGCCGAAACCACCGCCAGCCTGCTCAAAATCTTCTCCGGCTGGATTTCCGACCGTCTGCAAACGCGCAAATGGCCCACCGTCATTGGCTACGCCCTTTCCGCCTGCTCCAAGCCCTTCTTCCTCATCGTGCGGAGCTGGCCCGGTGTCCTGGTCGTGCGCGTTGCCGATCGCATCGGCAAAGGCATCCGCACCGCCCCGCGCGACGCCCTCATCGCCGACTCGATTGATCCCGCCCATCGCGGCATCGCCTTCGGCCTGCACCGCGCCGGGGACACCGCCGGCGCGCTCATCGGCACCCTGGGCGCGGCCCTCATCCTCACCCTCTCCCATCAAGGCTCCGCCCTCACCGCCGAAGCCTTCCAGCGCGTCGTCCTGTGGAGCCTGCTCCCGGCCTTTCTTGCCGTGCTCATCCTGATCCTCGGCGCGCGCGACGTACCCGTGGAAGGCCAACGCGAAGCCCCGCGCCTCACCCTGCGCGGCTTCGACCGGCGCTTCAAGCTCTTCCTCATCACCATCGTCATCTTCACCCTGGGCAACTCCTCCGATGCTTTCCTCATCCTGCGCGCCAAAGAACGCGGCCTGAACACCGTGCACATCCTCCTCATGGTCGCCGGCTTCAACCTCATCTACACCCTGGCCTCCGGCCCTGCCGGCGCCCTTTCCGACCGCATCGGGCGGCGTCGTCTTCTCATCGGTGGCTGGATTGTCTACGCCCTCATCTACGGCGGCTTCGCCCTCGCGCAGACAGGCTGGCACATCGCCCTCCTCTACGCCTGCTACGGCCTCTACTACGCCGCCAACGAAGGCATCGCCAAAGCCCTCATCGCCGACCTGGTTCCCGCGGAACGGCGCGGCACCGCTTACGGCGTTTACAACGCCGCCATTGGCCTGGCCGCCCTGCCCGCCTCGTACCTGGCCGGCCTGCTCTGGCAGACCATCGCCCCTTCGGCGCCCTTCATCTTTGGTGCCAGCCTCGCCCTCATCGCTGCCCTGAGCGTCAGCCGCATCCTGGCCACGGAGCAAGCCTGATGCCTTACCTGATAGACGGTCACAACCTCATCGCTGCCCTACCGGATCTCAGCCTCGACGATCCGGACGATGAGGTCAAACTCGTTCTCAAACTGCGCGCCTGGTGTGCCCAAACCGGGCGCAAAGCCATCGTCTATTTTGATGGGGGGCAGCCGGGCGGCATCGCGCATCACCTTTCCACCTCGCGCCTGCAGGTCATCTTTGCCGCCGCGCAGCGCAGCAGTGCCGATGCCCTCATCAAAGCGCACCTGCAGCGCCTCAAAGACGCGCGCAACTGGACCGTCGTCACCTCCGACCGCGACATCCTGGCCGCCGCCTACCGACGCGGCGCGCACGGACGCAAATCGCAGGACTTTGCCGCCGAACTCACCCAATCCGTCCCAGCCGCAGCGCCGGATGAAGACCTCAAGCCGACGGGCGTCATGGGAGAAGAACTCCAGGCCTGGCTGGAAATCTTCTCTTCATCTGAGGAAAAAGCCGCTCACGATAGCGAGGACACCGACGTTGCAACACCACCCTCGCCCGCCCCCGCGCAGGACGGACCGCGCGGCCGCAACGCCACCCCACCGCGCCTTTCTCCGCAGCCCACTGAAAGCGCGCGTCCGGGCGTCCCTTTAGGCGAGCTGGCCCCGGCCCTCAAGGCCCTGCGCGGCGATGCGCCCGCAGAGTCCACCCCGGAAGTGGAAGCGCCACACGGAGAAAAACCACCCCTCCCCACCCCGGAGGAAATCGAAGCCTGGCTGCGCGAATTCCCGGAAGCGCCGGATGAACCCATCGCCCCGCCGCCGCCCAAACCGGCCCCGCCGCGGCGTCTGCCGCCGGGACAGGAAAAACCCACCGACATCACCCGCGAGGAACTCGCCGAATGGCTCTATCGCTTTGGCGGTGGCCCCTACGGCGAAAAAGACACGCCGCAAGAGGATGAAGATGCGGACACGATGGCGCGCCTTTTCGGTCCGCGCCGTCCGCCGCGCAAAAAATAGCGGCTTCAAGACATCGCACCGGTTCGAAGCGCATCAGCGCAGCGGGAGATTGCCCCGAACGAGCTGCGTGAGTTGGTGACCTGACGTCAGGTGTTCGATATACCCTTGAAATGCCTGGACCAGGCCGATAGGTTCGGCGAACCAACCCCAGGCAACCAGAAAGGCATGCTGAGTGGGTTGAACCTGGGTCTCGTCGTAGCTCATAACCATTCCTCCCTCCTTACGGGAATGGCCTGAGCATAATACAGTTTCCAGGTTCAGGTGTTAAAGTGCGAAAAATCTTTCAGTTTCAGGCCGTTTTTCGTCATTCAGCCTCTGATTGCACAAGAGTGACGCTAGAAAGAAAGGCTTGGAGGCTATTCTGGCTTTGCGCAACGCTGGAATGGGCGACCCAAACGAGTGGAAATGGGCTTGGGAGCAGATTTGTCAGGCCAGTTGAGCCTTTCCGACAATTTTGGGACGCACCCAGGAAACTGGAAACGGGAAACTTGAAGCTGGGAGCGGGGAGCTGGAAAGTGGAGAGTACGGTCGCCCGACACGGGTTCAAACCGGAGCGACGGCAATGCCGTCGCCTGCCCGGCCTTTTAGCTGGACGCTGGAAACGGGAAGCGAGAAGCAAGAAGCGGGGAACTGAGAATTGAGCGCTGAAATCCAGAAAGGCGGCGCGGACCGGTGGGGGCGGCGGGAAGGAATCGCACAACAACGGACGGCCCGCAAAAGGTGCGGCGCTCTTCATCCCATAAAAAAAGCGCCGCCTGATAGCGGCGCTTTGTGCCCCCAAAGGGATTCGAACCCTTGTACCAGGCTTGAAAGGCCTGTGTCCTGGTCCTCTAGACGATGGGGGCAAGCGGTTGGATTGTATCATAAAGCGCGATTCTGTCAAACGATCTCGCGCCGCCAGAGCACGATGCGAGATTGATAGTCCAACCGGAGTTCGGCGCGCAGGGCCGGAATGTGCGCCGCGGGGAGCAGGACGTCCAGAGCCTGAAAGCCCATCTCCGCGGCCAGGGCGCGCAACGTGAGGAGCGCCGGCAAAAGCGGCGCCCCCGCCGGAAGCCAGGCGTAGCCGTCGGCCTGCGCCGCATCAAAGGCTTGCTCGCGCAGGGCCAGGACGGCTTCGCCAACGCGCCAGACGCCACGGCGCAGGTCGCTCCATCCCGGCAGCGTAAAGGCGGGCCAGAGCGTGTCCCAGGCCTGCGTGGGGGATTGATAGCGCCCCATGGTCAGGATAAGCCCGCGCGGGAAGTCCTCCTGCGCGAGCGGAACGCAGGCCGGCAGCGGAGCGGGACGCGCGTCGAGTTGCATCTCCTGCGCGTGGTACCAGGGGACGAAGCCGTTGCGGGTGTAGAAAGCCTGCACGCGCGCATCCTCCTCCGGCTGCGTGGTGAGGGCGCGCGCACCGAGTTCTTGCGCCAGCGCAACGCCGGCTTCCACCAGCAGCCGCCCCACCCCACGCCCCTGCCAGTCCGCACGGACGTAGAGGATGGACAGGTGCAGGGTCACACCGAGCGGTTCTGGTTCCTGCTCCAGGTAGTATTCCGCCTCGCCGATGATGTCGCCATCCAGATCGGCGACGATGGCTGGCAGGCCGTGTTCCTCCAGGCGACGTAAATGCGCCGCGCACAGGTCGGCATCCATCCACGGCCCGCCGTTGGCCCACCGCCCAAAGAGGTCAAGCTCAGCGTAAGGGACAGGTCGCCGCGTGCGTGGGTCACGCCAGGTGGTCTGGTGACTGACGTGCACAGCGGTGATGCCGGGTGCGTCAGTAAGCAGCGCCGGGCGTAGCCGCAAGGTCATTTACGTTTCTTATCGTCGTGGAGGAAGATGCTGAGCAGGGCGCTGACGATGCTCACCAGGAGCGCGCCCCAAAAGGCCGCGCCAAAGTTCTCGATGTGGAAGCCCACCTTGAGCCAGTTTTCCGCGATGTAGCCCGACGCCCAGAAGGTGATGGCGTTAATGACCAGGGTGAAGAGGCCCAGCGTCAAAACAACCAGTGGGCAGGTGAGCGCTTTGAGAATGGGACGCAACAGGGCGTTGACCAGGCCAAGTACAACGGCCATGATAACGTACACCACCCAACCAGAGGCATCGTCAACGACAATGCCCGGCACAGCCCAGTTCGCAACAAAAAGGGCAAAAGCGACAATGGCCCAGCGCACCAAAAGTTTGGTCATGGTTGTCCTCCTGAAAATAGTTACGGGTAACTGCCTACACCTTCAGCACCAGGGTAGTCATCGAGATCACCGTTGGCGCGATTTTAGCCGCAGGCCTGGGTAGGGTAGCCGATGATTTCAACACCCATTGGGTTGGACGAAGGCCATGCCTTCGCCTACTCCTGCTCCGCCTGAATGTGGTATGGTACCGTAACCCAGACTGGCCGAGCAGTTACGTTCCGTGTTCATTACTGGTTTGTGATCGGCCCACCGGCCAGGACCTCATTGTACTACAAGTTTCAGGTCTTGTATTGAATACGGAATCCCAACGTGAAGGTTGCGCGCGCCAACGAGAGAGGAGTACGCCCATATTCAGACTTGCCTGACCATTGCACAAAGTTTTGAGTGCTGGTAAAATGGGAGCCGAATGTAGCCTGCTCAAGGAGGGGACTTATGGAGACTCGATATACACGTCAGGTCATTATGCCGAATTGGGGCGAGGCAGGGCAGGCCCGCCTGAAGCAGTCGCGTGTGCTGGTCGTCGGAGCCGGGGGATTGGGTTCGCCCGCGCTGTTGTACCTCACGGCGGCGGGTGTGGGCACCATCGGCATTGCCGATGGGGACCGCGTGAGCCTTTCCAATCTCAACCGGCAGATTCTCTACACGGTGGAAGACCTGGACCGCAGCAAAGCCTTGACAGCCGTGCGCCGCCTGCGCGATCTCAATCCAGAAGTGCGCATCATTCCCTACGAGGAGCGGGTGTTGCGCGATAACGGTCCGGCGCTGGTTGCCCAATACGATCTGGTCATCGAAGCCAGCGATAACTTAGAGACCAAGGATTTGATGAACGAGCTTTGCGTTCAGGCCGGGATTCCGCTGGTGTGGGCCGCCGTCTCCCGTTTTGACGGGCAGATGGGGGTATACGCGCCGGGTCATGCCTGTCGGCGCTGCATTTTTCCACAGACGCCGGAACCCGGCACCTATCCCACCCCCGCGGAATTGGGCATTTTAGGTGCGGTCGCCGGGGTGCTGGGAGCCTGGGAAGCGGTCGAAGCGGTGAAGGTGCTCTTAGGGCAAGGTGTGCCGCTCTTCGACCGTCTGTTACTGTGGGATGGGCTGAACGCCAGCGCGGATGTCATCAGTGTGGAGCGCAACCCGCATTGCCCGGTATGTGGCAAATCCGCATAACGCTGGAGCTGTTGCGGGGTTATATCCTACGTAAAGCGGCATAGAAGGGGGGAGCTATGGCTTTAACTTACGTGCTCTTTGCGCTCATCGGCTATGGATGCGGGTCCTTTCCCAGCGGCGCGGTATGGACGCGCCTGCTCAAGGGTATTGATGTGCGCCACTACGGGAGCGGACGTACCGGCAGTACCAACGTCTGGCGTGCCGCGGGTCTGAGCATTGCCCTGCTCACCGGCTTCACGGACGCGCTGAAAGGCGCGGTGGCGGTGTGGATGGTGCGCGCTTTAGGCGCCAACGTGTGGGGGGAGTGTATCGCCGCGACGGCCTCGGTGCTGGGACACAATTATTCGCTGTTTTTGGGCTTCAAAGGCGGTGCGGGAACGGCGCCCAATATCGGAGCGGCAGGGGCGATGTGGCTGCCCGCGGTACCCATTCTGGTCGCGGCGGGGTTCTTAGGCGGCTGGCTGACGGGGCATGCCTCGATTGTCTCCATCACGGTGGCCGTGGTGCAGCCGCTCATCTTTGCGCTGCGCGGGGAGTGGATGCGCGTGCTCGCCTTTGGCCTCCCGACTTTAGTCATCATCCTCTACGCGCTGCGGCCCAATCTCCAGCGCCTGAAGGAACGCCGCGAACGCTTCATCCCGGCCTACGAGAAGAAAGTCCCGCCCATTCTGCTTTCCAAACATCCGCTCAAAGATCGCTAACGCCAGAGCAGGGCGCAGCCGGGTGGCTGCGCCCTACTCTTGGGGGGAAAGAAACTCCGCGTTTCCGCACACCGTTTTCAGCTTCCAGCCAAAAGGCCGGATAGGCGAGGGCCTTGCCGTCGCCTACTCTGACCGTACTCTCCGCTTTCCAGCTCCCACTTTCCTTTCCTCCAACCCGTGCTATGATACGCGACGTAAAAACAAAATCTGTCACGAGGAGCTTATGCAGCCGAGATTTTCTGTAGTCGCACCGGTTTTCAACGAAGAGGCCCTGTTGCCGGAGTTCTACGCGCGCGTGAAAGCCGTGATGGAAGCGCAGGGTGAACCATGGGAACTGATTCTGGTGGACGACGGCAGCCGTGACCGTTCGCCTCAAATCATGGACGAGCTGTACGCCGCCGACCCGCAACACGTGGTCGTGCTGCATTTTGCGCGCAACTTCGGCCATCAGATGGCCATCACCGCCGGCATGGATTACGCCCGCGGCGATGCCATCGTCATCATTGACTCCGACCTGCAAGATCCCCCCGAAGTCATCGCCGACATGATTGCGCGCTGGCGTGAGGGCTACGAGGTTGCTTACGGTGTGCGCACCGAGCGCGAGGGCGAGACCTGGTTCAAACTGTTCACCGCGCGCCTCTTCTACCGCCTGATACAGGCCCTTACCGATGTCACCATCCCCATGGAGGCGGGTGACTTCCGCCTGATAGACCGCAAGGTCCTGGAAGCCCTCAAGACGATGCGCGAGTCGGCGCGCTTTGTGCGCGGCATGGTAGCATGGGTGGGCTTCCGTCAAATCGGCGTGCCGTATCGCCGTCACGCGCGCAAGGCGGGCGAGACCAAATATCCCTTCCGCAAGATGCTGCGCCTGGCCCTGAACGCCATTACCGGTTTCTCCACCATCCCGCTCAAGCTGGCGACGTGGACAGGCACCCTGGCCGTGGGGCTGAGTCTGCTCGTGCTGCTCATCTGGCTGCTGCGCGGCACGCCGGAAGGCCAGAGCACCCTGGCCGCGCTGGTGCTCTTTATCGGCGGGGTGCAGTTGTGGATAGCCGGCATCCTGGGGGAATACATCGGGCGGATTTACGACGAAGTGCGCCGCCGTCCGCTTTACCTGGTGCGCGAACTCAAACGCCTGGAGTAGAAAAGGGCAAAGAACGAAAGGGCGCGTCTTTGGACGCGCCCTTATCGGTCACGTTAAGCTGCTGAGGCCGCATGGCCCGCGTCTATGACGAAATCACCGAATAAAATCCCCTGTTTCTGCGTTCTATAAGTAGATTGAGGACGATCAAGCCGTATGAACACCGTCGAGCAAGAGCAAGTCTGGATTGCACGCGCGCAACAAGGGGATCGGGAAGCTTTCGGCTACCTGATCATGCCCTATTACGCGCCGCTGACGGCATGGCTTTACCGTTTCTGTGGAGACGCGGCCCTGGCCGAGGACATGGTTCAGGAGGCGTGCCTGAAAGCCTGGCTCAAACTCGCTACGTATCAGGCGCGCGCAGGTGGTTTCAAAGCCTGGCTGTATCGCATTGCCCTCAATCTCACCATAGATGCGCTGCGACGCACCCATCCCGTGGTGGACGTGGACGAGCTGCCCATCGCGGATGAGACGGAAAACGATCCGGAGCGCGCGGGCGAGGCGCGGATGCGCGCCCTGGCCGTCCAACAAGCCGTGCTCGCCCTCCCGGAGGCCTGCCGGGCCGCGTTGATTTTGCGCGAATACGAAGGCTTGAGCTACAAAGAAATCGCCGCCGTGCTGGATGTGCCCGTCGGCACGGTCATGTCACGCTTGAACTACGCCCGCACCTTGTTGCGCGACCATTTACGTCCCTGGTTGGAGGAGACCGATGAACGGCACCCATCCTGACCTGAACGCTTATCTGGATGATGCCCTCAACGCCCGGCAGCGTGAGGCTGTCGTCGCCCACCTGGCAAGCTGCGCCGTGTGTCAAAAGCAGCTTCAGGAATGGCAGGCCCTGCGGCGGATGTTGCGCGAGGTCCCTGCGCCTGCCCCGCGCCTGACGCCACAGGTTTTCGCGGCGCGCCTTCAGCAACGCCTGCCCACGACACGCCCGCAACGCCGCAGCGGACCGGTGCTCGCGCCTCTGGCTTTCGTCTTTTTGGGATGGAGTTTCTTTTCCACGCTCTTTTACGTGTTGGATGGCCTGCTCAGCTTTGGCCCTATCGCGTACCTGCTGCCAGACATGCAGCGTCTCTGGGTGGTCCAACTGTTACGCCCCCTGCTGGAGCTGCCCATCATGCAAATGATGACGCGCATCCTCAGCCTGGGCGGATGGTTGGGCTGGGATGAGTGGGCTTTTCTGTTCTTCAGTCTGAGCTGGGCCGTCATCAGCGCCGGCCTGTTGGCGTTGGACTGGGCCTGGACGCATCATCGCTCACAGTTATCAAATCCGTAAGGAGGAAACGATGGACCATTTCGGCATTCTGAAGCGCGCGTTGCGCATCACCTGGGATTACCGGGTGCTGTGGATTTTCGGCTTTATCATAGCGTTGACCTCTGGCGGCGGAGGCGGCAACGCCGGCGGCGGCAGCGGGGGACAGTCGCGGGGCAACTTCGCCTGGCCCGACAGGTTGCCCAAAATTGATCCTACCGTTATCATCGGCGCCGTGATTGCCTGCTGCCTGCTGCTCGTCGTCCTCACCATCCTGGGCGCCATCGCGCACTACGTCGCCCAAACGGCGCTGATTCGTCTGGTGGATGAGTATGAAAGCACGGGGCAAAAGCGCACCTTCCGCGAGGGGTGGCGTCTGGGTTGGGATCGGCGCGCTTTCCGCCTGTTCCTGATGCAGTTGATCGTCGGATTGCCTCTCGTACTGGCGTTCCTCGTGGGGATGCTGGTAGCGGCGGCGCCCCTGCTGCTGTGGGTCACCCAAAACGAATCCCTGGGCATTTTGGGAACGGTTATCGCCGTGGGCCTCCTCTTCCTGGTGATTTTGCTGGCCGTCCTGGTGGGTTTCGTCCTCACCCCGTGGTTGGAACTGGCCAAGCGGGAAATCGCGCTGCGCGAGCGCGGCGTCTTCGAGGCTTTGCGCCGTGCCTGGTCCACCCTGCGCCGTCGCCCTGCTGATGCCTACATCATGGCGTTGATTCTGGTAGCCGTGAACTGGGCTTTGATGTTCGTGACCATCCCGCTCTTCATCGTGATTTTCATCGTTGGGGCGGTGGTCGCTGCCATACCGGCGCTGCTGGTGGGCGGTATCGCCTACGCTGCGGGTGGCGAGGGAGCGGGCCTCATCGCCGCGCTGGTCGTCGGTGTGCCGGTGTTCATCCTTGCCATCGCCATTCCCGCAGCTTTCATCGGGGGCCTGATTCAGGTCTTCTCCTCCAGCACCTGGACGCTTACCTACCGTGAGCTGAATCAGCTTTTGGAAGCAGCACCGACAGAAAAAGAGACCCCCGTGGAACCGATTGAGCCGACGGGAGAAGCCGAACCCCCGGCGCAAGAAAATTAATCCGCAGCCACACGCAGGGCAAGCCTGATCTGAGTGGCGTCTCCAAAGCCCTCTCCCACCTGGGAGAGGGCTTTTCTGAGCGCGTGGAAAAGCGCTGCGCTAACAGGGGACAAAAACACAGAGGCTGGGGTAACTTCCGCTGCCCGTTTTTCTCAAATAGCGTTACAATAAAAGAACTCTTGTGAGATACCGGCGCGATGCTTTCACATCCTTTGATGGATTGCCCTGTCAAAACCTATGCAACGCCTGTTAGCCATTGCTCGTAAAGAAGTGCTGCACATCTTGCGTGACCGGCGCACGCTGGTCATTATGTTCCTCATGCCCCTGGTGCAGCTCTTCCTGCTGGGATACGCCGCCACAACGACCCTGGAGCATATCACCACCGCCGTGCTGGATGCGGACCACACCCCGCAGAGCCGCGCCCTCATTGACCTTTACCGCGCCTCGGAGACCTTCGTGCTGCGCTACAGCGTCGCCGATGAAGCCGAACTCACCACCCTGATGGATCGCGGACGTATCCACGCCGCGCTCTTCATCCCCGCCGGATTCGGCGCTGACGTGATGAGCGGGCAGCGCGCGGCGATCGCCCTCATGGTGGACGGTTCCGATCCCAACATCGCCAACACCATCCTCGCCGCAGCGCAGCAAATCGCACAGGTGTATAATCTGCGCCTGGCCACGCAACGCAGCGGCTTTGCCCTGCAGCGCGCCATGCCCGTCGAACTGCGCCCGCGCATCTGGTACAATCCTGCCCTGCGCAGCGTCGCCTTCATGGTTCCCGCCTCGATGGCGATGATTCTCTTTGTGCTCACCATGATGCTCACCGCCTTAGCCATCGTGCGCGAGCGCGAACGCGGTATGATTGAACAACTCCTCGTTACCCCCATCCGTCCTTTAGAGCTGATTGTGGGCAAAATCCTGCCCTACACCGTGGTGGCGCTCTTCGACATTCTGGAAGTCCTGGCCCTGGGCGTCTACTGGTTCGGCCTCGAAATCCACGGCAGCGTCGTCCTGCTTGTCGTCCTGGCCGTTTTCTTTCTGCTCACGCCGCTGGGCCTGGGCCTTCTGATTTCTACGCTGGCGAGCACCCAACAGGAGGCCATGATGCTGGTCTGGTTCATCACCCTGCCCGCCATCTTCCTCGGCGGTTTCATCTTCCCCATCGAGGCCATGCCTGCCGGCCTGCAAGCCATCAGCCACCTCATCCCGCTGCGCTACATCCTCACCGTCTTCCGCGCCATCGTGCTCAAAGGCGTGGGATGGGAGCTGCTGCAAGGCGAAATCCGCATCATGGCCGTATTCGGCGCCGCGGTCCTCCTCCTCGCCGCGCAGCGGATGCGCCGCACCCTGTGAGGTGGCCCATGCCCGAAGCGGCCCTCATCACCCAAAGCTTAAGCCGCCACTTTCGCCACGTGATGGCCGTGCGTGAAGTGACCCTGCGTGTGGCGCGGGGGGAAATGTTCGGCCTCATCGGACCGGACGGCGCGGGCAAAACCACGCTGCTGCGCCTGCTCACGGGCCTGCTGCGCCCCACCTCCGGCACGGCGCGCGTCCTGGGCTACGACGTGGTCCACGAGGCCGAGGCGCTTAAACCGCGCGTCGGCTACATGCCGCAACAGTTCAGCCTCTACGCCGACCTGACGGTGGCCGAAAATGTGCGCTTCTTCGCCGACCTGTACGGCGTCCCGCCCGCGGAGCGTGAGGCACGCCTGCCGCGGCTGCTGGGCTTTTCCCGATTGGAGCGCTTCCAACAGCGCCGCGCCGGTCAGCTTTCCGGCGGGATGCAGAAGAAGCTGGCTTTAGCGTGCGCCCTCATCCACCAACCCGACCTGCTATTCCTCGACGAGCCGACCACGGGCGTGGACCCGGTCTCGCGGCGCGAGTTCTGGGACCTGTTGGGCGAGCTGAATGTGCAGGGGATGACGCTGGTCGTCTGCACGCCCTACATGGACGAGGCGGAGCGCTGCACGCGCGTGGGCCTGATGGCGGGCGGGCGCCTCATCGCCTGCGACACGCCCGCGGCCCTGCGCGCCACCATCCCCGGCGAGATGCTCGAACTGCGTCCCGAACCGCTCCTGCCCGCGCAAGCCCTGTTGCAACGTGCTCCCGGCGTGCAAGATGTGCAGGTTTTCGGGGATTTACTGCATGTTTTTGTGGATGATGCGGGCCGTCGCGCGCCGGAGTTAGCCGCGTTGTTGCAAAGCTCTGGCATTGCGCTGCGCTGGGGACGGACCGCGCGGCCGCGCATGGAAGAAGCTTTCATGTACCTGGTGCGCCGTGAGGAGGGTCAGCCGTGAACAGCGCCATCCACGTTGAGAACCTCGTCAAGCGCTTCGGCACCTTCACCGCCGTGAACAACATCAGCTTCGAGGTGGCGCGCGGGACGATCTTTGGCTTCCTCGGTCCCAACGGCGCGGGCAAAACGACAACCATCCGCATGTTGCTGGGCCTGCTCACGCCCAGCGCGGGACGCATCCGCGTGCTGGAGTACGACATTCCACGGCAGGTGCAGGCGATGCGGGAACGCACGGGCTACATGTCGCAAAAATTCAGTCTCTACCGCGACCTGACGGTAAGCGAGAATCTGGATTTTTACGGTGCGGTGTACGGCTTGCGCGGCGCGGTCTTGCGCGAGCGCAAAGCGCGCGCCTTAGAGCTGGCCGGTCTCACCGAGCAGCAGCACATGCTCACCGCCGAGCTACCCGGTGGCTGGAAGCAACGTTTGGCGCTGGGGTGCGCCATCCTGCACGAACCAGAGCTGCTCTTCCTCGACGAGCCGACCGCGGGCGTGGACCCCGTCTCACGCCGCAGCTTCTGGGACCTGCTCTACGCGCTGGCCGAAAACGGCACGACCATTTTCGTGACCACGCACTACATGGACGAGGCGGAACGATGCCGCGAGCTGGCGCTCATCATGGATGGGCGCATCGTCGCGCAGGGCACGCCGGACACCATCAAGCGCAACGCCATGCGCGGCGAGGTGCTCGAAATCGAGTGCAGTGACCCGGCAACAGCTCTGAAGCTCCTGCAAGAGCTGGGGCTGTGCGAAGAGGTGGCGCTTTACGGTGCGCGGCTCCACGCCATTGCACCGCAGGCCACGGCCCTCATCCCCACCCTGCGCGACGCGCTCACGCGGGCCGGGGTGGAGGTGCAAAGCATCGAACCCGTCCTGCCTTCGCTGGAGGACGTGTTCATCGCTCTGGTGCGCGCATCGCTGAAGGAACGCGCACCGTAGCCATGCCAATCCCGTGATGAAGGCGTGGACAACGCCCGGATGAATGCTGCGTTGTGATTCGGAAAGAGATTAAAATGGGAGTGAGCGACGGCAATGCCATCGCCACGCATGGAGTTTGCGTTCGTTCCCAGGGGAGGGACTATGAACCTGAAACGCATCCTTAGCTTGACCGTCGCAAGCCTGCTCCTCGCCGCGTGCGCGCAGGTGCAGGCCGCCCGCGAAGGCGAACTCACCTACACCGGCTTCATCGAGGCCGAGACGTTTTCCATCGCCAGCCCGGATGGCGGGCGCGTGATGGAAGTCCCCGTCGCGGTGGGGCAGGCCGTGCAGGCCGGGGATGTGCTGGTGCGGCTGGATGACCGCATCGCACAACAGCAGGTGGTGCAGGCCGAAGCCGCCGTGGCGGAGGCGCAGGCCCGGCTTGAGATGGCGCGCGCTGGCGCCACTGCCGAGGCTATCGCCGCTGCCGAAGCCACGTTAGCCCAGGCCAGCGCCGCGCGCGAAGGCGCCTGTCGCATTGCGGAGCTGGCGCGCAAGCTGGAAGAAAACCCGCAGGACTTGCAGCGTCAAATCGCTGCCGCGCAGGCACAGGCGCGCGCCGCCGATGCGGCTTACCGCGCGGCCCTTTCCCTGCGCGATGCTGCCGCGCTCAGCGTGGAACGCTATCACGAACTGGAAGACCTTTACGGGCACGGGCCGGTGCTCTACCCCATCTACACCGGCGACTTCAGTCAGCTCGATGCGCTTCCGCCCATCGTGCGTGAGTATCTGGAGCAAAACCCCGGCCCGGTCGAGGCGCAAGTCGGCGATTACGTGGTCGTGCGCGTTGGCACGACCATCACCGTCTCGCAATACGTCACCGTGACCCTGCCCATTGAGATTAAAATTGCGCCTGCGCAGTACGAGAAAGCGGAAGCGGGGGTGAAAAGCGCCGCAGCGGCACGGGATGGGGCGCGCAGCGTGCTCGCGCTGCTTTACGACCTGCGCGACAACCCCACCACCATCCGCACACAGGTAGAGCAAGCCGCGCTGCAATGCGCCATTGCAGAGGGGAATGAGGTCGCGGCGCAAGCGGCCCTGGACGCCCTTCGTAACGGCGCCACAGCGGATGAGCTGGCAGCATTGGAAGGCGCGCTGAAGCTGGCGCAGGCGCAGCTCCTGCAAGCTCAGGTTGAGCGCGATCGTCGCCTCCTCACCGCACCGCAGAGCGGCATCATTCTGGAACGCGCCATTGAGGTCGGAGAACTGGCCCTCCCCAACGCCACCTTACTCACCCTGGCCAACCTGGATACAGTGTATCTCACAGTATACATCCCCAACGCGGAATTAGGCCGCCTGCAGATAGGACAGGTGGTCGAAGTGCGCGCCGAAAGCCTTCCGGGCGAACGTTTCACCGGCAGCATCACGTCCATTGGGAGCGAGGCGGTGTTCCCGCCGAGCAACGTCCCGCAGCCCGACGAGCGCGCCGCGTTGGTCTTTGCCGTGCGCGTGCGCGTTGAAAATCCCGCGCAGCGCCTCCGTCCCGGGATGGCGGCGCAGGTCATCGTGGGCCGTTGACGCATCCCCCCAGGCTCTGCCTTGGCCAACTCTGTCCCCCCAGGCTCCGCCTGGCACAGCTCTGTACCCCCAGGCTCCGCCTGGGCCGGCTCTGTACCCCCAGGCTCCGCCTGGGCCAACTCCGTACCCCCAGGCTCTGCCTGGGCTAAAGCCGGCCAAAGGTTGGCGCTACAAGGACTGACCAGCCAGAGGCTGGTGGTACAAGGGCAGACAGAACGTACCCCCAGGCTCTGCCTGGGCTAAAGCCGGTCCAAGGCCGGCGCTACAAGGGTGGTACAAGGACAGACAGGATGGCTTGGACGTACCCCCAGGCTCCGCCTGGGCTAAAGCCGGCCAAAGGCCGGCGCTACAAGGGTGGTACAAGGGCAGACAGGATGATTTAAACGTACCCACAGGCTATGCCTGGGCCAGGCCAAAGGCCGGCGCTACAAGGACTGGCCAGCCAGAGGCTGGCGGTACACGGACGGTACAAGAGTTTGAGTTTAGCTTGACGATTCACCAAACGGACTATCATAAAAAGTCCTATCATGATCACACACAGGAGGGAGCTATGGAATATCGTCGTTTAGGACGTTCGGGGTTGAAAGTGAGCAGCATTTCCCTGGGCGCGTGGCTCACCTATGGCGGCTCGGAAGACAAGGCCACCACGTTAGAGTGCATTCAGGCCGCCGTCGAAAACGGCATCAATTTTATTGACCTGGCCGATGTGTACGCGCGCGGTGAAGCGGAGCGTATAGTGGGCGAGGTGATCCGGGAGCTGGGCCTGCGCCGTCAGGATCTGGTCATTTCCAGCAAGGTCTTCTGGCCCATGAGCGATGCCATTAACGACCGCGGTCTGAACCGCAAGCACATCATGGAATCCATCCACAACTCGCTGCGGCGCCTGCAAATGGATTACCTGGATATCTACTTCTGCCACCGATTCGATCCGGAGACACCGGTGGATGAGGTGGTGCGCGCCATGGATGACCTGGTGCATCAGGGCAAGATCCTCTACTGGGGCACCAGCGTCTGGAGCGCGGCGCAAATCGAAGAGGCCGTAGGCACAGCGCGCGCGCTTAACGCCTACCTGCCGCAGGTCGAACAACCGCGTTACAACATGCTCGATCGCCACATCGAAGCGGAAATCATCCCCACCTGCGCGCGCAACGGGATGGGGCTGGTGGTGTGGAGTCCCTTAGCGCAAGGGCTGCTCACCGGCAAGTACAACGCCGGCATCCCGGAAGATAGCCGCGCCGCGCGCAGCCGCTGGCTGGACGCCGACCTGACGGAAGCGAACATCGCCCGCGTGCGCCGTCTCACCGCCTTAGCGCAAGAAGCCGGGCTCACCATGTCCGAGTTGGCTCTGGCCTGGGTGCTGCGCCGCCCCGAAATCAGTTCCGCCATCACCGGCGCCACGAAACGCGCGCACGTTGAAAGCAACGTCAAGGCGGCGGATGTGAAACTCAGCGCGGACGTGCTGGAACAAGTCGAAACGATTCTGCAATCCTGAGCAGCACATCATGGTTTGAAAGCAAAGGAGCGCTCTAACGATGTGATAAATAGCACATGAAGTAGCGCCGTTTATCACTTTGCTTTCCCAAGCTAATCATTATAATTAAGGATGTCTGTGAGAGATGCAGTCTCGTATCTCCTCCTTTCCTTGGTGAGAGGCACCCCGGCTCCCCCCCCAGCCGGGGTGCCTCGCTTTTGGGGATTCGCCATCCCGGCCCGCTTTCTCCAACGTGCCAGCGATCTCCGGTAAGCAGGTCCCCCTCTCACAAACGGTCTCTTCTGAATTGCTTTTCCCCTCAACCCGCCTATAATTTTGATGCCACGCGCTTCCCGTGATAAAGTACCCGTGGCACGCAGAAACAGCACAGGGTCGAGGCAGGTGACGGTCGGGCAACCGTTCAGACTGACCCTTTGATGAGCTGACAATCCAACCCCTTGAGCAGGAGGTTTTTATGGCTAAACTTTTCTTAGATACCGCCAAAATCGAAGAAGTCCGCAGCGCCGTGAGCTGGGGCGTTGTAGACGGGGTCACCACCAATCCCACGCTGATGATGCAGGCCGGCACCGCCGACCTCAAGACCCAGACCTTGCAAATCGTGGAGCTGGTCAAGGGGCCGGTGAGCGCCGAGGTCATCAGCACCGACGCGGAGGGCATGATCGCCGAAGCGCGCGACATCCTTTCCTGGTCGGAACACGTCTTCGTCAAAATCCCCATCACCCCTGAAGGCCTGAAAGCCATGAGCGTCATCTCCAAATGGCCCAATGGACGCATCAACGCCACCCTCATCTTCTCCGTCAATCAGGCCGTGCTGGCCGCCAAAGCGGGCGCAAGCTATGCCTCGATTTTTGTAGGCCGACTCGACGATGCGGGCCTCGACGGCATGGAGGTGGTGCGGCAGGTGCGCGAGGTCTTCGATCTGTACGGCTTTACGTGTCAGGTGCTCGCGGCCAGCATCCGCCACACCGCCCACGTCACGCAGGCGCTGCTCGCCGGCGCGGACATCATCACCATGCCCTACGCCGTGCTGCAGAAGATGATTCACAGCCCCTTCACCGACGCGGGCATGGAACGCTTCATGGCGGACTGGGCCAAAGTCGCCGGACGGTAAGAAACACTCGACTTCACCACCGGGCGGACGGCATGGGTCGCATCCCTGAGCTGCTGCGCCGCGAATGGACCGCGCTGCGCGCTCTGCTGCGTGCCCTTGCCCTGCCACGCGCGGAACGCACTCCCGCTCTGGGCGCGCTGCTCGCCATGCTGCTGGGCAACGCCGCACAGCTCCTCATCCCCCGCCTGACGCAAACCATCCTGGATGAGGGCATTGCGCGCGGCAACTTAGCCCTGGTGACGCAGCTCGGTGCGGCCATGGTGGGGCTGGCGGTGCTGCGCGCCAGCCTGAACGCGCTCGAAGGCTTTCTCAGCGCGCGCGTGGCCGAAAGCAGGGCGCGCGATTTGCGCCTGCATCTCTACAACCGCCTGCAGCGCCTCGCCTTCAGTTACCACGATCAGGCGCAGACCGGGCAGCTCCTCACGCGCCTGCTGCGCGATGTGGACCTGGTGCGCGACTTCCTGGGCGGGACCTTTCTCTCCTTGCTGACGGCCCTGTTGCTGCTGGCCGGGAGTCTGCTCTTTATCGCTTTCGCGCAACCGCAGTTGGCGCTACTCGTGCTGGCCGTGGCCCCGCTTGCCGCCGGGGCTTACGGCGTTTTCTTCCTCGTGGCGCGGCCCTTTTTCAGCGCCGGGCAAAGGGCTTTGGCGGATGTGACCACCGTGCTTCAGGAAAACCTCGTGGGAATGCGGGTGGTACGGGCTTTTGCACGCGCGGAGGAGGAGCGCCGCCGCTTTGCGCAGGCCAGCGCCGCTTACCGCACCCTTCAACTGCGCGCCGGTCGGCTCAGCGCGCTCATGTTCCCCCTTTTTGCCCTGATCGCCAACCTCGGCACGGCGGGCATTCTATGGCTCGGCGGGCTGCAGATCATGGCGGGCACGATGAGCGTGGGGCAACTGATGGCCTTCACCTCTTACCTGCTCCTGGCGCTCGGCCCGCTGTTCATGATGAGTTCGCTGATGCTCTTTTTAGCACGCGCGGCGGCGGGCGCGGAGCGCATCTTCGAGGTGTTGGATGCGCCCCTTGCGCTGGAGGAGGTACCGCAAGCCTATCCCCTCCCGCCCCTGCGCGGCGAGGTGCGCTTTGAGGGCGTTTGGTTTCGCTACTTTCCGCATCAGCCCTGGGTATTGCAGGATGTAAGCTTTTGCATTGCGCCGGGACAAAAGGTGGCGATTGTCGGCCCCAGCGGCTCAGGCAAATCCAGCCTGGTGAACCTCATCCCGCGCTTCTACGATGCCACACGCGGCCGCATCCTGTTGGATGGGCACGATGTGCGCGCTGTCACCTTAACCTCGCTGCGCCGTCAAATCGGCATAGCGATGCAGGAAACGATGTTGCTCAAAGGACGGGTGCGCGACATCATTGCCTTCGGACGCCCCGAAGCCACATGGGACGAGATCATCGCCGCGGCGCAGGCCGCGCAGGCGCACGAATTCATCATCCGCCTGCCGGAGGGCTACGACACCGTCATCGGCGAGCGCGGGACGACGCTCTCCGGAGGACAACGGCAGCGTTTAGCCCTGGCGCGCGCGCTGCTCATTCAGCCGCGTCTGCTCATTCTGGATGATGCCACCGCACAGCTCGACGGGTTGACCGCGCAGCGCGTACAGCAGGCTTTGAGCACCCTGTTGGAAGGGCGCACCGCCTTCATCATCGCGCAGCGCATATCCACCGTGGAACAGGCTGATTGGGTGCTGCTGGTCGCGGATGGGCGGCTCGTGGCGCAAGGCCCCCATCACGAGCTGATGGAGCGCAACGCGCTCTACGCGCAACTCTGCGGCGAAGAATTGGAGCCGGCAGGATGACCCCCCACCCCGCCCGCCCCCCTTCGGAACGCGAGCCGTCTCCCCGGACGTGGCTGAAGCCCCACGCGCCGCATCTGGCTGCGGCGACGCTGCTGCTCCTGGCGCAGAGCCTGTTGCAGATTCTCGCGCCTTATTTGACGGGCCTGGCTCTCGATCGCTACATCATCCCCAAAACCTACGCCGGCTTTACGCGCCTGATGGTGATGATTATCGGCGTGTATCTGGCAGCGTGGGCAACGCGCGCCCTGGCGGGATGGATACTGGCCGGGGTGGGACAGGACATGCTGCACACGTTGCGCCTGGAGCTGTTCACGCGCCTGCAGACGCTCCCGCTGCGCTTCTTCGATACGCATGCGACAGGGGATTTGCTGGCGCGCCTGCGCGACGATAGCGAGACGGTGCAGAACTTCCTCACGGACACCCTGGCGGAGGCGCTGAGCCGGGCGTTGCTCACCGTTGGGCTGATGGTGGCCATGGTCTGGTTGCAACCGCGCCTGGCGCTCGTCGTGCTGGTCGTCGCGCCGTTGATGGTGCTATGGTCGGTCGGGCTGTTGCCGCGCCTGCTCAACGCCTATCAGCGCATGCGCGAAACGGCGGGCCGCGTCGAGGCGGAGTTACAGGAGGATTTGAGCAACGTGCGCCTGGTGCAGGCTTTCGCGCAGGAAAAGCAGATGGAAGCGCGCGTGGCCGCGCTCACTGCGGAGCATTACGAAGCCAATGTTTCGGCCCAGCGCCTGGGGGCGCTCTTCTCGCCAGGGCTGACGGTCTTCGGCACTCTGGGAATGGCGCTGGTGCTGTGGGTGGGCGCACAGGAGCTGCAACAGGGGCGCTTGAGTCTGGGGCAGTTGATAACGTTTTTGACCTACGAGCGGCGTTTCTACCCGCTATTGCAGGGCCTCCTCACGTTTGCGGCGTATGGGCCGCGGTATCAGGTAGCCTGGCGGCGGCTGCGTCTGTTGTGGGAAACGGAGCCGGAAGTGCAACCGGCGCGCGCGCTCGTCCTGCCAGAACTGCGCGGTGAGTTGCGCTTTGAAAACGTGAGCTTTGCTTATGACGAGAAACCCATCCTGCAAGAGGTTAGTTTTAGCGTGCAACCGGGACAGCGCGTGGCGCTGGTCGGGCCGACGGGTGCCGGAAAGACGACGATCATCAATTTGTTGCTGCGTTTCTACACGCCGCAGCAAGGGCGCATCCTGGTGGATGGCTACGATATCAGCACGGTGGACGCGCTGAGTTTGCGCCGTCAAATTGGCCTGGTGCTGCAGGACCCGTTGCTTTTCGCGGGAACGGTGCTGGAGAACCTGCGCTACGGGCGGCCTGAGGCGACGGAAGAAGAGGTGGCAGCGCTGATGCGCGAGCTGGGCGCGGAAGCCCTGATTCGCAGCCTGCCAGAAGGGTACGCTACGCACGTGGGCGAACGCGGCGTGACGCTCAGTCAGGGGCAGAAGCAGCTCATCGCCATCGCGCGGACCCTGCTTACCCGCCCGCGCCTGCTGGTGTTGGACGAGGCGACGGCTTACGTGGACCGCCACAGCGAGCGCGTGCTGCATCACGCCCTGCAGCGGTTGATGGAAGGGCGCACCACGTTGTTCATCGCGCACCGCCTGAGCAGTGTGCAGGATGCGGATTGGATTTTGGTGCTCGATAAGGGGCGCATCGTTGAGCAGGGCACGCACACGGAGTTGCTCGCACAGCGTGGACGGTATTGGGAGATGTGGGGAGGAAGGTAGGCTGGCGTCATCAGACGGTACGGCGGTCAGGGTTGCGCCGCCCGCCGTGGCCTTACCGCCATCCCCTCATGCCTTCATTGCTGGTGAACCCTATTCGTGTCTTTGTTTCCCCTTCGTAGCTGCTTACCTTCAGCACCAGGATGGCCCTTGCCATCACAACTGGCGCGATTTTCACCGCAGGTTTGGATAGGGCATCCGGTGATTTCAACACGCTAAGGGTGGGCGAAGGCAAGGCCTTTGCCCACCCTTACCCTGCCTGAAGGGGCTATAGCATCGTAACCCAGGCAGGCGGAGCCGTTACTCCCATGCGTGGACTTCGCGGACTTACCAGCTCACCTCAAACTCGCCCGCGGTTTTACCCTCGTTCAACTTCGCCTCTAAGGGGACGACTTCAAACCAGGTGTTGCCCGGCTTGAGCGGGAGCGGATTGCCCTGTGGGTCGGTGAAGGTGAGCATGTCGCTGCGTTGCGCGCGCGTCCAACGCCCGCGGTACATTTGACCGTCGCGGAAAAGCAATAGGTCCCCGCTGCCGATGAGTTTCATCTCAATAGAGCGGTGATTGAAGGCATCCTCGATGATGTCGGTCTCGTGATGCTCGGCAAAGAGCACGATGACGTTGGCAGCGTGAATTTGCTCGCGCGTGAGCGCGTCTTTGTGCGGCTCGCCGGCGATGCTGCGCAGCCACACACCGCGCGCCGCGTCATAGCTCCAGCCTGCCGGGCAGTAGGTGGGGAGATAGGCCACGTTGATAAAGCTGGCCGGCGTCCCACCTGCCGGAGGGTTGACATCGAAGCTCATGCGTTGGGTGTAAGTGGGTTTTCCCAGGCCACGCTGCGCAGCCAGCTCCCACAGCGCCTTGGGATCGGCAAACAGGGTGTGCTCTACGGCCACGTTGGGGATGCTCATGCGATAAAAATAGGGCTTCCCCAGATCGGGGACGATCTGCGCGGGATACAGGTCCGAATTCTTGTAGCGCACGGCAACGCCTGCACTGGAGCCTGAGTAAGCGAACATGGCCTGATACATGGCCGGAATCTCCAGGTCAATCAGGCGCCCGCTGCGCACCGAACCGACGCGCTCTGGCGTGTTGCCGTAGAAAATCGCCGTGAAGCGCGTGATGCGCCCTTCGGTGATGTGCTCGAACACCAGGTCCGCGGCCTGCAGCCCACTTTGTGGACGAGTTTCCTTAGAGTTGGAGACCTTAATCGCCAGCGGGACGCGCTCCAACGCGGCGGGGTCTTCCACCGGCAAACCGGTGAGCGGGTTGATGTTGGTGGGTTCTGCGGTAGGCGTCGGCGCGGACGTCGGCGTGGCGGCGGGCGTGGCCGTGACCGGCAGCGCGGTCGCCACAGATGTCGGCGTCGGCGTCGCCACAGTCGGCGTCGCCGTGGGCGTGGTGGTGGGGGTGGCGTTGCGACATCCCTGCGCAATCAACAACAGGCCTATGGCAGCCAATACCCCCGCCAGAGCTAAAAGCGTGTTCCAATTCAAGCGTTTCATGCCTTCCTCCTTAAGGTTTTTTTCTCTTCCCTTGTTCAACTCATGGCTAAATTGCGTGTTCATCTGTGTCCTGAGCATCCCTCACGGGAGCGTTGCACCCAGCTTTTCAGTTTGCTCCTCCCAACAGATACTGCATCACCAGCACGTCGGTCAGGGCCTCGATGGGAGCACGGTCATCCGTCAGCACCATCCCATCCAGCTCCAGCGGCACGATGTTGGCCAGCGTGCGCTGTGCGACGTTTTGCAGGGCGGGATGCGTCAGGAGCTGCGCGTTGGCCTGGAAATCCTCGACACGCGAGGGCTGCTTTGAGGCCACGATGATGGCGTTGAAGGTGCCGGGCACGGCAATCACGTGCACGGAAGGGAAGACCTGCCCCATCGTGGTCGCCAGCGCCTTGACCAGCCGCCAATCTTCCGGCGTGTGACCGACGTTAATCGCTACCACCCCGCGCTCCGTGAGATGCTCCCGCGCCGCGGTGAAAAACTCCACCGTCGTTAAATGCCAGGGAATGTACGGCAGGCGGTAGGCATCCACGGCAATCACGTCATAGGTTTCCGATGTGGTGTTCAGATAGGTACGCCCGTCGTCCACAATCGGCGTGAGATTGGGCTGCGTCATGGCGAAGAAGCGCTGCCCCACGCGCACAATGGCCGGGTCAATTTCTACCCCATCTATGCGAATGGGGCCGTAAACAGCCGTGTACTGCGCGGGAATTGTACCGCACGCCAACCCAACCACCAGGAGGCTGCGCACCTCGTCCTGCGTATAAGGCGCAGGGTTGAAATACGGCGCGGTCAGGAAGTAATCCCACGTTCCCTGCGTGAGGAGCTTATCGGGGAAGTAAACCGAATGCAGCCCCTGCCCCTCGTTGAGCAAGAGATAGCGGTTCCCTTCATGCTCCAGCACTTGAATGAAGTTGTAGGTGGATTCTTCCTCGTAAATCAGACCGGCTGTGGGCTTAATCCACGTGGGACGGTAAGCGAAAAGCAGCAATCCCAGCGGCAATAACCACACCAGCTTCCAGAAGCGTGCGCGCGCCGTCCCCCACAACCCGCTAAGCCCTGTGACCAGGGTGAGCAAGGCCAGGAACAGAAAGGTGCGGTGCGTCCCCAGGGTGGGCACGAGCACGAGATTGGGCAAAAACGTGCCCAGGAAGCTGCCAGCGGTCGAAATCGCATAAATCTTGCCGCTGGTCACACCAGCCGCGTGCACATCGCGCATGGCTAAGCGGATGACGAAGGGCGAGACGCAGGCCAGGAGCGTAATCGGCACCGAAAAAAGCACCAATACGGCGATAAAAGGCCCCACCACGCGCCCGATGTCCCACATCCGCGCGCCGGCCTGTCCAAGCAGCAACACGGGCCGCGCCAGGAAAGGCAGGGCAGCGATGCTCACCCCGGCAGCGATAATGATGGTGTAGAGCGTGGCCGGCTCTGGAGAGCGGTCAGCCCAGCGTCCACCGATGGTGTAGCCAATGGCGAAATAGAGCAAAATCAACCCAATCACCACCGACCAGATGAGTTCGGTGGTGCCGAAAGTCGGCCCCAACAGCCGCGAGGCCGCCAGCTCTAACGCCAGCGACACCAGACCGCTGATGAAAGCCGTCCCATACAAACGTCCCATCGTCATATCAGCCTCCGTATGCCAGAGTACTCTGGCATTATAACACGCCCCGGCGCCGTTTGCTATTCCGCTAAGATGTGCTATCGTAATGCAGGGACGCAGCAGCGCCCTGATGACATCATTTTCTCAAGGGAGGGACTTTATGCTCGTTAAGAACCACATGACCACCAAAGTTATCACCATTGCGCCCTCGACCTCCGTTTCAGACGCGCTCAACCTCATCCGCATCAACAAAATCCGCCGTCTACCGGTGATTGACCGGGAGGGCCGCCTGGTCGGCATCGTCTCCGAGAAGGACCTGCTCTACGCCTCCCCGTCGCCCGCCACCAGCCTGAGCGTGTACGAAATTGGCTACCTCCTCTCCAAGCTCAAGGTCGAAGAAGTCATGTCCCGCAAGGTCATCTCGATTAGCGAAGATGTCCCCATCGAAGAGGCCGCGCTCATCATGGCGCAGAACAAAATCGGCGCGCTGCCTGTGGTGAAGGATGGAAAGCTCGTCGGCATCATCACCGAGACCGACATCTTCAAGACCCTGCTGGACATGCTTGCGGCGCGCGAGAAGGGCGTGCGCATCACCGCCGAAGTGCCGGATCGTCCGGGCGTTCTCAGCCACATCAGCGCCGCCATCGCCGAAAAGAATGGGGACATCATCGCCCTGGGCACCTTCTCCGGCACCGATCCCAGTCAGGCCATTGTCACCCTCAAGATTCGCAACCTGGACGAGGCGAGCGTGCGCGCCATCTTCACAGAGCCGGGCTACACGATCATAGACCTGCGCACCATCGCTTAGCGGCCCATGGCGTGGACATCCCTGGTCACCTGGTTCGGCAGCCTCCTGCTCGCCCTGAACCTGTTGATTCCGCTGCCGCAGGGAACCGGTCCGGAGGAAACCTTCATCGAAGGCTTTGATCCTTACCCGCAGCAACGTCCCATGAGCTGCGAGATTCGTTCCGCCACCGATGTGGCGCGTTTCTGGGGTATTCCCATCGTCGAAGTAGAAATGACGAAACTCCTCCCCTACTCCGACGATCCGAATCGCGGCTTTGTGGGCAGCTTAGACGCACTCCCCGGCAGCCTTCCGCCGGTTGGTTACGGCGTCTATGCGGACCCGATCGCGCAGATGCTGCGCCGCGTCGGCCTGAACGCGCAGGCCCATTACGGCTACACGCTGCGCGAGCTTAAGGCCGAAGTTGCCGCAGGGCGGCCTGTGATTGTATGGGCCACTTACGGGATGCGCCTCTCACCGGTCATCCTGTGGAAGACCGCCGCCGGCAAGGAAGTGCCGGTCGTGCGCCACGAACACAGCTTCGTCGTCCTGGGCTACGACAGTGGCGGCCTCTACATGGCCGACGCCTACGATGCCAAAATCAAGTACTATACTTACGACGACTTCCTCGCGGCCTGGGAACAGATTGGGCGCATGGCGGTCACGGTGGATGGAGCGCGCTGCCCCACCCCCGGCTATACCTATCAGCGCGTGGATGGCTATCGACATCTTTATTACAAAGCTTTATGGGATAGGGGACCCTGGTAAGCAATGCGCATTGCAATCATGGCCGACACCCACAACAGCTTCGGACGGATGAAGCGCGCCGCCGAACAGCTCCGCGCCGATGAGGTCCGCGTCGTCCTGCACGCGGGCGATCTCACGGGGGCCGAAGCCCTCCCTTACCTGGAAGGCTTTGACCTGTGGATCGCAAGCGGCAACATGGACGAATCCGGCCTGGAAGAAGCGGTGAGGGCGCAGTTTGGTGTTGGACGCTATGCAGCCTTCCATCACCTGCACATCAGCGGGTACAGCATCGCCCTGCTCCACGGCAACGATACTGCCCGCCTGCAACAGGCCATCCGTTCCGGCATGTATACTTACGTCATCCACGGGCACACCCATCGCCGCCGGGATGAGCATATCGGCAAAACGCGCGTGATCAATCCCGGTTCCTTAGCGCGCCCACTCGACCTGAACGAGGCGGGCTACGCCATGCTCGACCTGCGCACGGGCGATCTCTGGTACGTTAAAATAAACTGAGCGGTCACGGAGAGGAGGAAAGCATGCACCTGAGCGAAAGCAAGCAAATACTCAGAACCACCTACCTGTTCAAAGACCTCAACGAGATTCATCTGGACCTGGTGTTGATGATCTGTGAGGAGATGAACGTCGTCGCAGGGCAGGAAATCTTTCACCTCGATGAAGCCGGTGACGCGCTCTACATCATCGCCCGCGGGGACGTGGAAATCGTGCTCGATCCGCCGGGCAAGCCACCGCTGCGCCTTTCGGTGCTGGGACCGGGGCAAATCTTCGGCGAAACGGTGCTCATTGAGGAAGGCCGCCGCTCCGCAAGCGCGCGCTGCCTGCACGACGGCACACTCTTGCGCATCCCCGGCAAGCGCTTGGCGCGCTTAGCGGAAGATTACCCGGAAATCGGCTTCCGCATCATGCGCCGGATGGCAGCGGAGCTGATGAGCAAATTGCGTGAGGCCAATCAAAACCTGCGCGCTATGAGCGAGGGGCAGGGTTAGCAGACCTGAGCAGGAAGCTTGAGGAACGCCGCAGCATCCGAAGCGGGCTTATCCGGGCCGATCAAACGGACCGGACAGGCCGGCACTTCTGGACCGATTTGGAAAAACGGACAAAACCGAGTAACGGCTCGTTCTGTCGGGGTTACGGTGCGATAGAACCTCCGGGCGGGATAGGGGTAGGCGAAGGTAATGCCTTCGCCCACACAGGCCACCCAAAGGGCGTTGCTATCAGCGGATACCCTATTCAGGCTGGCGGTTAAAATCGCGCCAGCGGCGATCTCAAGCGCTGTTCTGGTGCTGAAGGTAAGCCGTTACAAAGCCGATATAACGGACCGGTGATGGCAGCGGTCTGAGCCAGACCAGGCCGATCCGGAAAAACCAACAGCGTATTCCAGCGCGGAAAAGGTTCGTTTTTTGCCGCAGACGGCGGTGGCGCATCGTTCCCCAAGGCGCTTTTCCGCTTTCACGGCGGCATAGAACGGCCTTACGCCCAAACGCAGGATTTCATTTTTAACAGGAGTTCTTATCCATGAATGAAGAACCGATTGTAAGGCTGGTGGATATCCACAAACGTTATGGCAACAACGAAGTCCTCAAGGGTGTTTCATTGGACGTCCACAAAGGCGAGGTGGTCGTCATCATCGGGCCGAGCGGCACGGGCAAAAGCACCCTGTTGCGCTGTGTCAACCTCCTCACCTACCCCGACCGCGGACAGGTGTGGGTGGATGGGCAAGAGGTCACGTCCCCCAAAACCAACATCAACGCCATCCGCGCGCAGGTGGGCATGGTGTTTCAGGAGTTTAATCTTTTCCCCCACCTCACCGCGCTGGAGAATGTGATGTCGGGCCTGATCCACGTGAAAAAGATGCCCCGCGAAGAAGCTCGTAAGCTCGCCCTGTTCGAGTTGGAGCGCGTCGGGCTGCTGGAAAAAGCCGATGCTTATCCGGGGCTGCTTTCCGGCGGGCAAAAGCAGCGCGTCGCCATCGCGCGCGCCCTGGCCATGAATCCCAAGGTGATGCTTTTCGATGAGCCGACCTCCGCCTTAGACCCGGAACTCATCGGCGAGGTGCTCAATGTGATGAAAAAGCTGGCCGAAGAGCACATGACGATGCTGGTCGTCTCGCACGAAATGGGCTTCGCGCGCGATGTGGCCAATCGCATCGTGTTCATGGAGCACGGCCACATCGTGGAGGAAGGGTCGCCGGAGCAGCTTTTCCGCAATCCCAGGGTGCCGCGCACGCGCGAATTTCTGGGCCGCATCACCGAAATCCACGGTTAAAAGGAACGGAAAGAGCATGAACGACTTCTGGGCGCAAGTATTGGAAGCGACCTGGCGCGGACTGCTTGTCACCATGCAGATTAGCGCGCTTTCGCTGCTCATCGGGCTGGTGATCGGGCTGCCGACGGCGTTGCTGCGCGTGTATGGGCCGCGCTGGGCCAAAGTGCCGGCAGTGGCTTATGTGGAACTCTTCCGGGGCACGCCGCTGCTGGTACAGCTTTTCATCATCTACTACGGTCTTTCGGATGTGGGGGTGAGCCGCTTCCTGGCCTCTCTGGGCCTGCCGCCCAATCTGCTCACCCTGGAGCCTTTCACCGCGGCTTATGTGGCTTTGGGGTTGAACAGTGGCGCGTATCAGGCGGAATACTTCCGTGGAGCGCTGCAAGCCATCAGCTCCGGGCAGATGATTGCCGCGCGCGCGCTCGGCATGACGCGCCTGCAAGCCATTCGCCACATCATCCTGCCGCAAGCCATCCGCTTAGCCCTGCCGCCCTGGTCGAACGAGGTGGCTTACATGGTCAAGTACACCTCGATTGTGTCCCTCATCGCCGTACAGGACCTGTTTGGCGAAATCCGCGGCATCATCAGCGCCTACTACAACCCCATGCTCATGCTCCCTTATGTCGGGCTGATCTACCTGCTCATCGTCATGGCCTTGAGTTGGATCATGGGCCGCGTGGAGGCGCGCTTCCGCATTCCGGGGCTTGAGGTGGAGTTCGATAGGACGTAGCCTGACGAAGCAGGCAAAAGGGCACAGTCAAGCAAGACTGTGCCCTTTTTTGTAACTGCTTAGCAATCGCCGCTGAGGTTTTTAACCGGGCTTGCGCGTTCTCAGGTCGCGACCGTGAACCTGGGACGGGCAAAGGCCATGCCTTCGCCCAGCCCTACCCCGCCTCAAGGGTCTATTGCAGCGTAACCCAGACAGGTTGGGGAGCTACGTAAACCGGGCAGAAAGAGCGGGTCCCCTCGTTCACCTATTCCGTTCCGCGATGAGACGAATGCCCTCCAGAGTCAGGCCCACGTCCACCGCGACAAACAAATCGGTATGCTGCGCCATCAAGCCGGAGAGACCGCCGGTAGCGATAACAGGGGCCTCGCAGCCCATTTCGGTGCGGAAACGCCTGACCAATCCTTCCACCAGGCCCAGGTAGCCGTACACGATGCCGGATTGGATGGCGCTGACGGTCCCGGTCCCGATGGCGCGCGGCGGCGCAGCCAGAGGGATGGCCGGCAGTTGCGCCGTCCCGCCGGCCAGAGCTGCCACGGCCAGCTTCAAACCCGGTGCGATGGCGCCGCCGAGAAACTCCCCGCGCTCCGAAACGGCAATCACAGTCGTCGCCGTGCCAAAGTCCACCACGATGCACGCCCCGCCCACACGATGGTGGGCCGCCACGGCATTGGCCAGCAGGTCACTGCCGATTTCCAGCGGGTTGTCCAACAGGATGCGGATGCCCGTATCCAGATGCGGGCCAATGATGAGAGGCGTAAAGCCGCACAGACGCTGCACCACTTCCGCAAGGGTGGCGGTGAGCGGCGGCACCACGCTGCTGATCACCGCGCGCGTGAGCTGCGCTGGCGTAAGGTTGGCTTCTTGCAGCAAAGCACGAAAGAGCACCGCGTATTCATCGGGCATTTTGTCCCGTTGCGTCTGCACACGCCACAGGTGCAGCCAGGAGCGCCCATCATGGACGCCGAGCACGATGTTGGTATTCCCAATGTCAATCACCCACAACATAACGCCTCCATGAAGTGTGACTTGCCTGAGCGTTTCCAACCAAGTATAAGCGCGGATAGCAAGGAGTCAATCCGCAATGGCAAATTTTTGTGATTGTGGTTTAATAGGAGCGGCTATTATCATGATTCGGCCTTATCATCGGCACCATTCCACAATGGGGAGAACGCTGACATGAGCGGCAGCGTGCTCGCCCTGATATTTCTGGAGGCCTGGTATGGACATAGCCATCGTTACAGATTCCGCAGCCGGTCTTCCCGCTGATCTGCTTGCCGCCTATCGCATCGGTGTGGTAAGCTATCATGTGCGCGTGGGGGCGCAAACCTTCCGCGATGGGATAGACCTTTTCCCGGAGACTTTTTTCCCCATGTTGCGCGCACAAAGCGAGCCGGATGTGAGCACCGGCGTGCCTTCCATCGAGAACTTTTTAGAAGTGTATCACCAATGCGCCACATGGGCGAAAGGCATTGTTTCCATCCACCTTGCGGGGAAACAAAGCGCCACCTGTGATACAGCCCGCATCGCTGCACGCAGCAGCCCTGTGCCGGTTGAGGTGGTGGATTCGGGCACAACGGCCATGGGGGAAGGCTTCATCGCACTGGAGGCAGCCCGCATCGCCAGGGAAGGCGCACCGCTTAAGGTGGTGGCGCAGCGCGCTCAGACCATGAGCGCACAAGCCGGTCTCTATGCACTGCTCGAATCGGTGAACTACGCCGTCAAAGGCGGACGTCTCTCGAAGGCAGCACGCCTCTTAGGGGCATTCTTGAACATCCAACCCCTGGTGCGGGTAGCCGATAATGCCGTGGAGCTTATCGGGCAAACGCGGCGGCGCAGCGCGGGCCTTGAGCAACTTGTGGAACACGTGACGCGCCGCGTGGGCACACGGCCCGTGCACCTCACGGTTCATTACGCCGAGAATGAAGCCGAGGGGCGGCAGGTGCTGGAGACTCTGCAGCAGCGCCTGAATTGCGTGGAAACGTACCTCACGCGCGTGCCGGTTGCGCTCGGCGTGCACGCCGGACCGGGGTCTATCGGCGTAGCCTACTACGTCGAACCGTAGCGGTCTGCGCTCCCTCCCGGAGCAGTGATGACCATGCCGCATGGTGGACTCAGATACGTGATTGCGGCACCGAACGGCTCACGGACGCGGCTTCAAACGCCAGGATAAAGTCAGGCGCCCATGACTATCACAAATTTCTGAAGAGGAATCTCATGGATGAAGTAGAAATCAGCACCTTGATGGAAAAAGGATTGCAGGCTTATCAGGAAAGGCGTTACACGGATGCCGTGGTCTGTTACGAGCAAGTCCTTGCCCTTGCCCCGGAAACCTTCGCGGTCTATTTCCACCTCGCAGCCACGTTAGACACCTTAGGGCTGGCCGAGCGGGCTTACCAAACCATGCTCAAAGCCCATGCCCTGCGTCCCGAAAATGCGGCCGTATGTTACAATCTCGGCCTGCTCGCCAAAAAGATGGGGCGCAAGAAAGAAGCTATCGCCCACCTGGAAAAGGCGCTCGCGCTGGCCCAGGATGATCCCGCGCTTGATGACGCGCAGGACTTTCGCAAGGCCGTTCAGGCCCTGCTGCGCGATCTCAAGCCTTCCAAGCTCTTCTAAGAGAACAAGCACCCGCCGGAGGCCGTGCCTCCGGCGGGCGTGATGTATAGCATCCCACATTACAGCAGGGTGGACAAAGGCAATGCCTTCGTCCACCCTTTACCGGCCAGCTTTGACCTGGAGTTACGGTTATTCCTCGATGCCGCGCATCGGGGCCAGGATGCGCTGCGCTTTGAAGGGGAAGCTATCATACCAGAGCTGCGTGGCCTGATACAGCGCGCCGTGCAGCGCCGAGGCCACCGCGATGAAAGGCATCTCCGCCATGCCGCGCGCACCCCATGGGCCTTCCTCGTTCTCGTTTTCCACGATGATGGATTCCATCTCGTCCGGGATGTCGGCGATGGTTGGGATGAGGTAGGTACTGAGCGTGGTGGTGAGCGGAATCCCATCGCGCTGAATGAAGTGTTCGGTGGTCGCCCAGCCCAGAGCCTGCAAGGCGCCGCCCTCGATTTGCCCCGTTACCAGGCGCGGATTGATGGCCTTGCCGACATCCACCGCGCAGACCAGCTTTGGCACGCGCAGCTCACCGGTGCGGCTGTTCACCTCAACCTCCACCCCAAGGGCCACATAGCCATAAGCGAAGTTCGGGTCGCCGGCGCCGGTTTCCGCGTCAATCTGGGTCGTCTTGGGGGCCAGATACGTGTACTCCGCGCGCGCGGGGCGCTCCTCATCCTGCCATTTTTCCAGCGCAAGCTGCGCCGCCCCGCGGATGGCATTGCCGATCATGAAGGTCATGCGCGAGGCCGAACAAGAGCCGGCGCTGCCCGTCACCGCAGTATCCATCGGTCCCAGCTCCACGCGCTCGATAGGAATCCCTAAAGCTGCGGCCGCCATCTGCCGGATAACGGTGCGCGTGCCCTGCCCCACATCCGAGCTGGCCGCGTACACCACCGCGCGTTCGATCTCCGTCTTCCCGTGCAGCTCAATCCCTGCCCAGGCGTTCTCCTGATACCCAAAAGAAAAGCCGATGTTCTTGAAGCCCAGGGCAATGCCCACGCCGCGGGTCAGGTAGGGCGGAGCGTCGGGCGCGGGTTCCGGACGCGGTGCAATCCAGCCGCCGTAAGCGTTGCGCTGCCAGCCCAGCGCCTCCGCCGCCTTGATGAGGCAGTCCTCCAGGCCATAGGGCGCTTCGGGGAGCGGGTTGCCCCACGGCATGGGGTCACCCTCGCGCACGATGTTTTTCAGGCGCAGCGCCACCGGGTCCATGCCCAGGGCCACGGCAAGCTTGTTCATCTGCGCTTCGGCGATAAAGTTGCCCTGCGGCGCGCCGAAACCGCGGAAAGCGCCGGAGGGGATGTTGTTCGTGTACACCCCGTACACGTCGGTCTTCACATGCGGGATGCGGTAAGGGCCGTTGCAGGTGAGCAGCAGGTTGCCCAGCACCTTATTGGTGGTGTAGATGTAGGCCCCGGCATCCGCAATGACTTCCGTCTCGGCGAGGACCAGCTTCCCGTCGCCGGTTGCGCCCCAGCGCGTATGCACGTAGCAGCTATGGCGCTTGTGGTGGCCGATGATGGACTCCTCGCGCGTCCAGACGATTTTGACGGGCCGCTTGAGGCGATAGGCGGCCAGGGCGAGCACAATCTGCACCGACATATCCTCGCGTCCCCCAAAAGCGCCCCCGATGGCGGGATAAATCACGCGCACCTGTTCGAGGGGCAGGGCCAGGGCATGGGCAATTTGATGTTGATCCTCGTGCGTCCACTGCCCACCGACGATGACGGTCACGCGCCCTTGTTCGTCAATGTAACCCAGCCCCGCCTCCGGTTGGAGATAAGCGTGTTCCTGACCGGGGATTTCGTAAGTGGATTCGATGATGAGTTCAGCTTCCTCGTATCCCACGGCGATGTCGCCGCGGCGGATGCGGTGATGCGAAGCGATGTTGCCCTCAAAGACCAGCTCTGGATGGATGGGCGTGCGTTCGTGGGGTGGATGGAGGCGCGGCGCGTCGGGCTTGATCGCTTCGCGCGGGTCGGAAAGCACGGGCAAATCCTCGTACACCACGCGCACCAGGTCGCGCGCTTGTGTCGCCGCCGCTTCGGTTTCGGCGACGATGGCCGCCACCTGATCGCCGACAAAGCGTACCACATCCGCGCCGGGCCGGTCGCTGCCGGGGCCGCACAGCACGGGTTGATCGGGATATTGCAGGCCATACTCATTGCAGGGCACATCCTGCGCTGTGAAAATGGCAACGACGCCGGGCACCTGCAAAGCCGCGCTCGTATCAATCGCCACCACGCGCGCGTGCGGACGCCGGGCAAAGAGCAGCTTCATGTAAAGCTGTCCTTCCATGTTGATGTCCGCCGGATACAGGGCCTTGCCGGTTACCTTGTCACGCGCATCGAAGCGAGGCAGGGATTCTCCAATGTAAGGCACTTTCATGACTCTTCCCTCCGTCAGGTTTCCTGTTTGGATTTGAAGATGAATGCAAGTATAGCGATTCAAACCAACCCTATCTACCTGCCATCCCGTTAGCAACGGGCGGCCACGACCGGGCGCTTCCAGGCGGTCAATCCGCGAATCGTCCCCTCAACCCGTTACCGCAAAGCGCACGCTTTATTGACCTGCCACAAAACGCTCCCAAATCTGCATATACAATGCATCGGCTTCTTCGGTAATGGGGAGCAACATTTCGGCGTTTTTCAGATTGGTCGGGAACACCACCGGATTGTTCCGCAAGTTTTCATCCAGATACTTGACGGCGGCCAGATTGGGCGTGGCATAGCGATTGTAGTTGGCAATGGCTGCCGCCGTCTCCCCGCGCAGGATGTAATTCAAAAACAGCCCGGCAAACTCTTGGTTGGGGCTGTTAGCGGGAATCACGAAATTATCGTTCCAGACGATGGTGCCTTCGGCGGGGAGAACGTAGCCGATGTTGGGGCTTTTCTCCTGTCCTTCCAGCGCGCTGGCCGCATACCCTAACGCCATCACCACGTCGCCGCGCAGCAGCGCCGGTACAGGGCTGGCACTTTCCACACAATCGGGGCAGTCCTCCAGGAACACGACGTTGGGACGCAGCTCCAGTAAACGCTGGAGCGCATCGTCAAGGTGTTTGGGGTTGACCGTGTTGCAAGAATAGCCCAGGGACATGAGGGTGTAGCCGATGATTTCGCGCATGGCCCCTTCGCGCCACAGGCCAATTTTCCCCGCATAACGCGCATCCCACAAATCTGCCCAGCGCTTGACGGGCGCACTCACCTGATCATTCCGGACCAGAATGCCCACCGTGCCCCAGTTGAAGGGGATGGTGTAAGCATTGCCCGGATCAAAAGCCGGGTTACGGAAGTCCGGCGAGATGTTATCGAAGTTAGTCAGGTTGGCGTGATTGAGCCGCGCCAGCAACTTCTTTTCGAGCAAGCGCGGAATGTGGCGCGAATCCATGACCACCACATCGTACATCTTGCCCGCTTCCAGATTGGCCACCGCTTCTTCGGTCGAATCGTAAGTCTCGTAGCGCACCTTGATGCCGTATTCAGCGGTGAAACCGTCCAGCACCTCTTGCGGCACGTCCAGCGCCCAGTCGTAAAAAACCAGCTCCTGCGGCAGGGACGTGGGCGTGGGCTGCGGCAGACACGCGACAAAGCTGAATGCCATCACAAGCAAAAGGAACAGACTCCGTACCCGCATAAGCCCTCCTACTCCTGAGACACGGTAACGTGCTCCAGAATGCGCCGTAAAACAGCAACAGTTGCTGCGTAAGTGGGATCCATACCGTAATATGAAAGATTCTGCGCCCCCAGATTCTGCCCTTTGCTCATGGGCGTATCCGATGCGTAGTGCAAAATCCCCACTTCGAGCGGCATGGGGTAAAGATTGATGAGTTCGTCGGTCGGGTAACGCCGTGGACGCATGAACTCATACAACGCCGAAAGGTAGGGCCCTGCCTCCATTTCGACATCCGTATACCCTGCATCCAGGAAGCCCGCCATGTAGGCCTTGTTCTGCAGAAAGGTGCCACGCACGGTTAACGCACGCTGATTATCGAGCACATCACCATAGACCAGGTAAGGCGCCACGTCCGCCGCGCGGAAGGCATTGTTGAAGATAAACGTATTTTGCGCATGCTCATCGTAAACGACATTCGGAATCAGCACATCCCCGATGCGCCCGTTGAGCGTGGCTGCCTTGCCGATAATGTAGACGCCGCGCAAATCCGCCACGCTGGCAGCGATTTGCGAGAGCAAATGGTAAGCAGCAAAGCCTAAAGGATAGTCAATGTTCAGGATGACGGCGTTCGTCCGCGCCAGGTGCTCCAGAGGCAGGTCGCGCAGACGACTATCCACATAGGCGGGACGGACGCGCTGCAGGTCAATGACCTGCGCTTCCAGATCGAAAGTCTGGACACTGGGAATGCGCGTGATGCCGAGTTCCGCTTCTTCTTCCAGCCGCTGACGGGCCAGCGCCTGCCCCTCCGGGGTGCTGAGATGCTTCTTGAGCGCGTAGTAGAGGAAGTTTTCCCAGTTGCTCGGAACCTCGCCACGTTGAATGCGCTGCGCTTCGGCATACAATTCCGCGTCGCCGTTTTCCAGCGCGTGTAACAGCTCGTCCCGATGGCGCTGCGCAAAGCCCGTGAGCATGTTCACCAGGCTGTGCGTGTTGCTGGAGACGAAATACACGGGACGCTCGCTGACGTCGAAGGGCACGCGCGCGCTCACGTGCTCCCACCACTCCTGCGTCGCCCGCCGATACGCCACGTAACTGCCGCTCAAGAGGCGCAAAGCAAAGCGCTTGCGCTGCCGGGCGATGGCGGCCAGCCACTGCGGCAGGGCCGCGCCCCACACCCGCTCCAACTTCTCCCATTCTTCCACGGTGAGTTGCAACGCCGCACGCACCGCTGCGCACAGCTCCCCATCCACGCAAGGTGCGGATTCCAGCTCGCTCAGGCGCTGCACCAGAGCCGGATGCTGATTGAGCAGGGTGTGCATCTTGTTCCACTCGATTTGCAGCGCCACCAGGATGGGGACGATGTCATCAATATCAGAAATGCTGCCGATGTAAGCTGCTAAGGTGTCCTGCCCATTAAAGGCCATGCGCCGCCGACGCCCCGGCGCGCTCACGCTCTGCCAGGCCGCCACGTCGGGATAGCCGCCACGGCGGAAGGTGGCTTCGCTTTGCGCCAGCACAATCAAGCGCACCGTGCGGATGCAGGGGGGCAGGCGCAGGCTGCTGTAGATGAAAGCCGACATGTCCGGGCGCGCATCCGCCGCGCCGGGATGCAACGCAGACTGCATGGCGATGTGCGTTTCCTCCAGCGTGCGGATTTGCACTTCCTGCGACGTGCGCAGCAGGGAGTAGTAGGTGCGCATGTAAAGCGTGATGTCGGGTGCAGCGGGTGGAGCCTGTCGTTTCATGCTGTGCCTTCACGTTCTGCCGCGCGCTCGACGGCACGGATGATCTTGTAGTAACCGGTACAGCGGCACAGGTTGCCACTCAGGGCGGCGACGATCTGCTCACGGGTGGGATGCGGCGCCTCCTCCAGGAGCTTGGCCGCGCTCATCACGAAGCCGGGGGTGCAGAAGCCGCACTGCACCGCGTCCTCGGCAATAAAAGCCTCCTGTATGGGATGAAGGCTATCCCCCGCTGTAAGGCCCTCAATGGTGACGACGTTGGCCTGATGGGCGCGCGGCGCGGGCGTCAGGCAGGAGAGCACAGCCATGCCATCCAACCACACGGTGCACGCGCCGCACTCCCCTTCGCCGCAGCCTTCCTTCGTGCCGATGAGGCCCACATCTTCACGCAGCATCTGCAGGAGCGTCTTGCCATTCGCCCCCTCGACGTGGACCTGTTGGCCGTTCAGGGTGAAGGTAATCGCCTCCGGTCCTTCGGCGTGGTGCACCAGGGTCGGGCCGCTGAGGGTTGGGCGGCTGATGCGCGGCGCACTCAAGCGGATGACCTGATCCACCGGCGGCAGGTTCAGGCGCTCCTGCCCATCACGGATGGCTTCGAGCGCCTGCTGCGTGAGCGCGAAGACCTCCTCGGTGCGGAACCAGGCCGCAGCGCGCACATCGTCAATGGGACGGGCGGCATGAGCGGCCCAGCGCGCGGCGGCCTCGATGCTCTCGCGCGTGAGCGGGCGTCCGTTCAGCTCCGCCTCCGCTTCCGGCGCGCGGATAATCGTGGGCGCGACACTGCCCAGGGCGATGCGACTTTCGCGCACCGTTTCGCCCTCGAAATCAAGCACCACGGCGATGTTCACCACGGCGATGGCTAAGGAGCGCCGCAAGCCGAGTTTGAGGTACACGCCGCGTTGATGGGGCTTGAGGGGTTTGAAGACAATCTCGCTTATCCACTCATCCGCTTCCATGACGGTGCGGCGCACACCGGTGTAGAACTCGCGCAGGGGGATGAAGCGCTCTCCGCGCACCGAACGCAAAGCGACGCGCGCATCCAGCGCCACCAAGGCCGTGATGGTATCGTTAGCGGGGGACGCGGTGGCCAGATTGCCGGCTATCGTGCCGCGATTGCGCAGCGCAGGCGCGCCGACGCCCCAACAGGCCTGTGCCAGGGGCAAGGCGTACTCCTGTACGATGGGCGACGCGGCAGCCTGCGCGTGCGTCACCATCGGGCCCATGCGCAAAAGGCCATCCTCGCCCAAACGAATGTCATCCAGTTTGGGCACGCGCGTTACATCAATGAGGACCGGAATCTGCCGCGTTCCACGTTGCAGTTCTACAATTAAATCCGTACCGCCGGCGATCAAGCGCGCCTTTGGACCATACTCCGCGAGCAATGCGGAAATCGCATCCGGGGTCGTTGCCTGATAGTATACTTCCCAAAGCGCCATCATCGCTTACTCCTTACTGAATCAAAGTGGTAGGGGTATGTAACCCCGCAACGTTCTGATTTAAGTATAGCCCGAAGTAAAAGAAAGACAATTGGCTCAATCGGCTGAATCAACTCAAAACCAGGCCGGACGATTTCAAGGCCATCTTCATTAGGATAGCCCTTGAAATCACCGCTGGCGCGATTTTAAGCGCAGGTTTGGATAACTCGAGTTTAGACAAAATTCGGGGCGGTTCTGCCCTTGAACAAAACCGCACTCTGTAGATACTTGAGGTTGTGAACACTCAAGAGCTT
>DAOUBT010000087.1:0-4214 GCA_034432595.1 Anaerolineae bacterium | reverse complement strand
GATGGCCTCCGGCACGGGCCGCGCTTCCGCGGTGATGGCTTCCGGCGCGGGCTGCGCTTCCGCGGCGATGGCCTCCGGCACGGGCTGCGCTTCCGCGGCGATGGCTTCCGGCGCGGGCTGCGCTTCCGCGGCGATGGCCTCCGGCACGGGCCGCGCTTCCGCGATGATGGCCTCCGGCGCGGGCTGCGCTTCCGCGCTCTCTACCACGGCGCTTTCATGCTCCGGCTCGTGCGCCTCATGCGCTTCTCCATGCGCCTCAAGCGTGATCGGCTCCTCTTTCGGCTCAAGCCAGCGCTGCAAGAGAACAATCAACACGCCGATGAAGGGGAGCAACAACAATAGAATCGTAGCCCAGGAAAGTTTCGGTGTCTCCATGCCGGCCTCCTCAAAAAAATTGATAATCAGATGAAGGTGAGCCGTGAAGTCGTGGAGCTTCCCCAAAACGGCCTCACCACAACCCACCTCCCGTGGAAACCCCTTCAACGCGGTTCAAGACTCACCGGATACGATAAATGTATACACCTCTTTCCTGATAAAGCAATTCCACCCCCGCGCAAGAGACAAACCACGCCGGTTTCAACGGTCCCTCCTGTGGCCCGATGTAAATGTGGGTCACGCCCTGTGCGCGCACCAGCTCCCAAAAAGCTGCGTCACATCCCGTGAGGGTAGCCACCTGCTGCCCCACCGCTTCCACGTTGCGGATAGTCGCATCATCGCCCCAGCTATAGAAAATCCCCGGTGGCAGAACGGTTCGCCGTCCCGTCAGCAGCGGAATCCACCATCCGCCATCCGTACCGCGATAAATCCGGTTCTGCCACGGTGTCGCCCCAATGAGAAAGACCGCCGTCTGTGGCGTGTGCTGCTCAATCCAGCTCATCGCCGCGACATCCGCCTCGGTCGCGAGCACCGTCACGGGATTGACAATGTCCACGCTCTGCCCCATCCCCCACACCAGCAGCGCCGCGCTCATCAGTCCCTGCCACAGCGTCGCATAAGCGCCCCCACTCCAACGCTGCAAGCGCCGTGCCACGCGCACCATCCCATACGCCGCGAGCAGATTCCCCGGAAGGTAAAGGGTAATCGCCACCAGATCCGCGCGCAGCGGGTTGATTTTAAACAGCGCCTCCTGCGAAAGGAAGGCCAGCACGAGCGTCCACAGCACAATCAGGCGCGGCATGGAGCGCCGCCGCAGCAAGCAAGCGCCCGTCGGCACGGCCCAGGCGGTCACGAACCACGTCCCACGCCCGTTGAACAACCCGCCAATATAGCGATAACGCGCCACCAGGGCCTCGGCGGCAAACCATTCGGCGTGGGTGGGCGTATTGGCGTAGGCCTTAAAATCTAAATAAGGGATGATGTGGGCCAGCCAGGGCAGGGTCAAAACGCAGGCCAGGGCACACGCCCCCGCCACCAGCATGGAGCCGCGCCGCCGTGCCGGATAGGCGAAGGTAGCAGCCATCAGGAGCGCCACAAACGCGACGAAATAGAGGGTGGTCAGATAATGCGTCAGGAACAGCCCGGCCACCAACAACGCCAGGACGAGCGCGTTCGTCCTGTGCGGCGCACGCCAGGTTTCCAACGCTTGCGCCAGGGCCAGACATAACAACAGGTCCCCCATCAACAAAGAATAACGCCCCCAGCTTAAGAAATAAGCCGGGAAGCGCGAAATAAACCCGGTGAGCAACGCCGCGAGCAACCCCGCAGCGCGCGAGCGCGTGACGCTGACCGTGAGCCGATAGAGGCCCAGACTGAGCAAGGCATTCGCCACCTGTCCAAATACCAAAACGGCTTGAGGTTCCGCCAGACCGCTCAAGCGCACAAAGGTGGCCGTGAGCAGGTGAAAGCCGTAATGGTAGTAGAAAGGAATGGGATCATAGGCGGGAACGACGCGCGGCAACCGCCCCTCACGGACCAGGAGCTGCACCAGTTGCGTGTGGTGCAGGCTATCCACCCAGGCGGGCAGAACCAGCTCCGCGCTCTGCTCAAAACGCCAGAGCAAAACCAGGAGCCACAATCCACCCAGGACAAAAGGTAAGGCGTGCCAGCGCAGCGGAGGATGAGAGCGCCGATAGCGATAAACCATCCAGAGCGCCCCCACCCCCAGCAGCGCGTACAGGGACATGGTGAGGTCGGCGGACACACAACCACCGAGTCTATCCCACCACAGGGCCAGCACGGGCGGCAACGCCAGGCTCAAGCCCAGGGTGTGACTGAGATGCAAGCGCCGTTTAGAGCTGAAAGCCAGGGTGAACAACATCCCCGGCGCTAACAGAACAAGTAGCAGGGCCAGGACAACGCGCATCCCTTACGGATAAGAAGGCTTCAGCGACGTGGGATAGCTCGATCCAGGTGTGGGTGTGGGCCCAGGCGTCGGCGCGGGCGGCGTGGGGTAGCCCGATCCAGGCGTGGGCGTCGGCGCGGGTGGCGTGGGATAGCCCGATCCAGGTGTGGGCGTCGGCGCGGGTGGCGTGGGATAACCCGATCCGGGCGTGGGCGTCGGCGGTGTGGGATAACCCGATCCGGGCGTGGGCGTCGGCGGCGTGGGATAGCCCGATCCAGGCGTGGGCGTCGGCGTGGGCGGGATGGGATAGCCAGGGCGCGGTGTTGGTGTGCGCGTAGGCGTGGGGGTCGGCGTCCAGGTAGGCGTCCCCGGTCCCGGTGTCGGCTGTGGCGTCGCGGTCAGGGTCGGCGTCCTGGTGGGAATCCCCGGTGAGGATGGAAGGGTCGCGGTGGGATACGCTATCAAGCCGCCGGCGATCGTTGGTGTGGGGCCAGCAGAGCCGGGGGTGCCGGCATCCCCAGCCACACCCGTGGGCATCTCCCCCGGCGCCAGAGTCGAGGTGGGCGTTTGCGTCCAGGCCGGTAGAGTTCCTGTTGGCGAGGCCGTGACCGTTGCGTTAGTGATCAAGCGTTCGGACGCCATCTGTACGCGCTTCCAGGCCTTATAGAGAGCCTCACGCTGGGTCAGGCTGGCCCCAAGGCACAGGAGTAAAGCCACTGCCACCAGAATTGCAGCCCCCAAAATCTGTTTTCTCACAAGGCCCTCCCACAGGAATCATGAACCCAAGGCTTTGAGATGGTCATTCAGGCTAAAAGCACAGCAGGCACGGAGTTGATGTCCGTGCCTGCTGCTCCGATTGCGAGAACGACGCCCCCTTAGTTCAAGGGCTCAGGTGCGCGCTGTAACCAGAGCGCGCGGTAAGCGATAAACGCGATCACCAGATAAGCAATCGTTTTGGGAATCATCAACATCCCCAACAGAGGAATCTTGTACGCCCACAAGATAACCGGCGTGTAAAAAAGATACGAAGCCACCATCGCCCAGCCGATCCATTGGAACGTCCCATCCTTGCGGCGATAGGCATCCAGCAAAATGGGAATCAGCAGCCCCCAGCCCTGAATCATGAGCGGGATGTTGCGGTACAGGCCCATGGGATAGGTGGAAATCGGATTATTCCAGTCGTTATGCGGCAGGGCGAGCATGAACAAGCGCACCACTCCCGCCAGGATGAGAAGCAGCGACCAGAAGTTGTCGTGCCGGTCGTAGCGCAACAGCCAGACGTACACCATCACCATGTAGAAAAGCGTCACCGTGACGCCGGTGGTGAGGGAGCCTAACCCCGCCAGATTCATCGGTACCCCAAACAGGGGGATGGTCGTCTCCAAGCCTCCGCGCGCAAAAGCCAGCACGCGAAAACCCACATGGCCCGTATCCCCAAACACCAGGAGCAAAAAAGCTAAACGTACCAGTTCCGCCAGGCGGCGCTCCTGTGGGGCAACCTTATCCATGCGCCGGGACATGACCACCACTAAGGTCCAGATAACGATGAGATACAACACGTTAAAAGCGCTTTCCATCACAACTTCCATAACCATGACCTCGCAACAGAAAGATTAAGCTGGATGGTATCCACAACAACGTTATACATCAGGTTAAAATCGTGTCAAATTAATCAAAACGTGGCGCAGGATTTATCCTGCGCTCTGGCGCAAGGAAAACGTGGCGCAGGATTTATCCTGCGCTTTGGAGCAAATCAAGACGTGGCGCAGGATTTATCCTGCGTATCTTGCGCTTCCCTCTGACGAAATGAAAACGTGGCGCAAGATTTATCCTGCGTATCGTGGCGCAAGATTTATCCTGCGTATCGTGGCGCAAGATTTATCCTGCGTATCGTGGCGCAGGATTTATCCTGCGTATCGTGGCGCAGGATTTA
>DAOUBT010000086.1:0-27432 GCA_034432595.1 Anaerolineae bacterium | reverse complement strand
AGTGTTGAAATTCGGATACCTATCCAAACCTGCGGTTAAAATTGCGCCAGCGGTGATTTCAAGGGCTATCCTGGTGCTGAAGGTAAGCAGTTACTGCCACGCTTTTATGGCTCACCTCTTCCAGCAGGTGGATGAGGGCCGCTTGTGCCGAGGCAAGCTGATTGGCATAACGGTTCCCCGTCCAGCGGTGCTCCCAGACGCGCGCGCCATCCGCCGTCACCAGACCGATGTAGACCAGGCCAACCGGCTTATCTGGCGTGCCGCCGCCCGGTCCGGCGATGCCGGTGATGCTCAACGCGACATCTGCGCCGAAACGCACACGGGCGCCCTGCGCCATGGCTAAGGCGCAGGGCGCGCTGACCGCCCCGTAGCGTGCCAGCAGCTCCGCCTTCACGTCCAGGAGTTTCTCCTTAATGGCGTTATCATAGGCGATGATCCCGCCCAGGAAATAGGCCGAGCTGCCCGGCACCCGCGTGATGAGATGTCCCAACAAGCCGCCCGTGCACGATTCCGCCACGGCGAGCTTCCATCCTCGCGCCAACAGCGCCTGCCCTGCCTTTTTGGCCAACACCACGGACATTTTAGAAACTCACCGGACGACGGCCAATATTGCTGAAGAACTCCTCGCGCGTGGACTGATTGGTGCGGAACGTGCCTAACATGGCGCTGGTTACCATGCGCGCCTGCGCCTTCTTGACGCCGCGCATCGCCGAGCACATGTGCAACCCCTCCATCACCACCGCCACACCTTGCGGATGCAACGTCTCGTTAAGAAACTCGGCAATCTGCTGCGTCAGGCGTTCCTGCACCTGCAAGCGCCGCGCGAACATTTCCACGATGCGCGGAATCTTGCTCAACCCAATCACCTTGCCGTTGGGAATGTAAGCCACGTGGGCGCGTCCCAGGAACGGCAGGAGATGATGCTCGCACAAGCTGTAATATTCGATGTCCTTGACCACCACCATCTGGTCATACGCCACGTCGAAAATCGCATCATTGATGAGCCGCACCGGGTCCACGTGGTAACCGGCGGTCAACTCCGCGTACATGCGCGCCACGCGTTCCGGCGTGCGTCGCAACCCTTCGCGCTCCGGGTCCTCGCCGATATTTTCCAAAATTGAACGCACCGCGCATTCGATGCTCGTACAACAGGCATCCGCTTCGACATCCAGCAGCTCATTGCGAAACGCATCGTACATCGAAGGGTCAACATCGGGTTTGGGGTTCATCGTGCCTCCTTAGAGTTCAATATCGGTTTTGACCATTCCCTCTTGCGGCAAGGAAGCGGCAATTTCGCTCAACGTTTGCCCCGTAATGGGATGGCAGTACATCGGCGCTAAATCAGCCAGGGGGACGGCCACATGGGCGTAGCGCAACATGTCCGGGTCGGGAATCGTGCGCGTCCCCACGGTCAACACCGCGTCATCAAACAGGGCAATATCAAGGTCAATGGTGCGGGGAGCGAACTTATCCGCGCCGCGTTCGCGCTGCAACGCCGCTTCGATGGGAGCCAGCACCTGCGTTTTCAACGCTTCCGCCTCCAGCGGGGTAGCGATGCGCACTGCCGCATTCAGGTAACGCGGCTGTGGTTGCGTCCCCACCGGTGGCGTTTCGTAGACGGGCGAAACATCCAGCACCGCAGTTTGCGCCGCGAGCATCCGCACCGCGGCGCGCAGGTTCAATTCCGGGCTAAGGTTAGAACCCAGGGTGATGAAGACGTGATGCCGTGGCGGCAGGTCCGCACGGTTACGGGTCAGTTCCACGCCCACGCTGCGCGCAAAACGCAGCGCGCCCGGTTTCTCGACGCGCACCGTTACGCTCAGCACGCGCTCGTCTTCCAGCGCCAGCCAGGCGATTTCCTGCGCCAGCTTTTCCACCAGGTAGAAGCGGGACGCTTCCACCAGGCGGATGATGCGCTTGGTCAGGGTGCGGTAATTGACGGTCTGTGCCACATCGTCGCTATGCCCCGCTGCGTGCAGGTCAGCTTCCAGGGTGAGATTGATGAGCACATCCTGCGCTTTGCGGCGCTCTTCGGGATTGAGGCCAATGATGGTGCGCAGGGCCAGGTCCTCAATGTGGATACGATCGCTCATAGCTCCTCACCTCCGGTCACGAAAAGCAGCTCGCCGGTGACGAAATCCGCCTCCAGCAGGTAAAGCATGGCGCGCACGATGTCCTGCGGATCGCCGATGCGCTGCAGCGGGATGCCGGTGGATTTGGCGAGTAGAAAAGCCGCATCCTTGCCGGGTGGCGGCAAAATCATTCCCGGCGCGATGGCATTGACGCGAATCGAGGGGGCCAGGGCCTGCGCCAGACTGCGCGTCATGGCGATCAGCCCCGCCTTCGCCAGCGTATAGGCGATGTGATCCGTGCCGGGACGCGCTCCGCGCCAATCGGCGATGTTGACGATAGCCGCTTCTCGCTGCGGATCGAGCGCGGCAAAAGCCTGACTGAGAAAAAACGGCGCCTTGAGATTGATGGCAAAGTGGCGGTCCCAAAGCTCTTCGGTGGTGGTATCCCAGTTGCCCGGCTCGAAAATTGCCGCGCTGTTGATGAGGATATCGGGGCGTCCGTACTGTTCCACCACTTGCACGATGAGCTGTTGCGCTGCGCCGGGCTGACTCAAATCGCAGCGTACCGCGTAACCGGGTACGCCTTGCGCTGCAAGCTGGTGTAAAGTCTCCTCCGCCGCTTCCTGCGAGCGGTTATAGCTGAAGGCCACGCGCACCCCGCGCCCGCCCAGGCCCAACGCTAAAGCGCGTCCCAATCGCACCGCGCCACCGGTCACCAGCGCCACACGTCCTGCCAGGTCCATGCGTTTCCTCCTCCCATAATGAAATAGCTAACAGCGCTACAGCGGCGGGTTAGCTACAACTCATACAACAACACGGCATCACTTCCGTGAGGCGATTCCGCAAGCATCTTACCTTCGCCATTCACGATCAACGCTCCACCGAACGAAGGCTCTTCGCCCCCTTCCTCCAATGCGTTGACCAGAAACGTCGTGTGGCCTACGGCTTTTACAGCCTTCAGGTACTCTGCCCGCTCTTCCGATTCCCAGCGCTGTGGATCCGGTGATTGTCCGGCAAAAGCGCGCGCCATTGGCACCAACACCCAATCCAGGTCATCGGGTAATTGCGCTACGGTTTGAGCGTGAAACAAATCTCCGCATATCAACATGGCCACCTTGCCCCATTCGGTCACCGCTACCTTCACGCGCTCTCCGTTTTGGAATGGCGGCTTTTCACTCAGCTTGCGTTGTACCAAAAGCATCCGTCCTTCTCTATCCAACAAAACACCGCTATCATATACCCGGTTTCCCTCCCGTTCAACCATGCCAAAACATATATGTACCTGATACCGTCGCGCGAGTTGGGCAAATGTAGAAACGGTCTGGCCGGGGATAGGCTCGGCGAATTGGACGAGGTCTTCTTCTTCGTACACGTAGCCGGTAAGTGTGCACTCCGGCAACACAATCAAGTCTGGCCGGGAATTCGCGATGGACGCCAGGACTGCTTCTAAATGGCGCAGGTTCTCTATGGGTAACCTGGGTTTGGTCTTCAAAGGTATCAGAGCAACGAGCATCGGATGCCTCCCTGTCGGCTGTAAGCGCGGCCTGGTTCACCGCTGCCAGGATGGATTCACGACCACCTTCCTGACCATTGCCAATCATTGTAGCATCAAAAAAGGACCTTGCAAAACTTTGACGTGCCCATAGCCGACTCCGTGCGGATGCCTGCGGGGCAGTTGTCCGACACGCCAGAGCAAAACTTGACTCCCGCCCTTTTTGACTTGTCAGTTCATGCAAATATGAGACAATATTGAAGACAAGCGTCACGTGACCGGATGCTTGTGGCAGGTTCAGTTTTCAGCCCCAGCCGTTTCTGACGACCTGAGAGTTCAGAGAGGATGCCTATGCCATCGTTAGAAGATGCCATCGCTTTAGCTGTGCGTGCCCATGCCGGACAACGCGATAAATACGGTGCGCCCTACATTTTGCACCCCCTGCGCGTGATGCTGCGCTGCGAAGGTGAAAGCGCGCGCATGGTCGCCGTGCTCCACGACGTGATTGAGGACACGCCCATCACGCTCGACGAGTTGCGCGCGCAGGCTTATCCCGCCGAAGTGGTGGAGGCGCTCGACTGCCTCACGCGCCGCGCGGGCGAATCCTACGAGGCTTTCATCGAACGCATCGCGCCTCATCCCCTGGCGCGGCAAGTGAAGCTGGCCGATTTGGAGGACAACATGGACCTCCGCCGCATCACGCGCTGGGAAGCGGATACCGCCGCGCGGCTGGAACGCTATCAGCGCGCTTACCGTCGCTTGAAGGCGGGTGACGCATGAAAGCTGCGGTGGCGCTGCTCCTCCTTGTGGCGTTGCTGAGCGGCGCGTATCTCTTTGCCGAACCCTACCTGCGCTACCGTGAGCTCATTTATCCCCATATAAAAGTGGGCGGGGTTGACGTGGGCGGCTTGACCGTGGAGGCGGCGCGGGCGCGCCTTGCCGAGGCTTTCCCGGCTCCTGAACAACAGATTGTGCTGCGCGTAGCGGAAAAGGGTTGGCGTTACACCCTCGCCTCCTTGGGGGTCGGGTATGATGTGGACGGAATGGCGCGCGCGGCTTTCGCCGTCGGGCGGGAGCGCTCCGGCCTCGCCGCTCTGGTGGACGCGCGCCGCGTCACCCGCGCCGGCGTGGACCTGCCCCTGCGGCAGACCCCCGCCGATCCGACCCGCATCCGCGCCGCTTTGCAGGCCCTCACCGCGGAGATTGATCGGCCCACGCGCGAGGCAGCGTTGCAGTTCGGCCCTGGCACCGTCACCGCCCTGCCCGGACAGGACGGGCGCAAGCTCGATGTGGAGGCCAGCCTCATCCGCGTGCAGCAGGCCATCGCGGCGGGAAAGACGGAGGTGACGCTGGCGATCTTTACCTATCCCGCGCAGCTCATCGCGCCCGAACCGGCCTATTCGCAGGCGCGCGAGATGTTGCGCGAGCCGTTGGTGCTGGTGCTCGATGATCCGCTGACCGGTTTCAGCGCGCGCGCCGTTTTGCCCATCGAGACCTTGAGCGCGTGGTTCAGCACACAACGCGAGGAGACGGGCCTGACCCTGCGCGTGGATGAGGAGGCGTTGCGCGGCTGGCTGGAGGCGCAGGTGCTGCCGCTTTTGGGCACGGAACGCACGCTCGATGTGGATGCGCTCGCGCAAGATGCGCTCACGGCCTTGTGGGAAGGACAGCACACCCTCTCCCCGCGCATCGAGCATCCTGCGCAGACCTATGTTGTGCGCGCGGGGGATAGCCTGGCGGCTCTTTCGCGGCGCTTTGGGATGCCGCTCTGGCGCATTCTGGAGGCGAATCCCGGCCTCGCTGCGGATCAGTTGTATGCCGGCGAGACGATCATCATCCCTTCCATTGATGTGCTGTTCCCGTATCCCCTGGTGCCGGGCAAGCGCATCGAGATTGACCTGCGCACGCAGCGCCTGCGCGCGTATGAGGATGACCGTCCACGCTTCGAGTTCATCATTTCCAGCGGCTTGCCGGATTATCCGACGTTGCCGGGACGCTTCCAGGTGTTGCTCAAGGAACCGGAGGCTTACGCGACGCGCTGGGATTTGCAGATGCCGTATTTCATGGGCATCTACCTGGAGGGTCCAGATTTTTACAACGGCATCCATGAATTGCCCATCAACGCCGCCGGTCAACGCCTGTGGAGCGGCTATCTGGGGCGTCCGGCCTCGTTTGGCTGCATCATCCTTAACGTCGGGGACGCGCAGGCGCTGTATGACTGGGCGCCCTTGGGGACGCTGGTGATTATCCGCGAGTAGGTGCCTGGGCCAATGATTTCGGAGATAGCCGGTGGCTGGTTATCTCATCCCGGCTGGTGGCTGATGAAAAGCGTTGCGGCCCGGCATTGAAAGGGTCGTTTACCGCATTTCCCATCTCCAGCTACGACTTGCACGCTTGTTGCTGCCCGGACATGCGGCCAGTCTGATACCCTTTTATGGCTGCTAAAATCCCTTTTGCTGTTGCTTCAACTTTGGGGTATACTGTGGGAGCAATCTTTTGCGGAGATCGGACATGGAATCAGTGGTGCTCAATCAACGCTACCAGCTTTACGACCTGCTAGGCACGGGCGGGATGGCCACCGTCTACCGCGCCCGTGATCTCTATCTGGATCGCACGGTGGCGGTCAAAGTTTTGCGTGAACCTTACGCCAGCGACCCGACCTTTCGTCAGCGCTTCCTGGACGAAGCGCGTGCGGCGGCGCGGCTTGACCATCCCAACGTGGTGCGCATCTACGACGTGGGGGTGGATGGCCGTCGTCCTTACATCGTCCTTGAACTGGTAGAAGGTGAGGACCTGCGCGCGTTCATTGACCGGATGCGCCCGGTTCCCATTCCTCTGGCCCTGAACCTGGCCCAACAAATCTGCGCTGGCGTGGGCCATGCCCATCGTGCTGGCATCGTGCATTGCGACCTGAAGCCGCAGAACATCCTCATCACGCGCGCCGGACAGGTCAAAGTGGCGGATTTTGGCATCGCGCGCGCCGTGCAGGAGAGCGCTGCCCCCACCGCCCAACCTGAGACCCACGTCTGGGGCAGCCCGCACTACATTGCTCCGGAGCGCGTCGCGGGTCAGCCGCCCGTGCCCGCCTCGGATGTGTACAGCATTGGCGTCATCCTTTACGAGATGCTCACCGGCGTCCCGCCCTTCCACGCCGAAGACGCGGATACGCTGGTCCGCAAGCACCTGGAGGAGGCGCCGCTTCCGCCTTCGGCCATCAATCCGCACATTCCGCCTGCATTGGATTGGCTGGTTCTGCGCGCTTTGGCGAAGGACCCGGCTATGCGCTATCGTTATGCGGATCAATTCGGGCTCGTGCTGGTGGAATATCAGCAGCAGAGCCTGGCGGAAACGCAGGCGCACCCCCCTGTGACGGACCGCGCCGCCGTTCCTCCGGCGCAAACTGCTGTTACCCGTCCCACACCGGCACCGGCGTCGCCTGCTGCAGCGAACAGGCCTGCCCCGACCTTTGCCGGCACCCCCGCCGTTGGCCCTGCGCCCGAACCGGAAGAGACCGTGGCGGGCACCGACTGGGCGCTCATCGCTTTGGGGGTGCTGGCCTTCGTGCTCGTCCTGGGCCTGATTCCGCTGTGGAAGACGGTCATCGAACGCATGACCCGGCCCGCCGTCATCCCCACCGCTGTGACCAGCGCGCCGGGCACGCCTACGCCGACCCCCTTGCCGCAGGTCAATGTGCCGCATGTCCTGGGTTTGAGCTTTACCGATGCGCGCTCGCTGGTCGAAGGTGCCCAACTCAAGCTGGTGCTCGCTGGCGAACGCGAGGACACCAGCGCCTTGCCGGGCAGCATCCTGGAGCAATCGCCGGCCGCTGGTCAACGGGTGCCGGTAGGGAGCGAGGTACACGTCATCATCGCTGCCGCGCGGACCTATCCCCTGCCCTCGGTGGTGGGCTACGCGCTGGATCTGGTGCAGCCCAATCTGGAAGCGCAAGGGCTGCGCGTGGTGGTGGAGCGACAGCGTTCCGCCGAACCCACGGGCCACATCCTGCGGCAGCAGCCTGAGCCGGGTACGGTTTTGCTTGCCGGGGACACGGTCACGCTGACCGTGAGCTATGGGCTGGATGCGCCTATCCGCCTGGAGGTGAACTACGGATCTCTCATCAGCCTGGATGAGGCCGTTGTACCGACGATGCGCGCGCGCGCGGGCGACACCCTCGCTTACACCTTGCGCTGGCACGCTTTCAAGACCGTGGATCGTTCCTACACCGTCTTTGTCCACGTGCGCAATCGCCGTGGTGATATCGTCGCCTGGGGGGATGGCCTTCCCGCACAGGGCCAAAAACCTACCAACTCCTGGAAAGCAGGCACGGTGGTGGTGGACGCGCGGCAGCTCGTCCTGCCTGCCGACCTGCCCGCGGGCAAATACACGCTGTGGGTAGGCCTCTTCACGCCGGAGGACGGTCAGCGCCTGCCCATCGTCTCCGCCGGACGCACGCAGGCGGTAGATAACGCGGCCTACATCACCGAGCTGGAAATTCTGCCGTAGCTTTGCACGATATCCTTTTGGGGAGGTTAGGATGACACAGCCCGTTACCCGTTCCAAAGAACCGATTCGCCTGTTCAAATCCGACTTTTTGGAGTTCTTCACCCACGTATCACCTGTCACCGTGCTGGTCATCTGGCTGCCGGTGGTGGTGTACTTCTTTGTGCGCGGGATGCAAAATCTGCCCGCCGGCGTCTCCTGGATAGTGTTGCCGTTGGGCCTCTTGCTTGGCCTCTTTTTGTGGACGTTGGCCGAATACCTGTTGCACCGCTTTTTCTTCCATTTCACACCGCGCACGCCGTGGCAGGAGCGGATTTCCTTCCTCTTCCACGGGGTGCATCACGCTCAACCCATGGTCAAAACGCGCCTTGTGATGCCGCCTGTTGTCAGCATCCCGCTGGCGTTGATTTTCTACGGCCTCTTTACGCTTATCTTTAACGCCCTGGGCGTGGCCTACTGGATGGCCCCGACTTTTTCCGGGTTCGCCCTCGGTTACCTTCTTTATGACATGACGCATTACGCCACGCATCATTTTAAACTGCGCTGGGGCTATTTCAACACCATTCGTCAGCATCACATGCGCCATCACGGTCAAACGCCCAATCAGCGCTTTGGCGTCACAAGCGTGTTGTGGGATAAAGTCTTCGGCACGTATCCTGAGGATTAATGGCAAGTCCGCTCTTTTCCATCGGCACGATTCCCATCTATGGCGATGTTGTGCTCGCCCCCATGGCGGGTTTCTGCGATAGTCCCTTCCGCCGTCTCTGCCGGGAGATGGGGTCCGCTTACAGCGTGACGGAGCTACTTTCCGTAGATGGCATCGTGCGGGCCAACGCGGATACGTGGCGCCTTGTCAAATTTGTGCCGGAGGAGCGCCCGCTGATCTATCAGCTTTTCGGCAACGATCCGGAGCTGTTCGCGCAGGCGGCGCAGCGGCTCATGACCTTTCAACCCGATGCCTTTGACATTAACCTGGGCTGTTCGGTGACCAAGGTTTTCGGGCGCGGAGCGGGGGCAGCGCTCCTTCAGGACCCGCGTAAAATCGGGCGCATCGTCGAGCGCCTCGTGCAAAGCGTACCGGTGCCGATTACCGCTAAAATCCGCCTTGGCATTGATGCGCGCTCGCGCAACTACCGTGAGGTGGTGCACGTGCTACAGGAAAGCGGCGTTTCCCTCATCACTGTCCATGGGCGGACGCGCATGCAGCGTTACGACGAACCCGCCGATTGGGACGCCATCGCCGAGGTGAAGCAAATCGCGCGTGTCCCCGTCATCGGCAACGGGGACGTGCGTACTGTGGCCGACATTGGGCGCATGAAAACCTACACCGGCTGCGATGCGGTGATGATAGGGCGCGCGGCTATCGGCAACCCCTGGATTTTCGCCCGCCGCGACTGGCACACCGTCCCTATGGAAGAGCGCTACGCGCTTGTCGCTCGCCATTTCGAGGAGATGCTCGCCTTCCACGGTGAAAAGTGGGGCCTCATTCAGTTCCGCAAACACGTGGTGCGTTATCTGCGCGGCCTTGAAGGGGCTTCGCAGGCCCGGCATGAGCTGGTCACCTGTACGGATGTGGACACGTTCCGCCGTCTGCTGCGCGAGGTCTTTTTGCCAAACGAAGCCTGAAGGGCCTTGCCTTGATGGCAACCGTGGCATGGGGGGTAGGCGAAGGCATAGCCTCAGCCTACCCCCTGAAGTTTAGCTTTTTCGACAAGCACACTCGCTTTTCGGGCAATTCTGGGGGATATGGCGGGGTTGCTTTTTGTGTAACTGCCTGCCATCCCATATTGGAGCCGTCATTGAACTCGCCGCTGTGGAAAAACGGGGCAGGCAAAGGCATTGCCTTCGCCTGCCCTGAATTTGCTGGGAAATGGCCCTTGTGGGGGACCTTTGCCCACCCTTGAACGACTACCTTGAAGTTGGCCTTCGTCCACCCGTGACTTGTGCATTTTCCCGTCAATTTTTCGTGACATCAATCAAAAAACGGTTATAATGGTTTTGTATGGCACAGGGAGGGGAACATGGAAGAGAACGATCTGAGCTTTGAACAGGCCTTGCAGGAACTGGAACACGTCATCACCACCCTTGAACGTGGCGGCATTGCCCTGGAGCAGGCCCTGGAGCTTTATGCGCGCGGGCAAGAGCTCCTGGCCTATTGCCAACAGCGCCTGGAAGCGGCAGAGTTGCGCGTCCATGAACTCACCGCACGGGCGGATGGCACACTCACCAGCGTGCCCTATGCGGGCGAATAGGCTCACTTTTGTTCTGGCTAGAGGAGGAGGCATGACACCTTATCGTTATCTCGGATTGTGCTTGCTGTTGGTGCTTACCCTGGCATGTGCTTTGCCCTTGCCGTCTATCCCAACTCCCGAACCGCTCACCTTGATTGACCCGCAGGACGTGACGCAGAGCGCTGACGCGAGCGGTATGGCCCAGCTCGACGTGACGGTGCGCATCCTCAAGGGCGATTTGACCGTGCAGAGCGTTGAGGGCAGCGTCCTCAAAGCACAGACGCGCTACAACGTCGCCCAATGGGAACCGAAGCTCACAGCTACCCCCAAGGCGGATACGTTACAGGTCAAGCTTGAACAGGGTCTGGGGCAGGAATTGCCCATCGGCGCGGAGAGCGAAAGCTATCAATTCGTCTCCACCCTGGAATTGCCGCGGGATGTCCCCATCGCCCTGACCTTCGATCAGGGTGCGGGCAAGGCCGTGCTTGACCTGAGCGACCTTTCCATCACCTCCCTCGGCCTCACTATGGGCAAGGCCGATTTGAGCCTGGCTTTTAACAGCGTCAATCCGGTGCCTTTGAGCACCCTGCGCCTGACCACAGGCTCGGGCAAGGCCTACATTTCCGGCCTGGGCAACGCCAATTTCGACCGTGTGAACATTATCGGTGGCGCGGGCACCCTGGACGTGAATTTCGATGGCGCATGGAGTCGCTCCGCCGTGGCGGATATTAAAGCCGGCGCGGGCCGTATCACCCTGCGCGTGCCCGCCTCTGTGGGCGTGCGCGTAGTCCTTTCGAGCACGGCGCTTACCTCCATCGAAGCGGTCAACTTCACCAAAAAAGGTGATAACGAATACGTCAATGCCGCGTATGGCTCGGCTCCCCTCACTTTGACGATTAACCTGATGGCTGGGGTAGGCACGATTGATTTGATTTCGCAGTAAGGAGAGTGGTCACATGCCCGGACAATTCATCATCAATCTCCTGAGCAATGTTCCTGGAACAGCCGTTTATCACCTTTTGCTATTTGTTGCCTTGCTGCCGGCAGCGGGTATTTTGTGGGTGGATTGGCGCCGTTCGCATATCGAGGAATTCCGCATTCCTCTCGTCACGTTAGGCGTGGTGATGGGATTGCACCTCCTGGCGGGTCTTGTGGCGCCGTTGTATGTGGAAGCTGAATCCCTGGCCGGTATCCTGATCGCACCTTTTCTGTACGGCGTTGAGCTGTTGAGCGCGTTGCTTCTGGTGTGGTGTTTCGGCCTGGAACACCTGCGCGAACGCGGTTCCTGGCTCACGTTTATCATCAGCGGCTGGGTGTTGCTTTTGGGGTTGGCCACCTTGATATGGTATCTCGATGCGGCGCGCTTCCCGGTCTTCTACAACACTTACTGGCAGGCCAAAGTCTGGTACGGACTGAGTATGCTCGTGGCTGCAAGCGGGTTGATTCTCACCTTCCAGCATCCGCGTCGGGTTGGGCGGCGCACGGTGCGGGTCAGTTTCTTCCTGGTAGGGATGGGCTTTCTCCTGAGCGTTTTCGGCATGGAAAGCCTGGGACGTCTTCTGCTGATGTTAGCCTATCCCTGGTTTGGCGTGCTGATTTATCAGGGCGCGGCGCATGACCTTCAGACATATCGCGAGGAGTTGCAATCCCTCAGTCAGGAAGCCTTGAGGCAGAGTCAGGAACTGCTTTTCCTCATTGAGGCTACCCGCAGCATCGGCGAGACGTTGGATTTGCGCGGCATGTTGAACGAAGTTGCGGCCAACGTGGCGCTGGCGCTGCGTGCCGACCGGGTGGCGATTCTGGTGACCAACACCGATCCGAATAAGCTGCGTTTGCTCGCCTTTTACGATCCGCTCAATCCTTCTATTGTTTCCGAGCGCCTTCTGGACCTGTCTGAGTACCCCATCCTCAAACTGGCACTGACGCAAGGGCCTATTGTGTATCGCGTGGAAGAGGATTATGCGCCGCTGATGTCCCTCTTTAAATTGTTGGGCGTGCGCAATCCCGGTCCCATCCTCATCCAACCTCTAAGCCGTCAGCAACGCTTGATGGGGTTGCTCATCGCCTGCAACGATCCGCAGCACGGCGCATTTTCGCCCGATCAGGAACGCCTGGCGACAACCATCGGCGTGCAGATTGCCGGCGCGGTGGAGAGCAGTCGCCTGTATCAAGACCTCGAAAGGAAAGCCGACGAACTTGCAAGCTTGTTACGCGCACGTGAGGAGGAGCTACAGCGTCAGAACGCGATTTGGGAGAGCATGGCCGAGGGCTTGCTGGCCAGTGATGCGCAGGGACGCATCATCCTGGTCAACGCCGCGGTGGAAAACATTTTAAACATGACGCGCGAACAGCTTGTGGGGCGGTCTTTGGTGGCGCTGCTGCAAGAACCAGCGCGCGTTTCCGGGGTAAATCTTGGCGATCTTGCGCACCTGAGACAGGAGCGTGAAATCGTTCTGGATTTTGACGAGCGCAAGGTGCGCGTCCATCTTGCGCCGGTGGCGCGTGCGGGCGGTGAGCGTTTGGGCCTGGTGGCCGTTATCGAGGACATCACGCTGGAATTGCAGGCCGAAGAGGCCAAGCGTGAATTTATCGCCAGTATTTCGCACGAGCTGCGCACGCCGCTTACCGCCATTATGGGCTATGTCGAGCTGTTACTTTCGGGCATGACGGGGCTTTTGCCGGCTGGCGCGAAGCAATTTGTGCAGGTTATCCGCGAAAACGCCATCCGCATGAACTCTATTGCCGAAAACCTTATCGCCATCTCCGAGATTGAAAGCGGAAAGTTAGGCCTGGTCTATGAGGAAGTTACCTTCCGCTCCGTGTTGGAGACTGTCCTTACCCGCTATCGTCGCCGCATTGAGGAGCGCCATCTCGATCTGCGCGTCGAGGTGCCGGTGGAGCTGCCGCAAATCGAGGCGGACGCTTATCGCCTGCGCGTGATTCTGGACAATCTGATTTCTAACGCCATCAAGTTTACCTATCCTGGCGGGCGCGTAACCATAGCGGCGCAACTGCTCGAAAGCAATCTGGGCGAACCCAATGCGCTTTCGATCACGATTTCGGACACAGGCGTGGGCATTCGTCCGGAAGATCAGCCGTACATCTGGGAACGTTTCTACCGTGCCAGCAACCCGCTCAGTCTGGAAGCGGGCGGTCTGGGCATTGGCCTCACCATCACCAAGGCGCTGGTCGAAGCGCACGGCGGGCGCATTTGGGTGGATAGCACGCCCGGTCAGGGCAGCACCTTCACGGTGTTGTTGCCCGTGCAGCAGAAGGTGACCCTGGCATGACGCGCGCGGTCTTACCTCCGGTCCCCTGGCTTTACGTGGAGCGGGCGGATGGCACGCGCCTGCCCCTGCGCGTGCGGCGCTGCGCGTCCTTTGCGTGTCGTCTGCGCGGCTTGACCTTTCGCCGCAGGCTGTCGCCCACGCAGGCGCTCCTCCTCGTCGAACCCCGTGAAAGCCGCCTGAATACGGCGATTCACATGCTTTTTGTCTTTTTCCCTATCAGCGCTATCTGGATTAACGCCGAAGGGGAGGTGGTGGATAAGGTGCTGGCGCGTCCCTTCCGCCCGTACTATGCGCCGGTGCGTCCCGCGTGTTACACGTTGGAAGCGACGCCGGAATGGCTGGAGGCCTTCACGGTGGGGGAAAAGGTGCGTTTTGTCGCGGATTGAGCCGCGGGTATTGTGACTTTGTGATTTCGTGGTTATAATGAGACCATGGCCTGAAGATAACATGAGGAGGCTGGACGTTTGAAGCATTATCGTATTATCCTGATGGGGCTGCTCGTACTCCTGCTGGGTTTGTGGGGTGCGGATGGCGTGCGCGCGCAGGAAGGGCTGCCACCGGTGCACGTGGTGCAGGAGGGCGAGTCCCTGTGGGGGATTGCGCAACAATACGGATTGGACGTTGAGACGCTGATTGTGCTCAACGGTCTGGAGAATCCCGATCAGATTTATGTGGGGCAGGAGTTACGCCTCACGCCGGAGATACCGGGGCTGGATGCGGCGCAGTGGCGCGCGCATCGTCTGGCGCTGGGCGAGCGCCTCACGACCCTGGCGCACGCCGGGCAACTCCCGTGGGAGCAACTCGCTTTAGCCAACCGCGTCCTGCAACCGACGACGTTGAGCGCGGGACAGGTGCTTTACGTGCCACGCTCGCCGCTGACAACGACGTTAACCTTTGTGCGTCCTGGCGATACCTGGCTGGGGGTGGCGCTGCGCACGGGACTGCCAGTCTGGACCGTGCGGCACTACAATCCGCGCCCCCTGTGGCAGGATGCAGGGGTACTGTTGCCGATGGAGGGGGAGGCGCATTATCTGCCTTATCCTCTGCAAAGCCTGACCCTTACCCCAGAGCCGGTGATTCGCGGCGAGACAGCCGTCCTGCTGCTCGAAACGGTCACGCCGGTGACGTGTAGCTTGCGCGATTATCGCGGTATCCCGCTCCCCTGCCATGCGCAAAGCGACACGCAGCGGGTGGTGCTGATGGGGATCCACGCCATGGCGGAGCCGGGAACCTATCCCATCACCCTGACGCTGGCTACGGCGGGCGTGACGGAGACGTTCGCTCTCCCTCTGGTCGTGGATGCGGGAAATTATGCTTCTGAGCAGCTTGAATTCGACCCGGAACGCGAGGCCTTGCTGGCTTCGGACGCGGTCAAAGAGGAGACGGCGACGCTGGACGCACTGCGTCCGTTGAGCACGACGCAGCGGATGTGGGCGTATCCTTTCCTGGAGCCGCTGACCGGCAAGCCCGTCACGTCGCTGTTTGGGACGCGCCGGGCCTATGGCAACACCACCGGGTTTAGCAGCTATCACGCCGGGACGGATTACGCCGCGACGATTGGCACACCGGTGCTGGCTCCGGCGGATGGGGTGGTCATCCTGGCGCAGCCGCTCACGGTGCGCGGCAATGCTATCATGCTCGATCACGGCTGGGGTGTGCTCACCGGGTACTGGCATCTTTCCGAGATTAAGGTGCAGCCCGGGCAACAGGTTAAGCAGGGAGATGTCATCGGTCTGGTGGGGCATACTGGACTTTCAACCGGTCCCCATCTGCATTGGGAGATGTGGATTAACGGTGTACCGGTCAACGCGCGGCAATGGCTTATCGCTTTTGCGCCTTTGTCGGAACTTCCATCCGGGGAGGCAGGGCCATGAGTGAGTTGAGCGCGTATCGGCGCAGTGAGGGTGTTTTAGGCGCGGAGGTATATTACTATCCGCAGCTGGGTTCGACCAATGATTTGCTGTTGCAATGGGGCGAGCAGGGTGCTGCGGAGGGCACGCTCATCCTGGCCGATGAGCAGACCGCGGGGCGCGGACGCATGGGACGGCGCTGGTCGGCGCCTGCCGGCACGGCGCTGCTGTTTTCGCTGCTCTTTCGGCCCAAGGGGTATTTTGGACAACAGGCGGCGCGCATCACCATGCTCTGTGGCCTGGCCCTCATTGAGGCGATGCAGGCCTTAACCCATCTGCCGGTGCAGCTCAAATGGCCCAATGATGTGATTCTGGGCATGGACGGGGACTGGCGTAAGCTGGCCGGGATGCTTAGCGATGTGGGGATGATGGAGGGCGTACCGGCTTTCCTGGTGGTGGGCATTGGCGTCAATGTGAATGTGTCGGCCGAGCAGCTGGCGGAGCTGGCCCCGAATGCGGGCAGCCTGAGCGCGGCTTTGGGGCATCCGGTAGATCGCGTAGCTCTGTTGGATGGGTTTCTCGTGCGCGCTGAGGCCTATTATCGCGAGTTGCAGGCGGGTTGGGACCCGCTCCCGGCCTGGTCATCCTGTCTGGCCTGGGTCGGTCGGCGCGTTATCCTGCACACGCCCGGCGGCAGCGTGGAGGGCTATTTCGAGCGCGTGGATGAGAGCGGCGCGTTGGTGTTGCGCACCAATGATGGTTGGCGGCGCAGTTACAACGTGGGCGATGTTTCGGTGCGCCTGGCGTAGCGCCGCAGCGCTTTTGTTTATTTTTTTTCAGGCCGGATATAATTCAGGGATGATGTAATGCTTATCGTGCCCCATTGGGACGGTCATGAAAATCGCCTCTGACGGGCCTTTTGCCGGGCGTCTGCCGGGACAAAGCGTTTTTCTGGCACACGTTTAAGCGCCGGAAAAACAGAGTGGTAAGCAATGACGGGATGGAAACCTCGTTGAGGAGGGTTGAGCTTGCGGTATCTGGTGATCTCTGATATTCATGGCAACTTGCCCGCACTGCAGAGTGTGTTGATGGATGCGGCAGGCGCGTATGACGCTGTCTGGTGTCTGGGGGATTTAGTGGGCTACGGCCCGAATCCCAATCAGTGTGTGGAGCGGGTCGCTTCTTTGCCGAGCGCCTGCATTGCCGGCAACCATGACTGGGGCGTTATCGGACGCGCGGATTTGTTGATTTTCAACACGCAGGCGCGACAGGCGTTGTATTGGACTCAGATGGAACTGGACGAAGAGTATCAGGACTACTTGCGTAGCTTGCCAACACAGGTGCGCGTTGGGAACGTGTTGCTGGTGCACGGAAGTGTGCGTAATCCCATCTGGGAATATGTGCTGGACGTAGGGACGGCGCAGGCAAGTTTTGAACTGGAGGACTTTCAACTCTGCCTGGTGGGACACACTCATATCCCCTTGATGTTTGAATGGCTTGAATCACGTCAGGAGGTGCGCATCCTTCTGCCAGACTGGGATGCACCGATTAACCTTGAGGGGCGGCGCATGATTATCAATCCCGGTAGCGTAGGGCAACCGCGTGATGGGGACCCGCGCGCGAGTTACGGCATTTTCGATTCCAGCGCCATGACCTTCCAATATCGCCGGGTCAGCTACCCGGTGGAAATCACGCAGGAACAGATGCGGGCACGCGGCTTGCCGCAGCGCCTGATTGACCGCCTGGAATTGGGGCGGTAGGAAGCACAGTGCCCGTGCTTGACTGTAGCCCGTATCCGTAACCGGTGCGGGCTTTTTGTTTTGCATGTCTCGAAGCCGCGCGGGGAACTTATCCCTAAGCGTGAGCGTCCGAAAGATATCAATCCTGAGTCCAGAAGGTGAGGTGGCGTATGAAACGCTGGTGGCTGATGTGCGTGATGATTGTGATGGTCTTGATCGCCGGCTGTGCAAGCAAAGCCACGGTGGGCACGGCGCAACCTGAATCCATGGCTCCCTCTTTGCCCCGTCAAGGCCAGACCGCCGATGCTGTTGCTGGTGGCAACGCTGCTGCTCCCACCGGGGATATGCGGATGGTGATTTATAACGCCTCGTTGGCGCTCATCGTCCCGGATGCGGTGCAGACGCAACACGCCATCGGCCAACTGATGGATCAACTTGGCGGCTACATCGAATCCTCAGAAAGCTACAACTATGGCGAAAATCGCATCACGGTGAAGATGGTGTTGCGCGTGCCGGCGGAGCAGTTCAACAAGGCTATGGATGCCCTGCGCAGCATGGCCACCGAAGTGCAACACGACACGGTCAGCACGGAAGATGTGGGACAGGAGTACGTGGATTTGGAGTCCCGCCTGCGGGCGTTGGAACTGCGCGCGGAAAAACTGGAGGAGTTTCTCACCAAAGCCGAGGATACCGAGGCGGTCCTCCGCGTGTACAACGAACTGAGCGCGACGCAGGTGGAAATCGAGCAGGTGAAGGGGCGGATGCGCTACCTGGAGCGGCAGGTAGCCATGGCCACCATCACCGTAAGCCTTACACCAGATGAACTGGCGCAACCCATCGAGCTGCCCGGCTGGCATCCTGAAGGCACGGCCAAACGTGCGCTCGCTTTGTTGGTGCGGACGCTGCAAGGGATGGTCAACGTCCTTATCTGGCTGGTGCTCTACCTGTTGCCGATCTTCGCGCTGCTGGGTGCGGCAGGCTATGGCTGCGTGCGCCTGGTGATCTTCATCTACCATCGCCTTAAACCTCAGAAAAAGTGATGGCTGGAACGACGCCACGGAAACACCCGTGGCGTCGTTTTTTTGCATACAGGGACCGTACCCGATGCAACTACCCATAACGCCTTGCGTAGTGTAAAATAGTCAGACCCACGAAGCACCCGGACGGGTCAGGAAGACACCCAAAAGGAGGTTGACTTATGCGTTCATGGCGTTGGATACTTGTGGCGGGATTGTTGGCGCTGGTTTTGAGCTGCAGTGGTGGGGTAACGCCACCGCCGCGCTTGCAGGTGGGGGAAACGCAGACCGTGGATCAGACCATTCCCCTTCCGCCGGAAGTGAAGCAGGCGCACGTGCGCATTGACATGGGGGCCGGCAACCTGGTCATTTCGGGTGGGACCGAGGAGCTGTTGGAAGCCCATTTTGCTTTTAACGTTCCGGAATGGAAACCGGAGGTGGAGAGCAGCGTGGTGAGCGATCAGGTACGCTTGACCGTGCGGCAACCGGCGGTCCAAAAGTCACCCATGGGCGGCGGGGTTGTGAACGATTGGACGTTAGCTTTGAGCCGTGAATTGCCCATCGAAATGACCCTGAACCTGGGAGCCTGTGATGCCCGTGTAGATTTGAGCGAATTGTCGCTTACCGGATTGGAGGTGACGGCAGGCGCCGGAGATATGGACCTGACCATCGGTGGGAGCGGTACCCTCAGCACCATGCAGATTCAAATGGGCGTGGGCACCCTGACGCTGGATTTGCGCGGAAGTTGGGAAACCAACCTGGATGTGGACATTCAGGGCGGCGTGGGAGAAGTGACGCTTTATCTTCCGGCTGAACCCGGCGTTCGCGTCAAAGTCGAGCGTGGGGTGGGGGATGTAAAGATCGAGAACTTAACCGATAAGGGGAATGGCATCTACGTCAACGAGGCTTATGACAAGGCGGATGTGACACTAAACATCAATTTGAAAACCGGCGTGGGAGACGTGCGGATTGTAGGCGATCAATAGAGACGCGGTCTGCGCAGTTTCTACTCTACCGGGACGTGGGGTATTGAAGCAGGGTGGGCGACGGCATGGCCTTCGTCCACCCTGTTATCGTCATGCCGGCAGCGAGCGTCCGTCTGCACGCTCCCGTGCCGGAAATTGTCATTTGCGCCGTTTCGGGTTATAATCTCCCTTGTATGCGGATGTACACCGCGACTTTGGGCGCAGGAGTGAAGCATGGAAATAACCTGGTATGGGCTGGGATGCTTTCGCATCACGGCACGCAATTATCCCGCTGTGGTGACCGATCCCTTCACGGAAGAAGAGGCCGAACGCGAGTTGCCCCACGCGCGCGCGGACATTGTCACGTCGAGTCTGCCCGTGGAGCAACCGGAGCTGGCCCGCTGGAAGGGGCTGCGTGGTCCTTATCGCGCCATCACCGGGCCGGGTGAATTTGAAATCGGCGGCATGTTTATTACCGGCGTTTCCACCTGGCGTGACCGCAAGAAAACGGTAGAAAACATCGTGTACGCTTTCGAGCTGGAGGGGCTGGTTGTTTGCCACCTCGGCGAAATCGGCAGCGTTCCGACGCGCGCGCAAGTAGAGCAAATGGGCAATGTGCACATTCTGCTCCTGCCCGTCGGCATCCCTGATGGCCTGACGTCGTCAGTCGCTTCGGAAATTATCAGCTTAATTGAACCCAATCTCATCATTCCCATGCAATATGCGGTGCCGGGCCTCAAAATCAAGCGCAACCCGGTTGATCGTTTCCTCAAAGAAATGGGCCTGACGGCGACGGCTCATCCCATGCCTACGCTTAAGGTTACGTTGAGCGATCTTAAAGAAGATACGCAGGTGGTCCTGCTCGAACCGCAATCGTAGGGGGGAATCCATGCAGAAAACGCAAGGCTGGCAACTGCTTTTCCCGCTCATCATTCTGGTTTTGCTGATGGGGCTGATAGCGTACACCTGGCCCGCAACTCACGTAGAACCGCTCCCGGTGGCCGGGTCGGTTGAGGAAGCGCGCGCCCTGGCGGAAGCGGGACAGCTCACGGAAGCGCGCGCCCTGTTGGAAACCCTGCTCTTGCACACGCCGGAGGATGCTGAAGCCCACTTTTACCTGGGATGGGTTTGTCTGCGTCTGGAAGATGCACCGTGTGCCGAGGCGGCTCTCCACAAAGCGCTGCAGCTCGATCCGCAACGCGCCGCGGCTGTTCATCACAACCTGGGCGTTTTGGCGTTCGAGCAGGGCAAGCTGGATGAGGCTCTTGCCGAATTCCAGGCCGCCCTGCAGGCCGACCCCGATGATTTGGACACGCGCTATCAGTTAGGGGCGGTGTATCTGGTGCTTTCGATCCCTCCAGATAGCATGTTGGTGGATACCGCGAAACTCGATCTGGCGGTAGCGCAGTTTGAGCAGGTGTTGGATGCCGATCCCAACAAAGTGGAGGCTCTGGTGGGCCTGGGCAACGCGCGTCTCATCGAAGGGCGATACGATGAGTCTATTAGCCTTCTGGAACGCGCCGTGAACACCAATCCCATTCCCGAGGCGCTGTTTGCCCTGGGCCGGGCCTACGCGGTGGTAGGACGTGCCGGAGAGGCGCGCGTCACCCTGCAGCGCTTCCTGGATACGCAGCCGCCGGCGCAGTGGGCTGAACAGGCACAGGCGCTGTTGGGACAACTCGAACCTTAGGCGCAAAAATCCACGGATGGCGTGGCCTATCGCCACGTGGAGATTGACGTCGCGTTCGGGCTTCATGGTGGGCAAGAAGGTGTCGCTCTGAGCGGACGCGGAAGCCTTTTAACGCTTCTGCCCAAAACGACCGCTTATGGTTTAAGGTGGGACGATGTCCTGTGACGGGTTCAAAACCGGGCGAGCGAGCAAGATGTTCTTAATCTCAGGAGGGCGCAATGGCCAATCCGGTGAAGTTGTTGATGACCTGGAACGTCAAGCCGGGACGTGAGGAAAGCTATTTTCAATTTATCACCGAAGAATTCCCCGTGCCTTTTCTGGAGGCCGGCTTGCAGATTTCGGATGCCTGGTATGCCATCTATGGGCCGCATTATCCACAGGTAACCATGGGCTTTATCAGCGAGGATATGGCGACGATGAAACGTTTCCTTGAATCCTCGGCCTGGACCAACATTTTGCAGCGCCTGGCCTTCTACGTGCAGGATTATCGGCACAAGGTGATTCGCGCGCAGGGTGGTTTTCAGATTTAAATGGCCTTTGCGAGCTTGTCTCGTGACGGCTTGTCATTCCCACAGGGGATTGACGATATTTTAATTTTAGTACAGGAGGTATAGCCAATGACAGAACCCTGGTATGCGTTAGCCGCAGATGAGGTTGCGCGCTCGCTCCGCACGGACCCGGAGCGCGGCTTGACCTCGGAAGAAGCTGCGCGGCGATTGCAGGAATACGGACCTAATGAGCTGAGAGAAAAGCCCCCCGTCTCGTTTTGGAAACGACTGTTCGATCAGCTCAACAGTTTTGTCGTTATCCTGCTGATTGTCGCTTCGATTGTTTCCGCCCTGCTGGGGGACACGGTTGAAGCCGTGGTGATTATGGCGATTGTTGTCCTCAATGCAGCGGTAGGGGTGATTCAGGAGAGTAAAGCCGAACAGGCGCTTGAAGCGCTCAAGAAGATGGCGGCGCCCGAAGCGCAAGTCATTCGTGATGGACACCGCCTCAGTGTTCCGGCGCGCGAGCTGGTGCCTGGCGATATTGTCCTGTTGGAAGCCGGTAATGTCGTCCCAGCGGATTTGCGCTTGCTGGAGAGCGTCAATCTCAAAATTGAGGAAGCCTCACTTACGGGTGAGTCGGTACCGGTGAACAAGAGCGCCGATCAAATCCTCAATCCCGATGCGCCCCTCGGTGACCGCAAGAACAGCGCCTACATGGGCACAATGGTGACCTATGGGCGTGGTAAAGGGTTGGTGGTCGCCACGGGCATGAACACCGAAATCGGCATGATTGCCGAAATGCTGCAGGCCGTTGAGGAAGAGGAGACGCCCCTGCAGCGCAAACTGGACGAGCTGGGACGGATGCTCGGCGTTGGCGCGCTGGCGGTGTGTGGTCTGGTGTTTGTCGTAGGCATCGGGCGCGTGGCGCTGGGGCTTACCTCCATCCCGGAGGGCATGACGTTCCTGGATGAGGTGGTGGAGCTGTTCATGATTGCCGTCAGCCTGGCGATTGCCGCCGTGCCGGAAGGCCTGCCTGCCGTGGTGACCCTGTGTCTGGCCCTGGGCATGCGCGAGATGGTGCGCCGCCATGCGCTGATTCGCCGCTTGACGGCGGTGGAGACGCTCGGCTCGGCCACGGTCATTTGCTCGGATAAGACCGGCACCCTCACACAGAATCAGATGACGGTGCAGCGTATCTGGGCTAACGGCCTGATGTATGAGGTTACCGGGTCGGGTTACGAGCCGCGTGGTGAGATCCGCGGCGAGGGTAAACAGGAGTCGGTGGTGTTGCCGGCACACGGCGTCTTACGCTCCGTATTGTGGGCCGGGGTGTTGTGCAATGATGCGGATTTGGAAGAATCGGGCGAGCAGGACGGTCGGAAGCAGTACCGCATGATCGGGGACCCGACCGAAGGCGCGCTCATCGTGGTGGGGGCTAAAGCGGGCTTCTGGCGCAAGGCGCTGGAAGCTGCCTATCCCCGCGTGGCCGAAATCCCCTTTGATGCGGAACGCAAGCGCATGTGCACCATTCATGCCTTGCAGCAGGTCTCGGATGACGACCCCAGCCCCTTCCGCGCGGGTGATAAGGGCTACGTGGCCGTCGTCAAGGGCGCACCGGACATGGTGCTTGACCATTGCGCCTGGATTTTGTGCGATAAGGGCATCGTCCCTTTGACGGATGAGAAGCGGAAGGAGATTCTCGCGGCCAATGCGGCGATGGCGTCGCAGGCGCTGCGCGTTCTGGGCATGGCTTATCGCCCCCTGGATACGCTGCCCGATGAGCCGAATCCGGCTGAAGTTGAGCGCGATTTGATTTTCCTGGGTCTGCAGGGCATGATTGACCCGGCTCGCATGGAGGTCAAGCCGGCGGTGCAGAAGGCGCGCGAGGCCGGCCTGCGCACCATCATGGTCACCGGCGACTATGCGGCGACTGCAGCCGCCATCGCCCGCGAAATCGGCATCTTGCGCCCGCCGCTCAAACCGGATGTGCCCGGCGGTGGACGGGTGCTTTCGGGTGCGGAGTTGAACGAACTCAGTGATGATCAGCTTGACGCACTGGTGGGCGAGGTTGACGTGTTTGCGCGCGTGGCGCCGCAGCACAAGGTGCGCATCGTCGAAACGCTCAAGCGCACCGGCAACATCGTCGCCATGACCGGCGACGGCGTCAACGATGCGCCCGCCCTCAAACGCGCCGACATCGGCGTGGCGATGGGCATCACGGGCACGGACGTGTCCAAGCAGGCCGCGGATATGGTGCTCACGGATGATAACTATGTTTCCATCGTGAGCGCTATCGAACAGGGCCGTATTATCTACTCGAACATTCGCAAGTTCGTGTACTTCCTGATTTCCTGCAATATCGCGGAAATTGCCATCATCTTCATCGCCACGTTGCTGGGCTGGCCAACCCCCCTCACGGCAATTCAGCTTTTGTGGCTGAACCTGCTCTCGGATGGCGGTCCGGCGCTGGCGCTGGGTGTGGAAAAGGGTGATCCGGACATCATGAAGCGCAAGCCGCGTCCGGTGAATGAACCGGTCATTAACCGCGAAATGATAATCGGCGTTATCGTCCAGACCATCGCCATCACCTCGGCGGTGTTGGTGGCCTACTGGTTGGGGATGACGAAGCTCGCCGATCCCGGTTCCGAGGTGCGCACGGCAGAGACCATGGCCTTCGCTACCCTGGTGCTCTCCGAGCTGTTCCGCGCTTACACTTCGCGCTCTGAGCGCTATCCCATCCTCAAGTTGGGGGTGTTCAGCAACAAGTGGATGCAGCTCGCGGTGGGCTTCTCGATTGCGCTGTTAATCCCGGTTCTGTATGTGCCTTTCTTCCAGAATATTTTCGACACGGTGCCTCTGACGCTGGTAGAGTGGGAAATCATGTTGCCCTTGATTTTCCTGCCATCGGTTGCGGCGGAGTTGCAAAAGGTCGTGATGAACTGGTGGGAAGGGCACAAGGCCGTGGAGGCCAGAGCCTGAGGCTGACAGGATGGGGCAGCTCACGTAGCTGCCCCATCCGCTTTTCAAGGGGGGGGAGCATGGGAGCGAAGATTTTGTTGGTCGAAGATGATCGCATCTTACGCGAAACGCTCACCTATCATCTTGAACACCAGGGTTACACCGTCGTTGGGGTGGGGGACGGGCTGAGCGCGTTGGAAAAGGTGCGCACGGAACAGCCCGATTTAATTTTGCTGGATGTGATGTTGCCCGGCCTCGATGGTTTTGAGGTGTGTCGGCGGGTGCGCGAGACGCTCAACGTGCCGATTATCATGCTCACCGCGCGGGCGGAAGAGTCGGATAAGGTGCTCGGTCTGGAGTGGGGCGCGGACGATTACGTCACCAAGCCCTTTAACCTGCGCGAGTTGCAGGCGCGCATCAAAGCGCATCTGCGCCGTGAGAGCCGCTTGCGCAGTGAAGGCGAAGCGGGAGAGATGGGCGAGGCGCGTCCTCTCGTTTTTGGCGATCTGGTGGTTGACCTGGTGCGTCACGAGGTAACCCGCGCTGGCGAGCGACTCGATCTCAAACCCAAAGAATTTGAGTTGTTGGTCTTTTTGATGCGTCATCGCGGCATGGTGCTTTCGCGCGAGTTGATTTTGGAGCGCGTGTGGGGCTGGGATTTCGCCGGTAACACGCGCACGGTAGATGTCCATATTCGCTGGTTGCGTGAGAAAATCGAAGCCAATCCCTCGGAACCGCAGCGTATTGTGACGGTGCGTGGGATTGGCTATCGGTTTGAAGGCTAATCTTCATTTTTAACAGCCACTGGGATGCGGAGTTTTCGCAGACCAGTGGTATTTTTTTAGACAGGCTGGAAAGTGCGCTTTCGGTCAGCAAACACATGGAGGAAAGGAAAAGGAGAAATGGAAAGTTTGAAGCAACGAATTCAACAGGAAGGGCGTTATTTAGGGCGCGGCATCCTTAAGGTAGATAGCCTTATCAACCATCAGGTGGATGCGGATTTGATGTTGGAGGCGGGGGTGGAGTTCGCGCGCTTGTTTCGCCCCTATGCGCCGACGCGCGTCCTCACCGCCGAAGTCTCCGGTATCATCCCGGCCTTAGCCACGGCTTACGCCCTGGGCGTGCCGCTGGTGTACGCCCGCAAGCACAAGCCCATCACCATGCAGGACCCAACGTTTGTGGAGGTCGCGCCCTCGCACACCAAAGGTGGGGAAGTTCAGCTTATGGTGTCGGGCGAGTTCCTCAAAGCGCAAGACCGTGTCCTCATCATTGACGATTTCCTGGCAACCGGTCAAACCATCGCTGCTATGGCGCGCATTATCGCCGATGCGGGCGCGACGCTGGTCGGTATTGGCACGCTCATCGAAAAATCCTTTGAGGGCGGACGCGCGCTTCTCCAGTCGCTGGGCGTGCCCATCGTTTCGCTGGTCATTATCGAGGCTATCACTGAGGATGGCGAGATTGTGTTTGGAGCGACCGACTATGCCTGAGACGATGGTCATTCTGGATTACGGCTCGCAAACCACGCAACTCATCGCGCGGCGCGTGCGTGAGCTGCGCGTTTACGCTATCCTGCTGCCCTGGGATGCGCCGGAGGAGCAGGTGCGCGCGCTTCAACCGCGTGGCATCATCCTTTCTGGTGGGCCGGCCAGCGTCTACGAGGATGGCGCGCCGACGCTTCCCGCTTACGTGTTGGAGCTGGGCGTGCCGGTGCTCGGCATTTGTTACGGGATGCAGCTCCTGGCACGCGCTTTGGGCGGTGAGGTGCAGCCGGGGGCGTTGCGCGAGTTTGGCCCGGCGCGCGTGCGTGTGGTCGCGCCCGGCGCGCCGCTCTTCCGCGAGTTGCCGCCCATCCTGCACGTGTGGATGAGTCACGGCGATCAGGTTACTGCCTTGCCGGAAGGCTTCAAGCCCTGGGCCTACACCGAGGATGGTGTGCTGGCCGCGATGGGCGACGCGGAGCGGCGTTGGGTTGGCGTGCAATTCCATCCCGAAGTGCAGCACACCCGGCAGGGGCGGGAACTACTCCATCGCTTTGTCTACGAGCTGTGCGCGTGCCATGGCGACTGGACACCGGAGGCCATCATCGAGGCGCAGGTGGCGCGCATCCGTGCGCAGGTGGGCACGGCAGGCGTCATCTGCGGCCTGAGCGGTGGGGTGGATAGCGCGGTGACGGCTGCCCTGGTGCAGCGTGCCGTCGGGGAGCAACTTACCTGTATTTTTGTGGATACGGGCCTCTTGCGCAAGGACGAGGTCGCGCAGGTCGAGGCTACTTTCCACCAGGCGTTGGGGATGCGCCTGGTGACGGTGCGCGCCGCCGAACGTTTTTTCAGCGCGCTGCGTGGCGTAACGGATCCGGAAGTTAAGCGCCGCATCATCGGCGAGCAGTTCATCCGTGTATTTGAAGAGGCGGCGTCTCAACTCTCCGAGGCGCGCTTCCTGGCTCAGGGCACCATTTACCCGGATGTCATCGAAAGCGCAGGGCGCGCCCATGCGCAGCGGATCAAATCCCACCATAATGTGGGTGGCTTGCCGGCGGATATGCGCTTTGCGTTGGTTGAGCCACTGCGCGAGCTGTTCAAAGATGAGGTGCGCGAAATTGGCCTGTTGCTGGGCTTACCGGAGGACCTGATCTGGCGGCATCCTTTCCCCGGACCGGGCCTGGCGGTGCGGGTCTTGGGTGAGGTGACGCCGGAGCGTGTGGCGACGCTGCAGGCGGCGGATGCTATCTTCCTGGAAGAGCTGCGTGCTGCGGGTCTCTATCGGCATGTGGCGCAGGCTTTCGCTGTGCTGCTGCCCGTGCGCAGCGTGGGCGTGATGGGGGACGGGCGCACTTACGCCGAAACGATTGCCTTGCGCGCCGTCACGACAGACGATTTCATGACCGCGGATTGGGCGCGCCTGCCGGATGATTTGCTCGCGCGTGTTGCCAATCGCATCGTGAACGAGGTGCCGGGCGTCAACCGCGTTGTGTATGATATTACCAGTAAGCCCCCCGCTACGATTGAGTGGGAGTAGTTTCGGCATCTGCGAGGGTAAAGAACGCGGATGACGCGGATAGCGCGGATGAGGCCGTGTGCATCCGTAGTATCCGTGTGATCCGTGGAAAGAACGCGGATGGCGCGGATAGCGCGGATG
>DAOUBT010000085.1:0-31707 GCA_034432595.1 Anaerolineae bacterium | reverse complement strand
GCCGGCTTGACCGACCATATTTGGACTCTTAAAGAGCTACTGATGGTCGTTGTGGCTCCTGAAGTCATCAATACAATATAGGGAGACTACCCTGAAATTGCATTTCATAAAAATACGGTGTACAATAATGGTGGTACTCTTACAGAAAGGAGTGGCGCTATGCGTTCCCGAATCTCGTTTTACTTGACCCTGATGTTGCTTTTCGCGTTGTTACTGACAAGTTGTCAACGTCCGGCTGCGCCCGATGTGACGGCTACCCCCGACACCAGTGTTGGAGGAGAGGGCACCCCCGCTGCGACGACGGAGCCAACGGGCGGTACGACAACCCCCAGTGACGTTCCGACGCCCGTGGCTACCGAGCTGCCTACGGCGGAACCTACGGCGGAACCTACGGCGGAACCTACGGCAGAACCTACGGTGGAACCCACAGCAGAACCCACGCCTCCGCCTTCCACCGAGCAGCCGACGCCGCAACCTACTGCACAACCTACCGCGCAACCCACTGTTGAACCGGGGGGTGGCGAGACGGTCTACGTGGTGCAGGATGGGGATAACCTGTTCCGCATCGCGCTCAAGTACAACATGACTTACGATGTACTGGCGCGTTACAACGGCATCACCAACCCGGCGTTGATTTACGTGGGCCAGAAGCTCAAGATTCCGCCGGCGAGCCTGGTACAGCCAACGCCGCAACCGGGCGGGGGAAGCGCCACGACTTATGTGGTCAAGGCGGGTGACAACCTCTTCCGCATCGCTTTGCGCTACAACATGAGCTACCTCTATCTGGCGCAATACAACGGCATTTCCGCGCCCTACACGGTGTATGTCGGGCAGGTCATCAAAATTCCTCAGCCTTAGGGGATGAGGTCACGCCATCAATGCCCCGGTGTGGAAAGACGCCGGGGCATTTTGGTTTGCACGTCGGGGCGCGTAGAGACGCCCCATCGGGGCGTCTATACAACCATATCCCGTCGGGGTGCGTAGAGACGCCCCATCGGGGCGTCTCTACGACCATATCCCATCGGGGTGTCCCCACGACCATACCCCGTCGGGGTGTCCCCACGACCATACCCTGTCGGGGCGTCCCTACAACGGCCATGTACCGACGGTACGTCCCCGCAACCACGCCGCCCTGCGGCCTCTCTCCGCTTTACCCTCACCCCATCATTTGACGCCCCGACGATTTCCCCTATAATCCCCCTGTACTCACCTGGAAAGAAGACCATGGCGCTGCGAACACTCTATCAGACCCTGTTGGATACCGACCTGACGCGGCTGCGCGTCATCGCCGGGCAATGGGATGTGCCTCTCACGCCCGGACGGCGCACCGATATGGCCGCGGAACTGGCCGACGCCATGGCCAACGTGGACCGCGTCGCGCGTGTCCTCGGCCGCCTCACGCCTGAACAGCGCGCCGCGCTCGACGATTTGCTGCGCACCGAAGGACGCCTGCCCTGGGCCATCTTCACCCGGCGCTGGGGCGAAATCCGCGTCGTGGGGCCGGGACGCCTGGAACGTGAGGAACTCTGGCGCAATCCCATCTCCCCCGCCGAGGGCCTGTGGTACTGGGGCTTGCTGCAGCGCGCCTTCGATGATGCCGCGCCCCCCGTCGAATGGGCCTTCATCCCCGACGAACTGCGTCTCTACCTGCCGCCGCCACCACCGCAGGCGCAGCCGCAGCCTGAACCCTGCGCCCCGCCGCCCGTCATCACCCCCGGCAGCGACGCGCTGGCCGACACCCTGGCCGATTACTTTGCCGCCTTGCAGGTCGAACCGCGGCGGCTTCAGGCCCTGCCGCATCACCTCTTTTTGGAGACGCTTGCCCGCGAACAGGGCTGGATTGACGAGCGCAAGCTCAACGCCACTGCCGTGCTCGCCTGGCTGCGTCTCTCTCGCTGGGAACAATGGGAGCGCCTCATCCGCGCCTGGATGCAAAGCCGCCTCTGGCGCGACCTGGCGCACGTCCCCCACCTGGCCCTCGATGACCCGGAAGCCGACTGGCCCGGCGACCCCATCGAACAACGGCGCGCCGTCCTCGACCTGCTCGCGCGCTGTGCCCCTGGCGCCTGGTACACCCTCGCCGATTTCGTCGCCTACGTCCACACCCACGCGCCGGACTTCCTGCGGCCCGATGGCGACTATGACCGCTGGCCCCTGCGCGATGCCGTCACCGGCGCGTCGCGGCGCGGCTTCGGCCACTGGCACGCCGTGGAAGGCGCCCTGCTTGTTTCGCTCATCACCGGCCCCTGTGCCTGGCTGGGATTGGTGGACGTGGGCAGCAACGCCCCCTCGCAGCCGCCCCACGCCTTCCGCCTCAGCGCGGCAGCGGAGGCGCTCCTCCATCAAACGCCCCCGCCGGACCTGCCCGCGCCGCCTCCCGTCACCATCGAGGCCACCGGCCGCATCCTCATCCCCGCCGGTGCGCGCTATGCGCGCTTTCAAATTGGGCGGATTGCGGACCCTGACCCGCGGGGGGACGCCTATCACCTGACCCCGTCCGCCTTGCGACGGGCGCAGAAGCAGCGCATCACGCCGGAACGCATCCTGGACTTCCTCAGAGAGGTCAGTGGCGCGGAACTGCCCCCCGCCCTGGCGGAAGCTATCCGCCGTGCCACCGCGCCTGGCCCCGCGCCGCGGCTGGAAACGCGCCTGTTCCTGCGCATCACCGACGAAGACCTGCTGCGCGAACTCCAGCGCCACGGCCTGCGCGGGGAGCGCATCCCACAAGGCTATCTTTTTTACCCCGCCGACCGCGAACGTCTGCTCACCCTTCTGGCGCAGTTGGGCTGGCTGGTGGATGGGTAGGGTGGGGACTGGAAGCCGTTGTTGGGAACTGGAAACTGGAGAAGCTGGTTGTTGGAAGCCGTAAACTGGAAGCAAAGAGCTGGAAATCTTAACTCATTGAGGTCGTCATGATGATTGCATCACCGCTTTACACCAAAGTTGTGCAGGCTTTTGAAAGTCGTTTTCTACGTGCGCCGGAAATCGTTGTGCGGGCACCGGGACGGGTGAACCTCATCGGCGAGCACACCGACTACAACGACGGCTTTGTCCTGCCCGTCGCCGTGGATCGCGCCGTGTGGGTGGCCGCCGCCGGCCAACCCCAACGCGAGGCCGTCATCCGCGCCATGGACGTGCGCAACGATGAGGCGGTCATCCCCCTCAACGCCACCCCCACCACCATCGGCGGCTGGATAGATTACCCGGCGGGCATTGCCTGGGTCTTCATGCAAGAAGGCCGCCGTCCCTTTGGCCTGCAGGCCGTCTTCACCTCCACCGTGCCGGTGGGGGCGGGCATGTCCTCCTCGGCGGCGGTGGAAATTGCCTTCGCCTACACCTGGCAGCGCATCAGCGGCTTCACCTATCAACGCCACGAACTGGCCCTCCTGGCGCAGAAGGCCGAAAATCAGTATGTCGGCGTCAACTGTGGCATCATGGATCAAATGATCAGCGCCTGCGGACGCGCGGGTCACGCCATGCTGCTCGATACGCGCACCCTGGAACGTAGCTACTACCCCTTGCCGGAAGGCCTGGCCCTGGTGGTGGCGGATAGCCTGGTGCGCCGCAGCCTGGCCGCTTCGGAGTACAACATTCGCCGCGCGCAGTGCGAAGAAGCCGTCAAGCGCCTGAGCGCTGTGCTGCCTGGCATTCGCGCCCTGCGGGACGTGACGCCGGAAGACCTGGAACGCCACGCAGACCTGCTGCCGCCCGTCATCTTGCAGCGCGCGCGCCACGTCGTGAGCGAAAACGCGCGCGTCCACGCCTTCACGCAGGCCCTCTTGCGCGGGGCGCTGGATGAAGCCGGTGCGCTCCTGCGCGAAAGCCATCGCAGCCTGCGCGACGACTACGAGGTCAGCGCTCCGGAACTCGATACCCTGGTCGAAGCGGCCAACGCTGTGCCGGGCTGCTACGGCGCGCGGCTCACCGGCGCTGGCTTTGGCGGCTGCACCATCGCCCTCGTCGCGGAAGACGCCGTTCCCGACGTGCAGGCCCATCTTACCCGCGTGTACGAGGGGCAACACGGCAAGACTCCGGCTGTGTACGTCGTCCACCCCGATGACGGCGTTTCCGAAATCCTGCCGGAGCCGTGACATTCGTAGGGATGCCCTGAGCGCATCGGCACTTGTCGCCGCGCCCGAAACGCCTTATGATGATAGGTGGCCCCGGTGCACCGGTTGGGTGCGCGGCGTGAGGGGCTGCTCGGCCTTGAGCATCCGCTCCGGGCCGGACGCGCGCACGGTCAGACACCCTGAGCAGACCCATGGGCCACATCACCGTGGCCTGTAGATTGAGCTTGGATACCTTGAACCTTTAAGGAGGCTGCACATGAAAATCGGAGTTCCTAAGGAGCGTTTGCCTGGCGAGGGACGGGTTGGCCTGACCCCGGCCCTGGTTCGCACCCTCGTCCGCAGCGGGCACACCTGCCTGATCGAGCAAGGGGCAGGGGCGAGTTCCGGCTTCGATGATTACGACTATGAGCGGCAGGGCGCGCGCATCGTGCCCGAGACGGGCGAGATCTACGCGGAAAGCGACCTCATCCTCAAGGTCATGCGTCCCACCGGGGAGGAAATTGCCCTCATGCGCGAGGGGCAGGTTCTCATGGGCCTGCTGGGCATGTTGGCCGCGCCCAAGGAGGACGTGCGCGCCCTGCTGGAGCGCAAGGTCACCGTTGTAGCTTACGAACACATCTCCTGCGAAAATCACGTGTACCCTGTCCTCAAAGCGATGAGCGAGGTCACGGGGCGGATGGCGCCTTATATTGCCGGCATGGCGCTCATGCGCACCGGCGAGACGGGGCGCGGCGTGCTGTTGAGCGGCGTGCCGGGTGTCTCCGCCGCCGAAGTGGTGATTTTAGGCGGGGGCGTCCTGGGCTTCAATGCCGCGCGGGCCTTTGTCGGTCTTGGTGCCAAGGTCTTCATCCTTTCCCGCAACCTTGACCGCTTGCGCGCGCTGGATGACTATTTCCGCGGCAGCGTTACCACCATGGTATCTCACGATTACACCATTGCCAACACCGTGCGCTTCGCCGATGTGGTGATTGGGGCCGCGCGCACACCGGGACAGCGTCCCCCTCTGCTCATCACGCGCGCCATGCTGCGCAACATGCGCGTCAATGCCGTGCTGATTGACTTCACCATTGATCACGGCGGCTGTGCAGAAACAAGCCGTCCCACCACGCTGGAAAACCCCACCTACGTGGAAGAGGACATCATCCACTATTGCGTGCCCAACGTTCCCGCTGCCGTGCCGCGCACCTCGACCGTGGCCTTCCTCAACGCCGCTATGCCCTACTTCATGGCCGTGGCTAACCTCGGCCCGGCAACGGCCTTCGCGCAGATGCCGGAACTGCAGCGTGCCATCGTTATTCGCAATGGGCAAATTCTGGATGAAGCCCTGGCCCGCGATCTGGGGTAGGAGGAAGCGGTATGAGCTGGCAAGAGACCTATGCCCGTAAGTGCGTCAGCGCCGAGGAGGCCATTGCCGCCACCGTGCGTTCCGGGATGCGGCTTTTCCTCACCGGTAACTGCAGCGTCCCGCAGCGTCTGGTAGAAGCCCTGGTGGCCTATGCCCCTCAGGTGGAAAACGTCGAAATCGCGCAGACCCTCACCGTTGGCCCTGCACCGTGGATTGCTCCGGAAATGGATGGGCACCTGCGCTCCAACGTCATGTTCATCGGCCACAACACGCGCAAAGCTGTGTGGGAAAAGCGCGTGGATTACACGCCCGTGCTGCTTTCGGAGTTTCCGCTGTTGTTCAAACGCGGTGTGCTGCCGGTAGACGTGGCGCTCGTCCATCTTTCGCCGCCCAACGCGGAGGGCTATTGCTCCTTCAGCATCGAAACCGGCCTTACCAGATCCGCGGCGCTTTCCGCTAAGAAGATTGTGGCCGAAATCAACCGGCAAATGCCCTTTGTGCCGGGGGGCGATACCCTCATCCACGTGGATCAGCTTGATTACATCGTGGAAGTGGACTATCCGCTCAAGGAATTTCGCATGGCGGAAGACCCCAACGATCCCGTGGTGCAGGCCATCGCGCAGCACATCGCCGACCTCATTCCCGATGGGGCCACGCTCCAGATGGGCATCGGTGCAGTGCCCGATTCGGTGCTGCACTACCTGGAGCACAAGCGCGATTTGGGCATCCACACCGAGCTGTTCTCCGACGGCGTGAAGCGCCTTGTCGAGGCGGGGGTCATCACCGGTGCGCGCAAGACGCTGCATCCCGGCAAAATCACCGCCGGCTTTGTCCTCGGCTCGCATGACCTCTACCGCTGGCTTGACCACAACCCGATGGTCGAACTCTACCCCACGGAATACGTGAACGATCCGGCTGTGATTGGGCGCAACTATCGGCAGGTCGCCATCAACGGGGCGATTGAGGTGGATTTGACGGGGCAGGTCTGCGCCGATAGCATTGGCCCGAAATTCTTCAGCGGGGTAGGGGGGCAGGTGGACTTCATCTATGGCGCCGGGCGCTCCGAGGGTGGCGTGCCCATCATTGCCCTGCCGAGCACAGCCAAAGACGATACGGTCAGCCGCATCGTGCCCATGCTCAAGGAGGGTGCGGGCGTGGTCACCACGCGCAACCACGTTCACTGGGTGGTCACCGAGTTCGGCGCGGTGGACCTGTACGGCAAATCCATTCGTCAGCGCGTTGAGGCGCTCATCAGCATTGCCCATCCCAACTTCCGCGCCGAGTTGCGGCGTGAAGCGGAGCGGCTGGGCTACATTTGATGGGGAAGAAACGGCGCGCCGGTCTCGACACCTGGCGCGCCGTGGCAACCTGCGCGTACCGCGGGACGGGCATTTGTGTTCCTGGCAAAAACGTCTACAATAGGGCGCGGCAAGCGGCTGTTGGGCGGTTGACTTTGCCTTCAAGACGGACCTTTTAAGGTTCCTGGTGCCCTCCTCATAATTTGTGGCGCAGGTTATGGTCAGGTTTGGGAAAAGCTGAACCTTTGACGCTTAGACTTTTTTGACTTCAGAAGGAGGTGTCCTTTGTTCCACGCGCTGGTAGCCATCAAGCAAGTGCCGGACACGACCAACATCCGCATTGACCCGGCGACGGGCAATCTGGTGCGGGAAGGTGTGCCGGCGATTATGAACCCCTACGATGCGCACGCCCTCGCCGCTGCGGTGGAGTGGAAGCGCAAGCTGGGGGGCAAGGTGACCGTCATCTCGATGGGGCCGCCTGCCGCCGTGGCTTCCCTGCGGGAAGCCATTGAGCTGGGTGCCGATCGCAGCATCCTCATCTCGGACCGCAAATTCGGTGGCGCGGATACCCTGGCCACGTCTTACGTTCTGGCGCAGGTCATTCAGGCCATCCACGAGAAAGAGCCAATTGACATGGTCTTTTTCGGCAAGCAGGCCATTGATGGCGATACGGCACAGGTCGGGCCGGGCGTTGCCGCGCGCCTGGGATGGCCCATCCTCACCTACGCGGTGGGCATCCGCACCATTGACCTGGAAGAGCGGCGCGCCGTCGTCGAACGCAAGACCGAGCGCTGGACGGAGGTCGTCGAAGTGCCTCTGCCGGCAGCCGTGACCTGCGAAAAGGACATTGCCGAAATCCCCTATGCCCCGCTGCCGGACCTGCTGCGCTCCTTGCGCTATGAGCCGGAGATGTGGACGACGGAAAGCGGACATTGCACCTTTGACCCCAATCAAATCGGCGTGAAAGGCTCGCCCACGGTGGTGTACAAGCAGAGCACGCCCCCGCTGCCGGAACCCGGCGAGAAAATCAACGCGCGCGAGATGGGCGTTGCTGAAGCCGTCCGCTACGCCCTGCAAAAGGCGCAGGCAAGCGGCGTGCTCACATCCATTTTGGGAGGCGCATAATGGCAGAGCGCAAATTCTGGGTCTTTATCGAACAGGAAAACGGACAGGTGCATCCCGTTTCGTGGGAGCTTTTGGGCGTTGCCCGGCGTCTGGCCTCGCAGGTTGAGGACGAAGCGCGTGCTGCCGGGGACACTGTCGCCGTGGAAGGCGTTCTCCTGGGCTACGAGGTTGAACCCATCGCCCACGAAGCCATCAAATATGGCGCGGACCGCGTTTATTTGCTGGATTCACCGGTCTTCAAGCACTATCGCAACTGCCCCTACACCAACGGCATTGTCGCCGTGGCGAAGAAACATAAGCCGGAGGTCTTCCTGCTGGGCGCGACCACCCTGGGCCGTGACCTGGCGGGCGCGGTCGCGACCTCCCTGCGCACCGGCCTCACTGCGGACTGCACAGGGCTGGAGATGGAAGAGGTCAAGGGCGCATCGCGCAAAGTCCTGCTGGCCACCCGTCCCGCCTTTGGCGGCAACATTCTGGCGACCATCCTGTGCCGCAACGCCCTGCCGCAGATGTCGAGCGTGCGCCCGCGCGTTTTCCCCATGCCGCCCTACAACCCCGATGCGAAGGGTGAAATCATCCGCGAGGATGTGAGCATAGCCGAGGAAGACGCGAGAGCCTGCATCCTGGAATTCATCCACGCCAAAGGCGAAAGCGTCAACATTGAATATGCGGATGTGATTGTCGCCGGTGGCCGCGGTCTGGGTGGTCCCGAAGGCTTCAAACTCTTGCAGGAGCTGGCGGACGAGCTGGGCGGTGTCGTCGGCGCCTCGCGCCCCTGCGTGGATGCGGGCTGGATCAGCTACGCGCATCAGGTGGGGCAGACCGGCAGAACTGTGCGTCCGAAGCTCTACATTGCGGCGGGCATCTCCGGCGCTCTGCAGCACAAAGTCGGGATGCAGAACGCGGATTTCATCATCGCCATCAACAGCGACCCCAAGGCGCCCATCTTCGACGTGGCGGATGTGGGCATCGTGGGCGATTTGTATCAGGTCATTCCGGAAATGATTCAGCAGATTCGGGCGCTTAAGGAGGCTAAGGCATGACGCATCATGAGTCGTCTGCAAAGAAAGACGCAATCCGCTTTGATGTGATTGTGGTCGGGGCGGGACTGGCCGGATCGGCGGCGGCGATGGTCGCCGCGCGTAAGGGTCTGAACGTCGCCCTGATCGAGCGCGGGCAGAAGCCCGGCGGCAAAAACTACTTCGGCGGGGCCATCTACACCCACGCCATCGAGGAGCTTGTCCCCAACTTCATGGAGCTGAATCCGCCCTTTGAGCGCCCCGTCACTGAGGCCGGGTTCTGGTTCCTCAATCCGGATGGCGGCATGACGCGCATGACGGTGCAGGGTGGAAAGCTGGATCGCAAGCCGGCGGATGCTTATACCACGCTGCGCGCGCGCTTCGATCCCTGGTGGGCCGAGCAGGCGCAGAAAGCTGGCGCGCTCCTCATCCCCAAAACCACGGTGGTGGACTTTATCCGCGATAGCGAGGGCGCCGTCATCGGTGTGCATACCGACCGCCCGCAGGGCGAGATTTACGCGCCGGTGGTCATCGTCTGCGAGGGGGTGAACAACCTGCTCACGCAGAAACTGGGCCTGATTGACCATGACCTGGAGCCGGCCCACATGGCGCTGGGCTTCAAGCAGGTCATTTCCCTGCCCAAAGAGGTCATTCAGGCGCGGTTTGGCCTGACGGACGAAAATCAGGGCCTGGCCGTTTCCGTGCTGGGCGATGTTTCGCTGGGGCTACTGGGCATGGGCTTCGTGTACACGAACAAAGATAGCATCTCCGTGGGCCTGGGCATGATGCTGGACGTGCTGGCCGAGTATCGCCTCAAGCCCTACGACGTGCTGCAGCGCTACCTGGCGCATCCCGCGATTGCGCCGCTGGTGGAAGGGGGACAGCTCGTGGAATACGGCGCGCACCTCATCCCCGAAGGCGGCTGGCGCGACATGCCCAAACGCTACACGGCCGGTGCCATGGTGGCCGGCGATGCGGCGGCGATGGTCAACGCCCTGCACTGGGAAGGCACGAACATGGCCATCATCGCGGGCAAACTGGCCGGCGAGACCGCCGTCGAAGCCCACAGCCGCGGCGACTTCTCGGCCAGGACCATGTCTCGCTACGAGGATCGCCTGCGCCAGAGCTTTATCCTGCAGGACCTGCAGCAATATCGCAACTTCTCGCACTTCCTGGAGCAGCATCCGCACTTCATGGACGTGTACCCGCGCTTCGTCAACGACGCGCTGGGCAACTTCTTCAGCGCTTACGGCACGCCCAAGAAGCAGCTCTACAAGAACATTCTCGCAGCTCTGACCCAACGGCGTCCTCTGTTCAAGGCGGCAGGAGACATTATCGCCATGGGTCGTTCGGTGATGGGGTGGTAAAATGGCGATGAAAAAAGGTGACGCATTCACGGCGAAGGAACTCCCCAAGGAGTTGAAGGATAGCCTGCCCACGGTCTACGTGGATGACCTGCTCATGACGCTCAAATATTTCGTGGATGAAGAGCAGGCCCATCTGTGGATTAAGGATCAGGCAGTGTGCGCGCGCTGCCAATACAAGCCCTGCCTGTACTTCTGCCCGGTGGGCGTGTACACCCTCGCCGCCGATGGCAAGATTCAGGTGGGTTATCAGGCCTGCGTGGAGTGCGGAAGCTGCCGCGTGGGCTGCCCGTACTCCAACATCGGCTGGAAGCTGCCGCGCGGTGGTTTCGGCGTAGCCTACAAGTTCGGCTAACCACACCGTCTCGCCCTTTGCCAGCCGCCCGTGCTTGCTCATGGGCGGCTGGTTTGTTGTTCAAACCGGGTGGACGACGGCATTGCCGTCGTCCACCCCTGGACTTTGGCACAAACTGAGTGCTGGAAGCTGGCAACTGGAAGCTGGATGTTGGAAGCTGGGAGCGGGAAGCGGAGAGCACGGTCGCCCGGTGCGGGTTCAAACCGGGGTAGGCGACGGCAACGCGGGTAGGCGACGGCAACGCGGGGTGGGCGACGGCACTGCCGTCGCCCACCCCTGGACTTTGGCCAGAAACTGAGGACTGGGAGCTGTCAACTGGAAGCTGGGAGCAAAAAGCTTAGAGTACGGTCGCCCTGCGCGGGTTCAAACCGGGGGTAGGCGATGGGTAGGCGACGGCATTGCCCTTGCCCACCCGTGGACTTTGGCACAAACTGAGGGCTGGGAGCTGGCAACTGGAAGCTGGGAGCGGGAAGCGGAGAGCATGGCCCCCGGCGCGGGTTCAAACCAGGGTAGGCGACGGGTAGGCGACGGCATTGCCGTTGCCTACCCCGAAACTGGGAGTGGCATCTTTGACGATTCCGCGAATTTAGTATAAAATACAGATACTTTATCATCAATATTGTGGGAGCTGACATGGAAGCAATGAAACGTTTTGTACGGGAAAACTGGCTTACGCTGCTCGTGGTCCTGGGTCTGGGCATCGCGTGGTTGATTCTACGCACACCGGGCACACCGCTGGACTCCGTGGCGGAATTTGACGCGCGTCTGCGCAGCGGACAACCTACCCTCATCGAATTCTACTCCAACCGTTGCAGCATTTGCCTGGCCTCCAAACCGACGGTAGACCGCCTTGAACAAAGCCTGGCCGGACGCGCGACAGTGTTACGCATTGACGTGGCCGATCCGGTGGGGCAGCAATTAGCTGCGCGCTGGTCCATTGCTGGCACGCCAGCCTTCATCATCACCAACGGCGCGGGCGAGATGGTGTACATGAGCTACGGCCCGCCTCAGGTGACGGAACTCGAATTCGCCTTAGCAGCGGCGAAGAACTCGACGCCATGAGCTGGTTCGCGCTGCCGGGGACGCTACGACCTGCGGCTCCGCCCCTGGGCCACTACCGCCCGGCGGAGATTCACGAAGCCCTGGCCTGCGTCCCCGGCGGCGGGTTGTGGCTCGACGTGGGCACCGGCAACCCCGCTTACGTGCGCGAGCTGGTCTCCGCCGGTTGCCGTGTCATCGCCGTCAACCTCAACCCCTTCACCCACCTTGCCCTTCAACACGCCCTGCATCCGCTGCCCGAAGCTGCCATCAATGCCGCTCTTGCGCACCTGCTCGACCGCCCTAAAGGCGACCGCCCTCTTGTCCACCACATCCGCGACCTGTACCGCAGCCGTTGTCCGCGCTGTGGACGGGTGGGGGTGGCGCAACGCTTCCTCTGGGAGCGCGAGGGCGATGGCCCCGTGCGCAAACAAGTGCGCTGTGCCCTCTGCGGTCTGAGCGAGGGCGAGACCGACGCGGAGGATGCGCAGGCTTTGCAGCGCTTCAAAAGCAGCAGCCCGGCCTATCATCTTGCCTTGCGCCGCGCCACCCTGCAGGCGCCGGAGCAAGAACCGGCCCTGCGCGAATTGCTCGCGCTCTACGCGCCGCGCGTGCTCAGCGTCTTGATGGACCTCATCCCCCGCATCATCACCCTGCGCGATGAAACCGAGCGCCTTGCGGCACGCGCCCTGCTCGTCACCCTGTGCGATCGCAGCACGCGGCTTTGGAACGAGACCCCGCCGCGCAGCTTCCATCTCCCCGCGCAGTGGCTGGAAATCAACCCCGAAACGCTGCTTCTGGAGGCGCGGCAGGAACTGCTTCAAGCCACGACGGCGGACATCGGAGCGCCGCAGCCCTCTCTGGAAGCGCTTTTGGCGACCTCCGCGCCGGGATACCTGCTCCTCAACTGGCCCTTGCGCAAGCTGCGCCCCTTGCTGGCGCCGGGGGCGTTGGATGGCATCCTCGTTCATCCGCCTGTGCCGAACGCCCTGTACTGGGCTTTGAGCGCGCTCTGGCACTGCTGGTTGTGGGACGAACCGGCGCCGGCGGGCCTGCTCACGTTTCTGGACCGGCGGCGCATGGATTGGGAGTGGTCACGGCGGGCGCTGGCTCTGACGCTGCGCAGTCTGCGCCCCTACCTGCGTCCCGGCGGGCTTTGGCTATTGCACACGCCGGGCCTCAACCTGCCCGCGCTGGCGGCGGGCGTCGCGGCGGCGGCGGATGCGGGCCTGAACACCCTGGCCTGGTCGGTCACGGCGGCGGGGGCACGTCTCACCCTGGGGGTGGCAGGGGGGGCGGATGTGGGTGACGCCGGGGCGGAGGGAGGTGGCGCGGAGCGTGGGGAGCGCGTCGGCGCGGGCAAGGGACGGAGCGCGCCGCCGTCCCGTGGGCTGGAAGGCGCCCTGGCCGCAGGGGCGGAGGCGCGGGACGTCGAAAGCGTGTTGCGAGCGCGCGGGCAACCCACCGCGGCGGACGTGGCGCAGGCGTGTACCCTCATCAGCCAAAAAGAACAGGCCCCACGCCTGCTGCGCGCTGCGCGGCCCAGTGGACCGTGGGTGGAATCGCCCGAAAAGCGTTTGAGCCTGACGGAGGGGCACGAGGCGGCGCCGCCGTTGTGCGAGCGCGTGGAGGCGGAGCTGCTGGCTTTGTTGCGCGCGCCATCGTCCTGGACGCCGGCGGCGTTGCGCGCTGCTCTCTACGCGCGCTTTCCGGGGGTGCTCACGCCGGAGCCGGAGCTGGTGGAGGCGTGCATCGCGGCGTATGCGGAGCCGGATGCGGAGGGGCGCTTGCGGTTGCGTGCCGAGGATCAGCCCTCGCTGCGCGAGGCGGAGGTGCGGCAGTGCCGTGGTTGGCTGGCGGCGTTGGGGGAGCGGTTGGGCTTTCATCTGGGTTTCGCGCCGGGTTGGGATGTGCTATGGGAGGAGTCAGCACCACGGTATGCTTTTCGCGTAGTCATAAGCGCGGCGCTCTCGGAGGTGATGGCCCTGTCCGCGCCGCCGGGGTGTCGGCGCGTGCTGGTGATGCCGGGAAGTCGGGCGGCGTTGCTGGCCTGGCGTTTCGCGCAGGATACGGCCTTGCGCGCGCGCATGGAACGCGAGGGCTGGGTGGTGGTGAAGTTTCGCTTGCTGCGGCGCATGGTGGAGGAGTTGCAGACGCGCGCGGCGTTGGAGTCGTATGTTGGCCTTGACCCCTTGATGGAGCGGGATGGGAGTCAGTTGCGCTTGTTGTAGGTGGGGAAGGCGGGACTTGAACCCGCACGCCTTACGGCACGTGATCCTAAGTCACGCTCGTCTGCCCGTTCCGACACTTCCCCACGGCGGGTATTATAAGTGAAACGCATGAACCGTCAAATGGGGCGGGATGCTGGAAGCTGGAAAGCGGAGAGTACAGTCATCCGGCGCGGGGGGGGTAGGCGAAGGCATTGCCTTCGCCTACCCCCCGGCCTTTGGATTGCGGGAGAGGATTTACAACAGTTCCTGAGTAGCCTGGCAATCAGCTTGCCAGCGCCTCACCATAGGCGATAAGGGCTTCGACTTCATCCGCGCTGCGGCCTTCGGCATAGACGCGCAGCACGGGTTCGGTGCCGGAGGGGCGGATGAGCAGCCAGGCGTCATCCGCGAGGACGTATTTCACGCCGTCAAGGGTGATGATCTCGCGGATGCTCTGGCCGGCGAGCTGCGCTGGCGGTTCCTGCGTGAGGCGCGCTACCATGTCCTTCTTGGAGATGGGACGCTGCAGGGCGATGTCACGGCGCGCGTACACGGCAGGGCCGACCTCTTTTTGCAGGCGCGCGATGATTTCATGCAGGGGCGCGCGCTCGGAGGCCATAATCTCCAACAGCAACATGCCCATGATGATGCCGTCCCCTTCGGGAATGTGGCCTTTAATCGAAATGCCGCCGGATTCCTCGCCGCCGATGAGGATGTCATCGCTCATCATGTAGTCGGCAATGTGGTTAAAGCCGACGGGGGTCTCGTAAAGCTTGAGGCCGTACCGCTGGGCCAGGCGGTCAATCATGCGCGTGGTGGAGACGGTGCGCACCACCGCCGCTCCGGTCCAACCGCGCCGTTCCACGAGGTGTTTGAGCGAGAGGGCGAAAATGTGATGGGGATCCACGAAGTTCCCCTGCGCATCCATCGCGCCGATGCGGTCCGCGTCCCCGTCGGTGGCCAGACCTACGTCCGCGTGCTCGGCCTTGACGGCGGCGGCCAGAGCCTGCAGGTAGTGGGCGATGGGTTCGGGATGGATGCCGCCGAAGCCGGGGTTCATCTCGCCGCGGATTTCGTGCAGGCGGCAGCGGGTGCGACTGAGCAGGTCGCGGAAGGCGCCGCGCCCTGCGCCGTACATCGCATCCGCGATGACGCGCAGTTCCGCAGCGGAAATCGCATCCATGTTGAGCAGTCTGGTAATGTGTTCGTAGTAGCTCCAGTTGGGGTCAAAGCGGCGGATGAGGTCCTGCCGTACCGCCTGCTGATAATCCATTAAATTGGGGCCGCGTCCCTGCCGCTGATTGTTATCGAGCAGCAGCTCCACCCGTTTGCACTCCTCCGGCAAAGCCGAACCGCCGAAGTTGGCCTTGAGCTTGATGCCGTTGTAGCGCGGAGGGTTGTGACTGGCGGTAATCATCACGCCCAATTCCGCTTTCATGGCGTAGACCGCGTAGGACACAACGGGGGTGGGGGTGTCGGCACGGGTAAGGTGGGCGATGATGCCGTTCCCCGCCATGACGCGGGCGACTTCGGTCGCGTAACGGTCGGAAAGGAAGCGCGTATCGAAGCCGATGACGACTTCGGGTTTTTCGCGCGTGGTGACTTCCCACACGTGATCGGCAATGGCCTGAGCGACAAGGCGCACATTTTCGAACGTAAACGTATCGCTGATGACGGCACGCCACCCGTCGGTGCCGAAATGAATAGCCATATCTCCTCCTGCTAAATCCTCGATTTCCTGGCTTGCGGTCTGGCCTGGAACGGCGTCGGGCCGTTTGGATGACCGGTGCGCAGAGCATACCACAAAATAACGGCTATGCCAAATGAACACCGTGCCCTGTCTGGATGGCAGGGCACGGTGGGTTGGGGTTACAGGTCGTAATAGAGTTCGATTTCGTAGGGATGGGGACGGTTGCGCACGTCACGGTCTTCCTTGCGCTTCTGCTGCTCCCAGCGTTCAATCAGGTCGCGGTTGAACACCTCGCCCGCGAGCAGGAAGGCGTGATCGGTGTGGAGCGCGTCCATGGCGCCATCGAGCGAGGTGGGTAGGGCCTTGATAGCGGCGCGCTTCTCTTCGGGCCAGGCGAAGATGTTGTCGTCAATCGGTCCATAGCCCATGGAAGTGGGGTCAAGCTCCCTCAGCATCCCGTCAATGCCCGCCATCAATTGCGCGGCCATGGCCAGATAGGGGTTGCAGGTCGCATCCGGCGGGCGGAACTCGAAGCGCGCCGAGTGGGGCTGATTGGCGTATTTGGGGATGCGGATGGCGGCGCTGCGGTTACCCAGGGAGAAGATGGCGCTGATGGGGGCTTCGTAGCCCGGCACGAGACGGCGGTAAGAGTTGGTGCTGGGGTTGGTGAACGCCATCACCGCGCCGCCGTGTTCCAAAAGACCAGCCATGTAGGAGAAAGCGAGCTTGCTGAGGGTCCCGTAGCCCTGCGGATCGTAGAACACGTTGATGCCCGCCTTCCACAGGTTCTGATGGAAGTGCATTCCGGATCCGGCCTCGCCGTAGAGCGGCTTGGGCATGAAGGTCACCGTCATGTTCTGCTGGAAGGCGGTCATGCGCGCCACGTACTTGATGAGCATGGACGCATCCGCGGCTTTGAGGGTGGGGAGCATGGGAGTTTCGATTTCGCACTGCCCGGGTCCGCCGACTTCGTGATGGTGATATTTCACCTCGACGCCCATTTTCATCAAGTGCAGGCTGATTTGGGAGCGCAGGTTGTACAGGCGGTCCTGCGGTGGGATGGCGTGATAGCCGCCGTGGCGTGGGATGGTGTAGCCGCAGCCCATCGTCTGACTCTGCCAGTCGGCCTCGCTGGACTCGACGCGGTAGGAAGCGGCGTTGATGCGGTTTTCGTAGGAGACTTTATCGAAGACGTAGAACTCGAACTCCGGCCCCCACAGGACACTATCCGCTAAGCCGGTACTGCGCAGATAGACTTCGGCGCGGATGAGGATGTTACGTGGGTCGTAGGGGAAGAGGTCGCGCGTGTCGGCTTCGTGGGTGCGGCAGATGAAGCTCAGGGTGGGCATCTCCCAGAAGGGGTCTATGAAGCCCGTCTGCAGGTCGGGGACAAGGACCATATCGCCAGCGCTGACGGACTTGAAGCCCACGCTGGAGCCGTCGAAAGCCACGCCTTCTTCCATCATTCGCGCGTTGAACTGAATGGCGGGGATGGTGACGTGGTGCCAGCGACCCCACAGGTCGCAGAACTTGAGGTCCACCATCTCGATGGCGTTGCGTTGGATGAAGGCGATAGCTGCATCCAGGGAATCAAAATGGGTCTCGCACATTTGAGGTCTCCTTTGTGTCTGAAGGTTAAGTCATCATCGTGTGGTCGTCTGACCACGGCAAGCCTTCGTCGTCTTTTCGTCTACCCCCATCCCAAATCTGTGGCACGGCGTTTGGCCCGGTGTTTGTGTCCATGCTCATGCTCATGTTCGTGTTCGTGTTCGTGATCATGATCATGGTCATGAGCTTGATGGGCGTGTTCCTCAACGGCATCGAGCATCTGGCCGGAAAGGGCAGCGGCGGTGGCCGCGGCGATGGCGTCATTATGCTCGGTGTGCTGAATCAGCTCCGGCACGAGGTCTTCGAGGTCGGCATCCGTGGCGCCCTCAGCGCGGCGGGCGAGCAGCTCGCGGTAGGCGGCGCTGCCGAAAAGGCCCTCCGCATCTTCGAGGCGTCCGGATTCCTGCAGGAAGCGCGCTGCAGCGGCGAGGTCATCCTGAGGCACACCTTTGGCCTGCTCGCGGACCTGTTCGGTATGGTGCGCGTCGCTGTGGAGCACGGCGGCGGCGGAGATGAGGCGTTCCACGTTGGGATTGCCGCAGCGTGGACATGGCGGCGCGGGCGCGTCAAAACTGCGCGCCAGATGGCGGAAGCGTCCATGACAGGTTGGGCAATAGTATTCGTAAATGGGCATGGCTTTATCCTGTTATGTCGTGGTATGGAGAGTATAGCAAGGTTTGGCTAATGGGCAATTGATAGGTATCGTCTGTTGCATGGCCGTTCATCAGGTTGCGTTGGCTTTGCCATCCCAAGGTTGGCGGTGCGTACTCCCAGGCCTGGCCTGGGCTTTGCCAGCCAAGGCTGGCGGTGCGTACCCCCAGGCCTGGCCTGGGCTTTGCCATCCCAAGGCTGGCGGTGCGTATCACCAGGCTCTGCCTGGGATGGTTTGCCAGCCCAAGGCTGGCGGTACGTATCCCCAGGTTCTGCCTGGGGTTTGCCAGCCCAAGGTTGGCGGCGCGTACCCCCAGGCTCTGCCTGGCCTGGGCTTTGCCAGCCCAAGACTAGCGGTACGTATCCCCAGGCTCTGCCTGGGTTTTGCCAGCCCAAGGCTGGTGGTACATATCCCCAGGCCTGGCCTGGGCTTTGCCATTCCAAGGCTGGCGGTACGTACCCCCAGGCCTGGCCTGGGCTTTGCCAGCCAAAGGCTGGCGGTGCGTACCCCCAGGCTCTGCCTGGGATGGTTTGCCATCCCAAGGCTGGTGGTACGTATCCCCAGGCTGCCTGGGCTTTGCCAGCCCAAGGCTGGTGGTACGTATCCCCAGGCTCTGCCTGGGGTTTGCCATCCCAAGGCTGGCGGTGCGTATCCCCAGGCTCTGCCTGGGCTTTGCCAGCCCAAGGTTGGCGGTACGTATCCCCAGGCTCTACCTGGGCCTTGCCATCCCAAGGCTGGCGGTACGTATCCCCAGGCTTTGCCTGGGATGGGTTTGCCAGCCCAAGGTTGGCGGCGCGTACCCCCAGGCTCTGCCTGGCCTGGGCTTTGCCATCCCAAAGCTGGCGGTGCGTACCCCCAGGCTCTGCCTGGGATGGTTTGCCATCCCAAGGCTGGCGGTACGTATCCCCAAGCTCTGCCTGGGCTTTGCCAGCCCAAGGCTGGCGGTGCGTACCCCCAGGCCTGGCCTGGGCTTTGCCAGCCCAAGGCTGGCGGTACGTATCCCCAGGCCTGGCCTGGGATGGGTTGACCATCCCAAGGCTGGCGGTACGTATCCCCAGGTTCTGCCTGGGGTTTGCCATCCCAAGGCTGGCGGTACGTATCCCCAGGCTCTGCCTGGGGTTTGCCATCCCAAGGCTGGTGGTACGTATCCCCAGGCTCTGCCTGGGATGGGTTTGCCAGCCCAAGGCTGGCGGTACGTATCACCAGGCTCTGCCTGGGATGGTTTGCCAGCCAAGGTTGGCGGTGCGTACCCCCAAGCTCTGCCTGGGATGGTTTGCCATCCCAAGGTTGGCGGTACGTATCCCCAGGCTGCCTGGGCTTTGCCAGCCAAGGCTGGCGGTACGTAACTCCAGGCTCTGCCTGGGATGGGTTTGCCAGCCCAAGGCTGGTGGTACGTATCCCCAGGCTCTGCCTGGGAAGGGTTTGCCAGCCCAAGGCTGGCGGTACGTAACTCCAGTATCCCCAGGCTCTGCCTGGGGTTTGCCAGCCAAAGGCTGGCGGTACGGGGTTTGCCAGCCAGAGGCTGGTAGTACAATGTGTTCTGAGGTTATCATGCATCCATCACGGCAGGGAGGGGATGATGACGCGCTTTGTCGTTTCGGGCCTGATTAACGTGGAGACCACGCTCAAGATTGCAGGGTTTCCGTTGGATTACAACCCCGTCAACTATCCGTTTTTTGGGATTCAGAGCCGCGTTTCCGGTGTAGGGTATAACGTCACGCGCGCGCTGGTCACGTTAGGGCATGAGGTGCGCTTCCTCTCGCTCATTGGACATGATCTTGCCGCGGCGATGGTGGAGCAGACACTGGCGCAGGATGGCCTGCCCACGGCCGATGTGTTGCGTCAACAGGAGCAAACGGCGCAATCGGTGATTTTGTACGAGCCTTCGGGGCGGCGGCAGATTCACGTGGATTTGAAGGATGTGCAGGAGCAGCTGTATCCACCGGAGCGCGCACGCGCCGCGCTGGAGGGGGGCGATTGGGCGGTGTTGTGCAATATCAATTTTTCACGTCCCCTGTTAGCCATGGCGCAGCGCCTGGGCAAACCCATCGCCACGGACGTGCACGCCATCGCGGAGTTGGAGGATGCTTATAACGCGGATTTCATGGCGGCGGCGCAGGTGTTGTTCATGAGTGATGAGCGCCTGCCGGAGTCGCCGGAAACCTGGGCTCGGCGTGTGATGCAACGCTACGGGCCGGAGGTGCTGGTCATCGGCATGGGCGCGCGCGGCGCGCTGCTCACGTTGCGCGATGGCGGGTCGTATCACGTGCCGGCGCAACAACCGCGGCCCGTGATCAACACCATCGGCGCGGGGGATGCCTTGTTTGCGGCCTTCCTGCACGAGTACACGTGCACCGGCGATGCGCTCAGGGCGATCGAACGCGCGACGGTCTTCGCGGGCTGGAAAATCGGCGCGGTGTCGGCAGCGGAAGGGTTTCTCGATGCGGCGGCGCTGGACGTCCTGGCCACGCCCCTTATTCGCCCATGATTTGTACGATGAGCTGACGCTCGCGCGGGACCGTATCAAAATCTATAAAGACGATTTGCTGCCACGTGCCGAGGGTGAGTTGCTTGTTGACAAAGGGCACGCTGAGCGAGGGACCGATGAGGGCCGCGCGCAGGTGCGAATGGCCGTTGTCGTCGCCCCAGCGCAGGTGGTGACGGTAGGCGTGGTCGGGTGGCGTGATGCGGTCCAACAGCTCTTGCAGGTCGCTGATGACGCCACTTTCGTATTCGAGCGTGGTCAGGCCGCCGGTGGAACCGGGGCAAAAGAGCGTAACCACGCCCTCCCGTAAGCCACTGCGCGTCACCGCTTCTTGCACATCGCGCGTGATGTTAATCACGTCCGTGTGTCCGCGGGTGTTCAGGTAAAGGGTACCGGTGATGATCATGGTGCGCTATTGAGCAAAAGATAGGGCACGTTTTCTTCTAAAAGGCGAAGTTGAACAGCCCGGTCTACCGGGTAATGGGTAATAATCAGTTCCCTTTTAGGCGCGGCACTTCTTCCAGGCATATTGATAGCTCCTTAAGGTTAAGATTGTAATCTCTCTCCTACACGCATCGGCAGCAATTAAAATCGCCTTTGATGCTTTTAACCGGGCATCCATGCCTGCAGGATGCCTTGCGGCACGGCGTCAACTTTAAATGCATTATACCCAACGACTGATGTATAGTAAAGCCCTTATGCTTTTTGTTCGCTGCGCCAGGCGGAGCCATCCTCCCACACTTCTTTTTTCCAAATCGGTACAATCTCTTTGAGGCGGTCAATGGCGTAGTGCAGCGCATCAAAGAGTTGCGGACGGTGTGCGGCGGAAAGGGCGATGACCACAGCGGTCTCGCCGATGGCTAAACGTCCAACACGGTGCACGAAGGCGATGCCGCGCACGTCCGGCCAGCACGCGCGGATTTCGTCCGCAATCTGCCGCAGGGTCGCTTCGGCCATGGCGGGATAGGCTTCATACTCCAGGTAGCGGGTAGCGCGTCCCTCGCTTTGATTGCGTACCACACCGTTAAAGGTGACGAGCGCGCCATTCTGCGGATCAGACAGGCGCGCCAGTACCGCGTCGGTGGAGATGGGGGCCTCGGTGATTTCGATGATGGTGGGGGCGTCCATTAGCCACCTCCTACCGGAGGAATGCAGGCCACTTCGTCGCCGGCTTGAAGCGGTGTGGCCGGGTCCGCATAGCGCAGGTTGACCGCAAAGCGCACGCGCAGCGGTTGGAGTGCCGGGTAGCGCGCGTAGAGGGTCGCTTCGAGGTCGGAAAGCGTCGCGCCATCCGGCAGGGAGAGCGTAAGGCGCTCTGCGCCGGTCAATTCTCGGGCAACGGCAAAACAATGCAGGGTGATGTCCATAAGGTTAAGCTCCTCGTTTTTTCATCCAATCACTTTTCGACGCTTCCTTGGGTTTTATTCCACATCCCACGTGCCGCTTTTGCCGCCTTCTTTATGGACAAGGTGAATATTGGTGATGCGCATGGTTTTTTCGGCAGCTTTGGCCATGTCGTACAGGGTGAGCGCTGCCACACTGACGGCGGTGAGGGCTTCCATTTCCACACCGGTCTTGCCGCGCGTGCGCACGGTGGCTGTGATGTGGATACAGGAAGCGGCCTCATCTATTTCGAATTGCACGTCAATGTGGGTGAGCAGCAGCGGATGGCACAAAGGGATGAGGTGCGCGGTTTGTTTGGCCGCCATGATGCCCGCAACCTGCGCCGTGGTGAGCACATCACCTTTGGGCAGGCCTTTCTCAATGATGAGACGCAGCGTCTCCGGGCGCATGTGGACTTCGCCGCGGGCGATGGCGACGCGCTCCGTATCTACTTTGGCGCCTACATCCACCATGCGCAGGTGGCCTTCTTCGTCTATGTGGCTGAGCGACATGTTTCCTCCAGGGTTATCCGCCGATTTGCGCCATGGCGCGGTCCTGCACCGTGATGCCTTCGCGCAGGGTGTGGCCGCTGGGCTTGGCCCGGATGGCGGTAGTGATCAGCCCGGCTAATTCCTCGTCACGGATGCCCTCGCGCAGTGGCGCGCGCAGGTCCAGCTCGCCTTCGCGCAGCAGGCAGAAGCGCAGCTTCCCATCCGCGGTCAGGCGCAGACGGTTGCAGGTGGCGCAAAAGTGCTCGCTCACGGCGCTGATGAAGCCCAGCGTGCCCTGTGCCCCGGGCAGGCGGAAGGTGCGCGCCGGTCCCGCACCGGTCACCTGCGCTGCTGTGAGGGGGCCGAGGGCCGCTTCGATGCGTGCGCGCATTTCGGCTGCTGTCACGAGGTGCGTTTCCCAGTGCTGAACGCGCGCTGTCTCTCCGACCGGCATCCATTCGATAAAACGCACATGCCAGGGCTGCGTGAGGGTTTGCTGCGCCATGGCGACGAGTTCATCATCGTTGCTGCCGCGCATGACGACCATGTTGACCTTGACGGGCGTGAGGCCGGCATCGAGCGCGGCCTGAATCCCGGCGAGCACGTCGCTCAGCTCGCCGCGGCGGGTGATGGCGCGGAAACGCTCTGGACGCAGCGAATCCAGGCTGACATTCACGCGCTTCAGCCCGGCCTGTGCCAGGGGATGGGCGTAGGACGCAAGCAGGGTCCCGTTCGTGGTCATGCTCACGTCCTCAATGCCGGGGAGAGAAGCCAGCGCGCGCACCAACGCGACGATGTCGCGGCGCACTAACGGTTCTCCGCCTGTGAGGCGCACGCGCCGGATGCCCAGGCTCGCGGCAACGCGCACAATGCGCTCGATTTCCTCATACCGCAAGATATCGGCATGGGGACAGAAAGGAACGCCCTCTTCCGGCATACAATACACACAGCGCAGATTACAGCGGTCGGTGACGGCTATCCGCAGGTAATCAATGCTTCGTTGAAACGTATCACGCATGGCTCTCTCCAGAAACGAAAAGACGGCATCCCGTGCCGGAGATGCCGTCCAACCACGCGCGCAGGCATGGACTAACCAGCTCAGGCATCTCCTTTCCAAACACGGGAGGCAGTGCGGTTTCCTGCACTACCCTATCGCCCAGGCGCCATGGGAGCTGCGCTCCTTTAGGCGGCAAGGGTCGGAGATGATGTAACGTTCAGTGCAACTATTGTACTTGAAGGGGAAGAATAGTCAAAATGGGGTAACGGCCTGTCCTTCCATAGCGCAGCAGTCATTGAAATCGCCGTTTTCAGCCGGGTAACTGAGTGGGCGAGAGGGTGGTGGATGAAGGCTTGGCCTTCGTCCACCCCTTGTTAGCCCCAGAGCCTTTTGCCTGATTAGCCCGGCCCCTTCAGCTCCGGGCAACGCAACGAGGGGTTTGGGGCTTTCGGGATTGCCGCCCATTTTGCATTCTTTTGGACGTATTCTATAATTAAAGCAAGCCGATTTTACCTTCAGGAGGCCGCAATGAGTAAGATGTCGTCTATGAAAGATGTGCTGGCGGTGATTTTAGGGGGTGGGGCGGGGACGCGCCTGTATCCGCTCACCAAGCTGCGGGCCAAACCCGCCGTGCCTTTAGCCGGTCACTACCGCTTGATTGATATTCCCATCAGCAACTGCATCAACTCGGATATCAACCACATTTACGTGCTGACGCAGTTCAATTCTGTTTCGCTGCATCGGCACATTTCCCAAACCTACAACTTCGATAGTTTCTCCGATGGCTGGGTGCAAATCCTTGCTGCAGAGCAGACCCCGCAAAGTTCATCCTGGTATCAGGGCACAGCGGATGCCTTCCGCAAGCAGTTGTTCCAGATTCAGGCTGCGCGTTCGAGCGAGGTCTTGATTCTCTCCGGCGACCACCTGTATAAGATGGATTACGCAAAATTTGTCGAGTTCCATCGCGCGCATGAGGCTGATATTACCATTGCAGTCAAGCCGGTCGGCGCGGACGAGGCGACGCGCTTCGGCATTCTGCAGGCCAACGCGGATGGGCTGATTCAGCGTTTCGTCGAGAAGCCGCCAGCGGACAAACTCGCTGGCCTGGAAAGCCTGGAAGGCCCCTTGCCCTACATGGCTTCGATGGGCATTTATGTCTTCAACACGCAGACGCTGATTGACCTGTTACTGAACGAGAGCGGCTCCGATTTTGGCAAGCACATCATTCCGGCTTCCATTGAACGCGGCCTCAAGGTGTACGCTTATCCTTTTGATGGCTATTGGGAGGACATTGGGACGGTGCGTTCCTTCTACGAGGTGAACCTCGACCTGGCGCGTCCCAATCCGCCTTTCGATTTGTACGACGCAAACTGGCCGATTTACACGCGCTCGCGCTACCTGCCCGGTAGCCGCATCATGGCCTCGGATATGATTGATGTCTTCCTCGCTCCTGGTTGCGTGATTGAGCGCGCCTCCATTCGCGAAAGCGTGATCGGCCTGCGCAGTATCATCAAACCCGGCGCGCATCTCCACCGCGTGGTGATGATGGGCGCGGACTACTATGAAACCGATACGGAACGTGAGCGGAATAAGCGGCTGGGCCTGCCCGATGTTGGCATCGGCGAGGGCAGCGTCATCGAGTGTGCCATCCTCGATAAAAACGTGCGCATCGGCAAGCGGGTTGTCATTCGCGACCATAGCGGAATGCCGGACGAGGAGACCGATAGCTACGTCGTGCGCGATGGCATTGTCGTCATCCCTAAGAACGTCACCATCCCGGACGGCACGATTATCTGAAGCTGGGTGAAGAACCGCCCCCGTTGACGCGGGGGCGGTTTCTTTGCGCTTGCTTCCTGTGTCAGTGTGCTATAATCAGGCCTGGATGTTGGGTCATTTCCATAGAGGAGGATAGTGTGCATGAAGGATGTGACGTTGCCTGAAATTCCCCCTGAGTTGCAGGGCGCCGTGCGAGTGTTCTCGCTCGATCAGGTGTATGCCTGGGCGCGACAGCGTTCGCTGTGGCCCATCCTCTTTGGTCTGGCTTGCTGCGCGTTTGAAATGATTGCCGCGGCGGCTTCCCGCTTTGACCTGGCCCGTTTCGGCATGGAAATCATGCGCCCAAGCCCGCGTCAGGCGGATCTACTCATCGTTTCCGGAACGGTCACCAAAAAGATGGCCCCGCAGCTCGTGCGCATCTACAATCAGATGGCCGAGCCGAAATATGTGGTGGCCATGGGGGCGTGTGCCGTCTCTGGCGGACCTTTCAAAGAAGGGTATAACGTGGTTTCCGGCGTAGATAAACTCATTCCGGTGGATGTGTACATTCCCGGTTGCCCGCCGCGTCCGGAGGCGCTCATCCACGCCCTGTTGGCCCTGCATGAGCGCATCGGTCACGAACCCATCCGTCAGATGCGCGCATTCTCATCCGAACCCGACCCCGGCATTCCTGTGCCGCTGTTAGGCCCGGATCTGATTGTGAACCCCGATGAGCATCTGCGGGTGATTGAAGAACGCATCGCCGCTGTGACGGAAAAGGAGGCGCAGGCATGAAATCCGCTGAACTGATGCAAGAGCTGTTCCCCACTTTGCAAGAGCGCTTCCCCGGTGTCACCCTGGAGGCCAACGGCTTTCACGTCAGTAAACGGCAGTTGGTGGATGTGGCCCGCTACTTGCGGGACGAGTTGGGGTTTAATTACCTTTCCAGCGTCACCGCGGTGGATTATCCGCAGCGCGATATCATTGATGTGGTGTACCACTTTTACCGCATCGCCGGTGGACCGGAACTGGTGCTCCACGTGGATGCAAAGCGCAGCAATCCGGTTTTGCCCTCCCTCACGCCGGAGTTCGGTTCGGCCAATTTCCAGGAGCGCGAGGTGTGGGATATGTTCGGCGTGCGCTTCGAGGGGCATCCCGACCTGCGCCGCCTGCTGATGTGGGAGGGGTTCGACGGCTTCCCGCTGCGCAAGGACTGGCACGAAGCTTATTACGAAGAGGAGCACAAACCTTACAGCTCGCGCTTCCCCAAGGGCGGGCAGCCCGTCATGGCGGAGGAGCGCACGCCGATGCGCGACAACATTCGCCTGCCCGAAGGCTGGGTGGCGGAGGGCTTTTCGTTTGACGCGGCTGATCAGGCGCTGTATCAGCGAATGCTTTCCGCGGACCGCGATCCCAACAAGCCACTCAAGACCGATGAGATGATTCTCAACATGGGGCCGCATCACCCCAGCACGCACGGCGTGCTGCGCCTTGCGGTGCGGCTTGATGGCGAAACGGTGCAACACCTGGAGCCGGTTTTCGGCTACCTGCACCGCAATCACGAAAAGATCGGTGAACGCAATACCTGGATTCAGAACATCCCCTACACCGACCGCCTGGATTACATCAACGGCATGACCAACAACCTGGCCTACGTCATCGCCATGGAGAAGCTGTTGGGGTGGGAAGTGCCGGAGCGCGCGCAGTACATCCGCGTTATCATGGCCGAGTTCATGCGTATCGTCAACCACCTGGTGGCGACCGGCTTCTTCGGCAATGATGTGGGGATTTACATGACCGCGTCGCTGTACGGGCTGGAGGAACGCGAACTTATCCTCGACTTGTTTGAGGCCGTCTCCGGCGCGCGCATGATGTTTAATTACATGCGTCCCGGTGGCGTGGCGGCGGATTTGCCCGAAGGTTGGGTGGAACGTGCCCTGGCTCTGGTGGAGGATCGCCTGCCGCGCAAAATTGAGATGATGCAGACCATGCTGACGGAAAACGAGATTGTGAAAGCTCGTTCTGTAGGCGTGGGCGTGCTTTCGCCCAAGGATGCGATTTCATTGGGCTGCAGCGGGCCGGTGCTGCGCGCGTCGGGGGTTCCTTACGACATTCGCCGCGCCGAGCCGTATGGCGTCTATGACCGCTTTGATTTCGATGTGGCGGTGCGCTATGGCGGCGATGCTTACGACCGCATCCGCGTGCGCTTCGATGAGATGTGGCAGAGTTTGCGCATCCTCAAACAGGCGCTGCGTTCCATCCCCGAAGGGCCGATTCAGGCGAAGAAACTCACGCCGCTGCTCAAGCTCCCTGCGGGCGAGGCGTATGGTCGCATCGAGGCGCCGAAGGGCGAGCTGGGCTTCTATCTGGTCTCGGATGGCGGCGCCAATCCGTACCGCTATCACATTCGCGCCACGTCGCTTATCAACCTTGGGGCGCTGAGTCAGCTCACGCGCCTGGCCAAGATTGCCGATGTGGTGGTCATTCTGGCCAGTATTGACCTGACGATGGGGGAGGTAGATCGCTAATGTACGGCTGGGGCGTGATCAAAACCTTAGGCATTGCTTTCTATCACTTTGTGATGACTTACGTGGATGAATTGCGCTTCAAAGGCAAGCGCAATCAGCCCGAAAACCTGTCGCTGCGACAGAGCGCTTATGGCAGCGGAGCTTTTACGGTGGAGTACCCCAAAGAGCGCCTGCCCTTGCCGGAGCGCTCGCGCAATCTGCCTTTCCTGGTGGTAGACGCGGAGACGCAGCAGACGCGCTGCACGGCGTGCGGCATCTGCGTGCAGGCCTGTCCGGTGCAATGTATCTGGATCGAACGCGCGACCGACCCGGAGACGGGCAAGCCTGCGCGTTACCCGGCGGCTTATCATCTCGACACCAGCCTGTGCATGGGGTGTGGCCTGTGCGCCGAATTTTGTCCCTTTGACGCCATCAAGATGGATCAGGCTTACGAAGTGGCCAGCTACACGCGCCCCGGCTTCCGCAATCTGCAGGAGCTGAGCAAGCCCGAAAGCTACCACGCGCAGATTCATCCCACGGATTACGCCGAGGAGCAGGCGAAGAAAGCCGCCAAAGCGGCCAGGAAGTAGGCGGAGTCAGCGCCATCCACGGCGGGACGACCACGTCCCGCCGTGCGTTTTTATTTTTTATGAGAAAGGGCTTGGGCCGCCTGTTGTGGATTCGGGCTTGATGGGTGAGTGGCGCTTGTGACGACGCAGGGGTATTTGACAAATCTACGGCTTAATTACAATGGTTGCTTGCCATGATTGGCCCGCAAAAAAATTTTACAACAGGAGGATTAAAACCATGTCAGACACACCCTTAAAAGTCGTCAGCATTGTGGGCGCCGGGTTCATGGGGACACAAATCGCTCTGCAGTGTGCTCTTCACGACTATACCGTCTGGATGATTGATCCGCATCCCGAAGCCTTGCAGCGCGCTGCGCAGGGACAGGCTCAGGAGTTGAATCGCCGTGTCGAGCGTCAGCAGCTTCCTGCCGAAGCCAGGGAGGCTGTTCTGAGTCGCATCCATGCTACGGTAGATCTGCAAGAGGGGGTTGCACAGGCTGACCTGGTGATCGAGGCCGTGCCGGAGCAACTTGACCTGAAACGCGAAGTCTTCGCCCGGCTTGACGCGCTTTGCCCGGCGAGAACGATACTCGCCACCACGAGCTCCTCCATCCGGGCTTCTGCTCTTGAAGATGCCACGCAGCGCCCCGACAAAGTGCTCAACATGCACTTCTTCCCGCCTGTCTGGCAGCGTCCGATGGTCGAAATTATGCGTGGTTCACGCACCTCGGATGAGACGGTGGAGACGGCGTGGCACTTTGTGCTCCATCTTGGCCTTACACCGCTGATGGTACAGAAGGAAAGCACCGGCTTTATTTTCAATCGAGTCTGGCGCGCTATCAAAAAAGAATGCCTGCACATTGTGGATGAGGGGATCGCTTCTCCCGAAGATGTAGATCGCGCCTGGATGATTGCTGTGGGCGGTCCGGCAGGTCCCTTCGGCATGATGGATATGGTGGGGCTTGATGTGGTGCGCGATATTGAGTTGAGCTATTACAAAGAATCGGGCGATCCTTCGGATTTGCCACCCAAGATTTTGCTGGATAAAATCGAAAAAGGTGAACTGGGTGTTAAAACCGGCAAGGGCTTCTACACCTATCCCAACCCTGCTTATCAGGCTCCTGGCTGGTTAAAGGGCGGACGTTAAACAGACTTTGTCCACGGCGGGGGATGGATGGACGCCTATCCCCCGCCGCTTCGGCATGGACAAACAGGGTGGCAAATAGCTCGGCCTGTCTTTGCCGGTCGGTTTAATGCTCTGACAATTTTCACAAGGAGGCTTTTCATGGAACTGACCCTTACCACCCCGGCCCTGCTTTTCCCGGCGCTTTCCCTTCTGCTCCTGGCCTACACCAACCGTTTTCTCACCCTGGCCAACCTCATCCGCGAGCTACACCGCCGCTATCAGACCGAACCAAGTGTCCTGGTCGAAGGACAGATACGCAATTTGCGCCTGCGCATCGAACTCATCCGCGACATGCAGGCCTTCGGCATTGCCAGCCTGTTCGGCTGCGTGTTGAGCATGATGCTGCTCTTCTTGGGATACCTGCATGGCGGGGAAATCGTCTTCGCCCTTGCACTCGGCCTGATGCTTGTCTCCCTTGCGCTCTCCCTCTGGGAAACATCCATCTCGGTAGGGGCGCTTAAACTCCAACTTTCCGACATGGAAACCGGGCCGAAAGAGTAGGCGCGCTCTTAGCCTTTTGCCACTTTACAAAACCCCCCTCTTGCGGTATAGTTTCCCCCGCGCGTGCAAGCGCGCCATTCTAAACAGAAAGGGAACATAACCGTGAGCGAAGTCTGGGAAGCGCAACCTCGTACCAGCGCGCAAGTTACCTTGCCGGATGGGCGTTGTCTGGAAGCCCCTATCGGTACGCCGTTGGAGGCCTACATCAAAGCCGCCTACCCGCAGCCGGCCATCCCTATTGTCGCCGCGATCGTGGATGGACGCTTGCGTGAACTGACCTTCCCTATCGCTCAGGATAGCAAGGTTACGCCGCTCACCCTTTCTGATTCTGAGGGAGTGCGGATTTACCGCCGCTCCCTGATTTATCTCATGCTCGCCGCCGCCTACCGGCTCGATCCCACCCTGCACCTGTACGTGGATCACTCCCTGCCTTTCGGCGCCTACTTCTGTCAGGTGCGCGGACGCGCTCCTCTCACGGCGGCGGAAATCGCCGCGCTCGAAGCCGAAATGCGTCGCCTCGTCGAGGCTGACCTTCCCATTCAACGTGAAATGGTCACCCTGGAGCAGGCGTGCGACATCTACGCCGCGCGTGGCGCTATGGATAAAGTGGCGCTGCTGCGCTACCGCCGCGTCACCCAGAAGCCGCTTCTGCGCATGTACCGCGTGGGCGACTACGCCGATTATCTCCACGGCTACATGGTTCCTGCCACCGGTTACCTGCAGCACTTTGCCCTCATGCCCTGGGGCGATGGCTTCCTGCTGCGTTTTCCGCGACGGCACAAGCCTACCGAAATCCAGCCCATCGTGCCCTCGCCGCAATTCATGCAGGTCTTCCGGGAGTACGGCCACTGGCTCGAACATCTCGCCATCGAAAACGTCAGCGACCTGAACGCGGCCATCGAACACGGCAAGCTGCAACAAATCATCCTCGTGTCCGAGGCGCTGCACGAACACAAAATCTCCGAAATCGCGTCCCAAATCGTCACCCGCTTCCGCATGCAGGGCACGCGCATCGTTCTCATTGCCGGACCATCATCCTCCGGCAAGACCACCTTCTCGCGCCGCCTCGCCGTCCAACTCCTCGCGCAGGGCCTGACCCCCTTCCCGTTGGAGATGGATAACTACTTCGTCAACCGCGAACTGACCCCGCGCGACGAAAAGGGCGACTATGACTTTGAGGCTCTGGAAGCGCTCGATCTGGCGCTTTTGAACGAACAACTCAACGACCTGCTTGCCGGCAAGTCGGTTCAACTTCCGCGCTTCAACTTTCAATTGGGGCGGCGCGAAACGGGGAAAACCGTGCGCCTTGGCCCTCAGCACATCCTCATCGCCGAGGGCATTCACGGCCTCAATCCCAACCTGATTTTCGACCTGCCGTCTACCGCCGCCTATCGCATCTACATCTCGGCGCTGACGCAGCTCAATCTGGACAGCCACAACCGCATCCCCACCACCGACACGCGCCTGTTACGTCGCATTGTGCGCGACGCACGCACGCGCGGCTACACCGCCGCCGACACCATCGCGCGTTGGGAAAGCGTCCACCGCGGGGAAAAGAGGCACATTTTCCCCTATCAGGAAAATGCCGATGTCATGTTCAACTCAGCTTTAGCCTATGAACTCTCCGTGCTCAAGCCCTTTGTCGAGCCGCTCATGTTGCAAGTGGACCCGCACAGCCCTGAGCGCATTGAAGTCAAGCGTCTGCTCACTTTCCTGGAGTGGTTTGTGCCCGCACCCGCGAGCATGGTGCCGGAGAACTCCATCCTGCGCGAATTTATCGGCGGCTCATCCTTAGAAAATTTCCATTGGGAGGAGTAACGCTCATGCAATGCCCCTATTGTTCATCTTGGGTTGATGATGGGAAACTGCTCTGCCCGGAATGTGGCGCTTTGCTCACGCCGTCCGTGGCGGAAACCGGGACGGGCCGCGCGGCCGCAACGTCGGCCAACGCGCCTTCTTCCGCGGATGTGCCCCCATTCATCAGCCCTGAGGCCAGCGTAACGTCCGGCGCGGGCGCTTATCCCGCTGGCGAGGAGGCTATCGCGCCCGACGGCGTGCC
>DAOUBT010000084.1:0-15186 GCA_034432595.1 Anaerolineae bacterium | reverse complement strand
AAAGGGGACCGGCCAAAGGTCGGTGGTACGTGAAGGTGGACCAGCCAAAGGCTGGTGGTACATGGGAGATGTTAGGACGGATAAGGGAGTGGCCAGAGACCGGTGGTTCATGAGGGGGACCGGCCAGAGGCCGGTGGTACGTGGGGGGAGCGGCCAAAGGGGACCGGCCAAAGGGGACCGGCCAAAGGTCGGTGGTACGTGAAGGTGGACCAGCCAAAGGCTGGTGGTACGTGAGGGGGGAGTGGCCAAAGGCCGGTGGTACGTGAGTGAGGGGGGCCAGTCAGAGGCTGGTGGTACGTGGGGAGGGGGGAGCAGGTTGACTACAAGGCGTGGTGAATTTTGGCTTGTAAAGGCACTTTTCCCTTGCGTTTTTCAGGTTATAATAAAGTTGTAAGTTTCGGCGTCCCGCCGGAATGTCACCTGAAGGAGGTGCACGATGACGCTACCACCCGGATTGCTGCATGTGATTGCTGAGACGCGCTTGTTTACCGATGGTCGTCCTTATGTCATCATCGGCTTGCCGGCCTCGCAGCTTGTGCTGGCTTCGGAATTGCTGATGCGCACGCGCGCGCCTTTCAGCGCCCTGTTGTATGATAAGGATGAGGTGACGCTGGTGATCTCGCGCGAGGCGTGGGACTTGATGAGCGCAGGGCTGGAAATCAGCGCCATTTCGCCCGATTATCGCCTCATCACGTTCGATCTGCCGCTCGATTTAGGCCTGGTGGGTTATATCGCTACCCTGACCAGTGTCGTGGCCGAGCGGGGCATCAGTATTTTCCCGATTTCGGCTTTCTCGCGCGATCATATTCTGGTGCCTGCCGAGGATTTTGACCGCGCCTGGGAGGCCCTTTTGAGTTTTATTCAGACTTGTCGCCAGCAGGAAAGCGAACTTTCCACACCGGCATAGCGGGTGGGGTGAAGAGAGGCTAAAGCGCGTGAGCGTTCTGTTTCTGATTGGCAAGACTTTAGGGAAATACCAGATCGTCGAACACATCGGTCACGGCGGCATGGCGGAGGTGTATAAGGCGCGCCATGTGCAGCTTGACCGCATGGTGGCGATCAAGGTATTGCATCCCTTTTTAGCGGACGAATCGGGTTTCGTGGCGCGTTTCCGCCGCGAGGCCAAGATTGTCGCGACGCTTCGCCATCAGAACATCGTGCGCGTGTACGATTTCGACCACGATGAAGATCTCGATATTTACTACATGGTGATGGAGTACATCGAGGGCGAATCGCTCAAAAAGCGCCTTGAAGGAGGTCCTCTGCCCATCGGGGAAGCGCTCAGCATCACCGCCGCCATCGCCGACGCGCTCGATTACGCGCATCAGCGCGGCATGGTGCACCGCGATATTAAGCCCGCTAACATTCTCTTCACCACCGAAAATGTGCCCGTGCTCACCGACTTCGGGATTGCGCGCATGCTCAGCGTGACCGGCCTCACGGCCAGCGGTGCGATGGTCGGAACGCCGGCCTACATGGCTCCCGAAGTGGGGATGGGAGACGCGGGCAGTGTCGCTTCGGATGTGTATTCTCTGGGTGTGGTGCTCTTTGAAATGCTCACCGGACGTCCGCCTTTCGTGGCCGAGACGCCGATGGGCGTGATTATGCAGCACATCAACGAACCCGCTCCGACGTTGAGTCAGTTTATCATCAATCCCATGCCCGCGCTGGAGTCCGTGGTGCAGCGCTGCCTGGCCAAAAAGCCGGAGGAGCGATACGCTTCCGCGCAGGAATTGGCGCAGCATTTGCGCACTTTGTTGGGGAACAGCGGTGCTTTTGGGACGGGCGTCACCTTGCCGGATGGGGTGGTGTTTGTGGAAGATTGGGCGCGCGTCACTTCGCCGCCGCCCGCGACCACGACTTCGCCTTCGACGTTGCGCATCACGCCCGCGCCTGCGCCTGCAGCTCCTTCCACCGAAGAACCGCCTTCCGAATCGCCTGTGGAGAACGCGACGACAACGGCACCGGTGCGCTCTCTTGAGGTTGTTGAGGAGGCGGAGCAGGCCGTGGCGGAAGCTGTCGCTCCGGTCCCCGCACGACCCAAACGCCGCTGGGGCTGGTTGATAGGGTTGTTCCTCGCGCTCAGTGCTTTGGGGGGCGGTCTGGGGTGGGCCTGGCAAAGCGGACGCTTGAACGCCTGGTTGGGCGGAGCCCCGCTGCCCTTCAACACACCCTCGTCCCCCACGGCGGAGCCGCTGATCACCCCTTCCCCGACGCCGACGGTAGAGATTACGGCGGAGGGCACCCCCGCGCCTTGTCGGTACCGCATCAGCATAGAAAAAGTGGAGCTGCGCCCGGCGGCGCAGGTGCCCCCACAGGCCCCGCTAAGTGCTGTGATTGCGCTGCACAATGCCGGGACGTGTGCCTTGCCGGAGGGGGGACGCTTGATTGTGAATGCCACGGCGCAGGACCCACAGGCGCAGGTGTTCAATATTCCGGCGCTGACGTCGGGGGGATATTATCACGCCATTGTGACTTTGCCGACGCCCGTGGAAGGCGGCGCTTTTACGCGCACGGTACGCGCGATCTGGAGTCAACCGTTGGGGTTGCAGGAGGTTTACACCTTCACGTATCAGGTGGACCCTGCGCTCACGCCGACGCCTTTCGCGCCGCTGGTGCCGACCCCTACGCCTGCCACGGCGCAGCCGTTGGTAGCACGTTCGCCCATCTTGATTGCCTGGCGTGAGGATCTGACGCAAGGCGTGTGGTACGGGACGTTGCGCCTGCAGGCCAGCGGCGGCAGCGGGGTTTACCAGTTCTTCTACGCAACGGCTGAGGGCGAAGTGGCTTTATCCGGGGCGGAGTTGACTTTTGCCTGGCGGCGCTGTGAGGATTTTCCGCTGTCGCTGCGCATTCTTTCCGGGTATGAGGAGGTGTTCTGGGATGGCAGCATCGCTTATCCGCTTGCGAGTACCTGCCAGCCTTAATCATCTGTTGGCCGCGTCGGGCGCGTCATGCGCGCATCAGCCATCCGCAAAGCGCTTTGGGGATGGCTTTTTTTTCGCTCGGCCACGCCGGTCATGGCATCCTGTCCTGATGGGGCTGGTCTTTGCCTTGTCAGGGTGGCCTTCAGAGGAACGCAAGCTGTAACATGTCCGTGGTAGCTGCTTACCCTCCCCCGTCGGGGTAGCGATTTCCGTCGTCTCTGGCGGAGCTTCAATGAGCGCGCATCTTCTTGCCGATGTTCGCGGACGTTCGGGTGTTCAGGCCGCAGGCGCGGAGGTCGTAAGTGCCCGCAGGATGCGCTTGCTCTTCAGCCGCGGGTCGGGAGAGGGTAAGTGGCGGCAATCCCTGAGAGGGTGTGACCGGTATGGGCGGAAAGGAGGTGGTGTGCTGGAAGAAAGGTGTGGGATTGGATGGCGCACGGTTGGGTAAGGTTGGTTTCCCTTTACTCCTTTCAATTGAATGCTCAGGAGGTGGATGATGAAACGACGGTTGCTGGCTTTTCTGTTAGTGTTGAGCATGGCCCTGGGCATGATGGGCAGCCTGGGGACCCCCGCGTCTCTGGTGGCAGCGCGGCCGCTTCCGCCGGACGAGCGTCCGGCTTCGGCTCCGCAGGCTGATCCTACCCAGGTAACGCTGGTGGGTGATCTGCAAAGCAAACTTGGCGTCGGCTGCAGTGACTGGGATCCGGCCTGTAGCGGTAGCGCTCTCACTTACCAGGGCTATGGCGTGTGGCGCGGTGAGTTCACGGTGCAAACCGATACGCCCACGACGTGGGAATACAAGATCGCGCTCAACGGCACCTGGGATGAAAGCTACAAGGGTAATCACAACAATGGCTGGAACACGCTGCTGCCCCTCACCACTACGCAAACGGTCCGCTTCTACTTCGACTACAAGACTAAGGCCGTCATGGATAACGTGGTGGATAAAATTCCGGTGGCCGCGGGCACGTTCCAGAATGAATTGGGGTGTGCCGACGATTGGCAACCCGGGTGTGTCAACACCCTGCTCACCGATCCGGATGGCGATGGCGTCTATGAGTTCCGCTCCAAGGATATTCCCGCCGGTAGTTACGAATTCAAGGTGGCCTTGAACGAGAGTTGGGCCGAGAACTACCCATCCGCTAACGTGCCTTTCGTCGTGCCCAACAACGGGGATACGGTCATCATCACCTGGAATGCGGACACGAAGGCGGTGAAGGTTAAGGTCGAGACGCCGAAAGTCGTGGATTACGTCATTTTCCACTACTACCGGCCCGGTGGTGATTATGACGGCTGGGGTTTGCACCTGTGGGGTTCGGCGGATGAACCCGATGTGAGCTGGGGAAATCCCAAGCCTTTCGCGGGGTTCGATGATTTTGGCGCCTATGTGGCGGTGAAAGTCTCCGATCCCTCGCAACAGATGGGCTTCATCGTCCACAAGGGCGATGAGAAAGACACGCCCAACGACCGCTTCATCCTGCCGGAGGCCATGCCGGAGGTGTGGATTGTGCAGGGCGATGCCACCAACTACGCTTCCCGTGCCGCCGCGCAGGGTTATGTGACTGTGCATTACTACCGGCCTGGCGGTGATTACGACGGTTGGGGCTTGCACTTGTGGCAAACCGGTCTGTGGGGCACGGATTGGGGCGCGCCCTTGATGCCGGAAAGCACCGATGATTACGGGGCCGTCTTCAAGATCAGCAAGGCGCAGTTCCCGGCCATAGATTGGGAGCAGCCCATCAACTTCATCGTCCACAATGGCGATAGCAAAGATGTGGATGCCGATCGTGCGTTTGACCCGGTGACCACGCCGGAAGTGTGGCTCAAACAGGGCGATGCTGCGGTGTACGGGCAGCGCGGCGCTGCGGAAGGCTATGTGCTGCTCCACTACCGCCGTCCCGCCGGGGATTACGGCGATTACACGAGCGGCGATTATCACGACTTCTGGGGCGTCCATGCCTGGGGAGGCGTGCCCGATCCGGGTTGGACAACGCCTTATAAGGCAATCGGTCAGGATGCTTATGGCGTGATTTTCCGCCTGCCGCTCAATGCGGGGGCCACGGATTTCGGCTACATCGTCCACCGCGGCGATGAGAAAGACCCCGGACCGGATCAGTCCATTGATGTAACCGAGCTGGGTTACGAAATCTGGCTCGCACAGGGTCTGCAGGTCAGCGGGGTACAGGAGAAGTTCACCCATCCGGCCATCCCCCTGGCGAAGCTTTCGCGCATGAAGGTGGGGGATTTGGGGCAGCAGAAGGCCTACTGGGTGCTGCGTGATACGGTGGTCTGGCCTGCGGCGACTGTCGCCGATGCAAGCTATAACCTCTGTTACAGCGCCACTGCGGAGTTGAGTCTGGCCGGGAATGGCATCGCTAACGGCACGTGCGTGACGCTCACGCCCGACCCGGCGGGCCTGTCGCAGGAAGTCAAGGATAAATTCCCGCATCTGGCTGATCTGCCTGTCCTGAAGCTGTCGGAGGAGGTTCTCCCGGACGTGCCGACCATGCTCAAGGCGCAGATCGCGGTGGAGATGGTGAAGGATGGCGCGCTGTTGGATGCGACGGGCCTGCAAATCCCCGGCGTGCTCGATGACCTCTACACCTACACCGGCACGTTGGGCGTTATTTACGAAGGCACGGAAACGGGGCTGCAGAACACCGGCGCGGCCACCATCACGCTCAAGCTGTGGGCGCCCACCGCGCAGGATGTGAAGCTGCTGGTGTCCGACGATCCTGTCACCACCACGGTTGCGACTTATCCCATGGTCTGGGATGCGAACACCGGCGTGTGGAGCTACAGCGCCCCGCGCGCAGCGCTGCATCACAAGTACTATCAGTACGAAGTGACCGTATACGCGCCTTCCACGCAGCGCATCGAGGTCAACCGCGTGACCGACCCCTACGCGATTGGCCTTTCCATGAACAGCAAGCGCAGCTTCATCTTTGACCTGGCCAACGAGTTCAAGCCGGAAGGTTGGGATACGCTGTCCAAGCCGCCGTTGGAGCGCCCGGAGGACATCGTCATCTACGAGTTGCACATCCGCGACTTCAGCATGAACGATCCCGCCGTTGCGGAAGCGTACCGCGGCAAGTACAAGGCTTTCACGGTGAGCAACAGCTACGGGATGCAGCACCTCAAGGCTTTGGCGGAAGCGGGCCTCACGCATATCCACCTCCTGCCGTCGTTTGATATTGCCACGATTAACGAGGATGAGACGCAGCGGCAGGAACCGGATTGGGAGGAGCTGGCTTCTTTCGGGCCGGATAGCGAAGAGCAGCAGCGCATCATCTCGGAGTTGCGCGATCGCGATGGCTTCAACTGGGGTTACGACCCGCTCCACTACAACGTGCCGGAGGGCAGCTACGCCACGGATCCGAACGGCGGCGCGCGTACTCTGGAGTTCCGCGAGATGGTGCAGGCGTTGAATCAGGCGGGGCTGCGCGTCGTCATGGACGTGGTCTACAACCACACCAACGCCAGTGGGCAGGCGGAAAATGCTGTGCTGGACCGCATCGTCCCCGGCTATTACCACCGCCTGAACGCCAGCGGACAGGTGGAAAGCAGCACCTGCTGCTCCAACACCGCGACCGAGCACGCGATGATGGAAAAGCTGATGATTGATTCGGTGCTGGTGTGGGCCAAGTACTACAAGGTGGATGGCTTCCGCTTTGACCTGATGGGCCATCACATGAAGGCGAACATGCTCCACCTGCGCGAGGCGCTGGACAGCCTGACCCTGGAGAAGGACGGGGTGGATGGCAAGAGCATCTACCTCTACGGCGAGGGCTGGAACTTCGGCGAGGTGGCCAACAACGCGCGCGGTGTCAACGCGACGCAGCTCAACATGGCGGGGACGGGCATCGGCACCTTCAGCGATCGCCTGCGTGATGCGGTCCGCGGTGGCGGTCCCTTCGACAACGGCGACGCGCTCATCGCCAATCAGGGCTTCATCAACGGCCTGTACTATGACCCGAATGAGCTGAATAGCGGTTCGCTGGACGAAAAGGCGCGCTTGTTGCACTACGCTGACCTCATCCGTGTGGGGTTGGCGGGCAACCTGGCCGATTATACCCTCGTGGATATGACCGGCAACAGCGTCAAGGGCAAGCAGGTGGACTACAACGGTCAGCCTGCCGGCTACACCGCCGACCCGCAGGAGCACATCATTTACATCTCCGCGCATGACAATCAGACGCTCTACGACAATAACGCCTACAAGATGCCGCTCGGCGCGAGCATGGATGAGCGCGTGCGCGCGCAGAACCTGGGCATCAGCATCGTGGCGCTGGCGCAGGGCGTGCCCTTCTTCCACGGCGGGGTGGACATGCTGCGCTCCAAGTCCTTCGACCGCGATAGCTACAACTCCGGCGACTGGTTCAACAAGCTTGACTTCACCTATCAGGATAACAACTTCGGTGCCGGTCTGCCGCCACAGGACAAGAATGGGGAGAACTGGGATCTGATACGCCCGCGCCTGGCCAATCCCGATCTCAAGCCCGCGGCGACGGACATCATCAGCAGCGTGATGCACATGCGCGAGATGATGCGCATCCGCAAGAGTTCACCGCTCTTCCGCCTGGAGACGGCTGAACAGGTGGAGACGATGCTGCACTTCTACAACACCGGTCCGGAGCAGATTCCTGGCCTGATCGTGATGGAGCTGCACGATGCAAGCGGTGCTGTGGTGGGCGGCGGCTATCCGCGCGTGGTGGTGCTCTTCAACGCCACGGATGAAGCGGTGACCTTCAGCGAAGCGGCGCTTGCCCATCTGGACCTGACGCTGCATCCGGTACAGGCGCACGGCTACGACCCGGTGGTGAAGACCTCCACCTACGACGCGGCGACGGGTAGCTTCACCATCCCCGCGCGCACGACGGCGGTGTTTGTGCAGAAGGTCACGTTCTACATGCCCATCATCTTCAAGCACGCGCAGCCCGTGATGCCGTAACCTGCGTTCACCTTAACGCCCGGTGGCCGGCAGGCTGCCGGGCGTTTTTTATGGGGATGTGATACAATGGGCCTATGCTGCCGACCTTAGAAACCGAACAACAGTTTTGGGATGCGGGCATCCGCTATGTCGCCGGGCTGGACGAGGCCGGACGGGGCTGCTGGGCCGGGCCGGTGTACGCGGGCGCGGTGATGCTCGCGCCGGGGACGGATCTGCCGGGCGTGCGCGATTCCAAGCAGCTTTCGCCTCTTCGCCGCGCGGAATTGCTGGAGCTGATTACCGCCCGCGCGTTGAGCTGGGGGGTTGGCTACGCCTCGGCGGAAGAGATTGACGCGCTGGGCATTCTCCCCGCCACGCGCTTAGCCATGCAGCGCGCCTTAGCCCAACTCGCTCCGCCCCCGCAGGCCCTGATCCTGGACGCCCTGACGCTGCCCGATGTGCCTTTGCCTCAGACCGCGTTCCCTCGCGCCGATGTCAGCGTGCTTTCGGTGGCTGCGGCGAGCATCGTCGCCAAGGTGCACCGTGACCGCTGGATGAGCGAGGTGGCGGAAAGGCTCTATCCCGGCTATGGTTTTGCGCAGCATAAGGGTTACGGCACGCGGATGCACCAGAACGCGCTGCACGCTTTCGGGCCGTGCCCGCTGCATCGTCACAGCTTCGCGCCCGTGGCCCAATACACGCAAAATCGAAAAGAGGCATGACATGGCGATTGTGCTGGATTCCGTCGTGACCTGTCCGGTTTGTGGCGCTACCCATCAAGAACGGATGCCGGAGGACCGCTGCGTGGTGACTTACACCTGCAAGGCGTGCGGCGCTGTTTTGCGTCCCAAACCGGGGGATTGTTGCATCTTCTGTTCGTATGGCTCGGTCCCTTGCCCGGCGATTCAGGAGGAACGGCAACAGGCATGAACATCGTTTTCGTCGGCCCCTTTGGTATGCGTCCGCGCGGGACGATGAGCGTGCGCGCCTTGCCTTTGGCGCGCGCCCTGGTGCGTCGCGGCCACCGCGTGACGATGCTCCTGCCGCCCTGGCAAAATCCCGAAGATGCCGGGCGGGTGGAAGAGCTGGATGGCGTCCGCGTGGAGAATATGGCCTTGCCGCGCGGCGTGCCGGGCTGGTTTCAGGCCCGCCTCACGCAACGCTTGTTGCAACGCGCGCTGCAGCTGCGTCCAGATGTGCTGCACGTCTTCAAGCCCAAAGCTTACGCTGGCCTTGTGCACGTTTTCGCGCCACGTCACCTGCCCGTGGTGGTGGACACGGACGATTGGGAAGGTCCGGGTGGCTGGAACGCGCTGGCCCCTTATCCGCCCCTGCTCAAACGCTTCTTTACCTGGCAGGAACGTTGGGGGTTGACCCACGCCCACGCGGTGACGGTGGCCAGCCGCGCCCTGGAGACGCTCACCTGGGCGCTGGGCGTCCCGCCCGCGCGGGTGGTTTATCTGCCCAACGGCGTCGCCTGGCCCTATCCGCCCGTGACGCCCGATGGCAACGCCCCGCCAACTCTGCTTTTGTACACGCGCTTTTTCGAGTTCGACCTGATGCGCCTGTGGCGCATCCTCATGCGCGTGCGCGCCGGGCTGCCGGAGGTGCGGCTGCTGGTGGTGGGCAAGGGGCTTTTTGGTGAGGAGGACCGTTTGCTCAGCCTCGCCCGCGCGGAGGGATGGGACGGGCTGGACTACGCAGGCTGGAGCGAGATGGCCGCGCTGCCGCATCATTTTGCGCGGGCGCAGGTAGCCCTCTACCCCTTCGATGACACCCTCATCAACCGCACCAAATGTCCGGTCAAGCTGCTGGATTTACTCGCAGCGGGGCTGCCGGTGGTGGGGGAAGCGGTGGGCCAGCTCAACGAGATGATTCGTCACGGTGAGAGTGGTCTGTTGGTAGCGCCGGGGGATGAAGCGGCCTTTGCGGAAGCGCTTTTGCGTTTGCTGCGCGCTCCGCATCAGGCCCGCGCTATGGGCGCGCGCGCCGCCGCGGACGTGCGGGCGCGTTTCGATTGGGATGCCCTGGCCGAACGGGCGGAAGCGGCGTATGGCGTGGGCGTGTAGTGTAGGGGCGAGGCAAGCCTCGCCCCTACGACCCCGACGGCGTGCCGACCAATCCTAAGGCCTCGGCGCGTTCCTGCATCCCGCGCAACACGATGGCGATGTGCTCATCCAACGGGATGCCCAGCAGCGCCGCGCCGCGCTCGATGTCCTCGCGTTTGGCGCCCGCGGCAAACGCGCGATCCTTCCACTTCTTCTTGATGGATTTCACTTCCACATCCAGGATGGACTTGCTCGGTCGCACCAGCGCTACCGCGGTGATGAGGCCCGTCAGTTCGTCGCTGGCGTAGAGCGCCTTCTCCAGCACGCTTTCCGGCTCCACGCCGGTGATGTCGGGCGCGTGAGCCTGCACCGCGCGGATGACCTCCTCCGGCCAGCCCAACCCACGCAAAATGGCCACGCCTTTCAGCGGATGACCCTCCGGTCCAAGCTCTGGATAGCGCTCGTAGTCGAAATCGTGAATCAAGCCCACCACGGCCCACAGCTCCTCATCCGCGCCAAAGTGACGCGCGTAAGCGCGCATCGCCGCCTCAACGGCTAAAGCGTGGTGTAGCAAGTTTTCGGATTGCGTGTACTCAGTTAACAGTTTCCAGGCATCGTCACGAGTGGGATACATGTTGCCTCCTGAAGTTAAGTCGCCCGGTCACGCTCGCGCGCTTCCAGGCGACGGTTTGACAGAACGCCGATCTGTTTACTCCCCGAATATGGGCAGCGGGTCGCCCAGCACCGGCACGGGATGGAGCACGTACACGTCCAGCCACGTGCGCCAGATAGCGGGCACTTCGCGCATCCAGTACCAGATGAGATTGCGCCGCGGATAGGGCTGCCGGTCCGCCACGAAACCCACCGCATCCAGCCCCAGCGCTCGACAGGTGAGCAGCGCGCGCGGCAGATGGTAACGCTGCGTCACCAGAATCACCTGCGTGGGCACCTGGAAGATGTCCCGCGCCCGATAGCAGGTGTCATACGTACGCCGCCCCGCGTAATCGAGCACGATTGCCTCGCGCGGCACACCCTGCGCCAGCGCATACTCCAGCATCTTGCCCGGCTCGTTGTAATTCACAAAGCGATTGTCACCGCTAAACAGCAACTTTTCCACCTTGCCCGCGCGGTACAACGCGATGGCCGCATCGAGACGGTCCTGCAAAACCGCGCTCAGGCGTCCGCTTGGCCAGTAACCCGCGCCGAACACAAGCGCCACCCGCCGCGCAGGGACGTAATCCACACCATAGTAGATTTGATAGGTGTACTCGAAGGTGAGCGTCCACACCGTGCGCGCGAGCAGCGCCCCGCCACCCACCACCAGGAGCAGCGCCGCGCGTTTGAGCCAGCTCCAACTAACTTTCACTGAATCGCTCCCGGCTGAATGCGCAACTGCAACAGCGTCTCCAGGGGAATGTCGGCGCTGGCTATCGCGTAAATCACCCCATCGCCCTTCTCCCACAGGATGCCCTTCATGCCGGGAATCACCTCGCCCTGCCAGGCGTCGTAGCCCTGCACCGAAATCGCCTTCATCAACGGGTCCTCCGGCAGCTCATACGTGCCTTCCGGCGACCAGCTCCGCGCCACGATCGTGCCGCCCTGTGCGATGCGGTAGGTGAGCGTCACATCATAAGGCGGCGCGCACACCTCGACGCGCTCCAGCGTGCCCGCATCCGGGCCGACAAGCACCATCACCTCAAAAGGCACGACCGCCTGCGCCTCAGCTTCGCTCGCATAGACCGTGCACGTCGGCGCGGGCGTGCTCGCGTCCGTGGTGGGGGTGGGTGTAGCCGTCGCTGTGCAGGCGCTTAACCCCAGCAGGACGAGTGCCCATAGCACAAACCGGTGTCGCATTACTCCAGGTCCTCCTCTCCTCCCAACATCACGCGGCGCGGACGGCCTGCGCTCTCCTGCGGGCCGACGATGCCACGTTCCTCCAGCTCCTCCATGATCAATGCGGCGCGGTTGTAGCTGATGCGCAGCCGCCGTTGAATCGCCGAGGTGGAAATACTCCCCATCTGCCGCGCCAGGGCAATCGCCTGCTCGATGAGCGCCTCGTCCTCGTCGCTGCTTTCCTTGCTTGCCAGCGGATCCAGGCCGCGCTCGGCGATGAGCGTATCCCATGGCGGGACGGCAGGCGTCGCTCCGGCCTGCTTTTGCCAGTAGCGGATCAACGCCTCCAGCTCCTCATCCGAGATGTAGCACCCCTGCACGCGCTTCGGCGCGGACGCATCCGGCGCCAGGAACAGCATATCCCCCTGTCCCAACAGCGCCTCGGCACCCGGCGTGTCCAAAATCACCCGCGAATCCACCTGACTGGCCGTGGCAAAACTGATGCGCGCCGGGAAATTCGCCTTGATGAGGCCCGTCACTACATCCGTGCTCGGACGCTGCGTCGCCACCACCAGATGGATGCCGGTGGCGCGCGCCATCTGCGCCAGGCGCGTCAGCGTGCGCTCAGTCTCCTCGCCCGCGGAAAGCATCAAATCCGCCAGCTCATCAATCAACACCACGATGCGGGGCAACGTCGGCAGCGCATGTTCCGGATCGGAGGCCGCCATGCGCGCGATGCGCGCGTTATAATCATCCAGATTGCGCGCCGCGTACCCGGCAAAGAGCTTGTAGCGCGCATCCATCTCATACACCACCCAGCGCAGCACGCGCAACGCGCGCTCCAGGTCCGTCTCCGCGCGCCCGTAGAGATGCGGCAACCCGTTGAAGCGCGAAAGCTCCACCATCTTCGGGTCAATCGCCACCAGACGCAACTCCTGCGGCGTGTTGCGCATCACCAGACTTGCCGCCAGCGCCTTCATGAAGACCGACTTACCGCTGCCCGTCGTCCCTGCCACGAGCAGATGCGGCATACTCCCCAAATCGGCGATGACCGGGCTGCCTTCCACATCCAACCCCACGGCGAAGGTCAGGGGCTTCGCCTTGCGTTGGAACGCCTCGCTCTCCATCACGCTGCGCAGCGTGACCAGACTCACCTCGTCATTCGGCACCTCGATGCCGACCACAGCGCGGCCCGGCACCGGCGCCTCGATGCGCAGACTGCGCGCGGCCAGCGCCAGCGCCAGATCGTCGCGCAGCGAAGCAATCTGATTCACGCGCACCTTGCGCTGCTGTTCGCCATCCGCCCCTTCGCGCGTGATATAACCCGGCGCCACGCCGAACTGCGTCACCGTGGGGCCGCGGCGCACCTCCACCACCTCGGCGGGCACGCCGAACTGCGCCAGCGTCTGCTCGATGATGCGGCTTTTCGTGCGAATTTCCTCGTCACTCATCCCCAGGGTGCGCCCTGCGTGCAGCAACGTCAGGGGCGGCAAACTCAACGCCGTGGGCGGGGCAGGCGGCTCGTGCTTCTCTTCTTTTTGGGTTGATGTGGGGGATGCGTCAGCGGCAGGCGCCTTCTGCGGCGTGGCGGGCTTACGCTCTACCTCCGGTTGGACCGGCGCCTCCGTCACGGGAGGCGGCGGGGGTGTCTGCCGGTGCTCTGTGGAGGGGCGCGGCTCCACCGGCGAGGCGAGGACCCCCTGACCCAGGCGCGTGACCTTATCCGCCTGTGACGGCGTGGGACGGCGCGCTTCCGCGATGGCCGTACTCAGGCGCGCCAGCCACCCGTTCCAGACGCGGCGCACATCCTCACCCGTCCAATCGAACACCAGCCCCACGCCCACCAACGCGAGCAGGGCGTATAGCACCCCCGTCATCAGCGGGCCGAGATAGGTTGCCAATGCCACGCACAGGCCCCAGCCCAGCAGCCCACCGCCGCGTCCGGACTCGACCACAGCCCAGCCGGAGCGATACACCAGCGTGTGCGTGAGCGCCAGCAGACTGAACAGGGCGATTTCCAGGCCCAGGAAAGGCCGCCAGCGCCACACCGTGGGCTGATGCACGAGATGACGTAACCACAAAGCCCCCGCAGCGACAATGAACGCTGCCGTCGGGTAAGCGCCCCAGCCGAACAAGAAGACCAGCAGCCGCGCCCAGGCCCCCACCAGCGCGCCGGAATTCCAACCGGCGATGGTGGCGAGGCTCACCAACCCCCAGGCGATGAGCGCGAGCGCCGCGAACTGCTGTCCCACCGGGCCGCGCATCTGTGCCCAGAGTCGCGCCAGCAGGCTGTGGCGGCGCGGAGCCGGGGTAGAAGGCGAGCGCGGATGCGTGGCCGCGGCGGGGGTTTTGCTGCGCCGGCGGCTCTGCGGCTGCGCCATGGACGCTTTTTTACGCGCCGTCATAGCCGTTGACCTCGGCCAGGCGCAGGACAATGCGGTGTTCCTGCGGCATCAGATCCAACACTTCCACATGGACGGTTTGTCCCACGCTGAAGTACTTGGGGAGCTGCGCCGGTTCGTAACCCAGCTCGGAAATATGGACGAGGCCCTCGATGCCCGGCAGAAGCTGGACAAACAGCCCAAGCGTTTCGATGCTGACCACTTTGCCCGTGATGACGCTGCCGACCCGCACGTGTTCGTGGATGGACTCCCATGGATTCGGCTCCAGGCGCTTGAGGCTCAGGCCCACGCGCTGATGGCTCGGATCCACGCTGAGGATGAGCACCTGAAGCTTCTGTCCCACGTTGAGAAAATGTTCTAAAGCACGCACGCGCCCCCAGGACACCTCAGAGATGTGAATCATCCCCTCTACCGGGCCTAAATCCACGAACGCGCCAAAGGGGCGCAGGCTCGTCACCGTGCCCTCGCACACCCTGCCGGGACAGAGCCAATCCGGCCAATGGGGTTGGGCTGTGCAGCACTCCTGTGCGCGCTCGGAGAGCAACAGGCGGTTGCGTGCTGGCTCCACCTCGATGATGCAGAGGTGCAGCGTCTTCCCTATGTAGCGCTTGAACTGTGCCTCGCGCGCTTCCGGTGCCGAAGGGAAGGGGTAGGCCTGCAGATGCGAAGCCGGGATAAAACACTCCACCTGTTTCCAGTGGGTGAGCAGACCCCCGCGGTTGTATCCTTCAATCACCAGGTCTAAGGGGCGATTCTGGCAGCGCAGCATTTCAGCCTCCTGCCAGACGGATGCCTGGTGTGAGCCAGAGGCTTCGCTCCAGTGCCACGGGCCGGGCGCTTTCCCGCGGCTATATTCGCCTTCTTCCAGTAAAGCGAGCCAGTAATCTTCATCAGGACAAGTTTCGGGTGGTATGTAACGGTTCATGCTTCGCTATTCCTGTTATATGAGATTATTGGTAACTACCTACCCTCCTGCGAGTAGGGAGACTGGCTGATGGGCAAAGAGATTGCGCAAAGTCACAAAGGGATTGCGCTCCTGCTTGCGG
>DAOUBT010000083.1:0-11119 GCA_034432595.1 Anaerolineae bacterium | reverse complement strand
CTCGATGCACTCCAAATGGCCTTGGACGGTGTGCCATTCTATCCTGCATTCCTTGCGCCGCACGCCGTCCCATCAGGGTGAGCAGTTACGGAAAAAGCCCCTGAATTAGTGGAGTTGTTTGTTGGCACGCAGACAACCACCTCTCAATTAGGGCAGCGCCTGTGGGAGTTGCGTCTCCTGGCCCTGCAAAGTGGCCCGGACGTGCAGGCGATGTTGCGTCAGGGGGTGACGGATATTGAGGCTTACCGGCGGCTTCCGCAAGCGGCAGCGCTGGTCGAAGGCGTGGAGCGCTTCCTGAAAGATTACGGTCATCGCGGTTTCCGGTACGAGTTAGATTTTGCCTCCGACCGTCTGATGGATCACCCTGAACTCATCTGGCTTGCGCTTGCAGCGCAACTTGACCTTGCAGAGTCGCCAGAGGAGCGCGCTATGGCAGCCAGGCAGAAGGCGCGTCAGGTTCTGGCTGCGATGCCCTGGCCCAAGCGGCGCTTCTGGCAAGCCGTGCTGGATTGGTCCACGCGCCTGATTTCGTTCCGTGAGGATTCCAAGAGCTTCATGTCCCTGCAGCAGGCCGTGTATCGCAAGGCGCTGGAGCTGTTGGCGCAGCAGTATCATCCTGATTACCCGCCCGACATCATGCTCTTCTACACGATGGATGAGATAGGGGAATTTGTTGATAGTCGTGGGGAAAAGCGTTTGAGTCCGGCGGTGCTGGATCGGCGTATCGAGGAGTATAAGCTCTACAGCGTCCAGAAGGCTCCGCCTGAGTTAATCTGGTACAATCCCACCACGCGCCTTTGGCGGCCCGCGTTGGAGGAGGAACAGAAGAAACTGGAGGTCGAGGTTCAGCGGCGTTTCCAGGGCATTCCGGCCAGCAGCGGCACCGGGCCAGTCGAAGGCGTGGCGCTGGTCACCAACGACCCCATCACGGCCAGCCGTTTGATGTTGGAAATGGACGGGCGCATTATTCTGGTGACGCGCCTCACGGACCCGGCCTGGTCCAGCATTTTTGCGCGGCTGAGCGCCGTGATCACCGAACTGGGCGGCGTGGTTTCCCATGCGGCCATTGTCGCGCGCGAAAATGGCCTGCCGGCGGTTGTGGGCGTTGCTCATGTGACGGAGCACATCCGCAATGGGCAGCGCTTGCGCGTGGATGGGCAGACCGGTTTGATCGAAGTGTTGGACTGAGGGGGAAAGCATGGAGAAGTATTTTTACACGCCGTATGATCCAAACGACCGTGGGGTTCTGCCTCCCGTTGAAGCCGTCGGCGGGAAAGCGCTGGGGTTGTACTGGCTGGCCTGGCAAAAGTTCCCCGTTCCCCCGACCTGGACGTTGAGCACAGCTCTCTTTGAAATGGCGCTGGAGCGTGCCGGTGTGGCCCCGCTGGCGCAGCGCATCTGGAAAACGATTCTGCGCGCGGATACCGACTGGCAAACGGCGCAACGGGCTTTGGATGCGCTGGAACCGGAACGGCAGCGCATTATTGAAGCTTTGGGGTCGCTGAACTGGTTTGACCGGGCCGCGATGGCGGTATCGAGTCTACCGCGCGATGCCGAGCAATGGGCGGTGCGTTCCTCCGCCACGGTGGAGGATAATGCCGCGCAAAGCTTTGCCGGTCAGTTCAGCTCTTTCCTTTCGGTGTCGAACGATCTGCATCAGCTCTGGGATGCGATTCGCAAAGTGTGGCTTTCCACGTTTGAGCGGCAGGTGTTCATGTACTGCGTTCAGCACAAAACGTCTATCCCGCGCATGGCCGTGGTGTTGCAGCCGATGCGGCCCATCACGGCAGCGGATCGGTCGGGGGTGGCCTTCAGTCATTCGCCGGTGCCGACCCTGCCGGGTGTGTTGATTCAGGTGGCGCCCGGTTCCGCTGAGACGGTGGTGGCAGGTTATGGTGGAGACCTCTACGCGGTGCATGAAGGGAAAGTGACCGTACAGGAGCTGCCGCTGCCGCATATGCAGGTGACCAGCGAGGCCGGGGGGACGGTGAAGCGTCCCGTCGTGCGTGAAGGTGCGTTGTTCAGTGAGGAGCAGGTGCGTCAACTGGCCGATCTGCTTTTGCGCATCAGCGCGCGTTGGGGTGGGCCGGTGGATGTGGAGTTCATCTGGCGTGCTGGAGAGGTCGAGCCAACGTTTGTGCAGATTCGTCCCGCGCGGTAGCGCAGGAGCAAAAGGAGGGGAAGCATGACGATGGTGCGTGTCAGTCCTGAGGTGCAAGAGGCGATTGCTGAGGGGCAGCCTGTAGTTGCGCTGGAATCGGCCCTCATCACCCACGGTTTTGCCTACCCCGCTAACGTGGCGATTACCCACCGCATGGCGGAGGTTATCCGCGCGGAAGGGGCATTGCCCGCGGTAATTGGCGTCTGGCGCGGACAGCCCTGGGTTGGTCTGGATGCGGAGCAGATTGAGACTCTGGCAACCGATCGCAGCGCGTGCAAGGTCAGTGTGCGCGATTTGCCGCTCGCGGCTGTGCGCAAGTTGCACGGGGGAACGACGGTCGCTGCCACGATGGTGCTGGCGGCGCGCGCCGGGCTGCGCGTGTTTGCCACCGGCGGCATCGGCGGCGTCCATCGCGGCCATCCGGAGGACATCTCCGCTGATTTGCCTGCCCTGGCAACCACGCCGCTCATTGTGGTGTGCGCGGGGGCGAAGGCGATTCTGGATTTGCCGCGCACGCTCGAATTTTTGGAGACCTGGGGCGTGCCGGTGCTGGGGTGGGAGACGGAGGAGTTTCCCGCTTTTTATAGCCGCAGCTCCGGCTTGCGTCTGGATCAGCGCGTGGACGATGCTTTCGACGTGGCCGCCATCTACCGCGCGCAACGGGCGCTGCAGCTCCCCGCTGGCCTGTTGGTTGCGGCGCCGGTCCCGGCGGAGGATGAAATTCCCGCGGCGGAGGTCATGCCGCTCATCGAACAGGCCGTTGCCGAGGCTGAGGCGCAGGGTGTGCGCGGGCGTGACGTGACGCCTTTCCTGCTGGCGCGCCTGGTGGCGCTCAGTGATGCGCGCACGCGCCGCGCCAATGAGAGTTTGCTGATTAACAATGCCCGCATCGCGGCGCGCCTTGCGCGTGCGCTGTAAGTCTTTAAACGTGACGGCTTAGCCTCCGATATTGGAGCAGTCATGGACATCGCTGCGGATGCGTTTGCTGCCGGGTAACTGAGTGGGTGATAGCCGGGTGGACGAAGGCAACGTCTTCGTCCACCCTTTTTTAGCCCCGGAAGGAGACTTGAGCGGTCAGTTTTGAGCTGGAGAAGGCTTAAGCTGCGAAACAGGCTTCTGGATGGAGTGGCAACGCACCTCTGCCTTCCCCGGCGTTTTCGTTAACACACTCCGATCTTACCGGTCCATACCAACTTGGAGGGCCATGCTGTCGGGGTTTTAGCGCGGGGAATGGGTTGTTCGCCGCGCTTCTGGTCCTTTTCTGGAGCGGCCTGGCTCAGGCGGGCGGGCGCTTGCCTGGGGTAGGGGGGAGCGGCGTCCTGGAAAAAAGTGCGTGCTTTTTCCAGGGCGCTTTGTTTCTCATCGGGTAATTTCCGCACGTAACGCTGCCCGGCGTTTTCGGAATCCCCCACGTCGGGGCTTTGTTCGAGAGAAGAGGCTTTCCCAACGCTGGGATGCGCTCTTTCCAGCGGAAACTCCTGCCAGCTCAACCATTCCTGGGCCTGGAGGAAGCTTTCACTTTGAACCCAATCACGGGTGGCCGTGCCCAGCAAGACGAAGGGCAGGCCACTCACGCTCAAGTCTTTGAGCAGTTTGAGCAGACCTTCCTCGAAGGGCAAATCGTCTATGCACAGGATGGCACAGGAATCCGGGGTAAAAGCCGGAGTATCCGAAGCTTCCACGGAGCCGAAATGCCGCCAGTACACGCGATAGCCCGCTTTTGAAGCTTCCCAGGCCAGGCGCATGAGCAGGGTGGTTTTGCCCATGCCGCTTAAACCGGTAATCACGGCAGCGCATTGCCCGGCCTGCGCCTGTGCGATGAAGGCCATCAGCGCTTCGAGCAGGTCAGAGGGAGCGTCTTGCTCGCGGGCAATGCAGCTCCAATTGGCGCTCGTGGTGGTGTGGGTGTTTTCCTGGCCGCATTGAGCTTTTCGTTCACGAAATTTCTCATCTATGCAATGAAAGATAAACCCGCCTGAGTGATGGGTGATTTTGACCTGATTATTGTCCCCCGTGATGATAGCCGTGTTTGCGCCGCTGGTGTTGGACCCTATCGCCACCGAACGTTCGCCACCGCTTACGATGAAAGGGACGGGTGGGGTGGGATTGGGAAGAGTGGGGCTTTCGGGGCTTTTAGGTGAGAGTTTCTCCGAAAGCTCATTCCCTGTTGCTGTCGGTGATGGTTTGACCTCAATGGGCTGGGATAGAGGAACCGGTACAGTTTTGGCGACGCAGGGGGCAGCCTCAGCTTTTGCGTGGAGTCTTCCCCAAAAAGCCTGAGCGGCTTCTCGCACCGCTGCACCGAGTTTATTGCCGGTTTCTTTCATCGTTTCCTCCACGCAGGAGTGAATATCCATCCATACGAGCTGATTGAAACCGCTTCTGACAGGCTTTCAGCCGGATCCGTGCGTTCAAAGCGAGACCGGGCCAATCGCCATGCTGAGTCCGCACAGGGAGCAATAACCGCCAGCCTGGAGATTGGCCACATTCTACACCAGCTCATCTTTCCATTGTGACCGAATTTGTGATTTTGGCAAATTCGGAGCCGCTCCCTGAATCCGTAGCAAGTGAGCGGGCCACTTATGGCTGCCTACTATCCAGGCCGGGGACGAGTCCCATCGCCATCCTGAGGGGAATGGGAAACCGTTACGATTCAACCTCAAGTCGGCAGCGCTTTCCTTAACTTTAGCTGGTGTCCTCAGTTTGTATTTTGTTAAAACTCGAGTACACTTATCTGTGTAAGATCCCAAGACGCAATGGGTGAGGTTATGGGACTTGAGTTTGAGTGGCTGAGGACGGGAGGGACGTTCTACACCCTGGAGTGGGTGACCAACGTAAGTAGCCTGGTGTTGTTGGCTGCGTACCTCATTCTGTCGTTCATGCTGTTAGCCTCGCGGCGTGGAGATTTCAAAACTTTCAAACCCTGGCAATGGGGCCTTTTCATCCTTGCCCTGGCTCTGCTCTATCCGCTGGCTTACGTAGCGGTCCTTTCGCGCTATGCCATTGTCCCGATTCTGGTGCCAACCTCGGCCTTTTTGCCTCGTCCCCCAAGCCTGCCGGTGTTGACCATGGCCCTGCTTGCGGTGCTGGCCACCTGGTGGGGGCCGGCGGCAGGTTTTTGGGCCGGCCTGGTGGCGGGATTGGTACAGGCGGCCTTTGTCCCCATGACGCTGGTCGAACTCTTCCCCTACGCTTTGGGCGGTTGGGTGATGGGCTTTTGCAGCTATCAACCCTATCGCGGTCCGTTTTTCAAACTGATGCGCCGTCCCTTCGTGGCGGCGTTTTTGCTCAGCATGACAACGCTGCTGGCCTCCGCGCTGAACCGTTTTGTCGAGGCCATGCCATCAGGTGGCTTGCTGGCAGCCGATTACGCCATTTCGTTCTTGAAGAACCAATACCCCTTGTGGATTGTGTTCAGCCTGGGCCTGGGCCTGGTGCTGGAGGCGATTTTCCTCTTCCCGCGCTTCCACCCGCCACAGCGCGCCGATCGCCCCTCCATTTATGACCGCTCGTTGCGCTATCGCTTTATGGTGACGGTGATTCCGCTGGTTTTGTTGGGGGTGGTGCTTTCGGTGTTCGCCGTGACGCAGCGCGCCATTGACGTGGCACAGCAGCAAGCGCTCGATGAGATGGAGCGCATTGCCAACAACGCCGCCACCAGCCTGGTGGATACCTTCATTTCCGGGCGCAATCTCCTGCAGACTTTTGCCAGCGACCCCAATCTGCGCGATCCGCAACGTCGCCATGATGTCCTGGTTTTGGGGTTTAACGTGATTCCCTTTTTCCAGGAACTGCTGCTCACGGATGGGCAGGGCCTTGTGGTGGATGCCGTGCGTGAGGGGGCACAGAGGGAGCTTACGGAGGAAGAACAGAGCGCGGTGGCGGAAGCGCTGATGTATGAAATAGATTCCAATACCCATCTCACGGCCTTCATTAACGGTTATCGTATGACCTTTGTCTGGCCAGTCATTGGACCGGAGGGGGTGACAGGGGTGCTGCTGGGACGGGTGGATTTGTCGAGCAACCCCAATTTCCAGAACCTGCTCACGTCTTTGCAGTATGCGCGCGGCGTGGGAAAAGGCTTTATTTGCGATGACCGCCACTTTATCATCGCGCATCCCGACCCGCGGATGATTTTGCGCAGTTGGGCACCCAATCCCACCCCGACCCGCGTGGTGCTGCAAGATGCGGCGCGCGGCGTGCTGGCGTATGAAGATATGGCCGAGGATGGATATCGGCAGCTTACCTACGTGCAGGAGGTGAGCACGCTCAGCACCCCGCTGCAGGTGGTGCTGCAAATCCCCTTCAAGTATGTGTTGACCACGGCCTCTTCCATCGCCTGGCAACTGTTGGTTGTGCAGTTGGGCATCGGTTTGGTGATGCTGTTCATCATCCCCCTCCTGATCTCGCGCATCACGCGCCCTTTGTATGTGCTCTCGCAGGCTGCGTACCAGATCGCACAGGGCAACCTGAACGCGGCGATTGAGATTGCCGGGGATGACGAAGTGGCCGAGCTGGGGCGCACGTTTGAGCAAATGCGCATGGGATTGCGCGCGCGTCTGCGTGACCTTTCCCTGCTGCTACGCATTTCACAGACCGTTTCCGCTACCCTGGAGCTGGAACAGGGTGTGCATCCCATTCTGGAGGGGGCGATTGAGGACACGGAAGCGGCTATGGCGCGCTTTGTGCTTTTCAACGAGCAGGATACCGGCTTACCGGCGCGCGTTTTCATGGCTGGTTTGAATGATCCCGCCTTTGCCTCGCTGGATCAGGTTTTCATGTCTATTCTGAGCCGCAACCGTGAGCCACTCATTTTGCAAAACCTGCAAGAAGCGGGTGGTGCCTTGCCGCGCGTGCCGTATCTGCGCAGCGCCGCTGCCTTTGCCGTGCGGGCGCAAAACCGCACCGTCGCTGTGCTCTGGGTAGGGGCGCGTGAGGTGAACAACTTCGATGCGGCCCGCGTCAACTTCCTCAGCACCCTTGCCAGTCAGGCCAGCATCCTGGTGGAAAACGCGCGCCTGTTTGAGGCGGCGGAAGGGGGACGGCGCCGTCTGGCGGCTATTCTGGCCAGCACCGCGGATGCCATCCTGGTGACGGACTCCAACGATACCCTCCTGCTGATCAACCTCGCTGCGCAACGTCTGTTAGGGCTGGACGAGACGGCTTACGGGCGTTCCATCGAAAGCCTGCCGTTGCCGCCGGCGCTCAAACAGGCCCTGCTCGAGGCAGAAGCTGAACAGAGCACCCAGACGGTAGAAGTGCCCTTTGCCGATAACCGCATCTTCTCAGCCGGGCTGGCGCCCATCCTCACGGCGGAGGGACGGATTCTGGGCAAGGTAGCGGTCCTGCGCGATGTCACCCACTTCAAGGAACTGGATGAGATGAAGTCTGACTTCGTGGCGACGGTTTCGCACGATTTGCGCGCGCCTCTTACCTTTATCCGCGGCTACGCCACCATGTTGAGCATGGTCGGTGAGCTGAACGAGCGACAGGCGCAGTACGTCGAGCGCATGTTGGAAGGGATTGACCAGATGAGCGCGCTCATCAGTGACCTGCTCAACCTGCGCCGCATTGAAGCCGGGGTAGGGATTCGCAAGGAGCCGTGTCGTTTGGGCCTGATTCTGGTGGAATCGGTGGACGCGATGCGCGCGCGCGCGGCGGGCAAGGGCTTGACCCTGCGCCTGGATTCTGCCGAAGGCTCGCCCTTAGTGATCGGCGACCGCACCCTCTTGCGACAGGCCATCAGCAACCTGGTGGATAACGCCATCAAGTACACGCCGGCGGGCGGACAGGTCAAGGTGGGCGTGCGCGTATCGGAGCAAGAAGCGATTGTGTACGTCTCCGATACGGGCATCGGCATCAGCCTGGAGGATCAGGCGCGTCTGTTCGAGAAATTCCACCGCATCAAGCGCCGCGAGACGGCGGACATCCCCGGCACGGGCTTAGGGCTGGCGCTGGTCAAATCCATCGTCGAGCGCATGAATGGTCGCATCTGGGTGGAGAGTGAGCTGAACCGCGGCAGCACCTTCTACATTGCCCTGCCTCTGGCGCCGGAGGAGGCGTAGCGCGGCTGTGAACTGGGGCGCTCTGGCCTTTTTCCTGTTGGTGCTGGCCTTGGGCTTGGGGTGGATAGGGAAGCGCTTACGCGCCGGCTCTGGCCTGCCCCGTGGCCGCGTCATCTACAGCGACACCGGGGGATGGGAGCGCCTCTCCGCACCGCTGCGTGCCCCTGCGCTCGGCCTGGTCGGCAAACCGGATTACCTCGTGGCCGATGGCCCGGACATCATCCCCGTGGAAGTTAAATCCCATGCGGCGCCCCTCACGCCGTATGCGTCCCACGTGCTGCAGTTGGCGGCCTACTGCGCCTTAGTCGAAGCCACCTATGGCCGCCGTCCTGCTTACGGCCTGCTGCACTACGCTGACCGCACGTTTGAAATCCCCTACACGCAAGAACTGGAAGCGCGTCTTTTGACGACGCTGGCGGCCATTCGTGAAGCGCGCACGCGGGACGATGTGCCGCGTCAACACCACGAGGCGCAACGTTGCCGCGGCTGCCTGTATCGGACGCAGTGTCCCGATGCGCTGGGGTAGGAGCAGGAGAGCAGGAAGCTGGAAACCCGTATCCAGCTTCCTGTATCCTGCATCCTGTTCACTTCACCTGCCACTGTTCCGCATTCCAGAAAGCGCCGGGCGCAGTCGGGTCTAACCGGAACCCCTCGATGCCCGTGCGCGCTACCATCCAATGTGCGCGCCAGGCCAGGAACGCTGTCGGCATGGACGTGAGCAGCTCTTGTTGCGCCGTCTGCAAAGCCGTGATGCGTTCCGCTTCATCCAGCGTCTGCAGCGCCGTGTGGCAGGCGGCATCGTAGGCGGGGGAGGCGTAGCCGGCGAAATTCTCTCCTTGATAGCCCGTCGCGGCATTGGGGATGCGCTCGCTGAGCCAGGCGCCGCACACCGCGGGCGGCGGCGCGTTCCAACCGTACAGCGCCAGCTCGAAGCTGCGCCCGGCTAAGGGACTGCGTGCATCCGCCGCATACAGAGCCTGCGCGCTCACCACCTGCGGCACGCTCTTCACCCCACACGCCTCCAAATCCGCGGCCACCATCGCCGCGGCGACGGTGTACCACGAGGGGAGGGTCAGGCTCAAGGTGAGCGGCGTACCCTCGGCCACGCCCGCTGCGCCGTGCGCCTCGCGGATGCCGTCCCCGTCGCGGTCCTCCCAACCCAGGGCCGTCAACTGCGCCTGAGCTTCATCCGCCGTCAGCTCCTGCACCGCTTGATAGGCCGGATGCTGCGGCAACAGGAAGCTCTGCGCGGGCATGAGGAACTGTCCGGCCAGGGCGTTGACCAGGCGCGTGCGGTTGATACAGCCGCTCAGCGCGCGGCGGAAAGCGGCATCGCGTAACATCGGGGCGCGCGTGGCGGTGGTGTTGAAGTCCAGCCGCAGGAAGACCTCGACCGGGGTTGCCCACACCAGCGCCGCGCCACTTTGCAGCGTCTGCTCCCAGGACTTCCATTCCAACTGTTGCGCCAGCTCCGGCGCGATCACGTCGCACGTGCCGCGTAGCAACAACTCCGGCAACTGCGTGGGCTTGACCTGCACAAAACGCACCTCGATGCGCTCCAGGGTCGGCGCCGTGCCGCTGTAGTAGGGATTGCGCTCCAACGTGATGCCATCCGCGCGCCAGGAGGTGGGCATGAACGGCCCGCTCACCGGCGCCAGCGGGTCGCGCAGCGCATCGGCGAACGTCTTGCCGCGCCAGCGTGCCGCCGGTTGCGGCGGGAAGAGCAAGCCAGCGTAGGCGCTGCTCACATAGCCGGGCCGACCCACCCAGCGCAAGGTATAAGCATCCACCGCCTCGAAGCGCTCCGTCCTCTGCACCACCGCAGCCCAGGTCTCCTGCGTGGTCTCGCGCGCGAAGGCGTACCCCAGCAGCACATCCTCCGCCGTGAGCGGCGTGCCATCCGACCAGCGCAAATCGCTGCGCAGGGTGTACGTGACGGTCATCTGAGGCAAACTGAGGCGCTCCGTCCCTCCATGGGTCTGGAGCGCGCCCGCCGTGTCCACGTACACCCCCTGCGGGGGCACGACCACCTCATCCACCGACACCAGCGGCAGCGCGGCCAGCAGGCGCGGCTGCCAGTGATAGGCAATCTGCTCCGCGGGCGGCTCGTTCACCAGCGAGAGCAGGTCAAACTCCGTGAGGGTGCTCGCCGTGTAGGGATTAAGCCGTTGCACCGTTCCCGTGCAGATGGTCACAGTGGTGGAAAGTACCGTGGTCGGCGGCGCGGGGGTGGTTGGGGTGGGGGATGATGGCCGCTGCGTCGCGGTGGGAGGCGGCGTGGTGGGGGAAGGCGTCGGCGTGGCGCAGGCGCTCAGGACGAGCAGCGCCGCCGTCACCAGGGCCAGGATGCGTGTCGGCATGGGCATAGAAACCTCCTCGGCGTGGGTTGTGCGCGCATTATATCACGGCGCGGAAAAGCAGGGGGCGCGGTCCACCGGCGGGGCGAGCGCCGCTTCCCTGCGGTGTCGGGATGCGGCTCGCGCGGAGTACCTGCCCGGCGCTGGCATCCCCATGCCCCGCAGCGCGTGAGCGGATGGGGCGGCGAGTCATGGCTGAGGCTGCGGCGCTCATCATCTTGAGAAAAAAACGGCAACGGACACACAGGCCGGCGCGGACGCTGCGGTTTTTGACGGGGCGGGGTTTTTGTGCTACATTATGAACTGCTACCCACCGCAGGGCGAGGATGGGCTGACTTTGAGAGAGACCGGAGTGAAGGTAGTCTCCCTTAGGCGTGTTGATGTATAATCTACCGCATCAAGACGGAGGTGGGAGCAAATGGAACACACGCGATTGGTTTCACCCGGTTCCTTCTGCTGGAACCAAGATTGTCCGGATTATGGCAAGGTCAATTATGGCAATATCGTCAAGTTCGGTCGCACGAAGAAGGGCACGC
>DAOUBT010000082.1:0-2333 GCA_034432595.1 Anaerolineae bacterium | reverse complement strand
ATGGCGCGCTGTATCTGGAGGATAAGAAAATTCGCATCCACGAGGAGCGCTGCGCCACCTGCGGCCTGTGCCTGAGCCGCTGCCCGGTGGATGCGCTGCAGGCGCCGTAAAAGCAGCTCGTCTTGCACGCCATTTTTTCGAAACTGCGCTTGAAGGTCTTCCGGGTATCTACGATCTGCACCGCCACGAGTGGCGTTCACGCAGTCGTAGATACCCGCAAAGGGATGGACATTCGAATAAAAGCCAAATCGCGACGATTTCAAGTGCTACCGATGAAAAATGAACTTTTTGCCTTGTTTTTACGACTAATAAGTAGAACAAGAAAAAGAGGCTTATTTCACTTCACTAAGGAAGGAGGTTTTAAGCTAATAGCTAATAATTAATTTCAATTTCCTAATCTAAGTACAAAAGGAGAGAAGCATATGAGACCCACAAATTGGATCAGGCTTTTGGCTTTGGTGGTCGTTTTGAGCCTTATATTCACAGGCATTGTCTACGCGATTACCATTACCGTGGATGGTATCCGTGAATCAGCATGGGATGGGCAGGGAGGACAGACACCAGGAAATGTTGCGGATACCACAGAAGACACTACTGAAACCATGTACGACATATCGAGATTCCAATTTACCAATAACACAAGCACCATGTTTTTTCTGCTCGAAACCGTAGCCAACACGTATTGGGAAGGCGGAACCTCTTATGGTACTGTTCGTATATGCCTGGATTATACTACGGGTGGGGGATCGACTCCGGGTTGTTCTTTTGGCCAAGGGTCCACTACAGATTCCTATTTGACTTGTACGCCTTATTTGTCATCCTGTCAAGTTAGAAGGTGGAATGGCACAACCTTTGCTCTTGTCACTGGTGCGTCAACGGCAGTAGCTTACCAGGATAAGATCACAGAATTTTCGGTTGATATTGCCAGTCTCATGGAGGGGACTTGTTACTCTAACATGAATGCTTTTGTCTACTACGATAATGGCGATTTACCGAGTGAAGATTACGTTCTCAATACAGGCTCCTTCACCATGTCATGCGGCAACCCTAACGCGATTTCCCTATCCCGCGCCGGAGCACGGACATTCTGGCCCTATCTGACTGCCTTAGCCTTTATCCTGACGGGTCTTACCCTGCGTTTGCGCAAACATCGCCAGAGCTAAAACTTTCCATAACCCATCCCGAGTGGAAAACAACTTCCACTCGGGATGGGTTGACCTGATTTTACTTGTTCCTCGCCTTTTCTTTGAGCGCCATGTACACCTTTTCCGCGGAAAGCGGCAGGTGGTTAAAGCGGACACCGAGCGCGTCGTAGAGGGCGTTGGCAATCGCAGGCGCGGTCTGCACCATGACGTGTTCGCCCACGCCGCGCGCCCCCCAAGGACCGTCCTCCAAAGGCGTCTCCACGATGTCACCGTGAATCTCCCTGGGCGCATCCATAGCCGTGGCCAGCTTGTAATCCACAAAACTCGCGTTCAAGGCGCGCCCCTTTTCGTCAAAGCGCAGGCCCTCAAAGGCGGAACTCAAACCGTGGACCGCCCCACCCTCAATCTGGGTCATCACCAGATCAGGATTGATGGCCTTGCCCACATCATAGGCGCTGGCGATTTTGATGATGTCAATCTGACCGGTTTCGGTGTCCACTTCCAGCTCCACCGCCTGTGCGCCAACGGTGTAGTGGACCACCGCGCGCGTGCCCTGCCCGGTTTCCGGATCAAGGCCGGTGACGTAGGTCGGCATGAACTTGCCCACGCCGATAATAGGGCCACCCTGCCAGCCCTCGTAGTTCTCGTTGGGCAGGCCGTACACCACCATCTTCTGCAGTGGCTGCTCGCGCTCCGACTTGTAAGAGATGACCACGCCGTTCTTGATGTCCAGGTCAGCGGGGTCCTCATTCCAGTATTTGGCAACAATCTCCAGAATCTGCTGCCGGGCGTGTTCCGCAGCGGCCTTCACGGCGTTACCCATGGACCAGGTGAGCCGGCTCGCCACCGTCTGCCATTCGTAGGGGCTATACTTCGTATCCACCGGGTTAGCGGAAACGCGCACCCACTCGAAAGGCACACCTAAGGCTTCGGCGGCCATCTGCGCCGCGACGGTGAAGGCGCCCTGTCCAATCTCCTGACCGGAGACGTAAACATTAACCGTCGCATCCTCGTTGAAGCGCACGATAGCCGAGCTGCCCGGATTGGGCGGCATGGCGGGCGCCTTCCACATGATGGCCAGGCCCTTGCCCCGGCGCTTGTGCGGCGCGGAAGGCGGATCTTTATGCCCCCAGTTGATGGCCTTCGTCACCTTGTCAATGCACTGCACCAGATCAATCTGCGGCATCT
>DAOUBT010000081.1:0-14238 GCA_034432595.1 Anaerolineae bacterium | reverse complement strand
AAGGCTGGCGGGACATACAAGTGGGGTGGGACATCGCAAGGCCAGCCAGAGGCTGGCGGGACATGCGATTGGCTGGCGGGACATACGAGTGGGGTGGGACATCGCAAGGCCAGCCAGAGGCTGGCGTTACATGCGATTGGCTGGCGGGACATACGAGTGGGGCGAGACATCGCAAGCCAGCCAGAGGCTGGTGGGACAGGGATGATAAAATTCGGGCGTCTGATGCATGCCTGAATTTCCATGTCTCCGTTTCACGCTCCCAGAAATTGTGGTATACTCAAAGCGTCGTTGACAGGCGCATAGCTTTTCTTCGGGGCAGGGTGCGGCAAAGCCAATTCCCGACCGGCGGTAAGGGATATGTCCCAAGCCCGCGAGTCTGTAAGGACTGATTCCGGTGTAAGTCCGGAGCCGACGGTATAGTCCGGATGGGAGAAGAGAATCCTTGTCTGCGCAAACTTGTGCGCATGCATCTCTTATCCGCGTCTGGCCCCAGAGCAATCTGGGGCCTTTTGTTACCCCTGTGTGCCCCGTAAGCGTCCAACAACGCAGTTCTGAATCACGGATGTGTGGTGACTATGGCTTGCAAAGAACGAACCATCACGCCGCCGGTTCCTATCCGCTTTGAGAGCGGACGAACTCTGGCTTTCTACATGCTCTCGCTGTTGATGGGACTGGCGCTCTGGCAGGGCGCTGCATGGAGTGTGGCTGATAGCGCGCGGCGCTTTCTTTTCCCCACGCCAACGCAGGTCTGGCACCGGGGCTTGACGCTGCTCGCCGATGGCACGCTACTCCGTCATACCGGGACCACGCTGCTCGAAATGAGCCTGGGCTTTCTGGTGGGGACGCTAACCGCTGCCATCCTGGGCTATGCGGTCGCCCATCACCGTGCGCTGGCTTATCTGTTGGAGCCGCTACTGGTCGTCTCGCAGGCCATGCCGATTGTGGCGCTGGCCCCTCTCCTGACGGTGTGGTTAGGACCGGGCCTGGCTTCCAAAGTCGTGGTGTGCGCGCTGATCGTCTTCTTCCCCATTTTGATTAACGTGACCACCGGCCTTAAAGGCATTCAGCCGCAATACTACGACTTGTTCCGCATGTTGGAGGCTTCTCCGCGCCAGCGTCTCCTGCTGCTGGAAATCCCCGCCATCACCCCCGCCTTTCTGGCCGGGTTGCGCGTGGGCGGGACGCTGGCTGGTATGGGCGCGGTAGTGGGGGAATTTGTAGCCTCAAGTCGCGGTCTGGGTTATCTGGTCAAACAGGGACAGAATCTCTACGATATGGCCCTTATGTTCGTGGCCATCATCACGCTGATGATGGTGACACTGGTCGTTTACGGCACGCTGACCGGATTGGAGCGCTACCTGTTGCGCTGGCAACGGCGTGATTCGACCCGCTGACGGATAGGGCTTGCCGCCATGCTTCCGGAATCCCGTAAGGCGGTCCTGAGTCGGGATGCTAATGTCATCAACCGGGTTGAACAAACCCGGCCTATATCATCAAGTACAGGAGGAATTGCGTGATGCGTCACATAGTGGTTTTTGTTGTCGTGTTGGGCCTGCTGTTAACCGCGTGCGGGAAGCCCGCCACGCCAACCGTCGAGGCCCTGAATCTGCCGATGGGGTACGTGGCCAATGTGCAGTTTAGCCCCTTCTACCTTGCCATGAACAACGGCTACTTTACCCAGGCCAATTATGCCGTCAGTTTCGACTACCGTTGGGAGACGGATGGCATTCAGCTCGTGGCCTCAGGGCAGATTCCCTTCACCATCGCCAGCGGGGATCAGGTGATTCAGGCGCGCAGTCAGGGCCTGCCGGTGGTGGCGGTAGCGGCCTGGTTCCAGCGTTTCCCCGTAGCTGTGATTTCGCTCACGCGCGAACTGCGCTCGCCTGAAGACCTGCGCGGGCTGAAAATCGGCATCCCGGCGACTTTCGGGGCGTCGTACATTGGCCTGCGCGCCTTGCTCAAGGCGGGGGGGTTGAGCGAAAACGATGTGACTCTCATGGAAATCGGCTACACACAACTCGCCGCGCTCAACGCGGGGACGGTGGACGCTGCGGTAGTCTACGCGAATAACGAGCCTGTTCTCCTCATCGAGGAGGGCATCCCCTTCAGCGCGCTCTACGTGGCCGATTACGCCAATCTCGTTTCCAATGTCATCGTCACCAATGAGACGATGATCAAAGAGCACCCGGAGCGCGTCCGCGCCTTTGTGGACGCCTTCCTGCGCGGTCTCCAGGACGTGCTCGCCGCGGAACCGCAGGCCACCTTCGACATTTGCAAAAGCTATGTGGAAGGGCTGAACGACCCGCAGAACGCTAAAACGCAGCTTGCCGTGCTCGAAGCCACGTTAGACTACTGGCGTACCGACACGCCGGGCCGCTTCGATGCAGACAGTTGGCAACAGGCACAGCAGGTGATGCTCGAAGCGGGCCTGATTGAGCGTACGGTGCCGTTGGAATCGCTCTTCACCAATCAGTTTGTGCCTTGATGATGAACGCCGCCACCCCGTTTCTGGACGTGCGTGAGCTACAGGCCAGTTTCCGTGGCCTGTATGGTGACCTCGATGCGCTGTGCGACGTGAGCTTCAGCGTGGCGCGGGGGGAATTCGTCACCCTCATCGGGCCGTCGGGATGCGGCAAGTCCACCCTGCTGCGCATCGTGGCCGGCCTGCTCACGCCTTCCGCGGGCACGGTGTGGCTCGATGGAGAACAATTGACCAGTCCCACCCGACGGGTGGGACTGGTTTTCCAGCAGCCCATGTTGCTGCCGTGGCGAACCGTAGCCGATAATATCGCCCTCCCCTTGACGCTCAACGGCGTCAAGAGTGAGGTGGTGCGGGAACAGGTGCAGGAGATGGTGCACCTGGTCAGGCTGGAAGGTTTCGAAAACGAGTATCCCCTGCACCTTTCAGGGGGGATGGCGCAGCGCGCCGCGCTGGCGCGCGCGTTGATTCAAAACCCGGAGTTGCTGCTCCTCGATGAACCTTTCGGCGCGTTAGACGCCCTGACGCGCGAACGGATGGGGGCCGAATTGCTGCGCATCTGGCAGGAGTACCGCCGCACGGTGCTGATGGTGACGCACAGTGTCGAGGAAGCCGTGTTGCTCGCGGATCGCGTCATCGTGCTCAGCCCGCGTCCGGGGCACATCATCGGCAACGTGCCCGTGCCGCTGCCCCGCCCCCGCACGCCGGAGATGATGAGCACGGTAGCGCTTCAGGAAACGGCGCGCCTGTTACGTGAACTCCTCAACAGCGGCGAGGCGGCGCAGGTCACCCCGACCCTGGCATCCACGTCCCTTAAGCGTCGGTATCCGCGGGCGCGGTAGCCCAGGCCACGCGCACGCGCGCCGTGCGGGCAATCGTACAATCCACGGACCAGACATCTTGAGCGACAGAACGCAGCTTCTCCGGCGACAGAGGTTCATCATCTACCCAGGCCTGCACGGGGCGCGCCGGCAGGCTTAGCCAGATTTGGCCCTCGGCAACGCGATCCAGGCGCACGTTAAGGCGCACTTCGTTTTCCCCCACTTCCCAGGAGGGAATCTCGCCGCCCATCGAAATGTGGAAGGTGGTTGCCACAAGCTGCGGCGGCGCCGTGACGGGGCGCAATCCCAGCAGCGCCACACCGTGTGGCGGCAGATTGATAAACGGCAAGGGTTTCCCGGCCTCCAGGCGCTGATAACGACGCTCCCAAAAATCCACCAGGTGATAGGCGCGCGCGTGTTCCAGGCCTAACAGCGTTTCGGGGAAGAGAACCCGCTGCGGCGTATCGCCCCAGTTGATGAGCGCCACCAGGCGCCAGCGTCCCCAGGTGCGCACCATCGGCGCGACAGCCAGTTCCGGACGGTCTTTCGTGAGCAGGTCCAGGGCATCCAGCCCTTCGACCAGCGGAGGCCAGAGCGCGGTGAAAATGGCGCGTCGGTCAGGCGGCAATTGCGCGATAGAGTCGGAAAGCATGAGCAGCCCACCAGACAGGCCAATGAGGGTGGCCTGCAAGCGCACCTCATCCAGCGTGAGTTCGGTCCGTTCGTGGCGCACCATGACCGCGTCCGGGTCATTCAGCCACCAGCGTCCGTGCATCCAGGCGCGGGTAAGGACGTTGTGCAGGCTATTTTGCAGGCCCGGCGCGGCGGGATTGTTGCGCACCGGCCAGTGCGCCCCGAACAGGAGCGGTTTCCAGGATGGCGCTGTATCCGGCCCAATGCGCATGGCGTCGAAAAGGCCGATGGACGGCCCTAAGGGCGCGCCACAGCCCAGTATGAAGGTGTCCTGACCGGCAGCCTGACGAATAATGCTGACGGCATGCCGGTAAGCCTGCGCGCGCGTGAAGCGTGGATCGTAATAGTGCCCGTTTAAAGCCGCCGCGTAGAGAAAATCCAGCTTGAGATAGCGATATCCCCATTCGTGCACCACGGTGGTGATGAGGTCGTGCAGGTAGCGGTTGACCTCAGGGTGAGTCGGGTCGAGGGCGCGCGCCATGAAGTTGCTGATGAGGCCCACCACCAGAGGGCCGCCACGACGGGAACGCAATAGCCAGTCCGGGTGGGTGCGCGCGATGCGCGATTTCGGATGAACGGTGAAGGGAGCCAGCCACAAGCCCGGCGTGAAACCCGACCCCTTGATGCGCCGCGCCAGCCATCCCAAATCGTGGGGAAAATCGGGCTTGCGCTCTAACCAATCGCCCCACATGGCCTCGAAACCCTGATCGAGCTGGATGATTTGAATGGGGAGTTCATCCTGCAATAAGGCTGCCTGCGCCACGTTTTCGATGACTTCGGCTTCGGTGATTTTGTCGAAGTACATGTACCAGGAGCACCAGCCTATGGGTAAATTACCGGTAGGGTGGACGTTCATCTGCCGCGCGACAGCGTAAGCGTATTGCGCGAAAGGATCGGAGTTGTTGAGCGGCACCCACTCCAGGTAGAACCATTCCGAAGTCATGGTCTCTCCCGGTTGCAGCAACACACCATCGGCCTGGGATTGCAGCTCAAAACATGGGTGCTGTTCATCGCGCACATCGGCATGAACCTGAACGAACTGATCGGCAAGGGAAACGCCACCCAGAACCAGGGTTTCGCGATTGGTGACGATGGCCCCCACGGATTCGGCCCAGAAGCGCCCGACCTTGCCACCCCAAGGGATGAAGGCGTTATGGACACTGGCTCCCCCCAGCCAGCGCACCAGGCGCGAAGGCACGTAATTGCGCTCTTTGGCCGGAATGAAGCAGGCCGGTGTCCAGGAAGCCCAGCCGTTGCGATAAAAGCCCTGTACGCGCCCTTGAGCAGTCACCCCCCCACTCAGGGTGCGGAAAAAGAAACGCAAGATGGAAAGCGGCCGTTTGCCTCCATTGGTCAAGCCCACGCGCAGCAATGCGAAAGGACGTCCCGGATAAAGGCGCACGTTTGCATGCAAGACTAACCCATCCGCAGCCTGGAAGGTGAAACGCGCCTCTTCGCCCAGCCCTTGCAAATCACCCGTGGGATAGGTTTCCACACGCACGGAGTCGGGGGAGGCGAAACTCTGGGAGGTCAGGCTGTTGATGCGCCCATGGTCACTCCACTCCACACCGACATGACCAGCGATGGAGCGGCCAGGACTTTCAAAACGCAAGGCTCCCTCCCAATGCAGATCGAAAGCCGGGCTTTGTAGCACAACGGTCACCGGAAAACCTCCATGGCCGACGTTCAGGCGCCGCGGGCCGCTTCGATGAGGGCTTGACGGCGGCGACGATATTCTACGATGGGCCGGTCGCCCGCGATGAGGGCCTCATCCCCATGTAAAGCGCTGGCTTTAGGCCGTTGCGTGATGACCACACGACGGTCTTGATGGGCCACCAGGCGGTTGAAAGGCATCGCCAGGGCATTGACCAGGTCCCTCAGCAGCGGTACACGCATGAAACGCTGGTAGAAACGCAGGTACAGGATGGTATGGGTTTCATCAATCGGGATGAAGGCAGCCACAACGCGCACGTCGTCGCTGATGTAGTTTTGCCACAGGTTGGGGAAACGGAATTCCAGATGGAATTTGGGATAAGGTGGCTGCAAGTCTTCAGCTCGCCGTGGCGTCTGCCCGCGATCAACTTCGTTGAAGACATAAACGCGGAAGCTGTTCTCGTCCTGCCATTCCACCACCGGCCCATTGACCAGAGTGCGGTTGCCGCGTCCGATGGTGTTGTAGTGGACAAAGGGGAGGTGCACCACATCGAGCTGGTTTTCGATGACGCGCGAGTAGTGGGCATCCCAGAGGTCGTAAACGCGACCATAGGAGAAATCGGGGGTGATGTCCTCAAAGAAGCGTGGCGGCTGCAAGTCGTCGGGCGGATTCGCGCCCCACCAGATCCAGATGAGGCCGTGGGCCTCGTAGGTGGGGTAGCGTCGCACGCGGAAGCGTTCCGGCACAGGGGCGTTCTTCCCGTTGGCCGGGATGGTGACCACGCGCCCGCTGCTATCATACAGGAAACCGTGGAAGGGGCATTGCAGGCAGCCGGAGACCAGCGCGCCTTTGCTCAACGCCACACCACGATGGGCGCACAAGTCGGCCATGCAGACGACCTGCCCCTGTGCGTCGCGCCAGAAGACGAGTTTTTCGCCCATGCGCGTCACACCTATGGGCCGCTCGCGTACCTGTTCAGAATCTAAAACGACGTACCACTGATTGGGAATCATGACGCCCTCCTGAAGGCCGTAAATTCATAGCCCCATCGTCATGGTTCAGCCTTGCATGTTCAGGGCACGGCTGAACACTTTGGACTGATACAACGTAGTTACCCGCTTTCCCCAAACGGGTGATTGAAAGCGCACCCTGGCCGTTCGTTGTTTTCAGGCTTCATCTTCCGTCACGTCAGCGTAAGCGCTGGCTTTTTCCGGCGAGGAGACGAACATGTAGCCCACGCCGCGCACGTTGACGATGTAGCGTGGATTTTCCGGGTCGGGTTCCAGTTTTCGCCGCAAACGGCGCACGTGAACGCGCACAATGGAACGCGCACCCCAGGGATCAGAGTCGTAGCCCTGTGCGCAGGCCACCAGGTCTTGCGGGGTACAGACCTGATCCACGCGCATCATCAGGCACTCCAGCAGACGGAATTCGGTGGGGGTGAGGTCCACCGGCTGTGCTTTGCAGGTCACCAGGTGGCGGGCACGATCCATGAGGATGTCACCCACGCGCAGGAAGCGGTCATCGTCCTGCGCCGGTTCAGCAGGGGTGGTGGGAGCTGCGCCGTCAATGGCAATCAGGGCCTGCAGGGTGTTTTGCAACTGTCCGACCAGAGCGCGACGCTGTTTTTCCTGTCGTTGCGCTTCCAGGCCACGGCGCAGGGTAGCGATGATTTCATCCGGGCGGGAGGGTTTGAGCAGATAGTCATACGCGCCGCGGCGCAGGGCCTGAATGGCGGATTCAAGGGTGCCGTAGCCGGTCAGGAGGATAACTACCGCTTCGGGCAACAGAGTGTGCGCCCGTTCAAGCACGGCGATGCCATCCATACCAGGCAGGCGCAGGTCAAGAATCAGGGCGTCGAACGTGGGATCCTCCGATAGCAGGGCAACCGCATCCTCACCAGAAGCGGCCAGGGCAACGGTAAAGCCCTCCAGGCGCAGCGCTTCACCCAGGGTGATGCGTTCAGCAATTTCATCGTCCACAATCAGCACTTTCGCTTCGCTCATATAGCTCCTCCCTTATCCTCTTCCGGGGCGCGCGGCAATTTCACGATGAAGGTAGCCCCACCACCCGGCGGGCTTTCGACTTCCATCATGCCCTGATGACGCTCGATGATGCCATAGCTGATGGTCAAGCCCAGGCCAGTGCCGGTGGGTTTGGTGGTGTGGAACGGCTCAAACAGGTGAGCCCTGACTTCAGGGGGGATGCCCGGCCCGCTATCGCGGAAGGCAATCACCACCTGACCGGTTTCGGCCTGATAGGCAGACCCCACCCAAAGGGTTCCACCATCAGGCATGGCTTCAATGGCGTTGATGATGAGGTTCAAGAAAACCTGCACCAGTTGATTGGCCACCCCACGCACAGGCGGAATATCGTTGGAGAGGCGCGAGATGACCTCGATACACGAGTTTTGCAGCTTTTTGTGCGCCAGGGCTAACGCATCCGCCACGCAGCGATTGATGTTGATGGGTTGCAGGGCATTGTTGGCGGGACGGTAAAAGTCGAGCATGCGCACGACAATCTGCACCAGCCGCTTCACTTCTTGATCGGCTAATTCCAGGTAGGTGCGGCGCTGCGCTTCATCCAGCGAAGGGTGCAGGGCCAAATGCAGGCTGTTTTCGATGGCCTGCAAGGGATTGTTGATTTCATGGGCTATAGACGCGGTAAGGCGTCCCACGGCGGCCATTTTTTCCGCCTGTACCAGTTGATGTTGCGAGCGCTCCAGTTCGGCAGTGAATTCGGACAGCTCTTCATACAGGCGTGCGTTATTGACAGCCACCCCTAACGCGGCGGCAAGGTGGTCAAGCAGGTCCGTCAGCTCCGCCTGAAGCGTGTGCGGCTCCCCCAGAATGACGAGCAGGCCTTCGATGCCGCTGCGGGTGACGAGGGGGGCACAGCAAATATCGAGCGGCGCGCGTCCCATCAGTTCGATCCACGGATCGGCGGTGACGGCGGTGCGCAGGGCAGGGCGGTGCGAGCGCAAGGCTTCTTCCATCACGCCCTGATTGACTTTGAGGATGCGGCCTTCGAGCCAGATTTTGTCGCGGCTGCGTGCAACGCGCACCGTCCAGGTGCCGGTTTCCTCGTCATTGAGGACGATGGCATACACCAGCGCCTGCACTAAAGACTGCAAGCCCAGCAAAGCCGTGGAGAGCACTTCCGCCAGCTCCAGGCTTGAGGAGAGCATACGATTGATGTCGTTGATGGCCGCAAGCTCTTGATTACGACGGCGCAGCATCTGCTCGGTACGGCGGATGCGCATCACCACACCGAGGCGCGCGAGCAATTCTTGCGGGTCGAAAGGCTTGATGACGTAATCATCCGCACCCAATTGCAGGCCGCGCGTTTTATCCTGCACGGAACCGAGGCCCGTCAACATGACCACGGGGATGGATTGATAGCGCGGATCGGATTTGACGCGCTGCAGGATGCGAAAACCGTCGTCGCCGGGCAGCATGACATCCAGCAGGATGATGTCCACTTCACGTCCGGCTCCCGCTTCCTGAGCAAGGCGCGCAAAGGCTTCATCACCGCTCATGGCCACCAGAGGTTCTACGGCCTGTAAAGCGATGACATCCTGAATAAACGTGATCATTTTAGGGTCGTCATCCACAATGAGGATGCGCGCCCCGCGCAAATGGGCTACGGTTCCACTGCCGAAAGTCTGTTCCATGCCGTCCTCAAGGGTCTGGCGAACTGCAATCTAAGTATAATCCTATTATGGCGCTATGCAAAAAGCGCTTACGGCTTGAGGGTGAGATAAGCAGCAGGATGCAACAAAAAAGGCGGGAGCAAGCCCCCGCCTCTGGTTTGACCAGCGTTATTACGCGCCCTGTTTTTCCAACAGCCAGCAGGCCACAAAGTGACCGTTGCCGTAATCCTTGAAGGGCGGTTCCTCTTTGTCGCACAGGCCTGCCATGGCGTACTTGCAGCGTGTGTGGAAGTGGCAGCCGGCGGGCGGGTTGATAGGACTCGGCACGTCACCCTTCAGGATGATGCGTTCGCGCGTGCCCGCCACCGTCGGATCGGCGATGGGGATGGCGGAGAAAAGCGCCTGCGTGTAGGGATGCAGCGGGTGCTTGAAGATTTCCTCCCGCGCAGCCAGCTCGACCATTTTGCCCAGGTACATCACACCGACGCGCGTGCTGATGTGCTCCACCACGCTCAGGTTGTGCGCCACAAAGAGATACGTCAGGCCGTATTCTTCCTGCAGGTCCATGAGAATGTTGAGCACCTGCGCCTGCACGGACACATCAAGCGCCGAGACCGGCTCATCCGCAACGATGAACTTGGGTTGCAAGGCCAGGGCGCGGGCGATACCGATACGCTGACGCTGACCACCGGAGAATTCATGGGGATAGCGCCGCGCATGGAAATCCTCCAGGTTAACCTGCCGCAACAGGTTAATGACGCGCTCCCAACGCTCCTCTTTGGTGCCGATGTTGTGGACGTTCAGGCCCTCCATGATGCTCTCGCCCACCGGCATGCGCGGGTCAAGCGAGGAATAGGGATCCTGAAAGACAATTTGCATGTCCTTGCGCAGGGCTTTCAGCTCCGCACCTTTCAGACTGAAAATGTCACGGCCTTCCATGTACACTTTGCCGGATGTGGCGGGAATCAGGCGCAACAGGGTGCGCCCGACGGTGGTCTTGCCACAACCCGATTCGCCGACCAGCCCCAGGGTTTCGCCGCGTTTGATGGTGAAGCTGACGCCATCCACCGCCTTGACCTGCGCCACGACACGTTGCAACAAGCCGCGGCGGATGGGGAAATACTTGACCAGATTCTCGACGACAATCAGGTCGTCTTTACCGTTAGTAGGTTTGACTTGTGTCTGTTCCATGCGAAAACTCCTTGCAACCGGTCTAATGCGACTGATAGAGCCAGCAGCGAACCGTGTGACCGGGTTCAACCTCGATCAAATCCGGCTCCTGTTGCGTGCAGATGTGCAGCTTATTCTTGACGCGCGCCGCGCAGCGTGGAGCGAACTTGCAGCCCGGTGGGAGGTTGATCAGGTTAGGCACCGAGCCGGGGATGATGTCCAGACGGCGCTGAACCTTACCCGGCACAGGGATTGAAGCCAGAAGGCCCTGCGTGTAGGGGTGAAGCGGGCGGGCAAAGATATCGTTGACCGCGCTGTGCTCCACGACGCGCCCGGCGTACATGACCGAAACGCGCGAGACCATTTCCGCCACAATCCCCATGTCATGGGTGATGAGGATGATGGACGAACCCAGTTTCTGCTGCAGATTCCGCATCAGGTCGAGAATTTGCGCCTGAATCGTTACATCCAGCGCCGTGGTCGGCTCATCGGCAATGAGCAGGTCCGGTTCGCAGGCCAGGGCCATGGCGATCATGACGCGCTGCGCCATCCCGCCCGAAAGCTCATGCGGGAAGGAATAGACGCGCTTCTGCGGTTCGGGAATACCCACCATACGCAGCAGTTCTTCAGCCTGCTTCCAGCCTTCTTCGCGGCTCATGTTACGGTGAATCTTGAGCACCTCGGCAATCTGATCGCCCACGCGATAGACCGGATTCAAGCAAGAGGTGGGCTGCTGAAAGATCATCGAAAGGCGGTTACCGCGCATACGGCGCATGTCCGATTCGGGGAGCTTGAGCAGGTCCACGCCCTCATAGAGAATTTCGCCATCCACGATCTTGCCCGGAATCCCCACCAGGCGCATGATCGAGAAAGAGGTGACGCTTTTACCACAACCGGACTCACCAACGAGGGCGATGATTTCACCGCGCTTGACGTCGAAGTCCACCCCATCCACGGCCTTCACTACCCCATCTTCGGTGTAGAAGTAGGTCTTCAAGCCGCGGACTTCCAGAATCTTATCACTTGTGGGTTTGCTTTGGGTTTCCACAGTCTCCTCCTCGATTACAGCTTCAAGCGCGGGTCTAACGCATCACGCAGCCCATCGCCCACATAGTTGAAAGCCACGCTGGTCAGGAAAATGGCCAGACCAGGGTAGAAAATCTTGGCGGGGTCGCCCAACAGGCCCTGCTGCGCAGATTGCAGCATGTTACCCCAGGTCGGCACGGGCGGCTGAATCCCAAAGCCCAGGAAGCTCAAGGCCGACTCCGAAATGATGACGCCACCGAGGCCCAGGGTCGCATTAACGATGATGGGAGCCAGCGCATTCGGCAGCATGTGGCGCACGATGATGCCCAGATTGGACATACCCAGCGCCCGCGCCGCATCCGTGAAGTCCAGACTCCGCAGGCTCAGAATCATGCCACGCGCCAGACGGCAGGCCCCCATCCACCCAAAGATGGTGAGAATGGCGCCGATAATAATCACACTGGTCCACATATCATCCACGCCTGGGATCTTAATCCCGCGCAGGAGGGAGGAGAAAGCCAACAGCATGGGCAGGAGGGGTAGCGTTAATAGAAATTCGACCACACGCTGAATTAAGGAATCCACCCATCCGCCAAAGTAGCCGGAAATGCCGCCCAACAGAGCGCCGAACGACTCCGAGATGGCTACCACGACCAGGGCTAAGGTGAGGGAAATGCGGGCCGCATAAACCAAACGGCTGAAGACGTCGCGCCCCAATTCATCGGTACCCAGAATGTGCTCTGCACTGGGTTTGGCATTTTTGTTATACGGATCCTGATAAGCAATCGGATCGTAGGGTGCAATGACCTTGGCAAAGATAGCCATGAGCACGAAAATGAGCAACACAAACAACCCGCCCATCGCCATCTTGTGGCGGCGGAACCGCTTCCACACCACACTAATCATGCTTTCCTGCTCTGGGGTGAGGAGCTTCTCAGCTTCCAAAGCCTCCAGTTCTTCTTCTGGATTCGGGGTTGTCACCATGGGTTCTTCAGTCATCATCCACCTCTTTTAGTCGTAGCGGATCCGCGGATCCACGATCGTGTAGAGAATGTCGCCCAGCAAGGTAGCAAAGACGACCAGAATGGCCTGCACGTAAAGGAAAACCATAACAACAGGCCAGTCATCCGCACTCAGCGCGTTGAAGTACAGGCGCCCCATCCCCTGCCAGGAGAAGATGGACTCGGTGATGATGGCCCCGCTGAAGAAGCCGGGAATGGCCAACACCACGATAGTGACCAGCGGAATGAGAGCGTTACGCATCGCGTGCTTGACAATTACCACCCGTTCGGCCAGGCCCTTGGCGCGCGCCGTGCGCACGTAATCCTGACGCAACACCTCAAGCATCTGGGAGCGCATGAAACGGCTCCAGCCTGCCATGGACAGCATGCTCAACACGAAGGTTGGCATGAGCATGTGAATGAGCTTATCGGCCACAGACCCCGGCACGATTTTCAAGGCGGCAATCAGGCTCCCCGGCGGCGCTGTACGCAAGGAGACGATGCCACCCGCAGGCATGTATGGAATTCCCCACTCCTTAAATTTGATGGAGAAGATCAAGACCATCATCAAACCAAACCAGAAGGAGGGGAGGGACGTGCCGATAAAGGTGAAGGTCGTGACGATATAATCCAGAACGGAGTACTGCTTCACCGCAGAAATCACACCGATCGGGATAGCCACCACCAGCGAAATCACCGTGGCCGTCACCAACAGGAGGAGGGTATTGCCCAGGCGGCTCTTAAAGAGGTCCACAATCGGCTGACCGCGTGCCACAGCCCAGGATTTTCCCCAGTCCATACGCGCCACACCATGAGACAGGCCGTGGAAATGGGCGTAGTCACCCAGGAGCCCGTTGGTACCAAACAACCAACCCACAGAAACCCAGGCACCTTCAGGACGGGTGTCCAGCCCTTCAACCTCCCATACCGTCTCCGGTGTCTCCTTCAGCCAGATATTGGCATCCTGACGATCCACATCCATCAGAATCATGCGGTTTTGCACCTTCAGGACCGCACCAGAGAGCACGTATTCCTCGGGCATCTTGCCCTTGCCGGAAATATGCACCTTAGTCACCTGCCAGACCACCGCACCATCAGGCCCGGTTTCGTCGGTCTTCTCACCAATAATCCACAGAGGTTGACCGCCACGAGCGTAGGCCCGGCTCGGTTCAGCATAGAAGCGCTGCCCCTCTGGAGGTTTCAGAGCCAACGACATGTGGGTTGCGCCCAACCAGTCATCGCCTAACAGCCAAACTACGTAGCGCAAAACCAGCGGCTTGTCGAGGCCCAGATAAGCCTTTAAGCGCTCGATGTCCGCCTGACTGAAGCGCTGCTTGCGGTCGGCGGTCTGATTCAGGCCAGCTAACGGGCCGCCGGGCGCAAGGTTGAGGATGGCGTAGATCGCCATGGTCGCGATCAACACCACCAAAATCATCTGAAAGAAGCGCCGGATCAGGTAACCTGTCATGGACAAACTCCTTAATCTAAAAAATAATGCCCTTGACCACGCTTACCCCAAAACCAACAGCTCACGCCGCTTTTTTCGGGGCGGTTGTTCTTGTGGAGCTTTATATGTCACTTTTATGTTACGGTTAGATGCAAGAGTCAGTTCATCCCCGGAGCAAGATATTCTTCCTGAATGGGGATGTTTTTTGTCATACCCATGCCGTTCTCAGAGGCAAAAAAGGAAAGAACGGCCATACCTCACAGAGACACGAAATGTGGTGGGGGCGCCCGAGCGC
>DAOUBT010000080.1:0-26018 GCA_034432595.1 Anaerolineae bacterium | reverse complement strand
ATTCTGGCGTTGTTGGGCTTCTCTACAGACATTTACGCCAGGCTCTGCATTGATTCTGCCAAACCGCCATAAAAATGAGCGAACCATGGGTCTTTAAGCTTTTCTATGCTCCAGCTTTTGGCCTCTATCTCCAGGCCAAGCGCGGTGTTTACTTTTGATTTGGGCGGGGGTAAAAGATTCAGCTGACTTTGCACTTCGTCCAGACTTTTCCCGTAGGGTGTGGCGGTGAGCAACAGAATCCGCCCTTTGTTTTCTCGAATGGCCTTTTGAATACGTTCGTTGCTGATACGTAAGTCGCCATCACGACCGTCTTCGTTTCGCAAATGATGCGATTCATCAAGAATAACAAGAGTCTCTTCCGTTACCCCTTTCAATTCATGCTCCAAAACAGGAAGGTTGCTATCGCCGTCCTTGCGCCCTAACGTGTGGTACGAGAATTCAACGCTAGAAAGGTGGGCTGCGCGCATCCATCGCCGCCAAGTCTCGCGCATGCCTGCCGGGCAAACCACGATTGCAGTTTGTATCTCGTCACGCATTCGTAAATAGGCCGCCACATGCGCCGCGATGATGGTTTTTCCCAAGCCCGTAGAAGCCACCAAAAACGCGCCGTTCTGTTCCAGTAGAGAGCGCAACACGCTCGATACCACGCCTTTTTGATATTCTGCCAATGGCGGTAGTTTGGGCGGAGTGCTTTCGTCGGGCAATCCGTACAATTCCAACAAAGCGCGAGCATAGATGGTATAAGGGTCGTATTTTTCCAGCCAGGCTTTCAGCGCCTCGATCAGTTCTTGCGTGATTGACGTCGCCTGACGAAAGTAGGCATCAAAGCGCTCGACAAAGAAAGCGACGTCTTCAGGGTTCGTGACCACATACCCTGCTTCACGGCTGGTGCATAGTCCATGATGGGAAAAATTTGCCGAAGTTACAACGGCGGCAACCTGGTCAGCGATGTAGAGTTTCGCATGATGATATAGGTAACGCGCGTCCAACCAGGCTGGCTGTTCCTCATCCGACTGCCCTACTGCGACAGTCATCCAGCCCTGCTCAAGCGCCTCTACAAGCTGCCGAATTGCGCGTGTGCGTCCTTCTTGCGCGCCGTGCGATAATTCGCGGACGAACTCCTCCAGCATCTCTTTGGCGCGGTCCTCACCGCCTTCGGGACGCCCTACGAGCAGACGAATTCTTTTGCCAAGCAAGACTTCTTGCAATGCCTGATACCCAGACACTTCAAAATATGCCGTGGCAATGCGAATGTCACTGGCGTTCTGAAGAGTGTTTTGAATACAGTGTAATGCAGCAGAATGTGCAGAGAAGAAACGATGTTCAGCGGCCATAGATTTATCTTGATGTTGTGTAGTCCCCTTTTCTTGGAATCACATGTCTCACCCCGCCTCGCGGATTTTCTACATCCCCAGTATAACGCGGGACAAGGTGGATATGCACATGCGGCACAGTTTGACCTGCTGCTGCGCCGATGTTAATACCTACATTGAAGCCATCTGGCTGAAAACGTTCAGCAAGCAGGTCTTGCACGCAGTCAACCATCAGCCACAGGGCAGTTTTGGTATGCGTGGAGAGGGCAAAGTAGTTCTCGACATACTTTTTGGGAATAACCAGGGCGTGCCCGATTGAGGTGGGATATTTATCGAACAGGGTGTACCAGGTGGCAAATTTGGTCAATAGTTCACGTTTCGGGTCGGCGGCGCTGGCGCGCTGGAATAGTTCCCGCGCTTGGGCGATGTTCCCCTGCTCCTTCTCCAGCAGCGCCCAGGATTGCCAGGTGACGGCGTCGTTCGGGTCGGCGGCGGCGGCGCGCTGGAAGAGGTGGCGGGCCATTTCGAAATTACTGCGGTATTTGAAAGCCAGCGGGAGCATGGTCAACAGCTTGCGCTCTTCCGGGCGGGACGTCTCTGCCAGCAGGGTGCCCAGGGCGCGGAACAGGTCGGCGTACAGGTCCATCTCTTCGGGCAGGCGATGGCCGCACAACAGGCCGAGGGCACGTTCGGCAATCCAGGGGTGACGGGTGTAGAGGCGGCGCTCTTCCGCTTCGGTGATGTCGGTCAGTTCGCCGCGCAGCGGGGCAATCAGGCGCGGGGCGAGGTCAGGCTCCGCTACGTTCAGGAAACGCGCCAGCAGCGGGCGGCTCATCCAGAAGTCGAAGCGGTGCGCCAGGGCGATGCCGGCGTAGCCGCGCAGCAGGAAATCGGCCTGCTCCGCGCCCCAGATTCTTTTGAGGCGGCTGAAGACGTCTTCCAGGATGGCGTCGAAGCCCTTGCCGGCGCGGGCGGTGAGCATGGCGGGGAGCAGTTGACCGTCGGCTTGCAGGCGGTCGAGCAGGTAGTCCAGGCGCGCTGAGGAAGGTTTGTCTGCCAGGGTCCCCAGGGCTTTGCGTTCCTCCAGGGTTTGCAGCAGCCGCTGGGCTTCTTGGGGGGTGAGCCGCTCCAGGGAGAATTCCTGCCAGGCCGCCAGGCGCGCCGTCTCGGTGCGCAACGGGCTGTTGGCCCACTCATGGGTGCGCGCCGTGCCGAGCAGCACAAAGGGCAGGCCGCTTTCGTTCAGGTCGCTCATCAGGCGGGGCAGGTTGTCCACGTAGGGCAGGTCGTCTATGAAAATCAGCACCCGCCGCGCGCCGTGGAAGGGTTTTTCATACGGGGCTTCGACCGTGCCATAGTGCCGCCACAGGACAAGGAAGCCGGCTTGTGAGGCTTCCCAGGCCAGGCGCATGAGCAGGGTGGTCTTGCCCTCGCCGCTCAGGCCGGTCAGCACGGCGGCGCGTTGTTCGGGCTGCGCCGCGCTGACGAAATCCAGCAGCCGGTCGAGCAGCTCGCGCGGGGCGTCGTCGGCGTGGGCGATGTTGGCCCAGTTGGGGCGCGTGCCGTTGTAGAAATCGGCCGGGGCGCGGTGCGCTTGCTGCTGGCGGAAGGTCTCATCGAGCAGGCGGAAGGCGACGCCGGGTTCGTGACCGAGCGTCACGCGGTTGCCGTCGCCGGTGATGAGGACGGTCCCCTGCGCGTTACCCTGAATGGTGATGGTGCGTTCGCTCATTTTGGCCTCGACGTTCCGATGCGGGCACTCGCCTTTCAACCTTGCATCGTGGATGATAAAAACATTTTATAGCAGCGCAAAACAAAGTCAACAGCTTGATTTGTGGAACTTACCGCTCCCGATGCCCCGTCAGGAGATGGTCAGCCATGACCCATCCATGGCTGAAGCTCGAACCCCCGCGCGTTGTGGTTTTGCTTCCAGCCTCAGCGTTTGCATTTTTGATGGAGATTCCTATACTTAACGTAAAGCAGGGAGCAAGATGCTGATTCCCTGGATTTTTACCCGCCAATCATTAAGGAGGTCGCATGTCCGGGTTAGAAGGGGTGCTGCAGGTGCTGACTCAGTTTCACAGCGAGGGGCGGGATGCGTTTGCACGGCGCTACGGCGCGCCGGCCCTCGACCTGGTGGAGGAACTCGAAACGATGTTGACGCCGCGCCTGAGCGTTTACGGTCCCCTGTGGGCACAGTACAAGGCGCAGCCGCGCGTCATGGAGGCGGCGCTGAAACCGGTCTTGCAGATGGTGTTGGATGCGGACGCGGCGCTCAGTCGGCAGGTGGACGAGATTGCCCAACGCCTGCAAGCGCTTCAGACGCCGGGCGCGCCGTCCGTCCATACCGGCGGCGGGGCTTACGTGGGCGGCGCGGTCACCGTGGGCGGCAGCTTTGTGGGGCGTGATAACATCATCATCACGGGCGATGGCAACGTGGTGGGCAGTGGTAACGTGGTGACCGTGACCAAACATAGCGAGCTCGACCCCGCTAAGGTGCACGCGCTCTTTGAGGCATGGCGGCAGGAGGTGGCGCAGCGTCCCGATTTGTCGCCGTCCGTGAAGGAGGATGTCCACGCGGAGTTGGGTGAGGTCGAGGCCGAAATCAAGAAAGGTGAAAAGGCCGATGAGGGCTTCCTGATGCGACGCTTGCGCAGCATTGGCCGCATGGCGCCGGACATCCTGGAGGTGATGCTCACCACCTTCGCCAATCCCGTCGCCGGATTGGGCAAAGTGGCGCAGAAAATCGCCCAAAAAGCTAAAGAAGAAGCGGAAGGTAAGGGGTAACCATGGACAGTCCACCCATCCCGCCCGTGGATACCGGCGGGGGCGCTTACGTTGGGGATGACGTGACCGTGCAGGGAGGCGACTTCGTCGGGCGCGATAAAATCGTCAACTATTATCAGCTCGACATCGCCAAACTGATGGAGGCGCTGCGTTCCGCCCTGCCCGCCGACGACCCGACCCCGCAGCACCTTCTGGACACGCTGGAGCAATTCCGCGCTTTCCACGCGCAACTTTACGAGTGGAAGGAACTGCACAATTACCTGAACGACATTCTCTACGTGGTCGGGCAATTCATCCGCGAGCTGGAGCGGATGGAGGCGCAGGGGCTTGCGGGGGACGCGCGCCTGCTCGCGCGCCTGTGGCGACCGGTGGCGCAGAAAGTGAATCTGCTGCTGGAATGGGCGCGGCAGGTCAAGACCATCTCCACGCCGCTGGTGGAAGAGGCGGATGGCTGGCGTGGGCCTCGCTGGGCCGTGGAGCTTGCCGTCAATCGCCGCCGGGTGGACGAGGTGCTGCAGCCCGCTGAATTTGATCTGCACGTGCTTTATGACGCGGCCTATGACTTTGTGGATAGCGCCGAGCGTCACATGTATCTGGCCGATAAGGCGCTGCGGGAGACCGCTGGCGAGCTTTATACGCTTTCACGCATTGTGCTGGGAGAGTTACGCCGTGACGACGAACCCTTACCGTGAAATCATGGATGACCATCAAGCCCTGCTGGCCCGCTACGAAACGGAACGGCAGGATGCGGCTTTTCTGCAAGCGGTGCGCGAGTACATCGAAAGCGCGCGCGCGGCCTGCGCCGACATCAGCGACCCGCGCGAGCGCGATCAGGTGCGCGCGAATCTGCGCTTCTGGGCTTCCTTTGTCTTTGAGCGCACCGGCGTCTATCCCGACACCACGCTCTTCCCGCCGCGCGTCCCATGGGAAGGTGGGGAGAAGGGCGTGGCGGAGGAGAGCTTGCCGATGGCCGAACCCGTTCCGTCCGCGCCCGCGGCTTCGCCGTGGCTCTGGCCCGCCGTTGTGGTGGTGGGCCTGCTGGCCGTGTTGAGTATCGGCACCCTGGCGACGCAGCTCTTGCGTCCGGCGCGGCCCACGTCCACGCCCACGCAGGCCTCTGTGAGCACCTTCACCCCATCCCCTACCGCCACCTATCCCGTGGGCACGACCCCAACCTTCACGCCGACGCCGGAGGGGACTGAGGAGCCGGGTACACCTACTGCGACCCCGACGCCCACGCCTACCCACTCACCGCGTTGGGTGCCGCAATTGAGCCTGGCGGAGCTGGTTTTTGAACCTTCGGCAACCTGCGAACAACGCACGCTGCGCGTGGAACTTCCCTCAGCAAGTGCGGCTCTGTTGAAGACCGCTGCGCTGCAGGTGGTCAATACAGCCTCGCAGCAGGTTGTCTCTACGTTGAGCATCGCCAAACTGGAAAAGCTCAGCGCAGCCTTTAACCTGAACAAATACGGCACAGCGGATGAGGCGACCTACCTCGTCACCCTGTTGGATGCGGGATTGCCTGCGGTGCAGGTTCTGGTTCCCTTCAGCGCGGATTGCACGCACAATCAGGCTGTCATCGTTTACGAGCAGGTGCAGGTACCCGCGCTGGCGGACGAGCTGCCGCAAGACCCTGCCCTCGCGTTAGACTGGAAGGTGCTGGGGTGGGGGCCGATGCCCGATCAGCAGCATTGGGTGGCGGAACTGCTCCTGGAGGCGAAAGGCGGCACGGGGACTCCCATCTTCTGGCTGGATGGCGCGCGCGTCGAAGGCAGAACTGTGCTGGTGCAGGGAGAGGCCTGTCAGCCGGCGCGTCACCTTATCGGTGTGACTTCGGGTGGACGACTGACCGTGCGCGAACTCATCCTGGCGGCGCCCTACTGCCCGTAAAGGAGGACCACGGAACGCCGGCTCTCCGCCCCCTGGCGTTTGGCAGATCAGGCGTTCTGTGTTATCATCTACCCCATGCGCACACGGATACTCTGGTTCATCATCTTGCTTGCCGGCCTGCTCAGCGCCTGCACCACGGGAACGCCGACGCCGTTACCTGCGGCGACGCCGACGCCGCGTCCCACGGCCACGCCGCGTCCTACCGCCACGCCCACACCCACTCCCATCCCTTACCTCAAGGTGGAGATGGATGTGCCGTCAAACGTCTCGCCGTTGGACCCGGTTCCCCTGGGCGTGAAGCTTTCGCCGCCGCCCCATCAGGACGTGCTGGCGCTGGTCTTCCTCTCCGTGTACGATGCGGAAGGCCGTCTCTTCTACGGACCGGTCCAACTGGAGTCGGCTTCCATGACCTACGCGCTGCCGCAGCCCTTGCAACTCCCGCTTCACGCCGCCGGGGATTGGCGCGTCGAGGCGAAGGTGCAGGCCACCGTGCGCATTACCGGCACGCGCAGCGTCACCATGACCGTGCGTCCCGTCACGTACCGCGAACTGGGCGACGTGCTCCCCGCTGCGGCGGCCCTGGACGTGCCGGAAGCCTTTGAAGAAGTCTACGCTATCGGCGATACCTGGTCAGGTGGTCGCGTCTGGCGCTATGGCGAGGGCGAAATCGCCCTCTGGTGGGCGCCGGGGCCAACCGAGAAGCTGCTCTACAACAACGCCCTGGTGATGCTGGAAGCGACTTATGACGCCTATCAGGCCGCCATCCCCACCGAGGTTGAGGAGAGCACCTGGCAGGAGCGCATCGCCTTCCGCTTTAGCGAAACCTGGCCCGACGCGGAAGGTGGGCCGGGTGAAGCCTGGGTCATTCAAGGCCCGGACCGCTGGCTCTACGTGCTGCGCGTCCGCGCCGTGGGGGCGGATGCCGTGCCCTGGCTCCTCACACAAGTCGCTCAAAGTTTCCGCTTCCCCTGATCGCGCAAAAAAAGTAACGACTTGCCTCTTCTGGGCAGGCGGAGGCCATGCCTTCGCCTGCCCTGTTTGGCTCACCTGCCCTCTGCTCACTCCGTTATCCGGCTGAAAGCGCATCAGCGGCGAGTTTAATGCCACACGCAGCGTAACCCAGACAGAGTGAGCCGTTACAAAAAAAAAAAAAACGGCCCGGCGGCACGCTGCGCCACCGGGCTGCTCCAGTTAGATGAGCGGAACGCGCTCTTGCTATCCTGCTTGCAGCGGGTTCCTCTTACCCGTAGAAAATATCAATCGGCGTCCCCACCTTGTAATTGCTCTGGATAAAATCATCCTCAAACCCGCCCACGGGATGCGTCCAGCGGTAGACGAAGCGCGCCGCGTCCGGCGAGACGTTCACGCATCCATGGCTGCGCGTAATGCCAAAGTCGTTGTGCCAGTAGCACCCATGGATGGCGCGCCCTTCCAGATCGAAAAACGTATTCCACGGCACGCCGGGCAGGTCGTAGATTTCCTCTGGCGGTACCGGCTCCTGATCCTCTTTATACGGACGGTTGCACATGTGCCGCGAGACCTGCTTGAGCAGCACGTAATGCCGACCGGTCGGCGTGGCGTGCTCCCCCGCGCCGGAGGCCGTTTGGGTGCTGAAAACCGGCTTATCCCCCTCGAAACACGTCAGCGTCTGCTTGCTCAGGTTAATTTCGATGCGCTTCTGGCCCACGAAAGGCGTGATGGGACTCATCTCGCTGCGGGGGATACGGCGGATATCGCGCGCGAGCACCCACTGGAATGTGGGTTTGGTGGGCGGAAATTCATCGTACACCTTGTACCATCCCGTTCCCGCCTCGTCCATGTAGGATTCGATAACGTGAAAGGTGCTCGTCCCATAAAAGCGATAGGCGCGCCCGGCATTCACCGCCGGACGGAAGTAAGCATCGGTGTAGATTTGGGACACTTCACCCCAAAAGCCCCATTCCCCCACATCCACGATAAACGGCTGCGGCGGGTAGACGCGCACCGGCAAAATCCAGGCCGAATGCACAAAACCCTGCGGTGTGCGGTACCACAAATCATTATGGCGGCTGAAGGGGGCGTGGACCTCTTCCAGCAGCTCGATCGCCTGATCGCGCTGTAACGTGCCGACGCGCGTTGAAGTCGTCGCGGGTTCGCTGTAAATCGCCACGGCATGGATGGCACGTCCCATCAGCACCCAGCTATCCGTTACCGGATCGGGCGTGGGGGTGGGCGTGAGGATGCGTCCGGCGGTGGGATATTTAGCGCGCGCATGCAATACCGGCGAAAGCGCTGCCGTGGCCGCGCCAGCCACCACGAGCTTCAGAAATTGACGACGGTTCATCTTCACCATAGAGCATCTTCCTTGTGCGTTGGGGTATTTGAGAGTATAACACAAGTAGCAGCGCAGGACAACTCAACGCGCGGCGCATTTTTAGCTCCGAGGAGGTTGGGATGGCTCTGGATTTACACGGTGTTTTTCCCGCTCTGGTGACCCCCTATCATGCGGATGGTCGTCTGGACGTGGCGACGCTGCGCGCGTTAGTGCGGCGTTTGATGCCCCACGTGCACGGCTTTCTCGTGAACGGAACAACGGGTGATTTCCCGCTGCTCACGCGCGAAGAGCGGCGCGCTGCCATCGAAGCGGTGGCGGACGAGGTGGCGGGGCAGCGGCTGGTCATTGCCGGCACGGGCGCCATCAGCACCCAAGAGGCCATAGCGCTCACGCGCGACGCGCAGGCCGCCGGCGCGGATGTCGCCCTCGTCGTGGCGCCCTACTATTTGCGCCCCGGCCCGGCGGGGATGGCGGAGCACTACCGCACCCTGAGCGCCGCCCTGCCCGATTTCCCCTTCCTGCTCTACAACATCCCGCAACTGGTGGGCCAACCCATCCCGCCCGCGGTGGTGGCGCGGCTGCGCGCCGACTGCCCCAATCTGGCCGGGATGAAGGACACTTCTTGCGACATGGGGTACGCCTTCCAGGTCTGGGAAGCGGCAGGCTACGACTTCCCGATCCTGGTGGGCTGCGATCCCCTCATTGGCCCTGCCCTGCTGGCCGGTTTTTGGGGGACGATTTCCGCCAGCGCCAACCTCGTCGCGCCGTTGTGGCGGGCGGTGTTCGATGCGGTGCAGCGGGGGGACCGCGCCGCCGCATTGGACGCGCAGCGCCGTGCTCAGCGCGTCGCGGAGCTGGTACGGCGCGGGGGGAGTCTGGCTGTGCGCGTGGGGTTGGAGCTGCAGGGCCTGCCGGTCGGCGCGCCGCGCCTGCCCCTCAGCTATGCGGACGGCCCTTCCGAGGCCGACCGCGCCGCCCTCGCCGCTGCCCTTTCGGAACTGGGGTGATACCGGGTGGGTAGGGGTGGGCGAAGGCCTGTCCGCCGTCCACCCCGATTGACGACCTGAGCGGTCGCTTTTGGCGCGTGCGCCGCCCCGCATCTGGCTGAAAACCGCGTGACGGTTCCGGTGGGGGATGGCAAACCGTTGCGCTGGAGCGGGGAACATCTTGCCCTTGCCGTGGCGCGGCGAGGCATCAGGGGGTTACCAGGAGCAGAAAGATGACATCTCTGGATTGGAAAGCCACGCTACCCCATTCCTGGCTGCTTCAGGGGCTGCCTGACCAGCCGGAAACGCTGGAAACGCTTTACACGTTTTCCATTGGGCCTTTGGAGTTTCCCATCCCTGGAGAAGAGCAGGGTCTTTATGTGCATATCCCTGAAATTCATGCCCGCGATGCTGAACGGCCCCGATACCCTGAGCAAGAGGCCTGGGTCAGTCAGGTGCTTGCGACCTATCCGATAAAAGCCAGCAAGGCCTGGTGGGCACACTGGCGATTCGCATCAGAAGCGGACGCGATAGCCTTTGAAAAACTCCTGTGGGCCTTCGGAGCCATGCGCTTGTGGACGCTCAGTCAACCTTCCAGGGAGCCGGACGTTTTGATTGAGCATTTCTTCTTCACAATCACCCCCTCGGAAACGGGGACGTTCAGATTGTCCGTCGTCGCGCGTCCCTCCCTGCCCGCTCTGGAGAAGCGGGGTGCGAACCTTGTCCGGCGCGTGATCGCCAGACATCGCATCCCGGCGCGCAAGCAACGCGGCCAGAACTGCTGGGAGTTTGAAACGATTGACGGTGTACAACGGTTTGAAAAGGCGCTGCAGGATAGGGTTTCCAGATTCAGGGCAAGGACGTTGACTTACGCGGGACAGTTGTAGCTTGCGCTGATGTTGGGCAGGTGGCTTGTACAAACCAACAGGCCCTGGAGGAATTCCAGGGCCTGTGATGGTGCTCCGTGGTGCGAGTTTAGCCGCCTTTCAGGCTCTTCAGCTTGGCTTCCCACTTCTCGTAGAGCTTTTCGTAGGTCTTCTCGCTGATTTCGCCCGCCGCTAAACGTGCGTCGAGGTTATCGAGGAAGGCCTGAATCTCCTCCGGCGTGGAGGGGGTAGCTGGCGGAGTGCCTCCGCCACCCGCGGGCGTCTCTGCCGGGGCTGCCGGTGCTGCCGGGGCGGCCGGCTTGGGCTGCATGGCCTGTCCCATCATCTGCGCCATGGCGGCGCCCATTCCCAGGCCGGCGCCGAGTTCAACGCCGGTGCCGGCGGTGCCGCCTCCGGCGGGCTTGGCGGCAATCTCACGCATGGATTGCGCGGCCTGATACTGCATGTAAGCGCCCATATCCCCGATGGCGCCCATCGCGGCGCGCGCGTCAATCGCCTTGGCCGTCTCTTCGGTCGGCGAGAGCGCCTCGATGAAGAAGCTGTTAAGCTGTACGCCGCGCGCGGCGAAGTCTTCCGCCGCCTTGGCGCGCACGCCCATCGCCAGCTCCTCCGCGAAGGCGGCCATCTGAATCACCGACTTCTTGATTTCGCCAACGAGATCCATCATCTTGTTGAGCAAAATGCTGCGGAAGAAACTCTCGATGGCGGATGTGGTGTAGATGCCCTGCGTGCCCACCACCTTGGCCACAAAGAGCTGCGGATCAATCACCTGAATGGCGTAAGTGCCGCGGGCGACGACGCGCGCCATGCCCAGAATGGGATCGGGGATGGTGATGGGGTCTGCCGTGCCCCATTTCAGGTCGTTGAACTCGCGCAGCGAGACGAAGTACACTTCGGCTTTGAACGGCGTCTGCCCGGAGAAGGCTTTGCCGACGAGGTCCACCAACAGGGGAATGTTGGCGGTGGTGATGGTGTGGCGTCCGGCGCGGAACGTGTCCAGCGCCTTGCCGTCGCGGAAGAAGACCGCGGCCTGCATATCGCGCACGATAAGCTGCGAGCCGATGCGGAAATCGCCCGACCCGGCTTCCGGAACGCGGTGCACAATTTCGCGTGAGCCTTCATCCATGTATTCGATAACGTCCAAAATCCGGCCAAAAGTTGCCATGGTTCCTCCTTAGCTGATTACCGTGCCAGATTAGAGATCAGTCGTTTGACTGAGCACTTCGCGGCGGCGGTCGAAGGTCGCGTTGGCTTCCCGTGCCAGGTCGAGCACGAGCAGCACGAGCGAACGGGCCTCATCCCCCATGACCTCGGCGCGCGCGCGGCTGACGGCGTTGTTCAAGCGCTCCACGTAATCCAACAGTGCCGCGTCAAACTGATAGAGCTGATCGAGCTGCTCTTCCTTGACGCGCTCGGCGTCGAACAGGCCGCTATAGCCGTAGCTTGCCGTGCGCACCCGATCTATGAAGGTTTGCACCTGCGTCGTCGCGCGGCCCGCCTCATCGAGCAGGTCAATCTTGCCAGCGGCGATGAGGTCATTCTGCAGCGCGTCAAGGTCTCGACTTACAGTACGTAAGCGCTCGACCAGAGTTTCACGCAGGAGCTTATCCGCCTCGCGGCGCAACTCTTTTTGCTTGTAACCCTTATAGCCGGGGATGACCTCGGAGATGCCGCGTTCCAAACCGAACATGTTTTGCTTGATGCGATCTAAAAAACTCATGGAACCCTCCTGTTCCTGGTGAAAAAGGGTAAGTCATATATTTCCATTGTAGGGCGAAACCTGTTTTGTGCAAGTGGAGAGGCTTCGCAGTAGGGCTTTTCAGGGCCGCTTATGCTGAATTCCCCAGCCACTCCAGCACCCGTTTGGGCAGCGCGTTGCGGTTTAAGTCGTTCACTTCCCACAGCGTGACCTGTCCCAGGGTTTTGAACAGATCGGCGCGTGGATCGGGCCTGTACATGATGGTGCCGAGCACGGTTGCCGGGCCGAGGATGAGCTTGAGCACGACCTGCTGGAAGCGCGGCGAGAACAACTCCATCTTGCCGATCTCGTCCACGATGACGATTTTTCCCGCCTGTGCAGCCGCTTCCAGGGCCGGGATGGCGAGGCGTTCCATGACGGTGAGGTCCACGCCGTAGCGCCCGACCAGCGGCACGTTCGGTCCGCGGAAATCCTTGTGGGCGAGCGTGGCCTGCTTCCCATCCAGGGTGATAAGCGTGAAGCCTTTACGTCCACCGGGGCCGCCGATTTCCTCCGTGTAAAACCCGCCAGCGCGCGCGCCCAACTGCGCCGCTACCTGCTTGATGATGGTGGTTTTTCCACATCCGGGATGGCCGGTCAGCAACAAGGTTTTGCCCATAACAGTTACCTCTCTCGCGAAACGGTTAACCCACAGCGCCGGAAGCGCCGCGCCCTTTGGGAACGTCAGATCCGTAAATCAGAGTATAATGCACCTCACACACGGTGCAAGGAGGAATAATCATGCGTATTTTGATTACAGGCGGCGCGGGCTTTATCGGTTCCCATCTGTGCGATCGCTTCCTGGCCGCGGGGCATGAGGTGATTGCCATGGATAACTTGATCACCGGTTCGGTGGACAATATCGCGCACCTGGCCGGACACCCGCGCTTCACGTTTATCCGCCACAATGTGACCCAATACATTTACGTCGCCGGGCCGCTGGACGCTGTGCTGCATCTGGCTTCACTGCCCAGCCCGGTGGATTACCTGAACTACCCCATTCAGACGCTCAAAGTCGGCGCCCTGGGGACGCACAATGCGTTGGGCCTGGCCCTGGCCAAAGGCGCGCGTTTCCTGCTCGCTTCGACCTCCGAAGTGTACGGCGACCCGACCGTGCATCCGCAGCCGGAAACCTATTGGGGGAACGTGAATCCGATCGGGCCGCGTGGGGTATACGATGAAAGCAAACGTTTTGCCGAAGCGCTCACCATGGCCTATCACCGCTATCACGGCGTGCCGGTGCGCATCGTGCGCATCTTCAACACCTATGGCCCGCGCATGCGCGCCGATGATGGGCGCGTGGTGCCCAACTTCATCAATCAGGCCCTGCGTGGAGATCCGCTCACAGTCTACGAAGAGGGCACACGCACCCGATCCTTCTGCTACGTGGATGACCTGGTCGAGGGCATCGTGCGCCTGCTCGCTGCGGATTACGCCGGACCGGTCAATCTGGGCAATCCGCAGGAATTCACCATCCTGGACTTTGCGCGCAAAGTGATAGAACTCACCGGCAGCGCTTCGCCCATCCACCACGTGTATCCTACCGACGCGCGCACCAAAGACGATCCGCACGTGCGCTGTCCGGACATCAGCCTGGCCCGTCAGCTTCTCAACTGGGAACCCAAAGTTTCCCTGGAAGAGGGCCTTCTGCGCACGATTGACTATTTCCGCGCGCGCATGGCGCAGGGTTGAGCGGCTTAGCGGCAGATGAGCACCGGCACGGGACTGGTGCGCAGGACCTCATCCACCGTGCTGCCTAAGAACAACTCGCGCACCGGTCCGCCGTAACTGCCCATCAGGATCAGGTCGCACCCTTCGCTCTGCACGGTCTCGATGAGCGCGGGGGTTACAGCGCCGGTGTTGGTGCGCAGGCGGGCCTGAATTCCGTACTGCTGGAGATACGCATCCGCGTTTTGGACGCGCTGTAGCGCCTGCGCCTGATCCGCTGCCACGCTCGCCACGATGATCTCGCATTGCCAGCGCAACGCTATATAGGCGGCCATGAAGAGCGCCTCGCGCGCGTTGGGACTGTCGTCATAGGCCAGCAGGGCGCGCTGACAGGCCCTTCCTGTGCGCGGTACGGCCAGGATGGGCCGCGCGCAGTTCTGCACGATGGTGCGGAAACCGGAGCGCAGGCGTTCGAGAATCTGCGTCCCCGGCGGATAACTCACGCTGAGGACCACCAGGTCCATCCAGCGCGAGCGCAGACATACCTGCTGCGGAACTTCCCCGTGATCAAAGGCGAAATAGCCCGGCACGTTTGCCTCGGCGCACAGACGTTCAAACGTCTCCCGCACCTGTTGCCGCTCCGCGGTGGTGGTATCCGTGTTTGGAGGCAGGATGTGCAGGCCGTAAACGCGGCCCTGTTCCCGTTGGGCCAGGTAAAGCGCTGCGCGTAACGCTTCCCAACCGGCGTCCTCGCCGTTCAGCGCTACCATAATCTCCTGAAAGAGCACCTCGGTCGGCTCCTCGCGCCCAATGAGACGCCGCCATTCGCCCGGCGGCGCGCTCGTCAAATTGGCCTCGCTGGCCGCCACCAGCCCCGCCGCCACGGCGGAAAGGTCCATCTCCCAGCCCAGCTCTTCCTTGATGCGCGCATGATTCTCCGCTACCCACAGGTACAAATCAAGCGGCGTGCGTTCGGGATGCTCCTTGAGGATGCCGCGCCGCTGAATCAACTCCCACACCGGCAAGTAGACCGTATCGTACCAGTGGGCCGCCGCTTCCTCGAAGCTGATTTCACGCTGCCATTCGATGCCCATGAAATAACGGTGCACTTCGATGTGGTGCAGCAGGATGTGATAGCTGCCCGGCTCGCTGACGCGCAAATCCGCCTGTGGGCGGCTCTTATCCAGGCCGGTTTGCTTGAGAAACTCGCGCTGCTCGGCCTGAATGATGAGATCGCGAATGTCCGTTTCCGGGGTGAGCACAAAATCGGTGGGAATTTCGGTGACGTAAGCCTGAATGCTATCCGCGCCCATCTGTTTGGCCACGGAGATGCGATGGTGACCATCGCGCACAAAGTATACGTCGCCCACCTTGTACACGTCAATCGGCGGGACGCCGGTCATGGTGTTCATCGCCATCTCGACGCGCGCCCAGCGTTCTTCGTCCGTGTCGGTGAGGGGCAAAAAATCGCGCGTGAAATCGCGGTAGCGCCCCACGCTGCCGATGATGTGGTCAATGGGGATGTCCTGCACGCCGCGCGGGATGCCGCCTGTGAGTTTGAGCGCCTTCTGGACCGTTTCGTAAGAAAGCAGCTCTTTGGATTGCTTGCCCAAACGTGCCCACAGCGCCTGAAGGTTGGCCTTACGGCGCGCCTCACGAAAATCGTGAATAGCTTCCGTGTACTTGAGCATCTACCCCTCGTCGCTCAGCAATTCTTCCCACGCCTTGAAGGCGCGGCGCAGGTGCGGAATGACAATCGAGCCGCCGACGATGAGCGCCACGGCCAGAGCCTCTTCCAGCTCTTCCGTGGTGACGCCCAGCTTGTGGCACTGCCCTAAGTGATACTTGATGCAATCATCGCAGCGCAGGACCGTGGATGCGACCAGCCCCAGCAATTCCTTGGTTTTGGCCGGCAAAGCGCCATCCTGATAGACCTGCGTATCCAGATTGTAGAAACGCTTGATGGACAGCCCTGCGTAGCGCATCACCAGATCATTGAGCGCGGCGCGCTCCTCCTGGAAAGCTTTCATCGTATCCGCCATCGTTACCCCCTTGTTTGCTGCTGACCGCTTTTTGTGGGTTGATCTCTACTGTTCTGTAATGACGATCGTGTACAGCGTATCTCCCGGTATGGCGTCGCCCGGTTGACGCGGCGTGATTTGTTGCAGCACATCCAGGCCATCCACCACGTATCCGAAAACCGTATGGCACGAGATGCCCGCCTGCCCGCACGGTTTGAGATTACCGTTTTCGTCGTACCCGTCCAGCCAGGGCGTGGGACCGAACGTGATGAAGAACTGACTCCCGTTGGTGTTCGGCCCGGCGTTGGCCATGGAGAGCGTCCCGATGCGATCGTGGCGCAACTGTGGCGTCAACTCGTCCGCGAAGTTGTACCCCGGTCCGCCGCTGCCCGTGCCCGTGGGATCGCCCCCCTGCGCCATGAAGTCGGAAATGACACGGTGAAAAGTTGTGTTATCATAGAAATGAGCGCGGGCAAGGTACACGAAATTGTTCACGGTATTGGGCGCTAAAGCCGCTTCCAATTTGGCCGTGAATTGTCCTTTGGCCGTGACGAAAGTAGCGTAATACGTTTTGGTCGGGTCAATGATGAAAGGTGGCGGCGCGGCGAACATGCCGTTGCGCTGTGCCGGAACTTCCGGCATGACCACCTGAGCGGGGTCCGCGGGCGGCGTGATTCTACCGCTGAGGCTGGCCGGCGTCGGGGTGGCCTGTACAGGCTGGATGGCCAGGGGCGGCAGGTTAGCTTCGCCGGCGCCCGGCCCCACGAGGAACCAGAACAACAGACCGATGACCAGCAACAACACACTGAAGCCGCCTGCCCACGCCCAGGCGCGTCCTTCGGCGTGGGCATCCGGCAACGATGCGTTGGATGGCGTTTGTGCTTTGGCCATAACTTTCACCTCAAGCTGAAATATGCAACAGAGTCATTGTACCAGCAGCGACGAAAGCGTCAAGACATGAAACCAATCCGCAGCATCCTCATGGCGTTGGCCGGGGCGCTCTTGCTGGCGGGCGCTTCTGCTTTGGGTTTGATGTGGCTCCTGGCTGCCCCGCTTTCGCCGTCGAGCTACCTTCCGCTGGTCATGCGGCAGCAGACGACCCGCGCCACCCTTTACCTCCCCCTCGTCACTCGTAGTAGCCCCACCACCACGCCCCTGCGCCGTGCGCTATGGCTCAGCCGCTTTGATTGGACGCGCACCAACGTGACCCCGACACAGGAAGCCCTCACCGCCCTGATTGAGCAGGCCGCGGACGCCGGTTTCACCGATCTCCTGTTCCAGGTGCGCGGACAGGCCGATGCTTTCTACTCCCCCGGCCTGGAACCCTGGTCGGCGCGCCTGAGCGGCAGTCAGAGCGCGACTCTGGGACGCGATCCCGGCTGGGATCCGCTCGCTGTGGTCATCGCCACGGCCCACGCGCGCGGCATGAGCGTCCACGCCTGGGTGAATGTCTATCCTGTATGGTTGGCCCCTTCCTGTGTTGAGGGCGTCTGTGAGCCGCTGGCCCCGCCGCAAGGCGTGACGCCGGAGCATCTGTTCAACCGCCTTACCTACAGTGCGGGCGGAGGCTACGGCCTGGGCTGGACCTGGCGCGCCTACAGTGCCATCACCCAGCCCATGACCCTGCAACGCGGCGCTTACCTCTGGGCCAGTCCCGCTGTGCCACAGGTTCAGGCGCACATCCTTGCGGTGGTGCGTGACCTGGTGACGCGCTATCCTCTCGACGGCCTGCACCTGGACAACGTGCGCTATCCCGGTCCCGGCTATTCCTTCGACCCCTTCACCATGGCCGCCTACGCTGCCGATCCGCTATCTCCCACCGTGCCCTTTACGCTCTGGCAACCCGACTTCCAACGCGCACAAGTGACGCACCTGGTAACACGGCTGGCTGAGGAAGCGCACGCGATTCGTCCGGAGCTGGACGTTTCGGCAGCAGCGTGGCCGGTTTACGTGGACCGCTGGGGGTGGGGGGCCAGCTCCGGGTACAACGATTACGATCAGGACGCGCAGGGTTGGCTGCAGGCGGGCGTCGTGGACGGTCTTGCGCCGATGTTGTACAGCGCGTTACTGGTGGATGACCGCGCCAAGTGGGCCTTGTCCGCGCAGGACTATATTGAGCATCGCGGCAGCGGCTGGGTCTGGCCGGGCGTGGCCGTTACCACCTCGGGTGGCAGTTGTGTGCCCTGGGATGAAATCGCTGCGCGCATTGACCTGGCCCGCGCTTACGGCGCAGAAGGGGTAGCGATCTTCTCTGCGGGTGGCATGGCGACCTGTGGGTATTGGGACGCATTTGCATCTTTGCCGTAAAGGGGTAACCTATGGGTAACGGCTCAACCTGGCTGGGGTACGGTGCAATCAAGTATGAAGGCGGGGTGGGGTGGGCGAAGGCTTTACCTTCACCCACCCCAGGCCAACCTCCAGGCCACCCCAAGGGTGTTGCACGCATCGGATACCCCATGCAGGCTGGCGGTTGAACTCGCCAGCAGGACACTTTCTGTACCCTGCGCGCATCTAAGCCTTGCACGTCGCGACCTGAGAACGCGCAGGTCCGGTTGCAAGTCCTCTGCGGTGATTTCAATCGCTGTCTTGCTGCTGGAGGTAAGCGGTCACGTCTATAGCAGGCCCTCAAAGGGAATGGCGCTTTTTAAGTAGAGCGCAACAGGAGAGCGGGGATGTCTACCACTTTCATTATCGGGTTGATTCAAAACGCGGCGTTACTGGTTGCTCTGAGCACCCTCTACGCTCTGGTTCGTCGCTTCCGTGAAACGCAATCCCGCTGGACACCCTGGGTGATGGGGTTGTTGTTTGGCGTGGTGACGTTGTTGGGCATGAGGATGCCGGTGCGATATACGGAAGGCATCATTTACGATGGGCGCTCGATCGTATTGACCCTGGCCGGCGTTTTTGGCGGGGGCGTAACGGCGCTGGTGGCGGGAGCCATCGCCTTGATCTATCGCCTGGCGCTGGGTGGACCTGGCGTGTGGGCGGGGTCAGCGACCATCATTGCCTGCGCGGGTCTGGGGTGGGCTTTTCGGCGTCGCTATCGCCACGACGTGGCGGATTTACGCCTGGGCGATTTATACGGCCTGGGCGTTGTGACTCACCTGGCGATGCTGGCCTGTCAGCTCCTCATCCAACCCTGGCCGCGTGGGGTAGAGGTTGTGCGCACGATTGGGCTTCCTATCATGCTGATTTTCCCCCCGGCGACGGTGCTCTTAGGGTTGCTTTTACGCAGTGAGGAACAGCGGATACGCGGTGAGCAGCGCCTGGCCTCTAGCGAGGCGCGCTATCGCACCTTTTTTGAATCCGCCGGTGATGCGCTGCTCCTGCTGGATGGCGAACGCTTTGTTGAGTGCAATCAGCGTGCTCTCGAGCTGTTTGGCGCCACGCGGGAAGCCCTGGTCGGCGCGACGCCTTTTGCTTTTTCACCCCCGCTTCAGCCCGATGACCGGCCCTCCGACGAGGCTGCGCGGCAACACCTTCAGGACGCGCTAAACCTGGGCTACACCACGTTTGAGTGGCGACACCATCGGCTGGATGGGACGCCTTTCGATGCTGAGGTCACCTTAAGCCGCATTGTAGCAAATGGGCGCACGTTGCTTCAGGCCGATGTGCGCGATATTACCGAGAAAAAGCGCACACAATCGTTATTGCAACGCATGGTGCGTCTTTATGCCATACTCGCCAAACTGAATGAGACGCTTACTCAGTCCCGAACGCCGGCGGAGTTATTATCCGATGTGTGCTATATTGCCGTGGAACAGGGAGAATTGGCCGGCGCCTGGATTGGCCTTCGGGAGAATGATTCCGCCCGCCTTGTGCCCTTCACCTGGGCCGGGACGGTAGAACCTTACCTGGAACAGATTGCTAACTGTCTGGGCGACCACGCTCTCACACCGGAGCCGACTTGTCAGGCGCTCCGTACAGGCCGTCCCGTATTCCTGGGTAATCTGCTCACCTGTGAAAGGTTCCCCTGGGTTGAGGTTGCCTTGGCGCAGGGCTATCGCGCGATGGCTGCGGTCCCTTTCCGTTACGGGACGCAACAGGGTGTGTTAAGCGTGTATGCACCTATTCCCGGCTTCTTTGCCGAACCCGAGGAACAGCTTGTGTTGACCGAAATGGCGACAGACCTCACCTTCGCCCTGGACGTCATGGCGGGACAGGCGGAGCGTCAGCGTCTGATACAGGAGTTGCGCGAGAGCGAAGCTACCTTCCGCGCCATGTTTGAAAAGCACGCCGCTATCAAACTTCTGATTGACCCGGATAGTGGTGCTATTTTGGACGCGAACGAAGCGGCCGCGGCCTTCTACGGCTGGACGCGCGAGCAATTGCGTACCATGTACATTCAGCAGATCAATACCCTTCCGCCGGAAGCCGTCAAGGCCGAGATGGAAAGAGCAAAGCGGGCGCAACGCATCTATTTTGAGTTCCGCCATCGCCGCGCCGATGGTTCCGTCCGCGATGTTACGGTGTTCAGTAGCGGCGTCCCTTATCGGGGTAAAACCATTCTCTATTCCATCATCCATGATGTCACCGCGGCCAAAGCTGCCGAGCGAGCTTTGCAGGAGCGCGAGCGCGAGCTGGCTACCCTGCTCAGCAATCTGCCCGGCATGGCTTACCGCTGCCATAACGACCCCTATTGGACCATGGAATTCGTCAGCGAAGGCGCTCTGGCGCTGACCGGTTACGCGCCGGACGATCTGATCCACAACCGCCGCCTCAGCTACGCCGACCTGATTGTGCCGGAAGACCGCGCTAAAGTCTGGGTGGCGGTGCAGGAAGCCTTCCTGGCCGATGTTCCCTACGAACTGACCTACCGCATCCGCACCGCCCATAACGAGGTGCGCTGGGTCTGGGAACGCGGGCGCGCAGTCTATGATGCTGAAGGCGGCATCCGCTTCCTGGAAGGCTTCATCATGGACATCACCGAAAGCTACCTGGCGCGGGAAGCGGAAGCGCGTCTCCTTGCGCAGCTGCAACAGCAGGCCGCCGATATTGAGCGCATTCTGGATGCCGTGCCGGAAGGCGTCATCGTGCTGGATGCTGACTACCGTCTGGTGCGCGCCAACCCTGTGGGCGAGGGCTATCTGACGCAGCTCGCTCCGCGTTGGGAAGGCGAGGCGCTCAAAGAACTGGGTGGGCGGGCTTTGCCGGAGTTACTCGCTTCTCCGCCGGCTGAGGGTCTGTGGCATGAACTCCGGGTGGAAAAGCGCATCTTTGAGCTGCTGGCCCGTCCTCTGCACGACCCGCCCGCTCCACCGCGCTGGCTGCTTGTGCTGCGTGACGTGACCGAAGCGCGGGAAGTGCAGGACCGGTTGCAGCATCAGGAGCGCCTGGCTACGGTCGGACAGTTGGCTGCCGGCATTGCCCACGACTTTAACAACATCCTGGCCGCTATTTTGCTCTATGCGGATATCGGTCAGCGCACACCGGGCCTTTCGCCGCGCTTGCTGGAAGCCTTGCTGACCATCCGTCAGGAAGCGCAACGCGCCGCCGAGCTGGTGCAACAAATCCTCGATTTCGGACGCCGCTCCATCTTGAAGCGTCAGGCTGTGGATGTGAAAACCTTTTTGCAGGAAACGGGGCGTTTCCTGGAACGCACCCTGCCAGAAACCATCCGCGTACAGCTCAACCTGCCGGACGAGCCTTGCCCGGCTAACCTTGACCCCACGCGCATGCAGCAGGTTCTGATAAACTTAGCCATCAACGCGCGGGACGCCATGCCGCGCGGCGGCGATCTGTTCATCGGTTTGCGCGCTATTCCACCCGATCAGCCCATCCACTGTCATTTTTGCGGTACGCTGCAAGGCGACCCCTGGCTGGCCATCACGGTCAGGGATACCGGTACTGGCATTCCCCCTGAGGTTTTGCCGCGCATCTTTGAACCCTTCTTCACCACCAAAGAAGTAGGGAAGGGCACAGGTCTGGGCCTGGCGCAGGTGTATGGAATTGTGGAGCTGCATCAAGGCCATCTCGACCTGGAGACTGCAGTGGGAGAAGGCACAACCTTCACCATTTACCTGCCTCCTTTGCCGCAGGCCGAGGCGGTCGCCCCTGGCGAGATGCAGGCAAACACCTTCGACGGAGCGCAGCGCCTTATCCTGGTGGTGGAAGACGCCCCCGCCTTGCGTCGCGCCCTGGCCGACACGCTCAAGAGCTTCAACTTCCGCGTCGTCACGGCTGCCCATGGCGAAGAAGCACTCTCCCTGCTGGATACCTATCCCGATATCACCCTCGTCCTCAGCGACGTGGTCATGCCGGGCATGGACGGGCGCGCCCTGTTGGCGGCACTGCGCGAGCGGCCTGCCGCTCCGCCCCTGATTCTCCTGAGCGGACACCCCCTGGAGCACGAACTGGCGCGTTTAGAAAAGGAGGGGGTAGCCGGCTGGCTGATGAAGCCCGTCCATTTGGAAACGCTCATCGCGTTGTTGGAGCGTGTCTTGCGGGAGCACACGCCGTGATGGGACGCCGCTCTCCCTGGGCTTACCGTGCTGCGTGGATTGTGCTCCTGCTCCTCGCCGCGGCCCTGCGCTTCCCCCACGCGGATTGGGACGCGGGCCTTGCCGTCCACCCGGATGAGCGCTTCCTGTTGCAGGTGGCTGAGCGTATGGCTCCTGCCGATAATCCCTGCCGCGTGGAGGCGGATTTCCCCTACGGGCATTTGCCGCTCTATGCAGCGGCCATGGTCACGCATTGGATGGACGATCCGGCGGCCCTGTTCACCTTGCGCTTGCTTTCCGCTCTGGCGGGGGTAGTGCTGGTCGTGCTGGCCGGGGCCTGGGGGGCGGCTCTGGGGGGACGGCGCGCGGCCTACCTGAGTGCGGCCCTGCTGGCCGTCGCCCCTTTCCCTTTGCAGCAGGCGCGCTTCTTCACGGTGGACCCTTTCGCTGCGCTGGGCGGTGCCCTGGCCCTGTTAGCGGCGGCGCGCTCCCGTCCTACCCTGGCTGGAGTGAGCGCCGCGTGTGCCGTGGCGAGCAAGGCGACGCTGGCCCTCATCATCCCCCTGCTGCTGCCCCCACTGGCACGGCGCAGGGCCACCCTGGTGGACTTTGCATACGCCTTTGCCCTGACGTTTGTTTTCATGGCGCCGTGGATGGTGCTCACGCCCTTGCGCTGCTGGCGCGGGCCACTCATTCAGGCGGCCATTTTGCGCGGTCGCTATCCCGTGCCTTACACCGTGCAGTTTATCGGTAATCCACCCTACCTGTACCCGCTGCTGCAAATGGCTTTATGGGGATTGGGACCCACGGTTGTGCTGGCCGGTCTGGTGGGGATGGGGCTGGCTTGGGGGCGCTGGCGCTTTTTGACGGAGCGCGCCCGCCTTGCCCTGGCCTGGATGCTCTTCTACAGCGCCGTGACGGGGCTGCTGCTGGCGCAATTTCCGCGTTACTACCTGCCGCTCTATCCCCTGTGGACGGCGTGGGCGGCGCGCAGCCTGCCGCGACGGGCCTGGGGGGTGTGGGCGGCGGCGCTGCTCCTCCCCACGGCCCTGCTGGGCGCGGCGCAACTGGGAGTGTATGCGCAGCCGCATCCGTATGTGACCGCTTCCACCTGGATAGCGGCGCATGTGCCGCAGGGCAGCCTGATCGCTAACGAGCATTGGGACGATGCGCTGCCGCATGGCCGTCTGGTGGCGGCCAATCGCTATCCGCGCGTGGTGTTGCCGGTGATGGACGAGGACACGCCGGAGAAGCTCGCCGCGTTGGAGGACGCCCTGGCCCGCGCGCACGTGGTGACGCTGGCGACGCCGCGCGCTTATGGCGTGATCGGGCGGCACGGCGCGCGCTATCCGCTCACGCGGGCGTGGTATGCGCGCCTGCTCAGCAACCCGGCCTATGAGGTGGTGAGCTTTGGACGCTGTCCACGCTTAGGCCCGCTGGCTTTGAGCGACGATCCGCTGGCGGACGCTGCTTTGCCGCAGCCGCTCAGCCTGGCGCAGCGCTGTGGCACGCCCTACGCGCTGCGCCTCCCGCGTCTGGATGAAAGTTTCCGCGTCTACGATGCGCCGCAGACGATGCTTTTGGTGAAGCGCGTTCCGGCGTCTGGGCAACAGGCGCTTCCGTCAGAGCCTTGACGCTGGCTGGTTCGGTCACGTGTGGGGAGGGGGACATGAACAGGCTTAAGCGGTGGATCGCCTTGTTACGCTGTTTCTTCGGCCATCATGTGTGGGATGGATGCGTGTGCCTTGTGTGTGGTCGAGAAAACCATGATTGGGAGTACATCCTTGTTGATCCCTACGCGCCGATGGGTAACTTGTTTGACGAGGCTGCCGCCAGCCGTAAGCGTTGCCGTCGCTGCGGCAAGTGGGATTGAGTGCTCCCTGTAGGGCCTGAGAGGGGAAGCTAACCGCGCTTATGGCGGGATGGGGGAAGTTGCTGCGTTACCGCGCTCACGACGCTGCCCGACGGGGCGGCATGGTGTACACAAGCAAGATGGGGTTACCTGTCATGAAGGAAAGGAAGGAGACATGAGTGCATGGGGGTTGAATCGTCAGGATGGGCTGCGGACGCTGGTCGCCCTGGCCCTTGGCGCGCTGAGCGGCCTGTGTATCTGGTTGGCCTTGCCGCCGTATGGAATCTGGCCCCTGGCCTGGGTGGGATGGGTGCCGGTCCTGTTAGCGCAGTACCGCATCGTCCCGCGCCGTTTTTCGATGTTGCCGCCCTCTCTCGCCACTTACATCTGGCTTAAGGGCTACTTCTCACCGGTTTTTGGCGGTAGCGGCCTGTTCATGGCCTATCTGGCCGAAATCATCCTGGTCATATCGCTCTTGACCGAGGGGGGCAACCGCAAGTTCAACGAGCGTACCGGTTACCGCTGGTTCATCCTGCAGGGCGCGTTGGGCTGGTCGGGCGTGGAGATGATCCGCCTGAATATCCCCATTGCCGGGACGTGGGGCTTCCTGGCGTATGCTCATTTCCGCACCCCGTGGCTGCTGCAACCGCTCAGTGTCGTCGGCATTGTGGGCATGGGCTTTCTGATGATGCTGGTCAACTTCGCCCTGGCGCAACTTGCCATTGAGGTCTGGGATCGGCGCTTCGGCTCCGGCGAGGCTCCGACGCCATCCCCGCAGGCGACACGGCGCTGGCTGCGCGCTCTGGGGGGCGCGCTCGCGTTGTGGGTCATCGTCAGCCTGGCGCTCTACGTTATGCCCGTGGGGGAGACGAGTGTGCGTGCCGCAGCCATTCACACCTATCCGCAGCCGATTGCCGTGTACGCTACCGAACCGGAGGCGCTGCCCGATCTTTATGCCGGGATGGTGGAACGGTCACGCGCTGCGGCACAGGCCGGGGCGCAGATCGTCCTCTGGCCTGAGGTCAGCCTGCTTTACGACCCACAGGTCGAGGACCCGCTCGCGTTGAGCGCTCTGGCGCAGGAGACGGGCATCTATCTGGGAGTAGGATATGGCATTATCAAGGAGCATCGCGTCTGGCGCAATGAGGCCACGGTGATAGACCCGCAGGGGCGCTTCCTGGGCGTCTTCGGCAAGGATCATCCGGTTGTCTTTGCTGGCGAGATGAGCACCACGCGCGGCACGTATCCGGTCTACGATACCGCGCACGGTCGGTTAGCGACCATCATCTGCTACGATCTGGATTACACCGACACGGCGCAGCGGATGGTGCGGCAGGGCGCGCAGCTCTTGCTGATTCCTTCCAATGACTGGGCGGGCATTGCACGTTTGCACTACGTCCATGCCATGTATCGCGCCATCGAGAACCGCGTCGCCGTAGTCAAAGCGGATGCGGGCTACGATTCGGCGGTCATAGATCCGCATGGGCGCATTGTCGCTGCGCTGGTGACCCCGGAGGGCCGCGCCGATCAGCTCGTGGCCGATGTGCCGCTGGGGTCGGGACGGGGCACGCTGGTCTCCTACCTTGGGGAATGGATCGGCTGGCTCTGCCTGGCGGGCTTTATCGCCTTTGCGCTGGGCGGAGGCTGGTTGGAGAAGCGTTACGCAGCAGCTCCCCGCGCCTGAGAGGTCCTGTTGGGTGGGGTAGTGCCTATCCCTGAATTGCATGACCAATCTTCCCTGGGTATTCTACAGGGGATTGGGGGGGGCTTTTCTCGCCTGGGAAATGGCCTTGGGGTGCTCGGATGCGAACAGCATCCATGGCTGCATTGGCGTGTGGGTGGGCAGGGGCATTGCTTTCGCCCATCCACTGAACTTTGCGACTTGATGATGGCAAAAGTTGCCCCCGTCCTTAAAGTGCCCTTGCCGCGTGAGACTCGTCTGACGGAAACTTTGATATATAATCAAGGGTCTGGAAACAAGAAGGCCATGATGAAGTTTGAAAGGCCCGGCTGGGTCATGCAGAACCGTGGCACAGGATTTCATCCTGAGCCATGGTGCAAAGAACATTCAGGGTGAGCGAAGGCATTGCAGGGTGGGCGGGGTGGGCGGAGGCATTGCCGT
>DAOUBT010000079.1:0-36043 GCA_034432595.1 Anaerolineae bacterium | reverse complement strand
AGCACTCCGGTGCTGGCTGAGGCCGCGGAGGAATAAGGAGGTAGGGCGATGTTAATGCCGAAGCGGGTTAAGTACCGCAAACAACATCGTGGTCGTATGAAGGGTAAGGAAACACGCGGTACCGAAGTGTCCTTTGGGCAATACGGTCTGCAGGCTTTAGAGCCGGCCTGGATTACGGCCCGTCAGATTGAAGCTGCGCGCCGTGCTATTGTGCGCCATCTGCGCCGCCGCGGCAAGTACTGGATTCGCATTTTCCCGGACAAGCCGGTGACGGCCAAACCTGCCGAAACCCGCATGGGTAAGGGTAAGGGTCCGGTGGATCACTGGGTAGCCGTCGTGCGCCCGGGGCGCGTGATGTTCGAGGTGGGTGAGGTGCCGGAGGATGTGGCCGTAGAGGCGCTGCGCCTGGCTTCCCACAAACTGCCCATCAAGACGCACCTTATCAAGCGCGTAGAGTTGGGTGAGGCGACAGGAGAGTAACCATGGACGCAGTGAAGTTACGTGAACTTTCGGATAAGGAATTGCAGGTGCGCCTGCAGGAAACCCGGCGCGAGCTGTTCAACTTGCGGCAGCAGTGGTACGTGGGGAAGTTGGAGGATGCGAATCGGCTGCGTGCGGTGCGTAAGGATATTGCCCGCATCCTCACCATCATGCGCGAGCGCCAGTTGCAGGGCGCCAAGCAACAATAAGGGGTGCGCTTATGGAACAGCAGCGTAAACGCCTGATTGGCGTGGTCACGAGTGACAAAATGGATAAGACGGTGGTTGTTCTGGTGGAACGCCAGTACCGCCATCCTCTGTACAAGAAGGTGGTGCGCTCCACCAAAAAGTACCTGGCGCACGATGAGGAGAATGCCTGTCGTGTGGGCGATCGGGTGGTGATTCTCGAATCCCGCCCCTACAGCCGCCGCAAGCGCTGGGTGGTGAGCGAGATCTTGGAGCGGGCCGCGTAGGAGGGTAGGATGATTCAGCAGGAAACGCGACTGACTGTGGCGGACAATACGGGGGCGCGCGAGCTGTTGTGCATTCACGTCTATGGAGGATCCCGCCGTCGTTATGGCACGGTGGGGGACGTGATTGTGGCAGCGGTGAAGTCGGCCTCGCCGACCGCCAGTGTGAAGAAGGGCGATGTGGTGAAAGCCGTGATCGTGCGCGTGAGCAAGGAATACCGCCGTTCGGACGGCTCCTACATTCGCTTTGACGACAACGCGGCGGTGATTCTCGACGCCAGTGGCGTCAATCCGCGCGGTACGCGCATCTTCGGGCCTGTCGCGCGCGAACTGCGCGAAAAGGGCTTCATGAAGATCGTGTCCTTAGCGCCGGAAGTGTTGTAGGTTGAGGTGAAAGCATGAACCGCATTAAAAAGGGTGATACCGTTAAGGTCATCAGTGGCGATGATCGTGGTAAGACTGGGGAAGTCCTGCGCGTCTTCCCGAAGGCTAACCGCATCGTCGTTTCGGGGGTCAATATCATCGTCAAGCATCAACGTGCGATCCGCGCCGGGCGTTCCCAGATGCAGGGCGGGCGCGTGGAGCTTGAGGCTCCCATTCACGTCTCGAACGTGATGCTGGTTTGCCCGCACTGTAAAGAGGCGACGCGCGTGGGCTTCTCGCTGCTCGAAGATGGCCGCAAAGTGCGCATGTGCAAAAAGTGCGGCGCTTCGATTGATTAGGAGAGGGGACTATGGCATCTTTGAAAGAACGCTATGAGCAAGAAGTGGTCCCGGTTCTGATGAAGGAATTCGGGTACAAGAACGTGATGCAGGTGCCCCGCATTCGCAAAGTCATCATCAACGTGGGGTTGGGCGAGGCCCTGGATAACCCCAAAGCTTTGGAATCTGCGGCGAACGACATTGCGCAGATTACCGGTCAGCGTCCGGTCATCACTAAGGCGCGGCGTTCGGTAGCGGCCTTCAAGCTGCGCGAGGGGCGTGCCATCGGTATCAAGGTGACCCTGCGCCGTGAGCGGATGTGGGCTTTTTTGGATCGTCTGATGAATGTCGCTCTGCCGCGCACGCGCGACTTCCGCGGCGTGCCGGACAAGCTGGATGGGCGTGGGAATTACACCCTTGGCTTGCGCGAACAGTTGCTGTTCCCGGAGATTGACTATGACAAAATTGACAAGATCCGGGGTATGGAAATCAGCATCAATACTACGGCAGAGACGGATGAAGAGGCGCGGCGGCTGCTGGAGCTGCTGGGTATGCCTTTCCGCCATGCGTAGGCCGAACTGGAACAAGGAGTGACGTATGTCGAAGAAGTGTATGCCGTATCGTGAAATGCGTCGCAAGTACGAAGTGCGTGTTCGCAACCGCTGCACGCGCTGCGGTCGCTCGCGGGGCTACTATCGCCGTTTTGGGCTGTGCCGCATCTGCTTGCGGGAACTGGCGCTGGAAGGGAAAATTCCCGGCCTGGTCAAATCGAGCTGGTAAGAGGGTAGGACAATGACAATGAATGATCCTATTTCCGATATGTTGGCGCGTGTGCATAACGCCTTAATGGCCCAGCACGAGACCGTCTCGATGCCGGCCTCCAAGATGAAGGTGGGCATCGCCAAAATTCTCAAGGAGGAAGGTTACATCGAGGGGTATGAGGTGGTCGAAAAGACCCCGCAGCCGGAACTGACCATCCGCCTGAAGTATGTGGGTGACTTGAAGCATCAACGCCCAGTGATCACGGGCCTGAAGCGGGTAAGCAAGCCGGGTCGGCGCATCTACACGCCGGCTGGGCGGATTCCCTGGGTGCGCAGCGGGATGGGGATCGCCATCCTTTCCACTCCCAAGGGTGTCCTTACCGGTGAGCAGGCGCGTCGCCTCAATGTGGGCGGCGAAGTGATCTGCTACGTCTGGTAAAGGGGAGGTGGAGCGTGTCGCGTATTGGTCGTATGCCGATCCCGGTTCCGGCCGGGGTAAAAGTGGAAATTGATGGGCAGAAGGTCACCGTCAAGGGACCGAAGGGTGAACTGACGCACATCGTGAATCCGGGTATCAAGGTCGTGCAGGAAGGGAATGTGCTGCACGTGCAGCGCGAAAGCGATGCGCAGCAGGCGCGTGCTCTGCACGGTCTGAACCGCGCCCTGATTAACAACATGATCATCGGCGTGTCGCAGGGCTACAGCAAGTCCCTCGAAGTTTCCGGCACGGGCTACCGTGTCGAGCTGCAGGGGAAGGTGCTGGTGATGAACCTGGGCTTCTCGCACGAGGTGCGCGTCAACCCGCCCGATGGGATTAGCTTCGAGGTCAACCCGAAGTCGGGTACCATCGTGGTAAAGGGTGCTGATAAGCAACTGGTAGGCAAGGTGGCGGCGGAAATCCGCGCCTGGCGTCCGGTGGAACCTTACCTGGGCAAAGGCATCCGCTACACGAACGAAATCGTGCGTCGTAAGGCGGGTAAGGCCGGTAAAGCCGGTGGTAAGGGCGGTAAGAAGAAGTAATTCATTTCACAGCGTGTGACCGAGGGTAAGAAACTATGAAACCAGAACTGAGTCGTGATAAAGCCCGGATCCGGCGTCATCTGCACGTGCGCAAGCACGTGGAGGGAACGCCAGAACGTCCACGCCTGAACGTCTTTCGCAGCTTGAATCATATCTACGCACAAATCATTGACGATGTGGCGGGCCACACCCTGGCCTCGGCCTCGACGCTTGATAGCGAGATTCGTGATCAGCTGGCGGGTTTGACCAAGACGGAACAGGCGAAGGTCGTGGGAAAGGTCTTGGCCGAACGCGCCCTGGCGCGCGGCATTCAGCAGGTGGTCTTCGACCGCGGCGGTTACAAGTACCATGGCCGCGTGCAGGCTTTGGCCGAGGCTGCCCGCGAGGCAGGCCTGGATTTCTAATCCGGCGGAGGTTGAAAGAATGGCAATGCAAAAACAGATTCAAGACTTTGATGCGCAGCCTGAACTGGACGAGCGCATTGTAGATATCACCCGCGTGGCCAAGGTGGTCAAGGGTGGTCGGCATCTGCACTTCCGCGTGGTCGCCGTGGTAGGTGACAACAAAGGGCAGGTTGGTCTGGGCATCGGCAAGGCGCGGAATGTGCCCGATGCCATCGCCAAGGCGACGGAGCGCGCGCGGCGCGATATGCGCCCGATTGCCATGGACAACACCACCATCACGCACGAGATTACGGGCACGTGCGGTGGTTCCTCCGTCTTCCTGCGTCCGGCAGCTCCCGGTACCGGCGTGATTGCCGCGGGTGCGGTGCGTGCTATCCTGGAGGCGGCGGGGATTCGTGATGTGTTGACCAAGTCGCAGGGCAGCCCGACCAAGATCAACGTGGCGCAGGCGACGATGAAGGCCCTGCGTGAGTTGCGCAGCGCGGAACAGGTGGCGCAGAGCCGCGGTGTTCCCGTGAGCGAGGCTTTGCCTTTCTGGCGCAGGAGGAACGCATAATGGCCGAGAAAGTATTGCGGATTAAGCTGGTGCGCAGCTCGATTGGCTACGCCAAGGATCAGAAGCGCACGGTTGAGGCCCTGGGGCTGAAGCGCATGCAGCAGGTGGTCGAGCATCCCGACACGCCCGCCGTGCGGGGCATGATTGCCAAGGTTGCGCATCTGCTTCAGGTTGAAGAAGTCGAAGGCTAAGGAGCGGAGGCTATCATGAAAATCCATGATCTTTTCCCCGCAGAAGGGGCCACAAAGCGCAAGAAGCGCGTCGGCCGCGGTATCGCCGCTGGTCAGGGTAAGACCGCCGGTCGTGGTACCAAGGGTCAGGGCGCGCGCAGCGGTGGCGTGAAGCCGGCGTATTTTGAAGGTGGTCAGCTCCCGCTCGTGCGCAAGCTGCCCTTCGCCCGCGGTGTTGGGTTCTTTAACCCGTGGAAGATGGAGTTCGCGCCGGTGAACCTGGATCAGTTGGCCGAGAAGTTTGAAGCCAACGCCGTGGTGACGCCCGAAACGCTGGCGGAAGCCGGCCTGATCAAGCACGCCACGGATCTGGTGGCGGTGCTGGGGCGCGGCGAGCTGGATCGTCCCTTGACGGTGCGTGTGCATCGGATTTCCGAGTCTGCCCGTGCTAAGATCGAGGCAGCCGGGGGTAAAGTAGAACTGTTGGCATGGCAGCGGGGCGGGCATCGCACCCGCTGACCCTGCCACCTGGGAGGCCATCATGTTCAAGAGTTTCCTCCAAAGTCTGGGTAACGCGCTTAACGCCTTTAAATTGCCGGATTTGCGGCGTCGTCTGCTCTACACGCTGCTGATTCTGGTGCTTTTCCGGCTTATCTCCAACATCCCCGTGCCGGGCGTTAATCGCGAAGCTTTGGCGAGTTTCCTGGAGGGAGGGAGCGGCGCGAGCCGCCTCTTCTCCCTCCTCAACCTGCTCTCCGGTGGCGCGGTGGCGAACTTCTCCATCCTGGCTACCGGCGTGTACCCATATGTGACCGCAACCATCATCCTGCAGCTTCTTCTGCCCATCTTCCCCAAGCTGGAGCAGATGCTGAAGGAAGAGGGCGAGGCCGGGCAGCGCAAGCTGAATCAGTGGGGCTTCTACCTCACCGTCCCCCTGGCTGCTCTGCAGGCTTACGCACAGATTCAGAGTCTGCGCGCGGCGACGGGTGGCACGGAGATTTTGCCCAACTTCGGCTTTGCGGCCGGGCAGTGGCTGCCGACCATCACCATCCTCTTTACGATGACGGCGGGGACGATGCTGGCGGTCTGGCTGGGCGAACTCATCAGCGAGCAGGGTATCGGTAACGGTTTGTCGTTGATCATCTTCGGCGGTATCGTCTCCAACGTGCCGCGCAACTTCTACCGCGTCTGGCTGGCGGATAAATTCCTGGGCGTGCTGGTGTTCCTGGTGGTGACCGTGCTGGTCGTCCTGTTCATCGTGTACGTGCAGGAAGGGGAGCGCCGCATTCCGGTGCAATACGGGAAGCGCGTGCGCGGGATGCGCGTGTACGGCGGCGGGAGCACTTATATCCCGCTCAAGGTCAACGCGGCGGGCATGATTCCGCTCATCTTCGCGCAGTCTTTCCTGGTGCTGCCGGCGGTCATCGCACAGTTCTTCGTCAACAGCACCAATCCCGGCGTGCGGAATTTTGCGACGGGCGTCATCAACTTCTTCTCCGGTAGCAATCCCTGGTACGCGCTGCCGTACTTCATCGCCGTTGTGGGCTTCACTTACTTCTACACCGACGTGCTGGTACAGCAGCAGAATCTGCCCGAAACGCTGCAGAAGCAGGGTGGGTTCATTCCGGGCGTGCGTCCCGGGCAGAAGACGGAGGAGTTCATCAACAACATCTACCGTCGCATTACCCTGGCCGGGGCGCTCTTCCTGGGCATCGTGGCGGTGCTGCCGTACGTTATCGGCCTGGCCATGCGCAGCGGCACGAACGTGATGCTGATTTCGAGCGCGGGCCTGCTCATCGTGGTGGGCGTGGTCGTGGATACGATGCGTCAGCTCGAAGCGCAGCTCATGATGCGCAATTACGAGGGCTTCCTCGACTAAAAAAGCTTACTGGTGTAGATTCAGGACTGTGGTATAATATTCCATCGTCTGTGACGCCTGTCTGGGTTGCGACAGGAAGTCCTTTACCTGGTTACAAGCTCCGCCCTGGTCCTCTCACCAGGGCGGAGTTGGGCCAGGGCACCGAAAGAGCGGAACTTTGAAATGATTATCATCAAGACGGCAGAAGAAGTGCAAACCATGCGTGAAGCCGGGCGCATCGTGGCTGAAGTGCTGGCCATGATGCGCGAGCATGTGCGCCCCGGAGTAACCACGCTGGAGCTGGATCGTCTGGCCGAAAGTTGGATTCGCAAACGCGGTGCGGTCCCCTCGTTCCTGGGCTATCCGCCGGGCAGCCGCAATCCCTTTCCGGCGACGATCTGCGCCTCGGTGAATGAGGAGCTGGTTCACGGCATCCCTTCGGCGCGGCGCGTGCTTCAGGAAGGGGATATCATCACCGTGGATGTGGGGGCGTACTACCGCGGCTTCCATGGGGATGCGGCCATCACCCTGCCGGTAGGTGAAATCTCTCCCGAAGCGCAGGCGCTGTTGGACGTAACCGCTGGGGCCTTGAACGCGGCACTGGCTCAGGCGGTGGCAGGCCGACGGTTGGGAGATGTTTCACATGCCATTCAAAATTTTGTGGAGTCGCGTGGCTATTATGTGACGCGCGTCTACACCGGGCATGGGATAGGCCGGCATCTGCATGAGGACCCTCAGGTCCTCAACTATGGCCAGGCCGGACAGGGCATCCTGCTGCGGCGCGGCATGACCTTAGCGATTGAGCCGATGGTGCTCATCGGCACAGGTCAGACCCGCACCTTAGCGGATGGGTGGACGGTTGTTTCGGCCAATGGGCGCCTGACGGCGCACTTTGAACACACGGTCGCCATCACTGAAGGCGAACCGGAAATCTTAACACTGGTGTAAACGGAAGGAGAAAGACAATGAAGGTATTACCGTCCGTGAAGCGCCGCTGCCCGAAGTGCAAGATCATTCGCCGGCGGGGTGTGGTGCGTGTTATCTGCGATAATCCCAAGCACAAACAGCGGCAAGGGTAATCATTAAGTCGAAGTCTGGAGGAGAAAACTTATGGCGCGTATTGCAGGCGTTGACCTGCCCAAGAACAAGCGGGTGGAGATTGGCCTGACTTACATCTACGGCATTGGTCTTTCGACCAGCCAGAAGGTATTGGCGCGCACGGGGATCAGCCCCGATAAGCGCATCAAGGACCTGAGTGAGGCCGAGGTGGCGGCGCTGCGCGAGATCATCGAGCGCGAGTACAAGGTGGAAGGTGATCTGCGCCGTGAGGTGCAGATGAACATCAAGCGCCTCATCGAGATCGGTTGCTACCGTGGATTACGGCATCGGCGTAACCTGCCCGTCCATGGTCAGCGGACGCGCACCAACGCCCGGACCCGCCGTGGTCCGCGCAAGACGGTCCCGGGTCGCGGTCGGCGTCGCGGTGCCAAGAAGTAAACCCGCTGCGCAGTTCATAAGGGTAAGGCATAAGGTAGAGGAGGTTCTATGGCAAAACGTCAGGTACGACGGAGTGGGGTGCGCCGCACTAAGCGCATGGTGTCGCAGGGGCAGGTTCACATCCACTCGACCTTTAACAACACCATCGTGACCGTGACCGACGCGCAGGGCAATGTGCTGCGCTGGGCGAGCGCGGGGGTTGTCGGCTTCAAGGGCACGCGCAAGAGCACGCCTTTTGCGGCGCGTCAGGCGGCGGAGAAGGTGATCCAGGAAGCCATGTCCAACGATGGGATGCAGGAAGCGGATGTGTTTGTCAAGGGCGCTGGTCCGGGCCGCGAAGCGGCTTTGCGCGCCATCGCTTCGGTCGGGATGCGCGTGCGTTCTATTGTGGACGTGACGCCCATTCCGCATAACGGGTGTCGCCCCCCCAAGAAGCGGCGTGTGTAGTTTATTCTGCAGGAGGAGTCTTTTATGTCGAGATATTTAGGCCCGGTGTGTAAACTGTGCCGTCGCGCCGGTGAGAAGCTGTATCTCAAGGGTGAGCGCTGCTACAGCGAAAAATGCGCCCTGCAGGATCGCAGCTATCCCCCCGGTCAGCACGGCAAGGAGCAAGCATTTCGCCGGCGCAAGCTGTCCGACTATGGCATGCAGCTTCAGGAGAAGCAGAAGGCCCGTCGGATTTACGGGATTCAGGAGCAGCAGTTCCGCCGCTACTTCCGTGAAGCAGAGCGTCGGTCGGGTCTGACGGGTGTCAACTTGCTGGTGCTGTTGGAGACCCGCCTGGATAACGTGGTGTATCGCCTGGGGTTGGCCACGTCGCGTGCGCAGGCGCGCCAATTGGTCTCGCATGGGCACTTCATGGTCAACGGTCGCAAGACCAACATCCCGGCCTACGGTTTGAGGGCGGGGGATGTGGTGAGCGTCCGGCCTGAAAGCCGTCAGGCGACCTACTTCAAGGCGCTGCGCGAGCAGTTAGGGCAACGCGCTGTCCCCGCCTGGCTCAGCCTGGATGCTGACAAGCTGGAAGGGCGTGTCCTGGCTATGCCGGCCCGTCAAGAAATTGATGTTCCGGTGCAGGAGCAGTTAATCGTCGAGTTCTACTCGCGCTAAAGCGAACAGGAGGCTACCGTGTTAGGAGCACCAGTTCTGCCCAAAGTGGAAGCGGATGTCAATACTCAACAGTATGGGCGCTACGAAATCGGCCCGCTGCAAAGTGGCTACGGGCTGACGCTGGGCGCGGCACTGCGGCGAGTATTGCTCTCTTCCCTGGAAGGCGCAGCCATTACCGCGGTGCGCATCACGGATGTGCCGCATGAGTTTTCGGCCATTCCGGGTGTGCGCGAGGATGTCATTCAAATCATGTTGCGCCTCAAGCAGGTGCGCCTGATGATGGATGGCGAGGGGCCGCTGTATATGACGTTGCGCGTGGACGGGGAAGGTGTTGTGACGGCTGGTGACTTAATCGCTCCGCCGGAAATTCAGATTCTCAACCCTGACCTGTACCTGTTCACCGTGGATGATGCGAACACGCATCTGGATATGGAATTTACGGTCGAGCGCGGGCGTGGGTATCTTTCGGCAGATAACCGGGGGCGCATGCCTATCGGTGTCCTGCCGGTGGATGCCATCTTCAACCCCATCAAGCGCGTGGCCTTCCATGTGGAGCAGGCGCGCGTGGGGCAGTTGACCAATTACGACCGTCTGATTATGGAAATCTGGAGCGATGGGCGCATTCAGCCTCTGGACGCGCTCAAGCAATCGGCTGCCATTCTGGTCACGCACCTTCGCCTGATTGCCGGTGCTCAGTTCCAGGAGGAGACGGTCGAAACCGAAACGGTAACTGAGGAGCGCATTCCGCAACGCGCTTATGCGCTGCCGATTGAAGACCTGGGCCTCTCGGTGCGGGTCTATAACGCCCTGAAGCGCAGCGGCATCACCAATGTGGGTGAGGTGCTGGAGCTGATGTCGCGGGGACGCGAGGTCTTGCTGAACACCATCCGCAACTTTGGCGATAAGTCGCTGGAAGAGCTGGATGAACGGCTGCGCGCCAAGGGCTTCTTCGTAAGCGACACTGCGTCTGGCGCAGAATAACGTTTAACGACAGGAGGAAGAGCGATGCGACATCACGTCGCTGGTAAGAAACTCAATCGCGCTATGGGGCCGCGCACGGCTCTGCGGCGCAATCTGGTGACCGAGTTGCTGCGGCACGGGCGCATTCGCACGACGCGCGCAAAGGCGCAGGCGATTCGCGGTCAGGCGGAACGTCTGATCACTATCGCCAAGCGCGGCCTGGCCGCGGAGAAGGACGATGCGGCGCGCGGGGTGCACGCCCGGCGTCTGGTGGCGGCGCGCGTGAACGATCCGGCGGTGGTTCAGAAGCTGTTTGCCGAGATCGCTCCGCGTTATGCCGAGCGGGACGGGGGATACACCCGCATGCTCAAGATGGGCCTGCGTCATGGTGACGCGGCGGAAATGGTCTTGTTAGAGCTGGTAGACTAAGCTCTCTGGCAGTTTTTTAACATCATCGTATAAGAGAACGTGGCGCGCGTCAGAGGCCTGGTGGCCTACGATGGGACCGGTTATGGCGGTTTCCAGATTCAAGCGAATGCGCCGAGTATTCAGGCCGAACTGGAAACCGCGTTGGCGCGCCTGACGGGCACGCCGGTACGCGTGCTCGCCTCCGGGCGCACCGATGCAGGCGTCCACGCGGCTGGTCAGGTCATCGCGTTTGATCTGCCGGAGCGTTGGCGGCAGCCTTTGCCGGTGTTGCAGCGGGGGATGAACGCCCTGCTGCCGGCGCAAATCGCGGTCTTGCGGTTGGATGAGGCCCCGGCGGGCTTCCATCCCCGCTATGATGCGCGGCGTCGTGCTTACACCTACACGCTTTATTGCGCGCCGGTGCGCCATCCGTTTGCCGAACGCATGAGCTGGCATGTCCCGGCCCCGTTGGATGTGGCAGCGATGCAGGCGGCAGCGCAAGGGCTTCTGGGACGCCACGATTTCTCGGCTTTTGGCTCTCCTCCGCAAGGGGAAAACCCGGTGCGGGAGGTTTTCCGGGCCGTCTGGCGCGTGGAAGCGCCCTGGCTGGTTTTTGAGATTGAGGCGGATGCCTTTCTCTACCGCATGGTGCGGATGCTGGTCGGGACGCTGGTGCGGGTAGGCCAGCAGCGTCTGACGCCGGAAGCCGTGGAGGCTATCTTGCGCCAGCGGGCGCGCCATCTGGCGGGTCCGGCCGCCCCGGCGCACGGGCTGGTGCTTCAGTCCGTGACCTATGATGATGGTTGGCCGGGTGAAATTCAAATCAACCACGAAGCACAAAAATTCGTGCTAAGAGGGAGTGTGACAAAGTGAAGGAGTATAAATTTCACATTACGCATGTAACCAAGCCTCAGGACGTTGAGCGCGAGTGGTATGTGGTGGATGCCACGGGCAAGACGTTAGGGCGGCTGGCGACCGAGATCGCGCGCATCCTGCGGGGTAAGCACAAGCCGGAGTTTTCTCCGTTCATGGATACGGGGGACTTCGTGATCGTCATCAATGCCGAGAAGGTGGTGACGACCGGGCGCAAGCTGGATCAGAAGTTCTACTACCGGCATTCCGGCTATCCGGGTGGTCTGAAGTCTGTCTCGCTGCGTCGGCAGCTCGAAATCCACCCCGAGCGCGTGATCGAAGCTGCGGTGCGCGGTATGCTGCCGCGCGGTCCGCTGGGACGTAAGATGTTCAAGAAGCTCAAGGTCTACCGCGGGCCTGAACATCCGCATCAGGCGCAGCAGCCGAAAACGCTGGAGCTGTAACTCAAGGGAGGAAGGATGGCTGAATACTACGAGGGTGTTGGACGTCGGAAGACAGCGACCGCGCGCGTGCGGCTTTATCCCGGCGGCACGGGTCGGATTATCGTTAACGGCAAGCCGGCGAATGAGTACTTTGGCCGTGAGGTTGATCTGTGGCGTCTGTCTGAGCCGCTGCGCACCATCGGCGCGAGCACGCAGTATGATGTGACCGTGGTGGTGGAAGGCGGTGGGATCACCGGTCAGGCCGATGCGATTCGCCTCGGTATGGCACGCGCCTTGCTGGAGCAGAACCCGGATTATCGCTCGGTGATGCGGCAGAATGGCCTGCTCACGCGCGATGCCCGCGCGAAGGAGCGCAAAAAGCCCGGTCTCCGGCGCGCCCGCAAGGCTCCGCAGTACACCAAGCGTTAAAGCCCATCCGCACGCGGCGAAAGCTGGATGCGCCGCGCGCATCAATGGAGCGTTGGCAGGTAGGCATGCGCGACATGCCTACCTGTTCTTTGTTTGGGGACAGGGAGACTTCTTGACGAGGAGCAGAACAAGATGGCATCATTGACCATTGTCGGGTTGGGACCGGGGCATGCCGGATTGCTTACCCGCGAGGCGTGGGAGGTGCTGAGCAGCGCACCTGAGGTGTGGTTGCGCACGGCGCATCATCCCTGCGCGCAGGTGCTGCCGCAAGGTCCAACCGTGCACAGCTTTGACGCAGTTTATGAGCGGGCCACATCCTTTGAGGCGTTGTACCAGATGATTGCCACGGAGTTGTTGCGCCTGGCGCAGCGTCCGCAAGGGGTGATTTACGCCGTGCCCGGCGATCCGCTGGTGGGGGATGCGACGGTGACGCATGGGCTGCAGCTGGCCGAGGCGCGCGGCGTGACGGTGCGTCTTGTCCATGGCTTGAGCTTCATCGAACCGGTGCTGGGCTTGCTGGGGCGGGATGCGCTCGACGGTCTGCAGATGCTTGATGCGGTGGAGCTATCACAGCTCCTGCATCCGCCTTTCAATCCCGACCTGCCCGCACTGGTGGCCTACCTGGGGGACCGCGCCCTGGCTTCGGAGGTGAAGCTGGCCTTGATGAATCAGTATCCGGACGAACATCCGGTGCATGTCATCGAGGCGGCGGGGCTGCCCGCACAGCGCGTCACGACGCTGGCACTGTACGAGCTGGATCAGCGCGATTTTGACCCGTTTGCCGTGCTTTATCTTCCGCCGCTGACGCCGGTAAGCAGTTTTGAGGGGTTTCAGCAGACGATTGCGCGCCTGCGCGCCCCCGACGGTTGCCCCTGGGATCGCGAACAGACGCATCAGAGCTTGCGTCCCAATCTCCTGGAGGAAGCGTATGAGGTGTTGGAGGCGCTGGACAGGGACGACCCTGAGGCGCTGCGCGAGGAGCTGGGCGATTTGTTGTTGCAGATTGTGCTGCACGCGCAGATTGCTACCGAGGCGGGGGAGTTCCAGATGCCGGAGGTGATTGCGGCGATTGACGCCAAAATCAAGCGCCGCCATCCCCATGTGTGGGGGACGACGCAGGTCAACGGCGCGGAGGAGGTCGCTCAAAACTGGGAGCGCATCAAGAAGAGCGAGCGTCAAAACAGGGGGGCGGAAAAGCAATCCCTGTTGGATGGCGTGCCGCGTTCTCTGCCGGCTTTAGCGCAGGCGCAGGATTACGGGACGCGCGCCGCACGGGTAGGCTTCGATTGGCCGGACGTGCAGGGGGTAGTGGATAAAGTGCGCGAGGAATTGCGCGAGCTGGAGGCCGCTCAGACGCCGGAGGAACGTCACCACGAGCTGGGGGATGTGTTGTTCGCCGTGGTGAATTGGGCGCGCTGGTTGGGTGTGGATGCGGAAAGTGCCTTACGTGAGGCCAACCGGCGCTTTGCTCAGCGCTTTGCGCACATTGAAACGCAGGCCCGGCTCCGTGGACAGGCTCTGGACAAGATGAGCCTGGAGGAGATGGATACGCTCTGGAACGAGGCGAAAGCTCAGGGACGGTAGGGTTTTGCCGCAAGGTGCGCCAACGCCCATGCGGCGTGTTCGCGCACAAGCGGACTGGAATCGGAATCGCGCGCGGCCTGCAGGATGGGCCGCGCGTTTTCGTCCCCGCGCAGGCCGAGCAGCACGGCGGCGTTGCGCGCCAATCCCTCACGCCGCGCGCGCCAGATGGCGCTGGTGCGAAAGCGGGCGCGGAAGGTGGCCTCATCCAGGGTGAGGGCCTCGCTCAGGTCCAGGGTGGCTTCGGGTGGGGCCGGCTGCGCAGCGACAGCGCGACGTGGGGCCTGATTCCACGGGCAGACTTGCTGACAGAGGTCGCATCCCAGGAGCGTATCGCCAAGGGCCGGGCGCAGCGCTACAGGGATGGGACCGCGGTTTTCGATGGTGAGGTAAGAGAGGCAGCGGCGCGCGTCCACCACGCCGGGGGCGACGAGGGCAGCGGTGGGGCATGCAGCGAGGCAGCGCGTGCAGGAGCCACAATCCGGCAAAGCAACCGGGGCGCTCTGGGGCAGGGGAATATCCAACAACGCCAGGCCTAACACGGTAAATGAGCCGTATTGGGGGTGGATGAGGGTCGCATTTTTGCCGATCCAGCCCAGGCCTGCGGCAGCCGCCCAGGCACGCTCACTGAGGGGGCCGGTGTCCACGTACCAGCGCGCGGCGAAGGGGCCGAGTTCGGTGCGCAGGGCGGCCAGGAAGGCCTGCAGACGCTCCCCCATCCAGCGGTGGTAATCTTCTCCCCAGGCGTAGCGCGCGATGCGGCCATGGCCGGGCGGGAGGGGCGGTGGTTCGGCGCGCAGGTAGGAGGCGGCGACAACGAGCACGCTGCGCGCGTCGGGCCAGAGCGCGCGCGGGTCGGCGCGCTTGCGCAGCACATCCGCGCGGGCCAGGTAGGTCATGTCCGCGGCGTAGCCCTGCGCCAACCACTGGAGATAGGCTTCGTGATGGGGTGTCGGTCCGGCTGGAAGCGCTCCGCAGGCGATGAAGCCGTGGCTCTGGGCGAGTTGCTGAAGCGTAGTTGGGTCGAGCATGGGCCTTGTGAAAAGCGCTGCGGGCCAACCCGTAGTTGGCCCGCAGCAGCAACGGGTTTATTGCTCGCTGAGGCTGAGCATGACGCTGGTGTTGCCGTTTTCGGCGATGTTAATCATGACGTACAGGGTGCGGTTGTCCTTGTTCCAGGTCTGCATGGCGGTGCCTTCGTAGGTCTCTTCGCTTCCCAACGTCCAGCCCTGTTTGGGCAGCTCATCCTTGTAGAAAGCGGCGACGGTTTCCGGTTTGTCGGTGGTCTCAAAGGAGGCCATGCCGGACATGAGGAAGGTGTTGCTCATGGGACCCGAATAGGTCGGCACGTCATCGGCAATGCTGGTCTTGACGCCTTCCGGTTTGTTGATGGTGAAGTTGGCGTTGATGTCGTAGGTGACCTGTTCCATGGCAATTTCTGCCGTGCCTTTTTCGGCGTGAGTGCCTTTGATAGAGTAGGTCACTTTAATCAGCATGTTTGGCATGTTCGCTTCGTCGGCCACCCAGATTTCGATTTTCGCTTCGCTCACATCCTGCAGCTCGCCTTGTTCGAGCGCAAGCGGGAGGGCGGCGGATTCTTTGACGCGGTAGTGTTTGGTCCGGATGCCTTCAATGGTTTCTTTGCCGAGGTATTCGTAGTCGTCGGGGTTTTCGCTGGCAAAGTTGAAAGTGTCGAGAATTTCGCTGCCGAACTCATCCGTGACAGGCTCACCTTCGCTCTGCATCCAGTCACCACCCATGTTCAACCATTGCGTGGTGTCAATCTGGATCATCTCTATGCTTTGTTCGCCCTGTTCAGAGTCCGTAGAGGTCATCTTGATGTGGGATGCGCGTGGCTCGCGGGTATAGGCCTGTTCGAGCGTGAGTTGCGTGTTTTCACCATTGGCGTATTTCTCGCTCAGGGTGGTGCGGATGCGGTAGGTGTTGATGGTGCTCAAGTCCTGCGGTGGGGTGAAGATTGCACCACCGCTTGGCTCCGTCGTTCCGCCGCTCGGTTCCGTTGTGCCGCCGCTCGGTTCGGTCGTGCCACCGCTCGGTTCGGTCGTGCCGCCTGGCACGGATGTGGGCGTGCTCTTACCGCCGAGGGCGCTACAGGCCAGGCTGGTCAGCAGCAGGAGTGCGATGATGCTCCAGAGATAGCGTTTCATGGTTGGTTCCTTTCTAAACTAAAGGGGTAATGAGATAAGCTTCCATACATATAGGAGCTTAAGTCCATTATAACACGCACAACAGAATAGTCGAATGCTGAGCGACGGCATTGCCGCTGCCTACCCACCCGCGCCGGGCGACGGCATTGCCGCTGCCTACCCACCCGCGCCGGGCGACTATGCTCTTCGCTTTCCAGCTTCTTGTTTCCAGAACTGGACAAACTGCCCATTGGTGGCATAATCGAAACAGAGTTTTTTGAGATGAGGGGGTGGCGATGTTAGACCTTGACCTGATCCGACAAAATCCTGAACGGGTGCGCGAGGCGCTGCGTCTGCGTCAGGACAATCCGGACATCGTGGATAAAGTCCTGGCGTTGGATGGGCGCCGGCGTGAAATGCTGGTGGAAGTAGAACGCCTGCGCGCGGAGCGCAACCGCGTCTCCAAAGAGATTGGCCGCATGAAAGACCCCGCCGAGCGGCAGCAAAAAATCGAAGCCATGCGCGCCGTGGGGGACCAGATTGCCGCTATTGAGGAGCAATTGCGCGAGGTCGAAGCCGGGTTGCAGCAACACCTCATGTGGATTCCCAACATCCCCCACGCGAGCGTGCCGGTAGGCGTCAACGAGCACGACAACCGCGAGGTGCGGCGCTGGGGAACGCCGCGCGACTTTGCCGCTGAGGGCTTCACCCCTGTTCCGCACTGGGACTTGGGACCGGAACTCGACATCCTCGATTTTGAACGCGGCGTGCGCCTCGCCGGTAGCCGCTTCTACGTGCTGAAAGGCTGGGGAGCGCGCTTACAGCGCGCCCTCATCTTCTGGATGCTCGATGTGCACACGCGCCAAAACGGCTTCACCGAATTTTACCTGCCCTTCGTTGTCAAACGCGAAATGTTAGAAGGCGCGGGGCAATTGCCCAAATTTGAGGACAACCTCTATCACGATGTGGAAGATGACGTCTGGTTGCTGCCGACGGCGGAGGTGGCGCTTACCAACCTGCACCGCGATGAAATCCTCAATGCCGAGGACCTTCCGCTGTACTACGTCGCCTACACCCCATGCTTCCGCCGCGAAAAGATGAGTGCCGGGCGCGACGTGCGCGGCATCAAGCGCGGGCATCAATTCGACAAAGTCGAAATGTACAAATTTGTCACGCCGGAAACCAGTTACGCCGAACTGGAAAGCATGGTCGCCTGCGCCGAGGGGCTGCTTCAGGCGTTGCAGCTCCCTTATCGCGTGATTGAACTCTGCACTGGCGATTTGGGCTTTGGCGCGGCCAAGACCTATGACCTGGAACTGTGGGCGCCGGGATCGGGTGAATGGCTGGAAGTCAGCTCCTGCAGCAATGTCGAAGACTTCCAGGCCCGGCGGGCCAACATCCGCTACCGCCCGGAACCGGGTGCCAAACCACGCTTCGTCCACACCCTCAACGGCTCCGGCCTGGCCCTGCCGCGTCTGATGATTGCCATCATGGAAAACTACCAGCAGGCGGATGGTTCGATTGTGGTGCCGGAAGTCTTGCGTCCCTTCATGGGGGGATTAGAAGTTATCCGTCGCTGAAAATCATTTTGACAAAACGCGCGGGCGTGGTATACTCTCCCCGTCTGGGGTGAGTGGCGCGACCCGCGTTCTGGAGGGATGGCCGAGCGGTTTAAGGCAACGGTCTTGAAAACCGTCGTGGCCGACAGGTCACCGTGGGTTCGAATCCCACTCCCTCCGCACGAGGCACTGGGGAGGTGCCAGAGTGGACGATTGGGGCCGCCTGCTAAGCGGTTAGGGAGTCTTAAAAACTCCCTCCAGGGTTCGAATCCCTGCCTCCCCGCCTGAGATGCCCCTGTAGCCCAGTCTGGATAGGGCGACTGGTTGCGGACCAGTAGGTCGCAGGTTCGAGTCCTGCCAGGGGTACAGAGATGGACGCCATCTCAAACGTTAAAAAGCCATAAAGCCATGCCCCCATGGCCCAGTCTGGATAGGGCGACTGGTTGCGGACCAGTAGGTCGCAGGTTCGAGTCCTGCTGGGGGTACACCCAGGCGGCACGCGCAACAGCGTGCCGCTTTTTGTATGCTCCTCACGGGCACAAAGGCGCAGTTTTGGTAAAACTCAGGTTGATGAGGTCCGCACCCAGCGTACCGTTAAACGTGAGATGAAGCTCCTCGCCCGGCGTATAGGTGGGGATGGACGCGCGCCGCACGAGACGATAGCCCGCGCCGTCCTCGGCCAGGTCGAGATTAAGGCGCTCCCCCGCTGCGATGACCAGATCCCCCAGGGTCAAGGGGGAGCTGCAGTCGTTCTGGACTTGCAGCTCCCCGCCCTGACAGTTGTTCACCTCGATGTGCAGGCAGGCTGGTCCGCTGTAGCTCAGGTCGCGGATGACCGTTTTGCCAAAGCAGCCGCCGAAGGTGGGAAAGAGCGTTTTCTGGCAGCCGGGCGCCGGTGAGGGCTTCGTCACGCACGCAAAGGTGACGAAGCCCAGCAGGAAGACGACGCTCCAGAGGCGGCGATATGGCGCCATAGAAACTTTAGAGCGCGGCGATAGCTTCGATTTCCACCAGGCCTCCGCGGGGCAAAGCAGCTACCTGCACCGTGGCGCGTGCGGGTGGCGCTTCTTTGAAGTACTCCGCGTAGACGGCGTTGACAGTTTTGAAATCCTGCATATCGGCCAGGTAAATGGTGGTCTTGACCACCCGCTCTAAACCGCTCCCCGCTGCTTCGAGGATGGCCTTGAGGTTGCGCAGCACCTGATGCGTTTGCGCCGCCACATCCGGCCCGACCAGTTCGCCGGTGGTCGGATCCAATCCCAGTTGACCGGAGACAAAGATCCAACCGTTGCAGACGATGGCCTGACTGTATGGCCCGATAGCCTGCGGGGCCTGTGGGGTATGCACAACTTCTTTCATGCTCCCTCCTGTCTTGGATGATGAACGCACCAGGATTATAGTCCAGGCGTGGCGAAGGTCAAAAGCTCAGGGTACCTGCCAGACGTGAACCACGGGTTTAGCCCCATCGGCGAAAACCTCCAGCACATACAACCGTCCATGCACCCGGTCGAAGGCCACATCACCGAGACGGTAACGGCGTTGATTCCCGGTCCCCAACATGTCCGTTTCCACGCCGGACGGGTTCAGGAAGAGCCGGTCGTCAATATCCATCACAGCGTAGGGTTGCGGCTCCCACGAGGCCATCGCACCGCTTGCCACGCGGGCCAGATCCTGGGGATCGTAGAGCAGGAATTGAGCATCGAAATGCGTTGACCACCAGCCACGGTAATCGTTATGCCCGTTGCATTCGTGAAAATCCTCCGCTGGGCAGGGTGTGCCGTTGGCCTGCCGGCAGGTGACGAAATCCGTGACCTCTTCATCCACGCAAGGGATATCGGGGCCAGCCGGATTGGCATAGCCATACCAGTATTTGGTCCCGTTGGACTTGGTGCCGGCAAACAACAGGGCCGTGCGTCCTGATGCAGTGGTTATCCACGCGCCGCCATTCCACTCATCAGGGTATTGATAGCCCTGCAGCGCGCGCTCGATATTTGCCGTTTCCAGGGAGGTGGCGTAGCGCAGCAGCGCGGTAGCGTTCAACGTGCTGTTGGGCGCAGGCGGAGTCCCCGCGTCATTCCAGGGACGATAGGCCAGCAGCGTTGGCCCCATGCCCGACCACCCTCCATCCCGTGAGCGGCCTGTGCCGACGACGCGCCCCTGAATGTGCTGGGCAGCCCAGGCGGAGGGGATTTCGAGCATGTAATCTCCCACACTGTAGAAAGAGAAGCCGCCGATGAACCAGGCTCCCTGGAAATTGGGTGCGTTCAACGTGGGCGCAATCCAGCCTTGCGTGGGGGCCGGTGGATCCGGCTCAAAATGCTGACCGTAGGTCACGTGCAACACTGGACCGGTTGCGCTGGTGTTGATGTACACCATGCCGATGCGGGGGATTTCCTCAAAGACGCTAAAACGTCCGGCCAGAGCATCCTGGAAGGTCTGGACAAACTCCGCCTGAGGCAGCTCATCCACATTGCGGCTCAAAGAAGGGGTGGGGATGCTCACTTCCGCGATCTGACCGCCGTTGGGCAATTCCCCGTAAGGCATACGGTCGTGGCCGGTGATGAAGAGCGTGTTATGGTCGGGATTGTACGTCATGGCATTGCCGCCGTAGGCAAACGTAGCCGGGCGTTCGTCGCCACCGGGCAGACGGAATGCGCCCAGATAGGTGAAATGAGAGGGCTGAAGGCGGTCCGTCGTACCGGAGCCGGGGTTGTAGTTACGCAGGCTCACGGGGAGAAAAAGATGCTTGTTCAGCGCCACCTCGGTGCTCAGCCTGAACGGGTCGCTTTGAGCGTAGACGCTGTTGGGCTGAGCGCTGCTTTCCACGCGCACGCGCACCGCTTCGGATGGGATGGCGGGTGTGGTCCAGGTGTAGCTGTTGGTGTTGGGCAGGTTAGAGGCAATCTCGTGGCGGGTAACAAAATTGTCGGTGGAGTAGGCCAGATTGACCTGAGGCACGCTGCCGGTTGTGGTCCAGCGAATCATGTAGGGCGTGTTGGTCAGCCATACTTCGCCGCCTTGCGGTGAAGTCAGGTTCAGGGTTGGGGTGGTGGATGCGCTCTTCCAGCGGTTATAGTAAACGTTCAGCAGGGGCACAAACTCGGCGGTCGCTTTTTGTTGGCCGGCGGCGGTGGGATGGCTATCGTACGTGGGGTAGGCGGAGGTATTTTGGGCCACCGTCTGCTGGTGCTGGACGGCGTTGTTGCGCCAACGGTGATGGTTCCCCGTCTCTGCGCCAGCGTCGTTGGTATTGGGGTTTCCGCCATTGCTGGTGAGCACATTGTAATAATCGAATACGGCCACGTTGGGGTAGGTGTAGTTATTCTCGCTCAGCCAGTTATTCACCAACCAGTTGTTGAAGGCGCGTGCGTTGGCCGCGTGGCTTGCGTCCGTTTCGCTGCTCATCAGCGGCGGCGCCGTGATGACGATGAAAAGCTTTTCGGGATGGGCTGCGAAATAGCTTAGAATCGCGTTGTAGACGGCCTTGGCGTTGGCAACGCTCAACTCATCATTGGGGGCGGGCAGGGGTGGGTCGTTGGGGTTGCCTTCCAGGTGCGAATTGGGGAAGCAGGACTTGAACATGATGATTTGATTCGGCCCGCCGGGGTCGGTAGCCATGCGCGTCCAGGTTCCAAAATCGCCCTCGTTCTTCCCGGATTCGGTGTAAACAGCGGCCATAATTGTATCCCGCTGTGGGCCAATGAACCATTCCGGCCAATTGGGGATGTCGGTTCGGTCACCGATGCTATTCGGTCCCCAACCGTAATTCGTCGCGCTGACGTAATAATTGTTGGCCATCAGGGCCAGGGCCAATCCGCCGTAATCATCCGCTAACCAGGCCCCGCCGGTCGAGTGGTGAATAAAGATGAGCTTGACCGGCGTTGAGGGAGGGGAAGGGTTATCGGCCGTAGGTTCCTGACTCAGGGGGGATGTGGATAGCGGCATGGGGGTGGAGGTGGCTGCAGCGATAAGTGGGGCGGAAGCGGTGGGTTTGGCAGGAAGGGGGAGCTGCATACAACCCAACCCGATGCAGAGAAGCCATACAAGCCACAGTCTGACGTTTTGTTTTTTCATGGTGGTCCTCCTTTCGAATCAAGAATCATCAACGGTGAGTGGAGAACAGGGGGAATTCGGCGTTCATGGTTCTCCGGTCATTCTCGTTGGAAGCGTTGCAGGTCTGATTGGGATGGGAAACAGGGATGAGGTGGAGATCAGGCCTTGCCTGCCATCCGAATCCATCCATGGATGCAAGCTTATTTGTATTTTAGCACGACTCTGAGACAATGGAGAGGGCAGTTTTGTCAAGGTTTAGCAGGTCCGTTATGCGGCTGTGCGCAGGATCGTGATAAAAGGCGCTTCTCCGTGCGGTTTGTGGACACTAAAGGTTACGGCTTCCCTTCAGCCTCAGGAGAGCGATTGAAATCATCGTGGGCGCGATTGTGACCGCCAGTCTGGATAGGGTGTCCGCTGATTTCAACACCCTTAAGGGGTGGGCGAAGGTGCGCTTGAAAGCGCCCTTGACGACCTTTCTTTCGGGTGCTTGCGCCCGGCTGAAGGTCCGATGGCAACGCCGAAGCGGAAAAGCTGGTGGGCTGTTACGGCGTTGGGGATGCTGCTCAGGCCCAAAGCTGTGCTACAATGAGAGGGTGAAACCCTTGCGGAGGTATGCGATGACTTATTATACCGTCAAGGATATGCCGGAAGATGAGCGCCCGCGTGAGCGCTTGCAACGGCATGGACCGGAAGCCCTTTCCACCCCTGAATTACTGGCGATTATTCTGCGTACCGGCGTGGGCGGCATCAATGTGTTGACCCTGGCCACACAATTGTTGACGGAATACAAGAGCCTGAGCGCTCTGGCACGGGCGGACTTTGCTCAACTCACCCAAACGCACGGGCTTGGACCGGCTAAAGCGGCGCAACTGATGGCCGCGCTCGAACTGGGGCGCCGTCTGATGCGCGAAACGCCTCAGGAGTCGCTGCAAATCCGTACACCGGGCGATGCGGCGCATTATCTGATGCCGTCCATGAGCTTTTATGAGCAGGAGCATTTTGTGGTGCTTTACCTCAACACACGCAGTCACGTGATAGATCAGGAAGATTTGTATCGTGGCGGTTTGAATACCGCCATCGTGCGCGTGGCGGAGGTGTTTCGCGGCGCGATTCGTCGCAACTGTAACGCGATTCTGGTGGCGCATAACCATCCTTCCGGCGATCCCACGCCTTCGCCGGATGACATCGCGCTCACCCGCAAGCTCGTCGAGGCCGGAAAATTGATCGAAATTGAGCTGCTCGATCATCTTGTCATTGGCCAGAATCGTTTTGTGAGCCTGCGCGAGCGAGGGCTTGGGTTTTAACGGGGATAGCGAAACAGAAAGCGAGACGGGCGGCTTGGGGCGCAAAACCTGACGAGGAAGCCGTGCCCCTTATTCTTGACCTTGCCGGGTTGGCTCGTGGCGGCCCATTTCGCACCAGGGCAGCGATGCCCATCGTCCCTGCAGAGTGCTCACACGGGAGCGCACAGGCGGTTCAGCGGCGCAGAACGCCTTCCTCGAACGTCTGTTGGCCCAAACAGCTCACGGATGCGCTACGCAACGGCTGCGGACGGCCGGGCGGTCCGATGATGGCTTCACCCGGTGTGGGTGATGGGACCGTACCATTCGGGGCGACGGTCGCCGACGGTATCCATCTCGAACGCACCGGGGCGCAAGATAAGGCGCTTTTGCCGCGCGCGCAGCGGGTCAATGCTGGCATAGGCGATTTCGGGCGCTTCGCCCGCTTCCACCAGGACTCTGCCCGATGTCCCCACAATCTGACTGCGCCCAAAGAACCAGAAGCCACTTTCCTCTCCCACGCGATTGCACGCTAAGAGGTAAACGCGATTTTCCAGGGCGCGTGTGCGCGTGACGAAGTCCGGCATAAGCTGCGAACCATCGGGCCAGTTGGTGGGCAGCGCGACAATGTCCGCGCCTTGCAGCGCGAGCACGCGCAGGGATTCGGGGAAGCGCAGGTCGTAACAGATGGCGATGCCGATGCGCCCGATGGCCGTTTCCCACACCTTGAAGCCCTCATTGCCCGGCGTGATGAGCCGGTCCACGCCCAAAAAGGGCAGATGTAGCTTGCGGTAGCGTCCGATGAAGCCCTCCGGACCGAGCAGCACGGCGGTATTGTACACCGTCTCCCCATCCCGCTCCAGCAGGCCGTAGACCAGGTAACTCTGGTACTCCGCACAGAGGGCTTGCAACGCCTCGGAGCTGGGACCGGGGACAGGCTCCGCCGCGCGGCGTGCTTCTTCAAGGGTGTCAAAGCCGTAGCCGGAGATGGCGCATTCCGGGAAGACGATCAGGCGCGCTTCCTGGGCAAAAGCTGTGCGCGCCATGGTCATGAGCGTGTTCAAATTGGCCGCGTTCTGCCCCAGGCGAGGCTCCATCTGGGCGACAGCGACAAGAACGGGCGTGTTCATGCGCCTTCCTCCGTAGATGCACTAAGCGCGTTTTCCACTTTCTCGAAAGCCTCATTCAAAAGTTGCAGGCTGGTGATGATCTGGTGATAGGTTTCCGCATCCAGACCGGCAATCCAGTCTACCACGTGCCGTTCGGTGTGTCCCAGCAGGGATTCGTAGATGCGGCGGCCTTCATCGGTCAATTCCAGGACGATTTTGCGTTTGTCGCTATCGTCGCGTCCGCGGAAAATGAGGCCGCGCGCTTCCATGCCTTGCGTGAGCTTGGACATGGTGGGCAGGGAAACTCCCTGCGATTGGGCCAGGTCTGAAAGGCTTTGTCCCCCCTCGCGGTAGAGGCGGGCCATGACGCGGAATTGCGGTTCGGTAAACACACCCGCGCTGTGCTTACGCAGGTCCTTGCGCAGCACGCGCGAGAGGCGTGGAACGATGCGGATGATGGCATGGGCGCAATCGAGCGGTGTAGCGGTATCGTTCATCGTGATTCCTCCTGCTGATGTGAATAGAGCTATGACGGTCCTCTTGCCTGAAACGTGAATCCTGTTGCTAACGGTTAACCTTCAGCACGGATGCAGCGCTTGCAAACGCCTTCAGGCTGGATCGGGTATCCGAGCAACATTCTGTGGGTGGACGAAGGCATTGCCTTCGTCCACCCCGTAGCCCAGGATGAATCCTGCGCCACGGCTTTTTCTGGAGCGCGTCCATCCCCGGGCTTGCTCCTGACGCAGAGCGATAGTTCAGATGCGTCGTGTCCTTTGCTCACCGGGATTCCCACGGCAGATTGGGATAGTGCGCTTCGCCCAGGGCAGCATTCCATTCCAGAAATTCGGGCGCCTGCTCCGCGCCAGTCAGGGCCGCGACGCGCGCAAAAGTCAGATTGGTGCTCATTTCCCAACCCCAGGGCTTCTGGATCAGCAACGGAATCCAGGCGCCGGTGTTGACCATCCAGGTTTGCGCGTCAAGGCGCAGGCGGCGCGGGATGTGACTGTGGCCCAACACGATGGCGCGCAGTGGAACGCCGGCCTCCGCAAAGGCCCTGCGCACGTCCTGCGCAACCGAGGGCATGTAGTCCAGGCGCTTATCGTGATTGACGTAAGAGGACCAGCCGCGCGCCGCGTTGAGGAAGAGCACAGCGACAATGACCATCAGAAAGCCCGTGCGCAGGTCGTTGGTTTGAAGCCAGATCACAAAGGCAGCTATCAAAAAACACAGGCCGGCCAGCGAGAGCAGCCCTAACAGGAACTGCTCGATAAGCGTCTGTCCCCAATACTTCAAAGAAATGCGCGCGCGCTCCCTGGCGATAGCGGCAAGGTGCTCCAGCAGCACCCTGGGCAGGGTGTGGTGCGTTTCCGGGATGGTGGCGCGGGGTGGATGCGCCGCTCGCGCACGGCGATAGGCTCTTTGCTTGCGGCCAATCTCCCGGCTGGAGCTGATCAACCGATAAAGCTGCCGGGTGAAAAGGAAGACCCCGCGCAGAGGATTGACGCTTAGCATCCAGGCGAAAGCGCGCGTTGCCGGGCGAACGTTGTCGGAGTAGGGGAGCTTGTCTTCCAGGTCGTTGTAGAAATATCGCGTCATCAGCAGACCGGAAGGCTGGTAGAGCCGTTCCGGGTCGTCGGGCAAGGTGGGATCGAACAGGTCGGGAATGTGGTTGGAGGGTTCGTACTGCTGCCCGTGTTCGATGTAAATGCCGCGCGTGGCATCGTAGTAAAACCAGGGTTCAAAGTTGATGTTGGCCGCCACTTGCGCGGAGTCCAGTGGTGGCAGGGGGCCATGCCCCTCGCTGTAGTCGGCATAGGAGGCGCAGACGGCTTCGCGCAGCGCATCCTGCACTTCCGGCCAGGAAAGTTCCATATCGTGATTGCCGTAGATGAAGAGGATGCGGTTGCCCTGCTGAATGAACCAGCCTAAGGCGGCAAAGAAGCTGCTGTGACCTTGCGCTATCCGCTTGAACTTCCACACGCTTTCACGGCGCGAGGAGCCCAGGCCAAAATGGCGCGTGTTGCGCGGCAGGTCGCGATAGCGCCGCACGCCGCAGACCGCTTCCAGCTCGTCACCCTCCGACGGCAGGGCGGTAACCTGCACAAAATCGAAGGTGTCACCGTTGAAGATGAGCGTCCAGGGTCGTCCGCCGTAACGCGGCGCTGTTTTGATCGCCTCGTGATAGCGCAGGAAGGCAAAGAAGCCGCCGTTGTGGACGAAGTCCTCGCGGGGTGCGTACATGCTCTCGGCGGTGAGCCAGCCCTCGCCTAAATGCAGGTCACTGACGATGAGCAGATTGTCCCGGATGCTCATGAGTTGTCTCCCGTCAAGCGAGTTTGCAACCAGCTCAGGACCACGGTTCGGATGTGGTCCTGCACCGTTTCCAGGGGGGCATCGGCGGGGATGGTGACCCAGCGTTGCGGTTCGCGCGCCATCAGCTCCAGGTAGCCCGCGCGCACGCGCTGATGGAAGTCCAGCGTCTCCTGATCTAAGCGGTTCAGCGGTCCGCTGGCGCGGCGGCGTTGCAGGCCGATGGCGGGATCGAGATCTAAGTAGAGCGTGAGGTCGGGACTCAGGTTTGTGGTGGCAAAGGTGGTGATGGCGCGCAGCGTCTCCAGATCCAACCCGCGCCCGTAGCCTTGATAGGCGTAGGTGCTGTCGTAATAGCGGTCGCAGAGCACGATGCGCCCGGCGTTCAGGGCGGGGCGGATGACTTCATCCACGTGTTGGGCGCGCGAGGCGGCGTAGAGGAGAATTTCGGCGCGCGGACTCATCTCGCGGTGGGTCGGGTCGTGCAAAACTGCGCGGATGGCTTCCCCGATGACGGTGCCGCCGGGTTCGCGCGTGGTCAGGATGGGGTAGCCCTGACTTTCCAGCCACGGGGCCAGGAGCCTTAGTTGTGTGGTTTTGCCACTGCCTTCAGGACCCTCGAACGTGATGAAAACGCCGCGCATGTATCCTCCGTGAGCAGGGAATAGCGCAGGGGATGCGCTTGCCACGCATCCCCCGCGGTTCATGGTCGGTAAATTTTGACGCGCCGGTGGGGCTCGCGGCCCGTAGATTCAGATTCCAGGTTGGCGGCGCGTGCCATTTCGTGTTGCCGGCGCCGGATGTAGGCATTCTGCGGGCTGAGTTCCACTTCATCCGCGCCGCTGTTGATGCGGCGGATGGCTTCTTCGGTCTCGCGCGCGGCGCGCGCTAAAGCGCCATCCTCCTCGTTGCTCAGCTCAAAAAGGTCTTCGATGAAGACTTCGATTTGCGCCATGGTGTTGGCGCGCAGAGCGTATACCGGCAGGCCGCTTTTTTCCGCGTCGCGGATGATGGCCGGACGACGGCGGTAAATCTGCCGGGTGGTGAGCAGCAGGTCGGCCTCGCTCAGGCTCTCGACGAGGCGCGCCGGCGCGTTGACGCTGGCCAACGCTGCGATGAGGCGGTCACGGGCGACCCCGTAAGGGTGAATCGCCAGGATGGATGTGGCGCGCGCGGGCCGGTCCTGTGTGCGCTCGATGGGCAGGTAGTGCGGCGGTTGGATGAGCGCCTCGGCGGGTTCCTCATCCTCGCCTTCTGCGGCCTGACTGCGCGCGTGGCGCGGCGCGCGTCCGCCACCCCGCAGGCCGGGTTCGGCGGTCTGGAAACTGTGTCCGTTGAAGACGCGGCGGCCGCTATCCGGCACCAGATACGTGGTTTCGATTTCGCCCGCCGCGTTGCGCGTGCGCAGCTCGGTGCGCGGAAGGCCGCCACGCAGCAGGGTATCCACGGCGCTGGCCACATCGGGATGCACGATGAGCCGTTGCCGGTCCTGGATTTCGACCAGGATGTCGAAGGTGGGCGGTGAACGGCGCTCCAGGACGGTTTTTTGCGTCCCGCGCCGCCGCGCCTCTTCGTCGGAAAGCGTCACGCTTTCGATGCCGCCTACCAGGTCGGACAGGGTGGGGTTGAGGAGCAGATTTTCCAAACTGTTGCCGTGGGCGGTGGCGATGAGTTGCACGCCGCGTTCGGCGATCGTGCGCGCGGCTTCGGCTTCGAGTTCGCGCCCGATTTCGTCAATCACAATGACTTCGGGATTGTGGTTCTCGACGGCCTCGATCATCACTTCGTGCTGAAGGTTCGGGACGGCCACCTGCATCCGGCGCGCGCGTCCGATAGCGGGGTGGGGGATGTCGCCATCGCCGCCGATTTCGTTGGACGTATCCACGATGATGACGCGGCGATTTTCGGCCAGCACGCGCGCTGCTTCGCGCAGCATGGTGGTCTTGCCCACGGCGGGGCGTCCCAACAGCAGGACGCTTTTGCCGCTGGTGATCAGGTCTTGAATGATGGCGATGGTGCCGTAGACGGCACGGCCCACGCGACAGGTGAGGCCTACGACATCCCCGCGTCGGTTGCGCACGGCGGCGATGCGGTGCAGCGTGCGCGGAATGCCGGCGCGGTTATCCGCGTCGAACTGCCCCACGCGCTCGACCACGTAATCAATCTCCGCGCGGGTAATTTCCTGCTCGCGCAACACGACTTCCTGATCGGTATAGCGTGCGGTCGGCACGCGCCCCAGATCGAGGATGACTTCCAGCAGGTCATCCCGGCGTCCGAGGCGACGGATGACGGTGCATAAATCAGGTGGCAGCACCGCCAACAGAGCATCCAAATCATCTACGATAACATGTGTTTCAGGTCCCATACCATCCTTTACTACGATGCCGTGGCGCACTCCCGCGGGAATGCGGCGACGGGAAATCAGCAACGCGCGGCTGTTGCGTGATGCGCGTTGTTCAAAAAGTATTGTACCACGAACTTGCATTTTATGGGTGGCCGTGACGGGGTGATTTTTGTAACCTGTGGCGAGGTCAGGTAAGACGGCGGAATCCTTGAAGCGAGTGACGGAAGCTGACTTTGCCGCCTCCGACTGTTCGCCAGTCGGAGGCGGGCGGTACATCCAGAGACGGCTGAATGCCGGTCAGCTCAAACCCTGTGGGTGGACGACGGCATGGCCGTCGCCCACCCCTAAAGGTTTTGAAATCAGCGGATACCCTATCCAGGCTGGCGCTTGACCTTACGCCAGACACGTTCTGTGCCCTGCGGGTAAAAGTCCTCAACAGCGCTTCCCATCGCCTCCCAAGCGAGGATTCCTGGTTTACGCAAAAAGGGAAGGTTCTTTACCCTCCGCTTTTAAACCGAATCGCCGCGCGCACAAATTCGCGGAAGAGTGGGTGCGGACGATTGAGGCGGCTTTTGAACTCCGGATGGAACTGCGTCCCCACCATCCAGGGGTGATCGCGCAGCTCGGCGATTTCTACCAACCGCCCGTCGGGTGAAAGGCCGCTAAAGACCATGCCCGCTTCGCCAAGGACTTCGCGGTAGCTGTTGGTGAACTCGAAGCGGTGCCGGTGCCGTTCTTCGACGCGCTCTACGCCGTAAGCTTCGTAGGCGCGCGTGCCAGGTTGCAGCACGCAGGGATAGTTGCCTAAGCGCATCGTCCCGCCCAGACCGGTGATGTCGTGCTGATCGGGCATGAGCGAGATGACGGGATGGCGCGTGTTGGGTTTGAACTCGGTGCTGTGTGGCTCATCCGACCCCAGCACGAAGCGCGCGAACTCGATGCACATGATCTGCATGCCCAGGCACAGGCCAAGGTAGGGGATCTTGTTTTCGCGCGCGTAGCGCGCTGCGGCGATTTTACCCTCGATGCCGCGCGAACCAAAGCCACCCGGCACGACGATGCCATGCGCTTTCGCCAGGCGCTCAAAGCCCTGACCGCGCTCCAAATCTTCACTGTGGACCCAGTCTATTTCGACCTCGTGATTGTGGGCCAGGCCGGCATGGATGAGCGCCTCACGCACGCTGATGTAGGCATCGTGCAGCTCGACATATTTCCCCACCAGGGCGATGCGCACCGTGGGTTTTTTGGAGCGGAGGCGCTGAACTGCTTCGCGCCACTCGTCAAGCTGCGGCGGCTGGGCACGACCCTGCAGGCCCAGGCGTTCGATAATCAAATCCGCTACACGCAGGTCCTCCAGTTGCAGCGGCACTTCATAGATGGAACTGGCCGTGATAAGGGGAATCACGGCGCGCGGTTCCACGTCGCAAAACAGGGCAACTTTGTTGCGGATACCCTCATCTACGGGGTAGTCCGAGCGTAAACCGATGATGTCGGGGTTGATGCCCATGCCGCGCAACTCGCGCACGCTGTGTTGCGTGGGTTTGGTCTTCAGTTCGCGCGTCGCGCCCAGGTAGGGCAGCAGCGTCACGTGGATGTAAAGTACGTTCTCGCGGCCCACGTCTTTGCGCATCTGGCGAATCGCTTCCAGGAAGGATTGCCCTTCAATGTCGCCCACGGTGCCGCCGACCTCGACAAGGGCCACTTCTGCCTGCAGGGTGCGCGCCGCCTGCACGATGCGGCGTTTGATTTCCGTGGTCACATGCGGCACGACCTGAATGGTCCCGCCCAGGAAATCGCCGCGCCGTTCTTTGCTGATGACCTCGTTCAGCACCTGACCCGAAGTCACATTGTTGAGGCGACTGAGGTTCTCGTCAATGAAACGCTCGTAATGGCCCAGGTCCAGGTCGGTTTCCGCACCGTCATCCGTGACGAAGACCTCGCCATGTTGATACGGTGCCATCGTGCCCGGATCCACGTTCAGGTACGGGTCGAGCTTTTGAATGGAGACCTTGAACCCGCGCGCCTTGAGCAGGCGCCCAATCGAGGCCGCCATGATGCCCTTGCCTAAAGAACTGACCACACCCCCGGTCACGAAAATATATTTGGTCTCGCTCATCCTTTTCCCCCTTGTGGATTTGCCGTGAGTTGCGTCGCTTACTCCTGATCGTGCCACTCCAGCTCGACATCACCGATAAACACCGTGTCGCCTTCTTCCACCCCGGCCTCACGCAAGGCCTCCAGCACGCCCATGCGATCCAGATAGCGGTGCAGTCGCAGCAGCGCGTCATCGAGGTGGAGCGGGGTGCGGCGCGCAGCGCGTTCTACCTTGCCGCCAGAAACGCGCCAGACGTGTGGCTCTTCCTGCTCGACATGGAAACCTTCTTCCTCTTCTTCAAAAGTGTACAGCACGGGTTCTGCCGGGGCGCCGGGCAAGACCGGTTCGGGCGCTTCCTGCACCAGTTGATAGGCACGTCCCATCAGGGGGCGGACATTTTCACCCGTGATGCCGGAAATGCCCCACACCTCGTAACCCAGCGCCTCCAATTGTGCCTTCAGCTCCGGGAAACGCTCCCGCGCTTCCGGCAAATCGAGCTTGTTGATGACCGCCAGTTGGGGCTTTTGCAGCAGGAGGGGCGTGTACTGCTCCAACTCGGCGTTAATCGCCTTGAAATCCGCCACCGGGTCCTCCGCGCTGCCGTCGAGCAGGTGCAGCAGCACGCGCGTGCGCTCGACGTGACGCAGAAACTCCAATCCCAGCCCCTTGCCCTGACTCGCGCCCTCGATGAGGCCAGGCAGGTCAGCAAGCACCATGGTCGTATCCAAATCGAAGGCGTACACGCCGAGATTGGGCTGCAGGGTCGTGAAGGGATAAGGTGCGATTTCCGGACGGGCCGATGTGCAGGCTGCCAGCAGCGTGGACTTGCCGGCATTGGGCTTGCCGATGAGGCCCACATCCGCCAGCAACTTCAGCTCCAGGCGCAGGCGGCGCTTTTCCCCCGGCTCGCCGTTCTCTGCGATGCGCGGCGCGCGCCGCGTGGCGGTGGCAAAATGCTTGTTCCCGCGTCCGCCCTTACCGCCACGCGCGGCCACAAAACGCGCGTCGTGCGCTGTGAGGTCGGCCAGCAACTCACCGGTATCGGCATCGTACACCATCGTGCCCGGCGGCACGGGGATGAGCAAATCCTCTCCATCCGCGCCGTATTGATCCTTATTGCGCCCGTGCTCGCCATCCTGCGCCTTAAAGCGGCGCTGATGCGCAAAATGGTACAGCGTGTTCAGGTGGTGGTTGACGACGAGCACCACGTCGCCGCCTTTACCGCCATCCCCACCCGAAGGCCCGCCGTAAGGTACATACTTCTCGCGGCGGAAGGTGGCGGCTCCGTTACCACCCCGTCCCGCCTCGACCTCGATAATCGCCTGATCGTAAAACATCTATGCAACCTCTCTCTTGAACCCAATCAGATAGTCTCATTATACACCATGCTGCTCCGGTGCGGGATGCGCCCGGCTGCGCCGGGAATGTAACGCCCCCCTCAACGACGCCGCAACACCTCTATCCCCGCGCCAGACGAATACGGCGGAAAGCACGCCAGGCCAGTAGATTGACCACCAACGTAAGCGCGAACAAACCCTGTAACCCGAACACATTAACCACGACCCCGCCAAAGCTACTCGCCAGCACCACCATGCCGATGAGCGTGTTGGAAAAACCCACGTAGAGCGAACTTTGCCCCGGCGGCGTCACATCCAGGAGCAGCGTGAAACTGGAAATCGTATCCAGTGGGGTGACGATGCCGATGAGCGCAAAGAGGGGATACGCTAACCAATAAGTGGGGAACGCGAGCGCGTTCCACCAGCCCAGGGTGCTGCCAGAAACCAGCACCAACCCGTAAAGCGCTACCAGCGCCCACAGCGCCGCCGCCACGCTCATGTTCCAATGAGCGCCGCGCTTATCCGCCAGCCAGCCCCACAGGTACGTCACCGCCAGCGAACTGAACGTCACCAGCGTAAGGTAGTTGCCCACCTCGTATTCCGGAGCGCCAAGCACACGACGGCTCAACACCGTGTAGAAGGGGAGCGCAGCAAAACCCAGGTAGAGCAGCGAACGTCCCGTAATCATGTTGCGGAAGGCCGCATCGTGCCGCAGCGCGCGCATCCCCCGCGCCCACTGCCGCCGCAGGGTGGGCGCTTTGCGGGTCGGCCCCGGTTCCTCGCGGATGATGGAGAAAGCACCCATGGCGATACCGCCCAACACCATCGCGCCAAAGATGAGCAGCGCGTAGTTCCGTGGAAACGCTAACGTGCTCTGGAGCGTCCATTTGACCAGCCGACTGCCGCCCAGGCTTAGCAAGCCGCCGAACAGGGTGCGCAGGCCGAAAAGCCGCCCGCGCAAGCGTGAGGGCACGGTTTTCCCCGTCACATCCATAAACGAAACGCCCCCCAGACCGGACGCGAGCTTCATGATGGTGTACGTGAGGAAAAACGCTGTCAGCAGGGCCGCCGGGGAACGCAAAAACCACAACGCCAGCCCCAAAGCCAGCCAGGTGGCCAGGCGAATGCCCAGGGCGGCGCGATAGGCGGTAATCTTGCGCGGCAGTTTTTCCATCTCGCGGCTGATGAACAACTGCGGCAAATACCAGCCTCCGCTGCCGATAGGCCCGATCAAACCCAGAAGCAGGTTGGAATCCGTCAGGCGCGCCACAAAAGTGGTCAGCACCAGATTCGCGTCCATCAGCACTTCCGCCAGGCGGATGACAGCGCCGTTGAAGACGTTGAGCCAGAAGCTGCGGCGCTGCTCACGAGAGAGCGCGGTTACCGAGATGAGACCGTTAGTAGACAGATGAGAGGCCATAAGCTTTTGAAATCCATGAAATAAATGACAGGTCAGCAAACAAACCAGCCTGTGCGTTCAGACAAGCCGTTCTCCGGATGAAAGGTGAAGGGCCGCCCACGGGGCGGCCCTTAATTGCGTCAGCCATCAAGGAGCAGGCGTTGGCGTTTCCGTTGGCGTTGGCTCTGGCCCGACGACGATAGCCACCACCAGCCCGCCGCCGAAAATCGCCTCGCCATCCGCCATCAGCGCCCAATAGCCGATATACGTTCCATCCGCATCGGGCGCGCGCAAATCCACCGCAATATCCACCGTTTGCCCCACACCCACCGCGCCGACGGACACCTGCAATTGATCCGTCATCGCTTCTCCATAGCCAAAGACCAGGGTCGTATTGGCAGGCCAGGGCAGATTACCGCTGTTCATCACGCGCCACACCTTCTTGAAAGGCGTGCCCGGATCGAAGCGCGTGTAGTCAGGCACGGTCACATCCGCCACAAAATTTGCCTCATACGTGATGCTGGGCGTCGCGGTGGGACGTGGCGTCGGCGTGACGACGGGCGTTGCGGTAGGAGGCAGGGTGGGCGTGGGAGCAATCACATGCACCGGCACGCTGCCGCGATCCACTCCGGCCAACACCATCCCCACGTGGAACGTGCCCGTCTGCTCCGGCACCTTCCAGCTCAGCATCGGCTGGTCAATAGGCGCGGAAATCTCGTTCGTCGCGCCGCTCGGATCGGTGATGATCCACGTGATGCCGGTGGCTTTACTGAGCGATTCGCCGCGTTTACAGCGCGTTAGCGCTTCGGTGACGCCGGCGATATGGCCCTCGTCCAGCCAGTCCGCGAGCACCGCTCCGCCCAGATGATACCGTCCCACCAGTTGCAGGCGGGTGCACAGCCATTCCGGCGTGCCGAGCCAGTAAATCTGCCCCTGCGCCGTCATCGCTATCGCGCCGGTTGGCAGGTGCGTCGTGGTCGTGAGGGGCTTATCCAGCCCAAACGTGAGCGTAGTCCCCGCGGGCACGCGCTCCGGCAGTGGCTGCAGCGCCTTCACGCGCCCCTGATAGCGCAGAATGTTATCGGCAATCTCCAGACGGCTGCCGTCCGTGCTGAGCGTGTAGAAGATGGGGTAGAGCTTATAGCGTTCGACCTCCGTCAAGGCCAGGTTCAGGAGCTGCGTGGCCTCACCGCCCGGCTCATAAGCGGGGGGCAGCGCAGGCATCGCCAGGCGCACCTGATCCGCAACCTCTCCCAGCGCTCGCCAATCGTAACCGGCGAAGTCCGCTGCGCCGTTCTCGTCCAACTGCGGGGTGGGGAGCGTCACGCCCAGCCAGAGCTGCCGCGCGTGCAGGGATGCGGCCAGCTCCTGCACGAAAGCCGTATAAGCGTCGCGCGCTGCTGCGGGCAATCCGCGGTAATCCAGCACCAGGCCGGCGTAGCCGCCCTGCTGGGTCAGTTGCACCAGCCGTTGCAGATGCGTCTCGCGGTCAGCGGCGGTCGAGAGCGTATCATCCAGAATCCGCTGCACCGTTTGCGCATCCGGGGCGCTTGTGTCGCTCCAGTTGCGGCTGATGAGGACCCGCGGTAGCGAAGCGCACGCCGCGATGGGGGTGTTGGTCTTCAACGTACCGTCGGGTTGGAGGAGCAGCGCCGCCGCATCGCAGGCGTCGAGGCCGTTCACGTCAGGAGCCGTTGCGGCCTTCAGCGTTGAACCGCCGTAGATCGTCAGCGGGATGGGGGCGGTTTGCATCACCATCACATTTGCGGGCAGCGTTTCCACCTGAGCCACGAGCACCTCGCGTACCTCATCCAGCAAAGTGGGAAGCCACTGCCATTCCGTGCCGTTAAACGTATACAGCGCCAGCGCCTCCCAGGGTTCGGCCTCGTTGGGAATGACCACTTCCAGCGTAGCCGGGCCGGTCACCTTGCCGCGGGTCTGGATGAGATAGTAGGGGCTTTTGGGCGTGAGCTGTTGCGGGATAGCCTGAAGCGCAGGCAGAAGGACGCCTTCCGTGGTGGCGAGAAATTCCGCACGCGGGATTGCGCTTAACTTCACGCTCAGGCCCTGCACCTCGGCGGGATTGATGCGCACCTTCAAGCCGTCGGGGTGGGCTGCGGCGGGCACCTCAGCATTGAGGGACGTGTACCCGCTGATGCGCGCGCACCCGCTCAACACCATGGCGATGATAAGCATCGTCAATCCGAGCTTACGAAACTTATTTTGTCTTTTCATGTGCTCTCCTTAAAGAAGGATTCCTTAGCATGTTTAAAGATAGCAGGGGCATTCTAACATAAGCAAAGTAAAAAGCAATGCTATGCGCTGCCTGACGTATCGTCAGCCTCTGGCCGGCATTCCCATCTCTCCACACATGGGGGGTGGGCGAAGGCATTGCCTTCGCCTACCCTTACGCTGCCTGACGTATCGCCAGCCTTTGGCTGGCATTTTCCTTCTCCCGGTATCGCCAACCTCTGGCTGGCATTCTCCTTCTCCCGGTATCGCCAGCCTCCGGCTGGCATTCCCTATCTCCCGGTATCGCCAACCTCTGGTTGGCATTCTCCTTCTCCCGGGATCGCCAGCCTCCGGCTGGCATTCCCATCTCTCTACACATGGGGTAGGCGAAGGCATTGCCTTCGCCTACCCTTACGCTGCCTGACGTATCGCCAGCGTCCGGCTGGCACTTCTCATCTCCCGATATCGCCAACCTCTGG
>DAOUBT010000078.1:0-7831 GCA_034432595.1 Anaerolineae bacterium | reverse complement strand
GCTCGATGCACTCCAAATGGCCTTGGACGGTGTGCCATTCTATCCTGCATTCCTTGCGCCGCACGCCGTCCCATCAGGGTGAGCAGTTACGTCCAAAATGAAGTTGTCATAAGCACGTCGAAAAATTTTGGTCTGGGCTTCGATAATGAATGCTCCAATACAGGTGATTACGATAAACAGGAAACCTATACCGCCAGCTTTTATAAGCTTATTCATTCCCAGCTTCTCCTTAAGACCAGATAAAACGGGCTAACACGTTGTTTTCTGCTCCCCATCGAGAGGAACTGACATTCATCACCCTGCATGAGACAGGTGAGAATCCCCCAAAAACCATCACCGTGTCACGGACACGTCACGCCTGGCCAACATTGGCGCTCCACATCCCAGCCGTAAACGATGCCCGTATCGAACCATTCGGTCTTGGTTTCGCATATCTGACTGAACATCGCATCATCAATAAAGCGCTTGGCAACCATATAATGATCATCCCAGATTTTCTGATCGCGTTCACTGGTACAAGTACCGCCAATATATCCACCTGTGGCCACGGCGTTTAATTGCAGTTCTGGAATGGTGCGGAAACGAAGGGCGGTGTAAGCCATCTTCAGCTCACCATTAATCCACAGCCTTACTTCGCCATCTGCCTGACCAGGTGTATTCATCTTCATCATCATTTGAAAATCAATCCATTCACCCCCTGTGATATACCTCACATTGCCGATGTTCTGCCGCAACTTCTCCCCGTAACCTGTAGGCTGGTCCAGATGATAGCAATACATCACCGGTTCACCACGATCGAATACGCCTTCAGTATCAAAGCAACGACGGGTCATAGCCCGGTTATCGTACCAGCAATTAGGCATGATCTGCAGGAAACAACTCACTTCGTTAGTTCCGTCAGGCCGTGTTCCCGCAGGCAATGAAAACGTGATGGGATTGTGTGCATACATCGAAAAAGCCTTGGATTCGCAAGTGAATTGATACCCCGGTTCATATTGCCGATAAAAACGCCAATAGTACACATCGCTACGGGGCAAAGCAAATTTAAAAGCTGTAGCCGGTTCATGGGTATTGGCGAGATTTTGATGCTCATAAGCCCATATCCCCATCTTAACCGGCGCAGTAACAGGGCGTGTATTTTGAGGGTAAGTGTAGTATACCCGATTGGGCAAATAAGGGGCCAAAACTGACCCTGAATTGCCACGATTAGCTAATTGATACCAGTTACTTCGTTCAAGACCGGAAGCGAACACAACCCCATATTCAGGATCAAAACGACAGATATCCGGCGACGAGCGCGAGTATGAACGAAGAACAAGAGGGAGATAGAGTTGTGAATACGCCACCGTTGTCATCGAATTTGGCGCGGCGATTAAAAGCGCACCGTGCCTTTCGGCGCTTGCTGATGGCCCACCTTCGAAGGCCAGCGCGCGAACGGTAAACGCCAGGGTAAGCATCAACAAAACCGTTCCGTATTTCATGCGCATGGTGACCTCCAGGCTGCTAAGTCCCAGGCGTAAGGTTGAACCTGTTTTCCCAACCAATCTCTAAACAATGCACCCTGCCCAACAAGACGAGATGATGATGATAGCGCCGAGATGCCAGAAGAAATAGCGCCCCCTCTAAGAACGGAACAGCGGTGAGTGGGATGGGTAAGAAGCTCGTCTTCGGCTCCGGGAAAGATCATCCCCTGTCTAATTTGTATTCTACAACACTTTACAGAATCATGCCAATCCTTGACCCCACATGCCGCACTTAAACTCCGAGACCACAGCCATTTTCCACCCGAAGTCCGGCCCATGCCGCCGCAGCGCTATAGCTACAAAACCCAACAAAAAAGGCCGACTCACGTCGGCCTTTTTTCCTCGCTTCATCATCTACCCATCCTCGCCCGCGGGCGGCGTCCAATCCACCAGGTACCCATCCTGACGCAACAACTCCCACGCCACCCCGCGATAAGCAATCGCGCCACCCGAACGCGGCGCGTGGAACACCCCCGGCACGCCAAAACTCGGCGCTTCGCTCAGACGCACACTACGGGGCACCACGGCATGAAAAACCCGCTCCCCAAAATGCTTGCGCACATCCTCCACCACCTGCCGCGCCAGCAAGGTGCGCCCGTCGTACATCGTCAGCACCAGACCGCGTAACGTCAAATGCGGATTGGCGCCGCGTTGCACTAACTGAATAGTGCGCAAAAGCTGCGAAAGCCCCTCCAGGGCCAGATACTCACACTGCACCGGGATAATCACCCCCTGCGCTGCCACCAGCGCGTTCACCGTCAAAATCCCCAGGCTCGGCGGGGAATCAACCAACACATACTCATACCCCGCCCCGTCCAGACTCGTCAGCACCTCCCGCAGACGATTCACCCGTGCCTGCGCATCGCTCAACGCATGCAACTCGACCGTGGCCCCGGCCAGCGCGGGCGTCGCCGGCAACACATCCAGACCATCCCAGCGCGTCGCGCGAATCGCCTGCGCCGCCGTCGTGCGCCCCACCAACACCTCGTAAATCGAAGCTGACACCTCGCGCGGATTCAGGCCCAGACTCGTCGTCGCGTTGCTTTGTGGATCCATATCCAGCACCAACACGCGCCGGCCCCAATCCGCCATAGACGCGGCCAGATTGATGACCGTGGTGGTCTTCCCCACCCCACCTTTCTGATTCGCAAAAGCGTAAATCCGCATCAAGCCAACTCCCCGATGCACAACCTCACCTCATCCGGCTCAGGGATGCCCGCCAGGCCGCGCCGCGTCACCGAACAGCCAGCCAGGCACGCCGCCCAGCGGATAGCCGCCTGCGGCGCGTGTCCCTTCGCCAACGCCGTGAAAAGTGCCGCCGCGAAAATATCCCCGGCGCCGGTCGCATCCACCTCCGGACGCGCCCGCACTGCCACCTCATGCGGCGCGAGCTTGCCCGCCGCATACCAGCGCACCCCACGCGGCCCGTCCGTCACCACCAGCAGCGGACACAGCCGCGCCAGCGCCTCGATGCGGCGCTCATCACCGGCCACATCCTCCCGGCTGAGCACAGCCACCTGCACCTGCGGCAACACCTGAGCTGCCTCGGACCAATCCGTGTACCGCACGCGCCCATCCTCATCCGCCGTGCGCAGCCACCCCTGCAGCGTCACGCCCACAAACGCCCGACCCGCGAACGCCGTCACCAGGTCAGGAGCGCACTCCGCAGCGATGGGGCCAAGATGCACCACATCCGGCGCGCGCCAGGCCGGAGGAATATCGGCTGCGCGCAACCCCTCCGCGCGCGCCTTGAGAAACAACTCCCGTCCGCTTGCGCCCTGACGCAGGTAAAACGTCGTCGTCTGCGAAGCGGGCCACACCTGCCACGTCACGCCGTCGGGCAAAACCGCGGGCGTGGCCAGGCGCGTCACCGCGCGCGCCGTCCATCCCAAAGCCGCCGCCGTCAGACTCGCATACGTCACCGTCCCGCCCAGGCGCGTTGTCCCATCGGGCAGCAAGTCCTGCGAGACATGGCCTACAGCGAGATACTCCATTAGGCCTCACGGACTGGCGACACCACCACGGCCCGTTGCTTCCCGCTGCCCTGACTCTCCGTCGTCACGCGCGGATCGAGCCGCAGCGCCACGTGAATCACGCGCCGGTCGCGCGCGGGCATCGGACGCAAACGCACAGGACGTCCGGTTTTCGCCACCTCATCCGCCGTGCGTTTAGCCAGCTCCCGCAACTTGCGATCGTGGCGTTCCCAGTAGCCATCCGCATCCACGACCACCTCCGGCGCCTCCGGAGCGCGGCGCTGCACCAGCAAGCGCAGCAAATGCTGCACCGACTCCATCACATGCGCATCGCGGCCCACCAGCGCGCGCGCATCCCGTCCGTGGATACGCAAAACCAGCGTCCCGCTTTCATCCTCCGCGGGCTTCAAAGTCATCTGCACCTTAAACCCAGCCAGAAGCTTGTGGGCTTCTTCCAGGATGATGACCTCCGCAGCCGATGCAGCACCTGTTGTTGTGGGCATCTCCCCTTCCGGCCCGGCGCTCTGGACGAGCCGCGCCGCCGTTTCGTTTTGAGCTGCGGGTGTCTCTGCCTCCTCCGCGCCACGGCGCCGCTCGCGCCGCGATTTTTTCTCCGTCTCTCCCGCGGGCGCCGGTTCACGCCGCGGTTTTGCGGATGCAGCAGCGCGCTTCTCCTCGCGCGGAGCCGCTTCTGCTGCCGGAGCTTTGGCCTCGCTGCGTTGCACCGCTTCCGCCGCCGGAGCCTTCGCCTCGCTGCGTTGCGCCGCTTCCGCCGCCGGAGCCTTCGCCTCGCTGCGTTGCACCGCTTCCGCCGCCGGAGCCTTCGCCCCGCTGCGTTGCACCGCTTCCGCTGCCGGAGCCTTGGCCTCGCTGCGTTGCGCCGCTTCCACTGCCGGAGCCTTCGCCTCGCTGCGTTGCGTCGCCTTTGCCGATGGCATCTCACCCTCTGGCCGGGAAGCCGAAGACACCGCGCCCTCTGCGGATGGGGCTGAGGCTTGAAGTTCAGGCCGCGCCTTCGTAGCGGCCGCGCGGCCCATCCTGGGCACGCGCAACCGGATACGAATCTCCGCGGGACGGCTTCCTAATCCCAGAAAGCCCTTTTTCCCTTCATCAATGACCTGGATTTCCACCTCTTCACGAAGTGCTCCCAGACGGGCCAACCCGATCAGCTCAGCCTCTTCCAGGGTCGGCGCGCTAATCGTCTGCCACTCTTCTCCCTCCATAGGTTCCCCCTACTTCTTCTTCCGCCGCGTCTGGTACTGAATACCTTCCGGCTTGCGACGTGGTTCATCCTCCTCGCGCCGGGGCTTTTCCTCCGCCGGTTTAGGCGCAGAACTGGCCGACGGCGCGGCGGCGTATTGATAATGGTCGCGGAACAGGGCATATTGCAACATGCCCACCAGGTTACCGATAAGGAAATACACACCCAGACCCGAAGCGTAATTCATGGTGATAAAGCCCATCATCAAGGGCATGGTGATCATCATGGATTGGTTCATGGACTGCGTCTGCGGGTCCGCCGTCGGATTGGGCGGGGTGAGCAGCTTCTGTTGCAGCCAGGTCGTGAAGACCACCAGGATAGGCAGGATAAAGAGCGGATCCGGCAGAGCCAGATCGAGCCAGAGGAAGGTGCTCTTCAGCGGGATGAGTTGACTCAGTCCCAAATCCACGCCGAAAACGGTGGTGTAGATGTGGCGCGGCAGAGCCAGCAGTTCCAACGGCGAAGCAGCCAGGGTCTTGATGATAGCCTGATAGACGGCAATCATGAGCGGGAATTGAATCAGCAGGGGCAGACAGCCGCTCATGGGGTTGACACCCGCCTCGGAGAAGAGCTTCATCTGCTCCTGCGCGAGTTTTTCTTTATCGTCCTTATATTTTTCCTGCAGCTCCTTCAGTTTGGGCTGCAATTCCTGCTGCTTGCGCACGCTCTTCTGCTGCGAAAGGGTCAACGGCATCAGCGCCAGGCGCGTGAGCAGGGTCAGGAGTGCAATGGCGATAATCGGTTCCTGACCGAGGTATTTGTAGAACACCAACAACAGGTTAATCAGCGGGTTAATTAAAAGCGTATCCCACATGTTCGCTGCCTCTCACTTTACTTTTCGGGCTGGGAAAGAGGATATTCCCAGACAAGGGTGCCGTTGGTCAGCTCAAAGGCCTGCACCTGTGGCTGAACCATAATGGGCATGGTATAGAGCCGATCACCCGCGAGTACGGCATCACCCGGCAGCCGCCCCGGATTCTGCGGACGAATACGCCAGGCGGCGATTTGTCCGGTTTTGGGATCCACGGCGCGCACTTCACCCAGCTCGTAATCCTCCACGAAGAGACGCTCACCCTGCGCGTCAAGCAGAAGCGCACCGCGCACGGTCCGCACCACGTCCGGCGTCTTCCAGAGCAGGGTATGGGTGGCCGTATCGAGGGCGTACACCGTGCCTTTGACATCGGCAGCGTAGAGCACGTTTTCCTGCACGGCAAAATGCGCCCAGAACCAACTATCGCCCTTATACGACCAGAGCACCTCCCCCGTAGCGGGGTCAAGCTCGGAGATCGTGTGGCCGAAGTCGCCAATCCACAGGTGCCCGTTGATGAGCACCGGCGCCGTCGCCACCGAACCGTTCAGGCGCGTTTTCCAGAGCTGATGCCCGTCGCGCACGTCCAGCGCGTAAAGGTGATGGTCGAGCGAACCGACGTACACCGTCCCGCTCACCACCAACGGCTTTGCCCACACGCGATCCTGCGTGGCAAACGTCCAGGCCAGCGTGCCATCGTCCACGTGGAGGGCGTACACGTTGCCATCCCCGTTGCCGATGATGAAGAGGTCATCGGCAAGGGTGCCGGTGCCCACATACTGCCCTTTCGCCCCGCCATTGGCGGCCCCGACCTGCGGGAACTGCCAGGCAACGGTGGGGGTGGTGACGTTGGAGACGCGCAGCGCGCGCACGGTCTTATCGGTGAAACCGGCCACAATCAGCAAGCCCTTCTCTTCCACCAGCACCGGCGTGGCATAGAATGGGCCAATCTTGTTATCGGCTTTTTCGGGATAGCTCCATAAAAGCGCGCCGCTTTCCGCGTCCAAAGCGAGGACATGGCTCGTGGCTGCCGCATACACGGTGTTCTCGGCCACGATGAGACCCGGCCAGCTCACCTGCGGAGCCTGCCGGGGAGCGCAGCCGCTCAGGATGAGGGCCGCGAAGGCCACAAGGGCCAGAAGGACAAACCAGCGTTTCATCGGATTACCTCCACGTCAAGGGACCGGGTCATACCCGCCCGGATGCCAGGGATTGCAGCGTAGAATGCGCTTCAGCCCCATCCATCCCCCGCGCAGCAAGCCGTAGCGTTCGATCGCTTCATAGGTGTAATGAGAACAAGTCGGAGTGTAGCGACAGGAAGGAGGCAAGGATGGCGAGATAAAGCGCTGATAGAAATGAATCAATGCCAGTACAATCTTTTTCACAGTTTCGGACTCCACACACCGGCGCGGGCACACAGCTCCTGGACTACAGCCTGGACTTCAGGGGCGCGCCGTTCCAAAATGGGTGGACGAGCCACCACGACGATATCATAGCCTTGTGCGAGGTGCGGATAAAGATGCCGCAACGCCTCACGTAAAAGTCGCCGCGCGCGATTCCGCTGCACGGCTTTACCCAGTTTGCGGCTGGCGACAATCCCGATACGCGGCGCCTGATCCGCGGGGGCAGGCGCCACCCAGAGCACCATGAGCGGATGCGCCCACGACCGGCCCTCGTTCCAGACGCGCCGGAACTCTTGAGGGTGGCGCAGGCGCATGCTCTTGTGCCATGTCAGCGCGAGCAAAGCCCCAATCAGGCCCGCCGCCGCGGACGCTGTGTGCTTTCCTTCCAATTGAGGCGCTTGGCTCCGCCGAGGCTGACCGTTACCAGCTTATGGCGGCCCTTAAGACGCCGGCGCTTCAGCACATTGCGCCCGTCCTTGGTCGCCATGCGCGCCATAAAGCCATGCACGCGCATGCGTTGCCGTTTTTTCGGTTGATAAGTGCGCTTGGTAGCCATGGTTAAACTCTCCTTTTTACGAACTCAGCTCCCCTGCGGGACAGGTTAATGATACTCTTCTTAACACACAAAACCCCGCGGCGCGCGCCCGCGGAGCTGCGAAAGCGAAGTGTATTATACCGTAAGCTGGCGGAGCGTCAAATGGGGTGGGCGACGAAGATGCGGTCCACTGTGGACCAGCCAGAGGCTGGCGATACCGGGAGATGAGGAGTGCCAGCCGGACGCTGGCGATATGTCAGGCGGCGTAGGGGTGGGCGAAGGCAATGCCTTCGCCTACCCCATGTGTGGAGAGATGGGAGTGCCAGCC
>DAOUBT010000077.1:0-14349 GCA_034432595.1 Anaerolineae bacterium | reverse complement strand
GAACCAGCGCCCCCTGCACCCGCCCGCGGTTTACCGGCGGGCTATCCCTACGAAGGCGGCCAGGGTCGCCTAAGCCCGCTTCCGCGGCCTTCGCGGTTGATGGCATGTGGCCTCTTTCGCCATTCAGAGATAGGCCCACATGGCAGATCCCGGCCACAATGTCCGCCCATGGGGAGAGCGGACGGTGCCTTCCCGCATCCAGCCCTTGCCAGACAGACTGTGGTATAATCTCCCTGGAACGGAGTCAGCTATGACCATTGGATTAAGCTTGTTTCTGGCTATCACAGGCATTGGACACTTTGGTGTAGCAGGTCTGCGGCGCGCGCGTCGGCAGGCCGCCATCCCCTACCTCATCGCCGCCGTGCTGAGCGCGCAAACGCTGCTGTGGCTTTTGCTCCCTCGTGTGACGGATTGGGCCTTCCCCGGTTGGGAGGCGCTGCGCCTGAGTTACGTCCCTGCCCTGTGGCTGGCCGGGCTTGCCGTCAGCCTGGCACTGAGCGGCGAAGCCTGGTTACACGTAGCCGCAGGCGATACAGAGGATGACGCGCTGCGCCTTTGGGTTTTCCCCCTGTTGGGTCTCACCTTCCTTGCTACGACGCCGCTCGCGTGGCTGCTGGGCTGGGCCTTGCTCGATGGGTTCTGGTTGCTTGCTGCGGCGCGGCACGGCTTCGATGGTGAGCGGTTAAGCGGTGGTGTGGTGCTGCGTGGTTTGGCTCTGCTCTTCCTGTGGGGCGGGACGCTACCCGGCGTGGCCCAACCGACGCTATGGTGGGGATTGTCCGCTCTGTTGCGCCTTGCCCTCTATCCCTTCACGGTCGAGCGCAAACCCGACGCGCCGCTTTACCTGGATTGGCTCCATCCGCTGTTGGCCGCGCACGTGCTTACCCACCTTGCACAGCCTTTGCCGATAGGGATGCAGCTCTGGCTGGCGCTCGCCGCTTTCATCACCGCCTTGCGCGCCCTGCTGGGGGCGGAGGAGGCGCGCCGCGATCGCGTGGCCGGGGCGCTCCTGCTCGCGGGCGTGAGCGTGGGCTTCGTCCAACCCGGCACGGCTCTCCCTCTGCTGGCTGTGGCTGCTGCAAGCGCGGCCTGGACGCTTTTCCACCACGCCTACGGCTGGGAGCGCACACGCTGGCCCTGGCTGATTCCCGGCGCCTGGAGCCTTGCGGTCCTGCTGGGCTTTCCGCCATCCCCACAGAGCTACGCCCTGTGGACGGCCCTGGCCCATAGCTCCTGGGTGGTCCTGCTTGTCCTGCTCCTCACCCTGCTCCTGGCTTTGATGGCGGGCGTGCGCGAACTGCTGCGCCCCCTTGTCGCTGCGCCTCTGGCGCCTACCCGTCCGCGACAGGTGGCGCAGGGCGCAGGCTTGCTGCTGTTGGTGGTGGGCACGATTCTCGGCGCTCTGACGGGCGGATTCACGGTGGCGGCCCTGGGACTGGGCGTGTGGGCCGTGGCCCTGGTGGTCGGCGCCGTGCTTACCTGGCAGGGAACGGCCTGGAGCGAACGCTGGCGCGCCGCGCGTCCCTGGGAACGCCTGACCGACCCTGGCCCGTTCACCCATCTTCTTGTGCGCGTCGCGCAGCAGCTCCTTACCCTGCTTCATTTCATGGCGGGCGTCATCGAAGGCGATGGCGCTTTGCTCTGGTCGCTTGTCTTTCTATGCCTGATTCTGGTGGTAGGACACTCAGGATGAATCCTTTTATCGCAGAACTTTCACGTCTGGTCAACCTGGCTTCGACGCCGGCGACACTGGCCATCTTTGTCTGCGGCATGGTGATCTACACCATCCCCCAATGGCACGTGCGCCTGCTGAGCTTCATGACGCAGGTCTTCTTTTTGAGCTTGATCTTCCTGCGGCTTTTCTGGAACAGCCCGGAACTGGCCTTGCTCAAACTCCTGGTGGGGTGGATTATCGGCGGCGCGCTCTATTTCAGCGCGCGCGTGCGTGAGGATACCCAACAACGTCAGCTTACCGCGGAAGAGAAGGCCCTCATCCCCTTCCGCCTGGTGACCGGCGGGGTGCTCCTGACCATGGCCTATCTGGTTTCCCGCAGCTTCCCCCTGCCCTTTATTCCGGAGGACCTGGTCCTCACCTGCTATGCGCTCCTGGTGTTGGGCATCCTCCTCATCGGCACGGAACATGACGCCACGCTCATCGGTTTCGGGATGCTGAACGTGCTGGCGGCGCTGGACGTTTTTTACGCGGCTTACGATCCCGTCTTTCTCATCACCGGCTTGCTCATCTTCATCAATCTCCTCATCGGCCTGGTGATTTCGTATCTCACGGTAAGTGAGGTGACGGTATGACCCTGCCCGGCCCGCTTGTGCTTATCCTTCTCCCCCTGCTGGCGGCTTTGCTGGCCTGGCTGCTGCAGCGCTGGACGGTGCTTGCGGCTCTGGTGAGCAGCGTCACGGCAGCGGGCCTGGCCTGGCTGGTGGCGACAGCTTCCCTGGAGGCGCCCACCTCGCTGGCCGGCATCAACCTGGCGTTCCATGAACCCTTTTTCGTGTTGGGGCGCACCCTGGCCGTGACGGCGACCACGCGCTGGCCCATCGTCTGGCTTTTTACGGCCCTGGTCCTGAGCATCCTGACCATCGCGCCGGCGGTCTCCCGTTCGCGCCTGTTCAGCTTTAGCCTGGGCATCGTCGCACTCCTTGTGGCGGCGCTGCTGGCGACCCAAATCGTCTATACCGCCCTGCTGCTCATCCTGGGCTGTTTACTCACCATCTTCCCCTTGCAGGAGACGGCAACGCGCGCGCGTGGGGGATTGCACTACATCGCCTACGCCGTGCTGGCCCTGCCGGGCCTGATGCTGACGCAGGTCCTGTTGGAGCAATACGCCCTGACCCCCACCACCACGAGCCTGCTCGACACCGCGCGCGGCCTGCTTTTCATTTCCTTTGCCATCCTGCTGGGTGCGTTCCCCTTTCAGGCCTGGGTCTCGAACCTCACCCGTGACGGCGCGCCGCGCATGTTCCCGTTCATTTTCTCCGTCAACCTGGCCGCAGTCTGGTTTGTGTTCCTGGCCTACCTGGAGACCTACACCTGGCTGAGCGCGGACGTGGCTTTCCAGCTCTGGCCGAGCCTGCTGGGGGGCGTGATGCTGGTGCTGGGCGGAATCCTGGCCGCGGCGCAGCGCCGCCTGGGCCGCATGACCGGCTACCTGCTCCTCAGCGAGCAGGGCCTGTGGCTGATGGCCTTAGGGATGCGCACCACGCAAAGCCTGAGCCTGATGATGAGCCTGCTCCTGATTCGTCCGCTCGTGTTGGGCCTGCTGAGCCTGGGGCTGGAAGGCCTGCGGGCGCGTGCCGCTGAGGACACGCTGGAGGCGATGGCGGGGCTGGGGTGGCGCACACCCTGGGCGAGTGCGGCTTTCATCCTGGGCACCTGGGCTTTACTGGGCCTGCCGGGCAGCCTCACCTTTGTCACGCGCGCGACGCTTTACACCCTCTGGGACCACCTGCCGGTAGCGCTCTTGCTGGCGGGTACGGCAGGCGGTTTGGTTGGATTAGGGCGCGTGGTTCAGATGCTGTTCGCCGCTCCGCGCGTAGCCGGGCCAGAAGCCACGCCCTGGACGCAACGCGCCGCCGTGGTGCTGTGGGGCGTGCTCCTGCTTTTGAGCGGGCTGGTCCCGCAACCGCTCCTGCGTCTGGCCGCAACCATCGCGCAGAGCTACACATTCCTGGGCCATTAACGACCCTGCCCACGCCGTGAGGATTACCCTCACGGCGTGTTGCGCTCTCTCGCTTGCCATGCACGGGCGCGGCGACGCGCCTCTCATATCCTTAACCCATCAGGAGGTGGTATGACTCAACGACCCGGACCTAAGGCTTTGGCCTACATCGAGCGCGATAAGCGCTTTGTTTCCCCTTCTTACACCCGTGGCTACCCGTTCGTCATGGATCACGGACGCGGGACCGAGGTGTGGGACGTGGATGGCAACCGCTACCTGGACTTCAGCAGCGGCGTTGCCGTCACCTCCACCGGCCACTGCCACCCCGAAGTGGTTCAGGCCATCAAGGAGCAGGCGGATAAATTCCTTCACATGTCGGGGACGGATTTCTATTACCCGCTGCAGGTCGAACTGGCCGAAAAGCTGGATGAAATCGCGCCGATGCAGGAACTGGCGCAGACTTTCTTCACCAATTCCGGCGCGGAATCCATCGAGGCCGCCATCAAACTGGCCCTCTACGCCTCCAACCGTCACTACTTCATTGCCTTCTACGGCGGCTTCCACGGGCGCACGATGGGCGCGCTGGCCTTCACCTGCAGCAAGCCTGTGCATCGCGGCGGCTTCCTGCCCGCCATGCCCCCCGTGACGCACGCCATCTTCCCCGATCCTTATCGCCCGGTCCTGGGTGACCTGGATGAGGATGAGGGCCTGGCAGCCGTGAAATTCATCGAGACCTTCATCCTGGGGCGCAAACTCCCCGCCGACGAAGTGGCCGGCATCCTGGTGGAGCCGATTCAGGGTGAGGGCGGCTACATCGTTCCGCCGCCGAGTTTCTTCCCCGCGTTGCGCAAACTGTGCGATAAGCACGGCATTCTGCTTATCGTGGATGAGATTCAGGCCGGCATGGGGCGCACCGGTAAGTGGTTCGCCATCGAACACGAGGGCGTGGAGCCGGACATCGTCGCCTGTGCCAAAGGCATCGCTTCGGGCATGCCCCTGGGAGCGATGATTGCGCGCAAGTCCCTGATGACCTGGCCTTCCGGTGCCCACGCGAGCACCTTTGGGGGCAATCCCATCTCCTGCGCGGCGGCCCTCGCCACCCTGCGCCTGCTCGAAAACGGCCTGATGGACAACGCCACGCGCATGGGCGCGTACCTGCTCGACCGCCTGCAAGAAATGATGCGGCGTCATCCGCACATCGGTGACGTGCGCGGGCGCGGCCTGATGATTGGCATGGAAATCGTCAAGGACCGCACGAGTAAAGAGCGCTTCAAGAAGCTGCGCGACCGCATTGTGGATACGGCCTTTGAGCACGGCCTGCTACTGCTCGGCGCTGGTCCCAACACCATCCGCATCGTCCCGCCGCTCAGCGTGAATCAGGCCGAAATTGATGAGGCCATGGAGATTCTGGATAACGTCATCTCGATTGAGGAAAGCCGCTTGAACTGAGGCGTTTATGACCCTGGCCCTGTACGACTTCCGCCTGAAGCAACGCGATTACCTGCTCAATATCGGACGCGCGATGGTCTCCAACCTGAGCCTGCGCGCCACCCTGCAACTCATCCTGCGCGCGGCGGTGGAGATGTTGCAGGGGCCGGTGGGCCTGATTGCGCTGCGTCAGGCGGAGGGGGAGGGCTTTAGCTACTGGGCGAGTTACGGCCTGCCGCCGGCGATGGTAGAACTCTTCACGCCGCTGTTGGAGGACCTGCCCACGCAGCTTCCGCAAGAGGAGCTGGTGCTCACGGTCCCCAAAGAGAAGCTGGAGTCTATCAGCGCGGAACTGGGACAACCCTTGCGGCAGGCCCTGGTCCTGCCCATGATTTGGGAACGTGAGCTGTTGGGGTGCATCTTTATTTTCCGCACCCATCCCCTGCTGCTGGCCCCTGATGACCGGCAAATCCTGGCCGGTTTTACGGATTTCGCCACCATCGCCGTGCGCAACGCGCGGCTGTACGAGGACAATCTCATCGAACGCTGGCGTCTGGATGCCCTGCTGGAATCGAGCGGCGAGGGGTTGCTGGTGCTTGCGCCGGATTTGCGCATCGAGCGCATGAATGCCGCGGCGACGCAACTCACGGGCTGGACGGCGGAGCAGGCGGTGGGGCGGCAGCACGATGAGATTATCGTGTGGACGCAGCTGGACCGCGGCATCGCCATCCACGAAGCGCTGGCGCAGGGCTGGCCGGAGCGCGGGGAGCGTGTGCTGTATGTGGAGGGACAACTCAAACGCCGCAATGGGGCGCTGCTGGCGGCGGGCATTACTTACGCGCCCCTCAAGGCGCGCAACGGGCGGCTTGTCAACATTATTGCCAACCTGCGCGACGTTTCCGCTTACCGCGAGGCCGAGGTGCTCAAAGACACTTTCATCTCCGTGGTCTCGCACGAACTGAAGACGCCGGTCGCCATCATCAAAGGCTATGCGGAAACCTTGAACCGTCCCGAAGCGCGCCGCGACCCCGCGCTGATGGATGAGATGCTGACGGGCATTCTGGAGGAGAGCGACCGCCTTTCGCATCTGGTGGATGATTTGCTGGATGCCTCACGCCTGCGCGCGAGCGGCCTGCCGCTCGACGAGGTGGCGGAGGTGCATTTGCCGGACCTGGCGCAGCAGGTCGTGACGCGCTTTCAATCGCAAACGCGCAAACACACCCTGCTGGTTGAATTCCCGCCCGATTTCCCCGCCATCCGCGGCGCGCCGGCGCGTCTGGAGCAGGTGTTGAACAACCTTGTCTCCAACGCGCTTAAATATTCGCCCAATGGTGGTACAATTCGCGTGCGCGGCGAGTATGACGCGCAGGGTGTGCTCATCAGCGTGAGCGATGAGGGCGTTGGCATCCCGCCGGAGGAGCAGGAGCGCATTTTCGAGCGTTTCTACCGCGTGGCGGGGCCGGAGACGCGCGCCGTGCCGGGCACGGGGCTGGGCCTGTACCTGACGCGCGCCATCGTCAATGCCCACGGGGGACGCATCTGGGTCGAAAGTCGTCCCGGACAGGGTGCCACGTTTTACGTGCGCCTGCCCTTCCAGACCGGGCTGGCGCGCGCGTGAAGGGGCCTGTCTCCACGCCGAAGGGCAGGCAGCTAAACGTAAGGCCAGGCTCTGGCTGACCAGGATGGTAGCTTAACTCATGATTGGGGACAGCCCCCGTCGGGTGGTTGGGTTCCCCTCATCCCGCTGCAAGCGGGAAGCTTTGAGGATAAGTCCTTCCACCGGGGAAAGGGAGGCATTTTGCAAGCTGCTCAACCCCTCCCAGCGGGGACGCTGATCCTCTCTGCGCAGGGGGGATGATAAAAATGCGGTATTTGCGGCGGCTCATGCGCCGTGCTGAGCCGTTCCGTTATTTTGAAAAAAACAGGAGTGATGGTTATGCCCATGCAAAAAGTAGCTGTGGTTACTTGCCCAAATTGTCAGACGCGCTTTCAGACGCCCATCCTTCAGGTGCTGGACGTGCGCGTCAATCCGAATCTCAAGGGGCTTTTGTTGCAGGGTGCGCTTAACATTGCCGCCTGCCCGCAGTGCGGCTATGTGGCCCCCCTCAACCTCCCCTTTATCTATCACGACCCGGAAAAAGAAAAAGCCCTGCTTTACCTGCCCATGGACGTGGGCGCTAACGAGGTCGAACGCCAGAAAATCGCCGGTCAGCTCACCCGCGAATTGATGGACTCCATCCCGCAGGAGGAGCGCAAGGGCTACCTCTTCCAGCCGGAGACTTTCTTCAACCTCGAAACCCTCATCGAGCGCGTGCTGGAACTGGACGGGATTACGAAAGAGATGCTGGAACGCCGCAAGGCGCAGCAGGAATGGCTGATGAAGCTGCTTGAACAGGAGCCGGAAACCTGGGAAGCGGAGCTGGCCGAACACCCCGATTGGGTGGATGAGGATTTCTTCATCTTGATCAGCGTTATGTATGATCAGCTCCGCGGGTATAACCCGGATCATCCGGCGGTGGAGCGGGCGCGGCAGCTCTTCGATTACCTCACGGAGCACACGGAGATCGGGCAGACGGTGCAGCGCCGCAACGCTGCGCTGCGCAAGCTGCAGGAGAATCCCACCCGCGCCGGCCTGATCGAGGCCTTGCAGCTCGCCCCGGATGAGCAAACCGTGATGGCTCTGGTGGGCACCGGCATGCCGGTTATGGATTATCAGTTCTTCAAGGACCTGCTCAAGTTGATTGAAGATGAGACCGATCCGGAGCGCAAGCGCCGCCTGACGCTGATGCGCGAGCAGGTCCTCGCCGCGCGCGAGGACATCCGCCGTCAGCAGGATGAGCTGATCGAGGCGCGTCTCAAGCTGCTGGAGGACATTATCAACGCGCAGGACCGCAAGAAGATGATTCTCAGCCACCGTTCCGAGATTGATGAGGTTTTCGGGATGGTGCTCGAAAGTCAGCTTGATGGAGCCATGAAGCAGGGCTACGAGGCGCTGTACAAGGAATTGCAGGATGTTGTGCGTCTGATTTCGGAGATAGCCGCGGAAAACCTGCCGCCGGAGCTGCGCCTGGTGCAAAAACTGCTCGAAGCGCCCGACGATGCTGCGCTGGAGCAGATGCTTGACCGCAACGCGCGGAGGTTAACGCCGGAATTTGTCGCCTTCTTGCAGGAGATGGTGGACTATTACGAGCAGAGCGAGGCTGCTGACCTCGCCTCTCGCTTACGGGACATCCTGGCGCGCGTTCAGGCGCGCGTGGGCGGAGCAGCGCCGGCCTCGGCGACAGAGGCTCCCGCCGCGCCGCAGCCGCCTGTTGCTCCGTCGGGCGGGGAGCAGACCACCACGCCTTCGGGCTTGATTATCGCCAAACGCTGACCTTAAACCGGCGCGCAGGGAGCTTTCCCCTGCGCGCCGGTGTTCCAACCCATGGGGCGGAGGAGATCATGCCTTTGCTGCTGTTGATTGATGGCCACTCGCTGGCATATCGCGCCTTCCATGCTCTGCCGGAAACGTTGCAGACCGCGCAGGGGGAGCCGACCAACGCGGTCTATGGCTTTGCCTCGATGCTCTTCGACGTGCTGAAAAAAGAGCAGCCGGACGGGGTGATGGTGGCTTTCGATTGCGGTCCCTCCTTCCGCGTGCAGCAGTACGCTGAGTACAAGGCCAACCGCGTGCAGATGCCGGAGACGCTGCGGCAGCAGATGGCGCGCATCCACGCGCTGGTTGAGGCGCTCAACATTCCGCATGTTGAGCTGGAAGGCTGGGAAGGCGATGACCTGCTCGGCACCCTGGCGAAGCAGGCCGCAGCGCAGGGCTATCAGGTGCTCATCGTCACGGGGGACCGCGACGCGCTGCAACTGGTGGATGACGCCATCCACGTGCTCACGTCCGGGCGGCGCTTTGGCGATACGGTTCGCTACACGCCCGCGGAGGTGCGCGCTAAATATGGTGGTCTTTCGCCGCAGCAATTGGTGGACTTCAAAGGCCTGGTGGGCGATGCATCGGATAACATCCCCGGCGTGAGCGGGATTGGGGAAAAGGGCGCGGTGGAGCTGCTGCTGCGTTACGGCACGCTGGAGGAGCTGTACGCGCATCTGGATGAGGTCAAGCCGCGCTATCGCGTCGCTCTGGAGGAGCAGCGCGAACGCGCGTTTTTGAGCCGTGAGTTGGGCCGCATCCGCTGTGACGCGCCGGTGACGTTCGACCCCGAACGGGCGCGCTGGCGCGGGTATGACCGCGCGGCGCTGCTCGATTTGTTGCGCGCGTTGGAGTTCAGCTCGTTGCTCAATCGCCTGCCGACGCCGCCGGAAGAGGTCATCCCATCCCCGCCGACCGCCGGTGCAGGACAGCTCCCGCTTTTTGCGGCGGAAGCGGATGCCGTCCCCGCTGCGCCCCTCCCTGCGAGCACGGCTTCTTCGTACCATCTGGTCACGGATGAAGTCGCCCTGGCGGCGGTAGTCCAATCCCTGATGGAAAGTGATGTGCTGGCGATTGACACGGAAACGACGGGGATGGATCCGCTGCAGGCTGAGCTGGTGGGCATCGCGTTTACGGACCGGATGGGCACGGCGTGGTATGTGCCGGTGCGCGGCCCCGCTGGCGCGGGGCTGCCGCTCAGCGCGGTGCGCGTGCGTCTGGGGCCTTTGCTGGCGCAGGAGCGCAGCATGAAGCTCGGCCACAATCTGAAATATGATGTGCACGTGTTGCGCCGCGCGGGCCTGTCGGTGGAGGGGCGGCTTTTCGATACGATGATTGCCGAATGGCTGCTTAACCCCGCTTCGCCTAACCTCGGCCTCAAGCATCTGGCGTGGACGCGCCTGAACTTGCCCATGACGGAGATCGAGAGTTTGATTGGGCGCGGCAGGGAGCAGCGCACCATGGATCAGGTGCCGCTGGAGGCGGTGGCGGCTTACGCCGGCGCGGATGCGGATGCCACCTTCCGCCTGGCGCAGGTGCAGCAGGCGGAGTTGCGCGCGCGCGGCCTGGAGGAGCTGTTCTACGAGTTGGAGATGCCGCTCCTGCCCGTGCTGGTGGAGATGGAGGCCACGGGGGTGCTGCTCGATCTGGCGTGGCTGAAGCAGCTTTCCGCCGAATTGGAAGGGCGCCTGCGCGAGTTGGAGCTTTCCATCCACGAGATGGCGGGCCGCCCCTTCAACATTAACTCCACGCAGCAGCTCGCGGAGGTGTTGTTCAATGGATTGCACCTGCCGACGCGCGGCCTGCCCAAGACCAAGACGGGGCACTATTCCACCAACGCGGAGGTGTTGGAACGGCTGCGCGGCGCGCATCCCATTGTGGAGTTGATTTTGCGCCATCGCGAGCTATCCAAGCTGAAATCCACCTATGTGGATGCGCTGCCGCAACTGGTGAACCCGCAAACGGGGCGCGTGCATACGTCTTACAATCAGACCGGCACGGTGACGGGGCGCCTTTCTTCGTCTAACCCGAACCTGCAAAACATCCCCATCCGCACGGAGGAGGGGCGCCGTGTGCGCCGGGCTTTCATCGCGCAGCCGGGGTGGAAGCTCATCGGGGCGGATTACTCGCAGATTGAGTTGCGCGTGATGGCGCATGTTTCCGGGGATGAGGGGTTGCTGGAGGCGTTCACGCGCGGGGAAGACATCCACACGAGCACGGCGGCGGCGATTTTCGACGTGTCGCCCGCTGAGGTGACGGGCGAGATGCGTCGTCAGGCCAAGGCGGTGAATTTCGGCCTCATTTATGGGCAGGGGGTGTACGGATTGGCGGCGCAGTTGGGGATTTCTAACGCGGCGGCGGAGGCGTTTATTCAGCGCTATTTCCAGCGTTTCCCCAAAGTGCGCGAGACGATGGAACGCCTGGAACGCGAGGCGGTGGAGCGGGGCTATGTGACGACCTTGTTGGGACGGCGGCGGTATTTTCCGGAGTTAGCGCCGGGAGCGCACACGCCGCCGCAGCAGCGACAGGCGGCGCTGCGCATGGCCATCAACACGCCCATTCAGGGCACAGCGGCGGACATCATCAAGCTGGCGATGGTGCGCCTGCACCGGTATTTGCACGCGGCGCAGCTGGCCACGCGCATCATTTTGCAGGTGCATGATGAGCTGGTGCTGGAGGCGCCGGAGGCGGAGGTGGAGCGCGCTACCGCGTTGTTGCGCGATGCTATGGAACATGCCTATCCGCTTGCCGTGCCGCTGGTGGTGGATGTGCAGGTAGGCGAGCATTGGGAGGAGATGAAAGGCTAAAGGGGGAACTTGTTTTCGCAAACCTCCCCCCTTTTTGCGCAAAATGAGGGTTGCGAAAGTCCCAAAAAGGAAGTGGGGTTGCACCTTAACTTGGGCCCGTAACGGCCGCACGCAGGTGGGGCGATTTGACAAGTTGGCCGTTTGGCATACACTAAGGGTGGCAACGCGCGGGCGGTTGCACTCATTCGATCCGTTTTGAGGATACTGAAAGAATTACGAAGCCGCAGTATCCGGAAGCCCTGACGGGGTTGCACTCATTCGATCCGTTTTGAGGATACTGAAAGCCTCCCGCGCACGCGCCCACCTACCCAGCGCGGTAACGTTGCACTCATTCGATCCGTTTTGAGGATACTGAAAGACCGCACCGGGAAAGACACCGTCGGGGCAATTATGTTGCACTCATTCGATCCGTTTTGAGGATACTGAAAGAGTTTCATCCAGACTATGGAACAACCGGTACCGACAAGTTGCACTCATTCGATCCGTTTTGAGGATACTGAAAGTATAACGACGCGAGTTCACTTCTCGCACGGGACGAATCGTTGCACTCATTCGATCCGTTTTGAGGATACTGAAAGGGGATAAAAACCCCAAAACGGGCCGCTTGCAAACTGGTTGCACTCATTCGATCCGTTTTGAGGATACTGAAAGAAAATCTTGATGCGCGATTCCGGGTTTGAGCGTTGGTTGCACTCATTCGATCCGTTTTGAGGATACTGAAAGTAACCTCCCGCCTCTCTGTGACGCGTCGAATATTGTTGCACTCATTCGATCCGTTTTGAGGATACTGAAAGAATCAGCGCTCCGGCCACGACTGCCGCCGCCTTTGGTTGCACTCATTCGATCCGTTTTGAGGATACTGAAAGGAATGCGGAGGGTCAGGCGTCGTTGAGCGCTTTGTGATGTTGCACTCATTCGATCCGTTTTGAGGATACTGAAAGGCGTTCAGGTCGTGTGCTAATCGGGCGCGCACGGTCGTGTTGCACTCATTCGATCCGTTTTGAGGATACTGAAAGTAGTACTGCCATCGTCAAAAAGCATGGAACAGCTTGTAGTTGCACTCATTCGATCCGTTTTGAGGATACTGAAAGTGCCGTCTGGAAAATCGCTGAAATCGCCTGTTACTACGGTTGCACTCATTCGATCCGTTTTGAGGATACTGAAAGTCGTGTCAGGCTTCCTCGCGGCAGTTAAAACCGTTTGTTGCACTCATTCGATCCGTTTTGAGGATACTGAAAGGTATCGTTGCGCTAATGCGGGAGACGATAACTTACCGTTGCACTCATTCGATCCGTTTTGAGGATACTGAAAGCTCTCTCATCGGGTGTCTGGTTCGGGGTCCAGGCGGGTTGCACTCATTCGATCCGTTTTGAGGATACTGAAAGTGCGTATGATAGCAAGTTATCGTTGAGCGTTGTATTCGTTGCACTCATTCGATCCGTTTTGAGGATACTGAAAGTTGAGCATGAGTACACTCCATTCGGCACCGACGGGGCCGTTGCACTCATTCGATCCGTTTTGAGGATACTGAAAGTGTGGAGCGGCAGTAAGAGCGTGACGGCGCTTGCCGGTTGCACTCATTCGATCCGTTTTGAGGATACTGAAAGTCATAAGACAGCACGGCCCATCGCCCATACGTTGCGGTGTTGCACTCATTCGATCCGTTTTGAGGATACTGAAAGCTGTACTCGATGTAATTGTTTCCGCTGCCAGGGTAGTTGCACTCATTCGATCCGTTTTGAGGATACTGAAAGCCGAGCACGCGCTCGAAGAACGCGGTAATCGCGTCGTTGCACTCATTCGATCCGTTTTGAGGATACTGAAAGTACAAAAGCCGCCCGCGGGACGGTGAAAATCAACGGCGTTGCACTCATTCGATCCGTTTTGAGGATACTGAAAGTTCAAATTTTGTCTACTGATATTTTAGATTTTCGTTTGGTTGCACTCATTCGATCCGTTTTGAGGATACTGAAAGCGTATCCAGACCAATCCGCCACCGTTGAGTTTAGCAAGTTGCACTCATTCGATCCGTTTTGAGGATACTGAAAGGCGTCTTGCATTTCAATTCATCCGGTTTTCCGCGTTCGTTGCACTCATTCGATCCGTTTTGAGGATACTGAAAGGCTCCCACCCCCACCCCTGGGCGGGTCATTAACTGGACGTTGCACTCATTCGATCCGTTTTGAGGATACTGAAAGGCGTTTTAATCCCGAACAAGCCGGACCGCGCAATCGTTGCACTCATTCGATCCGTTTTGAGGATACTGAAAGTTCGACGTGCTTGGCGACGAGTCCGCTGTCTTTGGTTGCACTCATTCGATCCGTTTTGAGGATACTGAAAGACGTTACTATTCCACACCGTCACGCGCCACCGCGTAGGTTGCACTCATTCGATCCGTTTTGAGGATACTGAAAGTTGGGTCCGCCACAATCGCGTTAGTGTCGTACATGCCAAAGTTGCACTCATTCGATCCGTTTTGAGGATACTGAAAGCGGTAGAACCGTCAAGCAATCTTCATCCCCCCGCTCGTTGCACTCATTCGATCCGTTTTGAGGATACTGAAAGTATTTCAAATTTGTTGCTTTATTTTCAATCTCTTTAGTTGTTGCACTCATTCGATCCGTTTTGAGGATACTGAAAGGTTTGATGCTGTGTCCTTCCCCCCGGAAGGGCCGTGGAGTTGCACTCATTCGATCCGTTTTGAGGATACTGAAAGCTGTACTCGATGTAATTGTTTCCGCTGCCTGGATAGGTTGCACTCATTCGATCCGTTTTGAGGATACTGAAAGCACCGGAGCGTCGGGGGGCGGCCCCGGATACCTTCGTTGCACTCATTCGATCCGTTTTGAGGATACTGAAAGCTTTTAGGCTTTGAATAAATTCGTAGCCTTCTTCAAAGTTGCACTCATTCGATCCGTTTTGAGGATACTGCAAGCATTCACGCATGCTGAGAAACGGGGTGGGCGAAGGCAATGCCTTCGCCCACCCCTGGACTTTGGCCCTCCAGGCAGAGGATTATAGTCCC
>DAOUBT010000076.1:0-34614 GCA_034432595.1 Anaerolineae bacterium | reverse complement strand
AAATAGAAAACCGTTCAATCCATCCCAAGCATCCGCGCCTTTCGTCGCCTACCTGGAGGCCGTGCAGGAAGAGGTCAGCGCGGCGCGGCGGTAGGAGGAAGAGGACGAGCGCCGCGTCACACAGTTGGAGCAATCCATCCTGGCGGCGGCGTTTCGGGGAGAGGTGTAAGGGATGGCAAGTCCACTGCAATCAACGCTCAGCTAAACAAAAAACGGGCGCCGGGGTATATCCCCGACGCCCGGCGAGCGTTACTTCAACTTACCAGCGCGCGGCTTCGAGCAGCTTTTCGACCTGATAGGCCGAAACCTCAACCGCCTTACTCAAGCGGACAAAGACATCGAAGCGCGCCACCAGCAACGTGGCCTGCGTCTCCGGCTCCGCCGTTTCCAGCGCCACGCTGAGCGCGTAGACCACCAGCAACCAGTCTAAGAGCTGCTCCATGGATTCCTTGTGGAACCACAGGATATTCTGATGCCGGTTCACGCCGGCAATGGCCTGCAGCTCAGCATCCTTGAGCCAGGTCTTGAGCAGAACGTAGGGCAACTGTGCCTTAGGCGTCTTCTTATCCTCCGGCCAGGCGGGCAGGTTGACCAGCGCCTTGACCAGGTTGACGCGCTGCCAGGCCGCCTCCTCGCTCAAGCCCAGCGCCATGAACAGGCCCACAAGCTGCTTGCCCAGCAGCCACTCATCCACCCAACTGCGGCTGTAAGCGGTGTACTCTTTTTCGGTGACGATATGGCCCAGCGGGGCGATGGTCAACCAGCTTAAAAGTGTGGCCCACGCCAGCTCATCCTCTTGATCGAGCAGCGCCTTCAGCCGTTTCACCGCCGCCGGCAACCGGCGCACCTTGGGGAAGCGCTCATCCAGGGTGCCCACTTCCAACGCCAGGGTGAGCACAGCCTGTGCCTCAGCCACGATGTCCGCCACGTTCCCCGTGCCCTGCGTCACCTTCTGCACCTCGCTGAGCAGCGCCGTATACTTGGCGGCAAACTCCTCCATCATCTGCTCTTTAGCGTCTTCCTTAGGAGCACGCAACACCCAGCGCACAAAGCCGGGATTCAGCAACTCGCGGAAGGTGTGGTGCAGCGGACGCAGGAATAGCTCGCGCATGGCCTCCTCGATACTCGGCACGCCACGCCCGCCCAGGTAATCCTCAAGCTGCGCGTACTGATGCCATTCGTTATCCACCACCTCGCGGAAATCCATAAAGACGTGGCACTTATAGGCATCCAGCTCCACGTACAGGCCCTGCTCGTAAAGCTGCGCGGCGCGGCGGATATACTCCAGGCCGGTGCGGAAGTCGCGGAAAATCAGGTACACATTCGGGTCCCGGCTGAAGCCCAACCCTTCGCCCAGGCTCTTCTGCTTGAGCTGCCCGTCGCTCTTATCCTTGTAAGCGACCGAGGTGCGAATCCATCCGCGCGCCGAGGCGAACTTGTTGTGATACACCACCAGCGCGCGCTCGTCGCCCACGCGGTTAGAGTAGGCGAACACATCTTCGTTGACGTAGCCCTCCGGCGCGTAGAAATCGTACAGATAGAAATTCTCCACATCCGCAAAGAGATAGCGCCGATGCAACAGCGGCGAAATCTCGCGCTCGTGGCGCTCCACCAGCCAGGGATCGGGTTTCTCATCCCAGTAGGCGCGGCGGAACTCCATACCGTACTTCTCCGCATAACCTTCAATCTGACCGTGCCCGAACATGGGCAGGCCCGGCAGCGTGGACATCAAGGTGCAGATGCCGAAGTACTTATCCCCCTTGCCGAACTGATCCACTGCTGTGCGTTCGTCGGGGTTGTTCATAAAGTTCACGTAGCGCTTGAGAATCTGCGGGTCGAACTCCAGGGTGTTCTTGATGAGCAGGCGATACTCCGCGTTCTTTTCATCGCGCAGCATATTCATAAACGCGCTGTTATAAACGCGGTGCATGCCCAGGGTGCGCACGAAGTAGCCCTCCATCAGCCAGAAAGCCTCGGCCAGGAGCAGGGTATCCGGCGCTTCGGCGGCGACGCGCTCGACCACCTCGCGCCAGAACTCCTGCGGCATGGCGGCATCGAACTGCTGTTTAGTCATGCCGAACTCGGCACGGGAGGGAATATCGCCGCCGGTCCCCGGCTCCGGGAACCACAGGCGCTGATAATGCTTCTTGGCCAGGGTCATGGCCGCGTCAAAGCGAATGATGGGGGAACGCCGCGCCACCGCGAGAATGGTCTGAATCACCGCCTCGCGCACATCCGGGCGCAGATAGTTGAGCTGCGCCGTATCGTTCCACGGCATGGACGTGCCGTCATTGCCGTGGTAAATGTAATACGTGCGTCCGTTGCGATGATCCACCAGCTTGAAGACCACCGCCGCATCCGTGCGCGTGTAGTAATGGTCCTCCAGATAGATGCTCACCCGCCCATCCGGCGAGAGATCCGGCCCGTTGAAGGTGTAGGAGGGGAACGGCGGATAATCCAGGCTGATGAACCAATCCGGATGTTCGATAACCCAGGTCGAATCAATGCCCATGTGATTGGGGACCATATCGCTGGCCATGCGGATACCGCGCTGCCAGGCGCGCGCCTTGAGGTTGTTATAAGCCTCCTCGCCGCCCAAATCGTCCGCGATGCGGTAATCGCGCAGCGAATAGGCCGAAGCCACGGCATCGGGATTGCCCATCATCTGCTTGATGCGCTTCGAGGCCTCACTGCGCTCCCACAAGCCGATGAGCCACAGGCCGGTAAAGCCACGGCGCGCCAGCACATCCAGCTCCTCATCCGGCACCTCGTCCAGGTGGCGGATGGGACGCTGATACTGCTTGGAGAGCTGATCAAGCCAGACGTACGTGTTCTTGGCGATGAGCACCAGGCGCGGCATCCACTCCCGATCCGGACTGAAGCGCTCCTCATCCAACTGCAGGCCGCGGAAGTCATACACGCGGCTTGGTCCCGGCCCGGCAAAGATAGCTTTTTCCTCTTCTTTGATGAAGTCGAGGCTGCTGAGCAGGCGGTACAGGTATTTGCCGAGCAGGGCGAACCAGCGCTGCCGGATGTACTCAAGCTGACCGGTGAGGGAATGCGGCACCTTCACCGCCGGATCGCGGAGCATATCCACCAGATTAAGGTTATCGGGGCCGAAAGGCGGTTTGGTATCGAAGAAGTCGTGCAGGCTGTTGATCATCGGCTGATAGGCCGTGGCGCGCGCCAGCTCCTCATCATCGAACAGCTCCAGGTACGGCCCGCAAGCAGGGTTCATATTCGCCACCCAGAGCATGAGCATTTCCTCCAGCGCCACCTGTCGGTGAGGAATGCCATCCGTCTCGCCGGCGAGATAGGTTGCCACATCCATTTCGCCGCGGTGGACGGCCAGAGGAGGGAACTCCGCGCAGAACTCTGTCAGCGCGCGGTCCACGCTCTCACGCCCGAAGCGCGCTTCCAGCCACGCCAGGGCTTCCTGCATCACCTGCGGATCTACCTGTCGCCGGTAAAGCTCCATCACCAGGTGCAGGATTTCATCAATCAACCCCAGCGCGTTGATTTGCCCCGCGCGCACAACTTGCTCCGGGAAACGCACCAGGTCGCGCCGGGCGTTCATCTTTTGCGCGAAAGTACGCGCCGCGTGGAAGTTGGCAAAAATCACATTGCCGTTAAACGCAAACAGGTAATCGTCGAATTGATACAGCTCGCGCGCTCGACGGGAAATGTGGAACTCCATGCGTGGTGCAGACCCATAAGATGGCTTCATGCTCCCCTCCCAGGAATGAATCGTGATGCTTGTTTCAACTGCAAAGACTACGCAGGACGCAAAACCCAACCCACTGATCTGAGCTGTGATCGCTCATTGGTTGACAGCAAAAAGTGCCGCAGAGCGCAAAAATGAAGATAGCCGCTTTCGGCCTGCCGACCCCATCGGACGCAGGTGTACCGGTGCAGACCCCTCAAAGCAGGCCTATGGAACGCAAAACCCGTAAGCCGAACGCGCAGAGATGCTATCCCCGGCTTTTTCAGCCCGGCTCAGCGCACAAACAGGCTCAAAATCATGCTCAACAGGACCAACGCAATTAAAACCGTGAAAATGGTCTGACTCAACGAACGTTTCCGTTGCATAATCCCTCCGGTAAAAGGCGGGCCAGGAAGCGTTCCTGGCCCGCACCTTTCGCTTAAATGCCCAAAGCGGCGCGCGCCTCCGGCTCCATCATCTCCGGCGTCCAGTATTCGCTGCCCAGCTCAACTTCCACCGTGCGATCGGGCATCACTTCCACCGCTTTATCGTACACCTGCTGCATGATCATCGAGGCGAGAGGGCACATAGGCGAGGTGAGAATCATGGTGATTTTCACCTTATCCTCGCTCAGCTCGACGTTGCGAATCATGCCCAGAGAGACAACGTCCAGGCCGATTTCAAAATCAATGACTTCGCGCAAGGCATTCATCAAAGTAATCACTTCGGGACGCATCGTTACCTCACTTTATTTCTTCTGCATAGCAGGGAGATAATAGTCGCGCGTATAGTCCTGCACCATCCGGCAGGTGGAGAAGCGCGCGCCCGCGGTGCGGATGGACTCCTTCATCATCGCCACCCAGCCGCGCGGGATGTTATCACGGTCGCGCTGATAGAACAGCGGCGCCACTTCTTCTTCAATCAGTTGATACAGGAGCGCCGCATCCGCCGCGTCCTGTTCTTCCGGCGTGGGGTAATCGCCGGCATCAATGCTCCAGCCGTTGCGCCCATTGTAGCCTTCGGCCCACCAGCCATCGGGAATGCTGAGATTGAGCACACCGTTGATGGCCGCTTTCATGCCGCTTGTGCCGCTCGCTTCCATGGGTTTGCGCGGCGTGTTAAGCCACACGTCCACGCCCTGCACCAGATAGCGCGCCACGTGCATATCGTAGTCCTCAATGAAGGCCACACGTCCCCCCACCTCCGGGCTGAGCGCCCAGTGGTAAATCTCCTGCAGCAGGCGCTTACCGGGGTCATCCGCCGGATGCGCTTTGCCCGCAAAGACCAGTTGCACGGGGTGGTCCCGGTCGTGCAGCAGGCGCAAGAGACGCTCAATATCGCGGAAAATGAGGTTGGCCCGCTTGTAGGTGGCAAAGCGGCGCGCAAACCCAATGACCAGCGCATCCGGGTCGAGGAAGATGCCCGAAGCCAGGAGCTGATCGGGCGAAGCGGAGCGCATCACCCGCGCCTGCCGCGCACGCTCGCGGATGATGGAGAACATCTTGCGCTTCAGCTCAACGTGAGCCTGCCAGAGCGTCTCATCCGGCACGTCTTCGATGCGCTCCCAAATCGCCGGGTCGTCCTGCCGTTGCATCCAATCCGGCGCCAAATACTTTCGGTACAGGCGGTGCATCGTCTCGCCCACCCAGGAGGGGACGTGAACCCCGTTGGTGACGTGGCCAATGGGCACCTCATCCACCGTTTTGGCCTGCGGGTAGATGCACTGCCACATCTCGCGCGAAACTGCGCCGTGCAGCTCGCTCACCCCGTTTGCGCGTCCAGAAAGGCGCAACGCCAAAGCGGTCATGTTGAAGCCCGGCGCATGGCTACGTTCACTGTACCCCAGGGCCATGAAATCGTCGCGCGAAAGCCCCAGCTTGGGCCAGAAGGCATGGAAGTACTTTTCCATCAGGTGATAAGGGAACACGTCGTGCCCGGCAGGTACCGGCGTATGGGTGGTGAAAATCGTGGTCGCACGCACCTGCTCCATGGCTTCAGCGAAGGGCACGCCCTTCTCCACCAGCTCGCGCAGGCGTTCCAGCACCAGGAAGGCCGAGTGGCCCTCGTTAATATGCCATACCTTGGGTTCGATGCCCAAAGCGCGCAGGATGCGCACCCCGCCAATGCCCAACAGGATTTCCTGTTGAATTCGCATCTCCTGATCACCGCCGTAAAGGCGCGCGGTCAGCTCGCGATCCCATGGCGCATTTTCGGGCAGATCGGCGTCCATCAGGTACAACGTGACGCGGCCCACCTTCACGCGCCAGATTTGCAAATGCACGATACGCTCGCCCACCTCCACGCTGATCACACGACAGGCGCCATCATCACACAACTCCGGTTGCAGCGCCACGGTTTCCGGGTTCAGGGGCGGATAAATCGCCTCCTGCCAGCCTGAGCCGTTCAAATGCTGCCGGAAATAACCCAACTCGTAAAGGAAGCCCACCGCCGTAAAGGGCAGGCCCAGATCGCTCGCTTCCTTGAGGTGGTCGCCGGAAAGGACACCCAGGCCGCCGGAATAAATCGGCAGGGAGGTGTGCAGGCCAAACTCTGCCGAAAAATAAGCGATGGTGTCTTCCATGTGTTGCGGGTAATGACGCTGAAACCACGTCCCCTGACCGGTCAGCGCGCGGTCGAACTCCATCATCACCGCGTCGTACTGCCGCAAGAAGACGGGGTCTTTAGCCAGGGCTTCCAGACGTTCAGGGCGCACGTCGCGCAAGATCATCACGGGGTTATGGCGGGTGCTCGTCCACAACATGCGGTCGAGCATCTTAAAGAGGTCACGCGCGGAGCGATTCCACGCCCACCAGAAATTGTAAGCCAGTTCCTCCAACCGGGCAATCCGCTCCGGCAGTTTATCTTGAATCAAAGTATCCTGTTTGATTTGCATACGTTGTCTTTACCTCCACCCGTAAAATCAGAGTGAGCCGCAACCACCCACATTAAATATTGTGGCGCGGCTCCAAAGCTAAGCCAGGAACAAAGCGCCCAGGCCCACCACCAGCGCGAGGCCGAGAAATTCCCAAAGCGCTCGCCGCTCTAAGCGACCCAACAGCGCCAATCCCCCCAACCCGGCCATCACGTAGAGGGTCAAAGTAAGCCAGATGCCCATCACCCGCGGCGGGATGGCTGCGTAGCTGAAAGCCCAGGCCAGTTCAGCTGCCGCGATGGCGCTCATCGCGGCATACAAGAACGTCCGCCGTTCCACCGGCGCGGCACTGAGCACATCCAGGGCCAGCGCGCCCTGTAGCAAAGCCACAGCGGGGACTAAAACCAGCCCGCGCCCGGCGTCGCGCGCCAGCGCCTCCAGCAGCACAAAGGCCAGCGCGTAATCAGCCATGTTGAAAACCAGGCGCAGCACGGCTGCGTGCGCTGCATCCGCCGCCATAGCATGATACGTGAGGTAAACCAGCACCCCTGTCACCAGAAGGCCCAGCAACAAGATGCGCACCCATTCCGTCCAATGCGTGGCACGGCTCATCAACAGGCTGAAGGTCAAAGCGGTCAAGGTTGGCAGAATGAGACTGATCCACCAGCCGGCAGCGCGCTCTCCCCAGGCTGGATGTTGCCTGAGCAGGGCATACGTGCCGGTCAGCGTGAGCAAGCTCAGACACACGGCCAGCCCCCAGGCCGGTCCAATCACCAGCGCGAAAGGAGAGCCCAACACACTGCCCAGGTTGATAAACTGCGCGGGAACTTCCACCAGGCGGAAAGTGACAGCGGTCAACAAGAACACGGCCAGCAACACGCTGAGCTGGTCGCGCAAGCCATCTTTACGAGTATGCACGCTTGTATCCATAGCGGAGTCATTCTATCGCAGCGTGGCGTTTTGTCAATCTGGCATGAGGAGACAACGCGGGTAGCTTCGACTGCCGGGAGAGTGCCCAAAGCCCGACCTGATGAGGTGGGCGACAATGCCGTCCACCCCTGTTCTATCGCACCGGAACCCAGGGAGCCGTTACTTGTTTTGAAATTATCCCCGTGCAGATCTGGTTTGCTCGTGCCCCAACGTGCTGAGCTTCGCCCTGAGCGCACAGACCCGGCAACGACGAAAGGAACCGGTGCAAACCCGTCGGCTTCCTCCATGCGAAGCAGAAAGCTAACCGATCTGCACCGGTTTCAAGCCATCCATGACGCGGCTGGCGCTGCGAAAACTACCCGGCAGGCATAAACCTCCAGCCCGGTTGGCTGGTCCCCTTACCCCGCATTCAAAAAGGATTCGGATAAGCGGTTAGCCTGTTCAGCGCAAATCGCGCGTAAGCTGTTCGAGGAAATCCGCGTTGGTGCGCGTCTTGCGCATGCGTTCGAGCAGCGCTTCGGTCGCGGTGGTGATGTCGTACCCCGGCCCGGAGGGCGGCGGCGTCATCATCTGCGTGACCATGCGGCGCATCAGCCAGACGCGGCGCAGCGTTTGCTCGTCGAGCAGCAATTCCTCGCGGCGCGTTCCGGAGCGGGTAATGTCGAAGGCCGGGAAGATGCGCCGTTCCTGCAACTTGCGGCTGAGGTGCAGCTCCATGTTACCCGTACCCTTGAACTCCTCATAAATGAGATCGTCCATGCGGCTACCGGTATCCACCAGACACGTGGCGATGATGGTCAGGCTGCCGCCATCTTCGATTTTGCGCGCAGCACCGAAGAAACGCTTGGGCGGATAAAGCGCGGCGGGGTCAAGACCGCCGGAGAGCGTGCGCCCGCTCGGCTGCACCACCAGGTTGTAAGCGCGCGTCAGGCGGGTGATGCTGTCCATCAAAATCACCACATCCTTGCCAATTTCAACCAGGCGTTTGGCGCGTTCCAGGGTCATTTCGGCCACGCGCGTCTGATGCTCTACCGACTCATCGAAAGTCGAGCTGACCACTTCGGCTTCCACCGAGCGATCCATATCCGTCACTTCTTCCGGGCGTTCCCCGATGAGCAGGACGATAAGATGCACATCCGGGTGGTTTTCTGAAATGCCGTTGGCGATCTTCTTGAGCACCGTGGTCTTACCGGCCTTGGGCGGGGAGACGATGAGACCGCGCTGACCCATGCCGATGGGAGCGACCAGTTCCAACAAGCGCTGCGTCATGCTCTTGGGGTCCGTCGCCAGGCGGAAGCGCTGATGCGGGAAGATGGGGACAAGCGTCTCGAAGCGCGGACGATTGCGCAGATTTTCGGGGTCCATACCGTTAACCGCTTCGATACGGAGCAGGCTGCGGTACTTCTCGTTCTCTTTGGGCGGACGTACCTGACCGGCCACCATGTCGCCGGTGCGCAGGTTGAAGCGACGGATTTGGGTCTGAGAGACGTACACGTCCTCAGGCCCCGGCAAGAAGCGCGCCGAGCGCAAGAAGCCGATACCCTCAGGGGTGATTTCCAGAATCCCGCCGCCGAAGATGAAGCCCTGCCGCTCAGCTTTAACGCGCAGCAGCAACAGGATCAGGTCCTCTTTCTTGAGACGGCTGAAGCCGGATACATTGTAGCAACGCGCCAGGTCGCGCAATTCTGGCAGGCGCATCGCTTCCAGATCGCGCATCTCCATCCGCCGCAGGATATCGCTTTCATCCTCCACCGGCGCCTCGATGGGCGGAGGCACGACCTCGACGATTTCCGACACGTGCACCGTCACCACAGGCAGCTCCGTCGGCGCCGCCGCTTCTTCTACAGGTCCTTCTTCTTCGGGAGGAGCTTCTTCCCCCTCAACAGGGATCGTCTCCGGTAACTCGGTCAAAACCGGAGTGTACGCTGGCCCAGTCACCTGTACAGGTTCCAGGTCGCTTTCCGGAGCTGTGTACTCTTCTTCCTCGTAGGGCTGTTCATAACGCTCTTCTTCCACTGTTTCCTCCTTGAATAAGTAACTATAAGTCAACCCATTTCACGACGAACGTGAAAAGAAAGTCGTCCTCAAAACACAAAGGCTGCCATGAAAAAACCGGTTGTAGCGTTTACCCTCCCACGTCCCATCAGGGCAGCGGTTGGGCCTGACCGTGGCCGAAACCTGCGCGGACTATGGCGGTTTCACGTCCCCAACGTCTAACCGTACTGCTGGATATACGCCTCCGCCTTTTCGACCAGGGCGCGATTCCCCACAAACAAAGCCGTGCGCTGGTGCAGGGATTGCGGCTCAATCTCCAGAATATCCCGCGTCCCATCCGAAGCATACCCGCCCGCTTGCCGCGCAATGAAAGCCAGCGGCGCCGCCTCGTAGAGCAAACGCAATTTCGGCTGGGGTTTCTGCGGGTCCTTGTACAGGAGCGGGTAATAGAAAATACCCCCCTTGAGCAAATTGCGATGGAAATCCGCCACCAACGAACCCACATAACGCGCCGACATCTTAGCTGGCGGCTGTTCCTCCTCCAAACCGCGCAGGTAGCGGTCAAAGCGCTTCACGCCGGGACTCCAATACCGCTCATAAGCCGAATTGGTGCTGATGTATTCCGGCTCTTCAGGGAAACGCAGATTGGGATGCGAGAGCAGGAACTCCCCTACACTTGGCTCCAGCGTGAAGCCGTGTACGCCGTTGCCCGCTGTATAGACCAGCATCGTGCTCGATCCGTAGCAGATGTAACCTGCAGCAGCCAGATCACGCCCCGGCTGAAGACAATCCTCTAAAGTCCCCGGTGTCCCAATCGGCGAGCGGCGCCGGAAAATGGAAAAGATAGTGCCAACCGTGACGTTCGTGTCAATGTTCGACGACCCGTCAAGCGGGTCCACAATCAACACATACTTGCCCTGACTCATGATGGGCGTAGCCTCGGCCAGGCCCTGCAGCTCTTCGCTGGCGATCACGGCCACGCGACCGGTGTAGCTGTTGAGGCGGACAATCGCATCGTTCGCCAGGACATCCAGTTTCATTTGATGCTCGCCCTGCACATTGACCCCACCGGCACGTCCCAGAATGTCCATCAGGCCAGCGCGGCGAATGTCACGCGAGACCACTTTGGCGACGAGTGCAATATCGTAGAGCAAGTTGCTGAACACACCCGTCGCTTCCGGGTAGAAGGAGCGCTCCTGCTCCATGATGAAAGCCTCGATGGTGATCAGTTGGGTATCCACATCGCCTCCTCATGTCCACCGGAATGAAGGTAAAATGAAGCTACAAAACACGCCCTTCACGGACTCGATGATGCCGCCGATAAGGCAGGGCTCATCTTGTTTGCTCTTCTTCAAGGTACGTTGTGGGGAGATGGGCTTTCTGCCAGAACAGCCCGATCCATGGACTGCGCTCGCAAAGGAAAAATGACCCGGCAGTCTGAGCGGGCCGTGCGAAAGCGCTCCCAAAAGAGCCACCTGCCCACTTTATTTCCAGGGCGAACAGGAACGTAAGATGCTATGCAGGTTATTGACCCGTGGAAAAATCCCCCCACTCCGACGATGCCGGAGTCCAACCATTATCCCAACAAGGTAATCACCACCCAGCTCAGCCAACCCGTCCAAAGCAGGCTGTCTATGCGGTCGAACATCCCACCATGGCCGGGAATAAGGTTACCCGAATCTTTGACGCCAGCTTCACGCTTGAACATGGACTCGAAGAAATCGCCCGCCGGAGTTACCGCAGCCAGCGTCAGCCCCAACGCCGCCCCGTGCCCCGCCGTCAGCGTTGCCGCGCCGGAAACAGAACGCCAAAGCAGGGCCAGCAGCGCGCCACTTATCACGCCCCCCACAATGCCTGCGCCATAGCCTTCCCAGCTTTTCTTGGGACTCAGCGCCGGTGCCATTTTGTGAACCCCCCAGCGCCGTCCGATAAAATAGGCGGCGGAGTCGGCAATCCACACAATCGGCAGGGCCGTCAGGGACCACCACAGGCCATCCGCAAGCGCACGCAGCTTGATGAGATAGGCGCCGCCAAGCCCGAAATAGATGCCGCCGGCAAAGGTTAAGGCCCAGGAGGCACCCGGCAGGGAGTCGTGATGCCGCATCTGCCATAAAGCGGTGAGAATGACCAGGGCAAACAGCCCCGGCACCGCCCAGGATTCGCGTTCTAACGCAAAAAGCAACGGCCAGAAAAGGGTCGTGAGCCACAGAAGCCCAAGGGAAAGCCGGTAATTTAGATGGGTGAGCAAGGCGCGGTATTCCCACGCCGCCAGCAGCAGGGCCAGACTGACCAGTAAGGTGTAGGCCCATCCCCCCAGGATCAAACAGCCGATAACAAGCGGCAACAGGACGGCCGCACTGAGAACTCGTTCTTTCAACGTCAACTCCCCTGCGGAGAAGAAGTGATAACGCCGCCGAAACGCCGTTCGCGTTGCGCGTAGGCTTCCAGAGCAGCGTAGAAAGCATCCTCGTCAAAATCGGGCCAGTATACCGGGGTCACATAGTACTCCGCGTAAGCGCCCTGCCAGATGAGAAAATTGCTGACGCGCATCTCGCCACTTGTACGAATAATCAGGTCCGGGTCGGGACTGCCCGCCGTGTACAAATGCGCCGAGATGACCTCTTCAGTAATCTGCTCTGGCGGAATGCCCTCTGCGACAATGCGACGCACCGCGTCCACAATTTCGGCCCGTCCGCCATAGTTGAAGGCGACGTTCAAAATCAGGCGTGAGTTATGGCGCGTCAGTTCGATAGCCTGCAAAATCCGTGCTTTCAGGTCTTCCGGCAGGGGATCCAACCGTCCGATATGCCTTAATTGTACCCCATTTTTATGCAATTCGTCCACTTCTTTGTTCAAAGCATCATAGATGAGGTAGATCAGTCCCTCAACCTCATCCGGTGGACGCGACCAGTTTTCGGTGGAAAAGGCGTAGATGGTGAGCATCGGCACGCCGAAGGTGACGGCTGCGCGCAAAATGCGCCGCAGATTTTCGACCCCCGCGCGATGCCCGGCGAGGCGCGGCAGACCGCGCGCCTTTGCCCAACGGCCATTGCCATCCATGATAATGCCCACGTGCGCTGGCAAGCGTTTGAGGGGTGGATACGTTTTTTCTTCTGTCATGTCAGGTGGTCTCCCAGAGGCTTAACGTCCCCATGAGGAACGAAACTGTAAGGATGAATGGATTCCATAAAAAATACACCAGGACGCAGAGATGCTTTAAGATGATGATGAATTTGTTTTCACTGTTTTCCGCAACAAGCTGTCAAACCGTTTACGCCAAGGGTAGTCTCATCAAAATTCAGGCGTCTTCCTAACCGCTCAAGCTGAGTAACTCTTAGCAAAATAAGCTTATCACATTCTGCAAAAAGTACAACCCCGGTGACGCCTGTAATCCAAAACGGTCATTCGGAAGGGGAAATGCCCCGTTGACGCGAGGAAGGTTATAACCGGGCGGACAAGGCGAAGCAACCGGAGTACTTCCAACGCACGGCTCTTACAAACTTGCTTACGCGGAAGCGAATCCACACACACCAGAGAAACCAGCGGGGGATATTCCCCCCCGCCGGTTTAAATCTCCATGATGTCTTCTTCTTTGCGCGCTGTCAGGGCGTCCACTTTCTCGATGTAACGATTGAGCATGGTCTGCACGTCGTCCTGCCCACGCTTGGCCTCATCTTCCGAGATGAGTTTTTCATCCTGGAAAGAGCGCAAATCATCTATGGCGTCGCGACGAATGTTGCGTAAAGCGACCTTGGCCTCTTCCGCGCGCCGCCGCACGACTTTCACCAGCTCGCGCCGGCGTTCCTCGGTGAGGCGCGGCACGGGAATGCGGATGATGCGACCATCGTTGCTCGGGTTGAGGCCCAAATCGGCCTGTTGAATGGCTTTTTCGATGGCGCCCAGGGAACTGGGATCGAAGGGGCGCACCATCAGCAGTTGAGGTTCGGGGGCGGAAATGGTCGCCAACTGCAGCAGAGGTGTTGCCATGCCGTAATAGTCCACCATCACGCGCTCCAAAAGCGAGGGGGAAGCGCGCCCCGTGCGCACGGCGCGCAAATCCGATTCCAACGCTTCGATGGTTTTGTCCATACGGTTTTCCGTTTCGCGCAACAAGTCCTTCAACATCATGCCTCTCCTTTACTCACCAGGGTTCCGACGGGTTCGCCTAAAACCGCCCGTTCCAGATTGCCCGGTTGCCACAAATCGAGCACAATGATGGGCAATTGATTTTCCATGCACAGGGTCAGGGCGGTCGAATCCATCACCCCAAGGCGCATGTTCAGCACATCCATGTAAGTCAGATGGGGATAGTGCTTCGCCTGTGGGTTGCGTTCAGGATCGGAATCATACACGCCGTTCACCTTCGTCGCCTTGATGAGCACGTCCGCGCCGATTTCCGCCGCGCGCAAAGCCGCTGCGGTGTCGGTGGTGAAGTAGGGATTCCCCGTACCGGCGCCGAAGATGACGACGCGCCCCTTTTCCAGGTGGCGAATGGCGCGCAGACGAATCACCGGCTCGGCAATGGCCTGCATCTGAATCGCCGTCTGCACGCGCGTGGGGATATTGTGCCGCTCAAGCGCATCTGAAAGGACCAGTGCGTTCATCACCGTCGCCAACATGCCGACGTGATCCGCGCGTGTGCGATCCATGCCGTGCTCCAGGCCATCGCGTCCACGCCAGAGATTGCCCGCGCCAATAACGATACCAATCTGCACGCCATGACGGTAGACGGAAGCGATGACCTCGGCTACCGCATCGGCGCGCGCCGGCTGGATACCGAAGCCATGAGGACCCGAAAGGGATTCTCCACCCAATTTAATCAGTACGCGCTGGTAGGCCACATCTCCCCCCTTGTCGAAAAAACATCTGGAGGGTTACCCCTCCAGATGCTCGCCCAACTGGAAGCGCACAAAGCGCCGAATCACAATGTTTTCGCCGGTCTTGGAGATCAGGTTCTTAAGAAGCTGCTCAATCGTCTGCGAATCATCGCGGATGAAGGGCTGCTCCAGCAGGCAGTATTGCTGGAAGAATTTTTCCAGCTTGCCTTCGACGATGCGGTCGAGCACGGCTTCCTTCTTGCCTTCGTTGATCGCCTGCATGCGGAATTCGCGCTTGAGGCGTTCAATCTCATCCGCCGGGATGTCCTGACGGGAGAGGTAGAGCGGCCCCATCGCCGCCACCTGCATCGCCACATCGTGCACAAAGGTCTTGAAGTCCTCCGTGCGCGCCACAAAGTCGGTCTCGCAGTTCACTTCCACCATCGCACCGACACGCCCACCGGCGTGGACGTAGGCGTGAATCTCACCATCCTTGGCCACGCGATCCATACGCTTGGCCGCTGCCGCCAGGCCTTTTTCGCGCAGGGCAGCGAAAGCCTTATCAAAATCGCCATTGGCCTCTTCCAGCGCCTTGCGGCAATCGAGAATCCCCGCGCCGCTGGCTTCGCGCAACTTTTTGACCATTTCAGCCGTGATGTCAGCCATTAGAGCACCTCTTCGTCAGTATCTTCAAGATCTTCGTCCGTGAACTCGATGCCGCGCATCCGTTTGAGCGTATCAGCGCTCACGTACATGTCCTCGTCCTCGCCCTCAACACCGGTTTCCTTACGCAGCGCCAGGCCTTCCAGCGCGGCGTCGGCCATCTTGCTGGTGATGAGGCGAATGGCGCGGATGGCGTCGTCGTTACCGGGGATGACGTAGTCAATGCGCGAAGGATCGCAGTTGGTATCCACCACGGCGATGATGGGGATGCCGACGCGGTCGGCCTCAGCGATGGCGGTCGTCTCACGCATCACGTCAATCACGAAGAGCACCCCCGGCATGCGCTCCATAGCGCGCAAGCCACCCAGGCGCGCGTTGAGTTTTTCAATTTCGCGCGTGAGCAACAGGGCTTCTTTCTTGGGCAGGAGCGCAAATTCACCTGCGTCACGGCGCTGTTCCAGCTCAAGCAGGTAGTCAATGCGCTGCTTGATGGTGCGCCAGTTGGTGAGGGTACCGCCGAGCCAGCGCTGATTGACATAAGGCATGTTGCAGCGCTGCGCTTCCTGCGCGATGGCTTCCTGAGCCTGCCGCTTCGTGCCCACGAAGAGCACCTGCCGGCCCGAAGCCACCACATCCCGCACGACCTCATAGGCCTGATTGACGGCCTTGACGGTCTGCTGCAGGTCAATGATGTGCACCCCATTGCGCTGCGTGTAGATGTAGCGATCCATCTTGGGGTTCCAGCGTCGAGCGCGATGCCCGAAGTGCACACCCGTTTCCAACAATTGTTTCATGCTTACAACGGCCATAAAAAGTGTTTACCTCCTGAAATTTGGGTTTTAGGCCTCCGCGCCATCATCTCGGCAGGCGATCGGCAAAAGCCGACACCCACCCGCCGATCCGGCCGCGTGCGGATTGGCACAATCGAACAGAAATTTTAACATAAAACCGGCGTAATGCAACTGCCTTGAGCCAGGGCCAGCCGGAGGGTGGATGGGCCAGCCGGAGGCTGGGGGGCGAATGGGCCAGCCGGAGGCTGGGGATACAGATGGGCCAGCCGGAGGCTGGGGGGCGAATAAGCCAGCCAAAGGCTGGCGATACAAGGAAGGGGGCTGGGGGTACAGATGGGCCAGCCGGAGGCTGGGGGTACAAGAAGGGGGGCGGGGGGTACAGATGGGCCAGCCGGAGGCTGGGGGGCGAATGAGCCAGCCAAAGGCTGGCGATACAAGAGGGGAGCTGGGGGTACAAATAAGCCAGCCAAAGGCTGGCGATACAAGAGGGGGACTGGCGATACAAGAGGGGGACTGGCGATCCTATGAACAAGCTCATTCCGCTTCGCGCGCGGTTTTCGGCCCACGGTACCTGCGGTAACGGCGCGTAAAGGTGGCCCTGGCTAGCACCCAACGCAGTCCGGGCACAGATAGCGCGAACCAGAGCAAGCCATACGCCAGCCAGGCGGAGGTCACAATCCAGATGTAGCCGATGAGGAGATTGAGAAGCGTGGCAAGCCAGCCGGCAGAAACTCCCAGCATGCCGGAAAGAGCCGTGGCCAGGGTCGCAGCGACGGGCAGGCTGATGAGGAACCCATAAAACAGTAGCCAGCCCTGTCCACCTTGAATGGCGTCCGTGGGACAGTTTCCTATGCAGCGCATACAATTCTGGCACTGGTACGTCCAGTAGGGGCGCCGCGCCTTGCCCATCAGGCGAATCGCTCCTTGAGGACAGTTCTTCACGCAAAGGCCACATGAGGTACACCGTTCGTCGGCGAAGAACATTTTAGCCAACAGGAGGCGCGCTACCAGCATGTAGCCGAGCGAAAGCGGGAGTATGAGCAGGCCAAGCATGAGCTGAGGCTTTCCCTGTAGCACACGCTCCCCGTCCAGAAGGCGCGCGGAAAAGGCGTCGGTCTGAGCTTCGCCACGCGCAATCATCTCGGCTACAATGTCAGGCTCAAACGCAGGGACTATCACCATCCAGTTAAGCGGCATGTCAACCGCGCCGACGCCGCGAAGGCGCGCTCCACGCAAAGCCAGCAGCGCCGCCGGTAGATAGGCGGCTGTCCCCTCAAACCCGGATACGGTTTTGCCCCGGAAGCGGTTCGCACCCCGGGTCACAAGCACAAAAACGTCAGTGCCGCGCACGCCAGGGCAGGTCAACGCAGCTTTGATGAGCGGCCACGAGGCCGTGAAGCCGTGGGTCGGGGCCAGCAGGCCCAGCAAGCGCCGCGCATCAGGATGAGCTTCAACAGCCCTCGGATCGGTGTGCACGCGCACGGCAGCGCCACGCGCACGCGCGGCATCGGCCACTCGTTCTGCAACGTAGCGGGTGTTGCCCGTCCCGCTCCATACCACCATTTCGACGATGTTGTAGCTGCTTGTCGCAGCCGGTACAGGTTCGCTCATGTACATGCCTCATGCAAAAGGTTGTGGGTATCCAGGGATGCCCATGGAAGAGGCCCGGATGCGGAGGTTTTACCTCTCCGGCAAACGGAAGGTGCCGTCGGGCTGCGGCGGGAAGTCGTAGACAGCTATGACGGCGTCAAGGTTGAGGGGGCCATAAAGATGCGGATAGGCCTGACCTGAAGCGTAGCAGTCTTCGTAGCGCACGGGCGCCGTGAGCCGCGCCGCATCCACAAGCAGAAGCAACAGGTCATCCCGCCCCCGGTAAAGGGTGTTGGCTACGCCCAGGATTTGTTCCGCCGTGGAGAAGTGAATGAAACCGTCGCGGACCAGGGTGTCGCCGGTGTAAACGGCGGCGCGTTGCGCCTCGGCCCATGCCGCGCGGGTGGTGATGTGAAAGAGGATGGTGTTCTCTGTCATGCGGCCCTCATCAACCTGAAAATAAACGGGGCCGGACGGAAGCCGGCCCCGCCCCCAAAGGGATGTTCAGTACCGCAAGAGTGCCCCGATGTGAGCCTCGCCCAGCATCCCGTCGGGCACAACTTCGACCGTGCCGCCTTTTTCCACCACTTGACTGACCACGGCTTCCGCAGCGTCGGGAATGGACTCGAAGGTCCCACCACAGAAGGGACAGGTGGTGAGCGCCTGCGTGGTCAGGTAGCCGCAGTTGGTGCAGCGGTAGCCCGTTTGATGGAAGTCGCGCTCGATGACGAGAACCTGTATCCGCCCTTCGTGGGCCGCAGTGAGGGTGTCATCGAGTCGCACGACGCCGTTGGAGCCTTTGGCCGCGGCGGTGACGACCATGTCCACCAGGTCCGCGTGCCGCTGCCGCTGCAGTTCTTCCAAAATGGCTTGAGATTGTTTGCGCAGCTCAAGTTCACCGATGTCAAGATCCGCGTTGAAGGTGCCAACAATGACTTCGCGGATGTGCTGCGGGAGGTATTCGCGGAGCTGCGCCAGAGTGCGTTCGGTACCGGCGAGCAAAAGCCGGCGGGGATGGTGTTGCTGACAGAAGTCCACCAGCGCATCGGCCACGTCACGCAGGTTGCGCTGCACGACTTCGGCTTCTTTGCGCCCGGAAAGGGGCGCCCCTCCGCGCATGCCGACGACTGAGGAGCCGCGTCCCTTGCGCACGGTGCGCACTTCTTCGCCAATCACTTCGGCCGTTTCGATCAGCTCGCCCATTTCAAAGAGATAGAAGCGCGCCTGCTGGCGATCGGCCAGAGCCACGACGTAACGTCCGTACAGGCTGACGAGTTCGACCAGCGGCGAGATGTAGGGTTTGTTGGCAAGGGTGATGCCAGAGCGCACGGGCATGGCCAGAGGATAGGCGTACCACAGGTCCTCGGCCTTGCGGCTGAAGATCACCAGCCCGCGACCGCTCCAGTCGTATTCAAAATCTACATAGTGCTTCACGGCCTCGATGTCCGCCGGGTCAGCGACGCCATCGGCCTGTTTGAGGAGTTCGCGCAATGTGAGCTTGTATTCTTCCACCGTGCGCTGCGTCGGATCCACATCGAGGTAGAGACTCAGGATTGGCCCTTTGGCCTGTAACATAGCCAGCTCACGCAACGTCTTTTCTTCGAACATAGCTCTATCCTTTCTCGGAAAGTGTTGAGATAGGGTTGGACGGGTCTTGCTGCGGGGTTGTGGCGACGCATCACCTCCTTTCTGGCTGATTTTGGAACACAAAGCCCACGACATGCCTTCCAGCATGGTGGGCTGTTTCTTCACGTCTATGCGCGTTTGATGTGAGGTCGCTCATACACCATGTCCTTGTACGACAGGTTCACTATCATTGTATGCGTTTTAAGGGCGCTTGTCAAGCGGGTTTTGAAAGGTTGATGAAACCGCACTTGACGTTCTGAACAAACGTGGTACAATCCACGCCGGTTAGCGGGGCTGTAGCGCAGTTGGGAGCGCGCCTCAATCGCACTGAGGAGGTCAAGGGTTCGAATCCCTTCAGCTCCATCGCGGCTTCACCCGCGGTTGAAAGATGGGCCTGTGGCGCAGTTGGGAGCGCGCCTCAATGGCATTGAGGAGGTCAAGGGTTCGAATCCCTTCAGGTCCACCAGGTTCAAAAGCCCATCCTTGCGAGGATGGGCTTTTTGGTTTGCAGGACATTTACTCGTCCTCTGCGGTGATGCCGCCGGGATTGCGGACCTCGACGACTTCCCCGTGCATGTCTACCACCACGCGAAAACCAATCAGGCCGAGCATGGTGCGCGCGTCCTCGGGCAGGCCGGTTTCCAGCATGAGCGCAATGTTCTGATCGAGCTGTTGCAGGCCGAGTTCGACGGCGGCTTTGGTGAAAAGGTCATCGCGCCCCAAAAATCGCAGGGTAGCCTCGACCACCGCCTCCCGGTTTTCCAGGGCCTGCTCCTTGAAGATCTCAAGCACGTGACGGTCAATCTGCGCCGTGGGGATGTGACGCAGAAAACCATCGTCATCCACCACGTAAAATGGCTCCGCCCCGACATAACGCACTTCAACCGGCTTGCCTTCTGTGTCCCAAATTAACCCCATAAAAACAGGCACCGTCATGCTTCACCTCACTCGCCCAAGCGCATAATTCGAGTATACTCTACGGATAGAAGGGCATGGTCAAGATAGTCTATCAGAAAAACGAGACTTTGCCAAGGGCTACGCCATAGGTGCGCATCGTAAAGGATGCCGCCTATGCGATGGCTCTTGAAGGACAGCAGGAGGCAGTATGGGACGGTATCGCATAGTTCTGGTACAGCTCAACGCCGTGGTTGGAGATGTGACGGGCAACGCGGCGCGCATCCGTGAAGGGCTGACGCGCGCGCAGGCGCTGGGCGCGCAACTTGTGGTTTTTCCCGAAATGGCGCTGGCCGGTTATCCAGCCGAGGATTTGTTGTTGCGTCCGGCGTTTCTGGAGGCCAACCGGCAGGCGCTGCTGGGATTAGCGTCCGCCACGCGCGGGTTGACCGCCATCATCGGTTTCCCGGCGGTGGATAAGGATGTGTACAACGCCGCAGCGATTCTCCACGATGGGGCATGGGTCGCTACTTACGCCAAGCATTATCTGCCCAACTATGCCGTTTTTGACGAGGACCGTTATTTCCGCCCCGGGCGGGAAAATCCGGTGTTTCAAATGGGCGACCTGCTCTTCGGCGTGAGCATCTGCGAGGACATCTGGTATCCCGATGGGCCGCCTGAGGCGCAGGCGATGCACGGTAACGCGCAGTTGCTGCTCAACCTCTCCGCCTCGCCCTATCAGGCGGGAAAGTGCGCTTATCGGGAGCAGATGCTTTGCACGCGCGCGGCGGACAACGTGGCCATCGTCGCTTTCTGCAACCTGGTGGGCGGACAGGACGAGCTGGTTTTCGATGGGGGCAGCCTCATCATCGGTCCGCGCGGGGAGGTGCTGGCACGCGGGGCCCAATTTGCAGAGGATATGGTGGTGGCGGATGTGGATACCGACGCGGTGTGGCGTCAGCGGTTACGCGATCCGCGCCGCCGCAAGGCCGGGGAGCAAACCCTGCCCCTCATCACGTTGACGCCACCGCCCATCCCCGCGCAGCCTGCGATCGAGGCGCATCTCATCCCCCCCTTAGACCCGCTGGCGGAAGTGTACGAAGCGCTGATGATCGGCACGCGCGATTACGTGCGCAAAAACGGCTTCCAGAAAGTGGTTTTGGGGCTTTCCGGCGGGATAGATTCGGCGCTGGTGGCCTGTATCGCCGCGGACGCGCTGGGAGCGGAGAACGTCACCGGTGTAGCGATGCCTTCGCGCTACAACGCCTCGATCAGCCTTGAAGATGCGGAGGAGCTGGCGCGCCGTCTGGGCATTGGCTTCAAGATCATCCCTATCGAGCCGATTTTCCAGGCCTACCTGGAGACGCTGCGCGAGCCATTCGCCAACGTAGCGCCGGATACCACTGAGGAGAATTTACAGGCGCGCATCCGTGGCAACCTGTTGATGGCGCTTTCCAACAAATTTAACTGGCTGGTGCTGACAACCGGCAACAAGAGCGAGATGAGCGTCGGTTACGCCACGCTTTACGGCGACATGGCGGGCGGCTTTGCCGTTATCAAGGATGTGCCCAAGACGCTCGTCTATCAACTCGCACACTGGCGCAACGCGCGCCCCGATGGACCGGTTATCCCGGAACGCATCATCACGCGCCCGCCTTCCGCCGAACTGAGGCCGGATCAAAAGGATACGGACTCCCTGCCGCCTTATGAGATTCTCGATCCCATCCTGCAGGCCTACGTGGAAGAGGATTGGCCGCTGGCAGAGATTGTGTCACGCTTAAAGGTGGATGAGGCGCTGGTGCGCCGGGTGTTACGCATGGTGGATATCAACGAATATAAGCGGCGACAGGCGCCACCGGGGGTCAAAATCACCCCACGCGCCTTCGGCAAAGACCGGCGCCTGCCGATAACGCAAAAGTTCAGGGGATAAGGCTGGTTGCTGGAAGCTGGAAGCTGGATGCCGCTTTCCAGCTTCCAGCTTCCTGATTCCAATCCTCCCGCTCTCCCGCTTCCAGCCCTACTTACCCGCCTGCGTCAGACCGCGTTTCACGGCCTCGATGGCTAAGGTGGCGCATTTGACACGCCCCATGCTCAGACGAATGCCGCCCATCAGGTCCTGGACTTGCGCCAGGCCCCAGGTTTTCAGCTCCTCGGGCGTTTTGCCCACCACCGCCTCGGTCAGCATCGAGGCGGCGGCCATGCTCACCACGCAGCCGTTGCCCTCAAAGGCCATGGCCGACACCTTGCCCTCATCATCGAGGCGCAGGGTCACGTGGATGTGATCGCCACATGTGGGGTTATCCAGCTCCATCTCCACATCGGCGGGGTCGAGCACCCCGTAGTTACTCGGATTGTGGTAATGCTCCATGATGGTTTCACGATAAAGTTCGCTCATCCTAACCTCTCGACAAAGTATTCAGCGGGTCAGGCCCATAACGCGGCGCACCTCGTGCAGGCCGGCGATCAGGGCGTCAATATCCGAAGGGAGGTTGTACACGTAGAAGCTCGCGCGCGCGGTCGCCGGCAGGCCAAAGCGCATGTGGAGCGGCTCCGCACAGTGCAGCCCGGCACGGATACAGATACCCAATCCGCCCAGGATGTCGGCAATATCGTGCGGATGCGCGCCCTCTAACGTGAAGGCCACCACCCCACCCCGCCGCTCCGCCGACGGGCCGAGGATGCGCAGGCCCGGCACTTCCGACAGACACGCCATCGCGTATTGCGTCAGCGCCTGTTCGTGCGCGTGGACCGCGTCCATGCCCAGCTCGCGCAGGTAATCCACCGCCACGCCCAATCCCACCGCCTCGGCAATAGCGGGCGTTCCGGCCTCAAATTTGTGCGGGAGGTCATTCCAGGTCGCCCCAGCTTTGGTGACGCGCAAAATCATCTCTCCGCCGTAGAGGAAAGGCGCCATGTGCTCCAGCACATCCCGCCGGGCATAAAGTGCGCCGATGCCCGGCGCGCCCAATTTGTGGCCGGAGAAGGCGAGGAAGTCCGCCCCCAGCGCGCGCACGTCCACGGGCAGATGCGGCACCGATTGCGCGCCATCCACAAGAGCCAGCGCCCCCGCCGCGTGAGCCATGGCGACAAGTTCACGCGCCGGTGTGATGGTGCCCAACACGTTGGACATGGCGGTGAAGGCCACCAGGCGCGTGCGTCCGCCCTTGATGAGGGCTTCCATCGCTTCCAGGTCCAGTTCGCCCGCATCCGTGACCGGTGCGTACACCAGTTCAGCCTCTTTCCAGCGCGCCAGCTCCTGCCAGGGCACCATGTTGCTGTGATGCTCCATCTCGGTGATGACGATGCGGTCGCCGGGGCGCAGGGTGTGCAGCCCCCAGGCATACATCACCAGGTTGATGGCTTCGGTGGTGTTGCGGACAAACACGATTTCTTCCGGCTCCGCCCCGATAAAAGAGGCTACTTTCTGACGCGCTGCTTCGTAAGCCAGGGTCGCTTCTTCAGCAATGGGGTAGATGCCACGGTGAACGTTGGCGTAATAACGCTGGTACACGTCCGCAACGGCTTCAATCACGCGCCGCGGTTTTTGCGCACTGGCGGTGCTATCCAGGTAGATGAGCGGGTGGCCGTTAACGGTCTGCTCAAAAATTGGGAAGTCTGTGCGAACACGAATCGCGTCAAACATCTCGCGTCCTTTCTGTTTCAAAGTACCTGTAGTATAGCACAGATTCGGTCGAAAAAGGATGGAAATGCCAGACAGAGGCTGGGACAGTGGATTGGATCAGGGCCAGCCAGAGGCTGGCGGGACGTGGCTTCCCCGACGCTACGCAATCCGCTCCAACAGGCGACGGGTGGCCACTTTGACGCCCGGCTCATGTTCCCCAACCGGGCCAACACACGAGGGGCAGCCATCCTCACAGGGGCAGACGTTGAGGCGGTCCCAGGCCGCTTCGGAGAGGCGTAGCCACAGGTCGAGCAGGTGCGGGGCGAGACCTGCTCCGCCCGGCGTGGTGTCGTATACCACCAGGGCCGGTTGCTGCGTTTCCTCGTCCAACAGCACCAGCGTCGCCAGATCGGCAGGGTCACACATGAGGAATATCGGCGCGAGATGGCGCAACAGGTAGGCCAGCCCACTCAAGGCCGTGCGCGCGCCGCGCGCCCGCTCCACGCGCTGATGACAGGTCGGGCACAGGGTGATGAGGTTGTCGGGCGCATGGGCCAGCCGCCAGGCTACGGGACGGGGATAGGTTTCCAGGTAGTGCCGCAAGCCCACCAGGTGATGCACCTCCAGCGGTTTCCCCCCGGTAGCGGGTTGCCCGCATAAACGACAGGCGTAGCCATCGCGCTCCAGCATCGCCGCGCGGATGGTGGGCCATTGCGGGCCGTAGTCCAGAGCCTCAACGTACACGCCCTCTTCACTGAGGGCTTGCGTCAATTCTTTACCCAACACCAGACGGAACGCTTCGCTTTCAAAGCTCTGTTCCGGCAGGTCAATCTCGCCCCACCCTACCGTCTCGTGCCGGTCAAACGTGATGCGCCGGTAGGCCAGGGGACGCCAGGTCACGCGCACGGTCTCATCGCGCAAAAGGAGGTGCGCATTGCCCGGCCCTAAGGTGCGGCGTATCTGCAGCGTCTCAAGGCGCGTGGTCGCTGAGGCCTGCGTGTAGTAGCCCGGCTCCACCGGTTCGGCGATGGCGACGCCGCGTTCCCAATCCAGGCTCTGGATGAGATAGGCCATGCCTTCATGGAAGTAAATCGCGCCGGGATGAGCGAGCAAAGCTGCGCCAGGCCGATCCAGGGTGCCGACGACGTGCTGTGCCGTGTCCTGAATCACCACCGTCTCCTGAGTAGCCGAGCGCAGGGAAACGCTCTGCGCGGGATACCCCTCACCGACCCACGTGTAGCGCTGCGCGCCCGCGTGAACCAGGCCCTGCGCGCGCAGGGCGTCCAGCAGTTCCCCCACATCCGTGCGCCCAAAAGGCTCCCCGGCTTGAAACGGCATCTCGAAGGCCGCACAGGCCAGGTGCGCGGCCAGGAGCTGAGGCATATCGGGATTGAGGCGCGCCTCCTCCGGAGAGCGCCCGAAGAAGTAATCCGGGTGCATGATGAGATATTGGTCCAGGGGGGAAGCGGTGGCAATCAGCACGGCTAAGGACGTGCGCGCGCGCCGCCCGGCGCGCCCCATCTGCTGCCGCGCTGCCGCGATGCTGCCCGGATAGCCCACCAACACTGCCGCATCTAAAGCGCCGATGTCCACCCCTAATTCCAGGGCGTTGGTGGCGACGACCAGGCGCACGTTGCCGTTGCGCAGGCCCTGTTCGATGTCGCGCCGTTCGGCGGGGAGATAGCCGCTGCGGTAACCGCGCACACTCTGCGGATCCAGGCCCATCCGCACCGCACCTTCGCGCAGATCGCGCAACAACAGCTCCACCCCCAGGCGCGAGCGCGTGAAGACGACGGTCTGCACGTCGTGGGCGAGCAGTTGCAGCGCCAGGGTGATGGCCTCTCCCGCCGCGGCGGCGCGCAATCCCAAAGCCGGATTCACCAGCGGCGGATTGTAAAAAATCACGTGACGGGTGCCGTATGGCGCGGTATCCTCATCAAAAACCTCAACCGGCGTCTCCCAAAGCGCCTCGGCCAGGGCGCCGGGATTGGCGATGGTGGCGGAGGCGGCCACAAAGCGGGGTGTCCCTCCGTGGAAGCGCGCTATCCGTCGCAGCCGCCGCAGGACGTTAGCGACGTGTCCCCCAAAGACGCCGCGGTAGGTGTGGACCTCATCCACCACCACAAAACGCAAATTGCTGAAGAAGCGCGCCCAACGGGTGTGATGCGGCAGGATGCCCTGATGCAGCATGTCGGGGTTGGTGATGAGGACGCGCACGGTGTTGCGGATGGTGTTGCGTTTGCCGGCAGGCGTGTCCCCATCGTAGGGGAAGATGGGCAGCGCCGTGCCGCTCGCGCGCGCCCAGTCCTCAAGTTGCGCGAGCTGATCGTGCGCCAGGGCTTTGGTGGGGTAGATGAGAAGGGCTGTGCTGCCAGGCTGATGCGAAAGCAGGTTGAGCAGCGGCAGCATGTAACACAGGCTTTTGCCGGATGCGGTTCCCGTCGCCAGCACCACCGGCTGCTGCGCAAAAATGGCCTCCATGGCGCGGGCCTGATGGAGGTAGGGCGCGCTGATGCCTTTTTCCAGCGCCGCGTTGATGAGCCGCACATCCAGCTCGTCGGGCCAGGCGGCGGTGCGCGCCGGAACGCTGCGCAGCAGGCGCCAGGTGGTCACCTGCCGCATGAAGCGCGCATCAGAGCGCCACTGCTCCAGAATCGTTTCCAGACTCATCGGCAGGTATCTCCGAAACCATGGGAGAAGACGGAGCCGTCTCCGCTTGCGACAGCGCAGCGGCGTCCACCCGCCGCAGCCAGAGCGGGAGCAGCGGTGCTGCGAGCAGAGCCACCATGACCAGCATCCCCAATCCCCCTAAAGCGAGCAAAGCCAGCCCCAGCGGAAGGCCAGGCGTCGCAACGTCGGTGATGAAAAACGTGCTGCCAATCATGGCCACAGCCAGGACGTTCCACAGGCCATGGAACAGCATCGCCCCAAGGTAAGCCAGGGGCAAGGCCCACCGTTTGCCGCGCCAGAAGTAAGCCCAGCCCAGGCCGATGAGGCCGCTGGCGAGCATGTGCATCGCGCTGGCGGGGAAACGGGTAGCAATGCCGGAAGCCCAATCCAGCCACGTGCCCTCACCCAGCCCCGCGCCGCCGTTGCCGATTCCCTCCAGCATGGCGAAGCCCGCTCCGCAAGCCAGGCCCCACAGGTAGGCGCGGGTGAGGGATGCGCCGCGTTCGCGCCAGGCCAACACGGCGACCACCAGCGTTTTGCTCAGCTCCTCCACCAAAGGTGCGGCGGCACCGAACATGAGGGCCATCGCCCCCAAAACCCAGGGCGAACGGCCCAACTCCGCCACCATCTCCGGTGAGGGGCTAAGTCCCGAGTCGCGCAGCGCCTGCAATTGGGCACCCCAGGCCTCCAGTTGCTCCATGCCGCCCGGAATAAAGGGGAGCAGCATGGCAAATAACACAATCACCATGACCAGCGCCATCAATTCAAGGACAATGGCCGGGATGGCGGAAAACGCGCCAGCACTGAGGGTGAACAGCCACTGCCGGGCGGTCGGCACGAACGCCTCTCCGGCGGCCCTGGCCGCAGCAAAGAGCAGCAGCAAAGCGGTTAAAATGATGAGGCCCGCATGGACCGGGGCAAACAGCAGTGAGGTGTGGGCCGTAACCGGCACCAGCGCACCGAGGATGAGCACCAACAGCAGCAAGAGGCCAAGTCCCACCCAGGCGCGGCGGGGATACCAGGCGCGGGAGGGGTGTCCGCGCGCCCCACTCCACGCAGCAGCCAGGAGGCCCAGTGCAAGCAGTACATTCAAGCCCCCCATCCCGCTCAACAGCACGGGCGCGCCCGCGTTCAAGCGGACAAAATCCTTGTCGAAAGCAGCAGCCAGGCTTACCCCCAGGCAGCTCAAGCTGAGGCAAACCCACACCAGGGCGAGAAATCCAACCGTGAACCAGGCGATTTGACGTTTATTCATGTCCACGTCTCACAAAAGAAAGGCTAAGCCGCAGAGAGGATGGTCCGAGGTCCACAGGAACGAGCTTCGCGGCTCCCGCTCCTCACGCACGGCAAGGGATTGACGACGCAATCCAGAACAGGGGAAGCTTTGCATGGGTGAAGGCAATAGCTTCGCCCACCCTTACCCCGCCTGAATGTTCTGTTGCACCGCAACCCAGGCAGGCTGAGCCGTTACCCTATTCCTATCATAGGGGCGCAGGTTGCCCTGCGCCCCTGATTCAGCCCTTGCGCAGCGGCAGGGATTACTGCTCGCTGATAGTGACGCTTTCGATATAGTCCGCCGCGGTCATGGTCCCGTCGCCGGGGATGCGATCCGTCAGGCCCTGCAGGTTCTCCAGACCGGAGACCACCTGTCCGATCAGCGAGAACTCGTTGCTGAGCTGATTGGCCTGCGTCCCCAGCGTGATGAAGAACTGCCCGTTAGGCAGCATCCCCACCAGACCGGCGCGGTCGAACGTGCTGTTGGTTTCGCCCGTGCAGAAGTAGCCGGGGTAACCGTAGCCGGAATCAGTCGGATCACCGGTCACGGCCACGAAGTTCTGACGCACCAGGAAGAAGGTATTGCCATTGTACCACCCCTCGCGGGCCAGGAAGATGAAGTTGTTGACCTGCGTCGGCGCCGAGGCGTTGAAGAATTCAATCACCACATCGCCCCTGGAGGTCTTCAGGGTGGCGCGGTACGTCTTTGCCATGTCCAGCGTCATGTCCGGCGGGGCGGCGTAGTGACGATCGCGCAGCTTCAGGATGCGCAGGAAGGATTCCAGTCCGTCGTAGGAAAGCGGCATGTCGAAGGGATAGGTCACGCCGTCAATGATGAACGAAGGTGTGCCCTGCAACTGCAACAGCGTCGCCTCGTTCAGATCGCGCTCGACACGCGCCTTGTAGGTGTGATTATTGAGAGCTTCATCGAATTTGGCCACGTCCAGGCCCAAATCCTTCGCGTAAACGCTCATCTGTTTGCGCGCGTCCTCTGCGCTCATGCCCTTCCAGGTGTTATCGGAGAAGAGCTTATCGTGCATCTCCCAGAACTTACCCTGCGCCGCTGCTGCTTCCGCAGCTTCCGCCGCTAACATGGCATTTTCATGGAAGGAAAGCGGGAAATGACGGTACACGAACTGGATTTCCGGGTGGTTGCGCACGAATTCCTTCACGATGGGGGCCATGCCAGAACAGCCGGGACACTGGAAATCCGAATACTCGTACATCACCATCTTTGGCTCCGTGGCGCCGGTGACGTGATCATCCGGGCCAACCGGCGAGACATCGGCTTTGCCCATCGGATTCAGGTAGCACTGTCCGGGTTCGGTCGGGGTGGCGATGGTGACCGGACCGCTCGGCGTTTCGGGCGTGGTGACCGTGGGAGCCGGGGTCGGCGTCGAGGTCGGCGCGACCGTCGGCGTCGTCGTGGGCTTGCAAGCAGCAACCAACAGGGCCAGTAGAGCACCCAACACTATTAAAGTTCGTACAGACTTGACCATAGTAACTCCTTCAGATTTGAATTTAAGTAACACTAAGATGACCGGTTAAGCGCAAAGAACGCCAAAAGACGCAGAGCTTATTGAAACCATCTCATCATCAGGCCGTCCGGTCTGCGGCGCTTCCGCATGAAAAGGTTTACCCATGCAGGTCCGATTCTTCTCCCGCGGAGACAGGCTTAAGCGCACCCTTGACGGCCATTCAACGCCAGGCCGTCCCCACACCCAGCCCACCATGCCCCCGGACGCGAGCGCCTACTCCTGCCTGCTCGCGTGGTCCGAGGGCGGCCAGAAAGGTGGCCGCTCGAAGCGCCAGATGGCGTAGAGCGTAGCCAAAGCCACCAGGCTTCCCATGACCAGGCTCTCGATGCGTGTGGCGCGCATCACGTACAAGGCCAGCATCCCGCCCACGAAACCGACGATGTAAAGTACCAGCACGGCTTCGCGGCGCGTCAGTCCCGCGTAAGTGAGACGGTGCGAGCTGTGATCCTTGCCCGGCGTCGTGAGGGGGTTCAGGCCACGGCGCAGGCGCGAAACCGTCACCAGACTCGTATCGAACAGCGGCACCAGCAGGACCAGCAGCGGCACCATCCAGGTAATAAAGGGCACATTCTGCGGAAAACGCACTTTGATGCCCAGTGCAGCCAGCACAAAGCCGATGAACAGGCTGCCCGAATCCCCCATGAAAATGGTAGCCGGATTCCAATTGTACACCAGAAAACCGATACAGGCAGCCATTAAAGCCACGGCCAGCGTCCCCACCAGATATTGACCGGTGAAAGCGCAGATGAGGGCGAAATACCCCGCCGCGATGGCCGCGATGCCAGCCGAAAGCCCATCCATGTTATCCAACAGATTCAAGGCGTTGGTGATTCCCACCACCCACACCAGGGTGATGAGCACATTCGCCCAGAGCCAGGGCAGGGTAGCCACGCGCACACCGGTCACGATGAGCAGCGTTGCGGCCAGCACCTGTCCTACCAGCTTGATCCAGGCCGGGATAGAGCGCCGGTCATCCCACAATCCCAGCACCGAAACCCCCGTGGCGCCGATGAGGATGCTGCCCAACTGATTCAAATTGAGCTGCTCCCCCAAAACCAGCACCACCAGCATCGTGCTGAGGAAAATCGCCACACCCCCCAGGCGCGGCGTGGGCGTCGCGTGCACTTTGCGCCGCGGGTCGGGCTGATCCATCACCTGCAGGCGCAGGCCCAGACGCCGCGCCAGAGGCGTCCCCAACAGCGAAAGCAACAACACGCCGGCAAAGGCGACCAGATAGCGCGTCATGTTACGGCATGGCCTCCAGGGATGCGCGCAACTGCTCCAGATTGGCCTGCTGTGAAGCGGGGGCAGACGCAATGGCCAACGCAATCGCATCCATCGCCGCTGCTTTCTGCCCCATCTGGGCATAAGCGATGGATTGAATGCGGTACATATCCCAAAGATTTTCGTAGCTCTTGCAGAACGAGATGCCCTCATCCAGGCGTTGCGTGGCGGTGAACCACTGCTCCTGTTGCGCGTAGAGCGACCCCAGCACGTAATAGACGGTGCAATTGCGCTTCACCTTCAGCGCCTTCTCGTAAGCCTCCGCCGCACCGGCGTAATCCCCTTTCGAGGAACGCCAATCGCCCAGCAACATCCAGGTCTGCTCAAAGCCCTCATCCACCTTCAAGGATTGCGTCAGAATCTCCTCAAAGCCGGCCTCATCCCGCATGTCAAAGCCCTTCAAAATGGCCAGTTCGTTCCACAGGATAGGATTTTGCGGACTGAGGGCAAGCGCCTTCCGATACCAGGTCTCAGCAAGGGCCAGTAACTCCGCCTGCCGTGCCTCGCCATCCTTGCTCGTTCCCCAGGCGCGGTAGAAACGCGCCAGGTTTGCGCTGTGATCGGTGTTAAGTGGATTGATGTCCATGGCGCGCAGGAGAATCTTTTCGGTGCGTTGATACATGGCGCTCTGCATGGTGGCATCGGGGTAACTTTGCGCCAACTCCAGCGACGCTTTGCCCAGGAAGAGGTAGTAGTAATCCTCACGCGGCGCCAGATCCAGCGCAGCCTCGTAGTGCGCAATACCGACGAGTTTCTGATTCATGTCGCTTGTCTCAGCGTACACTTTACCCTGCTTGAAGAGAATGTCCGCGCGAATCAGATTGTAGCTCCCGGAATGAACAACGAGAATCCCCATCACCGCCCCCACCGCTAACACCAGGAGAGACGGCGCTTTAGCCAGGGTCTTTGGACGTTCCTCAGCCTCAAAGCTCAACACCCAGCCCAGGCTCAACCAGATGAGGTACATGAAGGTGTAGTATAGCCCCAACGTGCTCGCCAGGCGCTTGCCCAGGGCAACGATATCTTGAATCGAAGCGATGCGCGCGCTGCTCAGCGCCGCCTGCCGTCCCGCCAGGGAGCTGCCGTACAGGACCCACGCCATGAGCGCGCCGAAAAGCACCAGGCCCAGGCTCAGCCACCAGTTCTGCACGCGCGCTGGCGCGAAGCGTTCCTCGTTATCCAGCTCTCCCAAACCGATAAAGGCCCCCATCAGGACAGGGAAGAAAACGATGATCAACCCGCCATAAGCGGTCCGACCCTGCACGTAAAGCCAGGTGAAAGCGCGCCAGAAAATCTCGCCCACCTGTGTCAGGTGATCAGGATTGTTGATGAAGTCATAGCTAATCGTCCCCACCAGGAACGCCATCACCAGAGTCAGGGCCAGGGTCGGCGCCAACCAGCGGGTGGTGGAAGCAGCAGGGTGTACCGGCTGAGCCGCAGGGGCTGTGCTGCGACGGCGTTTCCGATCTGAGCGTGTCGGCGCGGGAGCGACCACCGGCTTCGGTGCGGGCAGGGCCGCCTCCACCCAGCCCATCCCGGCCACGACCAGGGTCCCGGCCAGGGTCCAGAACATGGTGCGCGTGGAAGCGATGGCAATGCCGAAATTGATTTCGATAAAGTGCGCCAGGATGCCGGCCAGAATACCGACGATGAGCAACGCCTGCGGATGCACGACCTCAGGCTCTGTTCGCCCCATCCCACGCAGGCCCTGCCAGGTGAGATAAATCACCGAGCCGGTCAAAATACCCAGGGGCACGGCCACGGCAAACAGGTAAAGACCCGATTCGCGCCAGCCAATCAAGGTGAACGTCACCACAGCGACCAGAGCAAGGCCCAGGTAACGCAACACATCGCGCCGATCGCGGAGCATACCCAGCCAGTGGAACCCCCAGGCGAAAACGCTCAGGAAGGTGAAAAGATATACGCCAAAGCCCAGAAGGCCTGCATTCACCAGCGAGTCCAGCGTCTCGTTGTGCGAACGGTCGGGCGAGGCCGTGCGGGACTCGTAATGTCCCAGTTCCGCCGGATAGAAGCGGTTATAGGCCACATACATGGATTCCGGTCCGTAGCCAATCAGTGGGCGCAGCGCGTTCCACGTGTCGGTACGGCCATCGGGATAGACGAGCGGCTCGTGGGGAGCAATCAGTTTCACCGTCCCCTGCCAGATGAGGGTACGCACTTTACCGGTACCGCTTTCCACCTCGGTGATTTGGGCCAGGCGGCGAAATTGCTCACTTGCCAGGACGCGCGTCTTGATCGGGCCAGGCAGGTTCATGGCCAGCAGCAGAGCCGCGAGCACCAGACCGATGGTGCCCCAGCTTATCCAGAGCCAGCGCCAGCCTTTGCGCTCCACCACCACGTACAGCCAGAGCGTGCCAAAAGCCAACCCGCCGAACAAAGCGGCCACCGTCGCGCTGGAAACGGAGAGCTTGAGCAGGCGCACCAGGCCAAATCCCAAGCCGCCCGCCAACGCGGCCAGGACGAGGCTCGCGAAGCCAAATCCCACGCCACGCGCCAGCACCACCGGCCAGCGCGTGCCCTCATCAACCTGCGCCTGACGCTGCAACACCAGGAGCGCCAGGTACAGGAACATGAACAGCCCGGCCAGGATGCCCAGCCACGGGCCACGGCTTTGCGAGTACCAGATGGTGAGGAGTTGTACACTGAGCACAAAGATGTATCCGGCCGCGCGCAAAATGTCGGTCAAGCGACTTTCTGCGCGCATCATGATGTCGCGGAAGCTACTCACAACGCGCGAAAGGGTGAGCGGGACCACCATGATGAGGTACGCCCCGACAAAAATCGAGTTGCCCATGCTCGAGGCCACGCGCGTGCGCACGTCCCCGGCCCAGGGCAGCGGATCACCACCCGCGTGCTGCACAATGCCGTACAGGGCCACCGGCAAGCTGGTGAGAATCACCGTGGTCAGCAGCCGATCCAGTTGGGTGCGAGTTCTCAACACGGTCACCACGGAAAAGAAAAGGACCAGGTATGCCGAGAGGGTAAACGTGCCCTGCAGACGCTGATAGGAGCCGATAAAGCTGGTGTAGGGAACCAGCGAGAAAAGCGAGCTGAGCAGGTAGACAAGCATGGTCAGGAGCGCAGGCAGCACAAGCGGCGTGCGCCAGGAAAAGCGCAGCGGCTTTTCGCCCAGCGCCAGACGCTCGACAAAGCGCACGATCCACACGACGGCCATGAACACCGTCAGGGCGCGCAAGGTGGTCAGCTTGTCCGGCTCAAATACGCGGTCGGAAAAGACGTTGAAGAAAAGGGGGGTAATGATCACGCCCAGCAACCAGCCGGCTTCCAGCAAACCATCACAAAGCTGACTCAAACGCGATAATTTCATGCTCTCTTTCTACTCCTCCCCAGGCACATCATGGGGGTGATTATACCACTATACCGGCGGTGTGAGAATAGGGATTAGAGGGCTTCTCCCCAGAGGGACAGGAGCATACCAATGTTAAAGGTTATGAGGGATTGGAGTCGCTTTCCGTCGTGCGCGCAAAGAGGCCGTAGCCTACCCCGCGGGTGGCGCGGATTTCAAAGGGAGCATCTAAAGCGGCAAGGGCTTTGCGCACCCAATGGATTTGCACCTGCAGGACGCGCGTGTCGTTATCGAAATCCGTCTGCCAGACGTGTTGCATCAATTCGCTACGGGTGAAAGTGTGCTCCGGATGGTGCATGAGAAAGGCGAGCAGCGCCGCAGGTTTGGGACGAAGCGTAACGCACTTCTCCCCCCAGCGCAGCGTGCCCCCTTCTTCCAGGGCGAGGCCCTGCCAGACCAGCGGAGCGCAAGAACGCGAGGGCAGAATGCGCTTGACAACACGCTGCAAGCGACGGGTGTCCACGGGATGATACAGGTACTCACGCGCTTCCGGCAGCCGTTCGGGAGCGGATTCCCGCTTCACAATGACCAGGAAAGGGATGGCGGGGTTCAGTTGACGCACGTGCTCGTAAAAACGCAGCGGGTCAAAGCGCATCGCGGCCAGATCGAGCACAATCAGGTCAAAATGCTCGGCCTCCAGCTTCTCCAATGCGTCGCGGCGCGTCTCGCAAGTGACCACGCGATAACGCTGACTCAACGTCAACACGATGGGTTCGACGAAGCGACGTTGCCCCACGACCAAAAGCGCGTATGCGTCCAAAGCGGACTCCTTGCACCCCGGCTGATGTGATCATGATTAGCCGCCGCGTCGAACGCGAAGGCGTGATGATTATACGAAATTTCGGCAGAAAGGCAATCAGTCCCCGATAGGCCAGGGGCGATTCACTTTTGCTGTTTCAAGCGCGCAGCAGGATACCACCCCGACTAACGGATTTCCATCACGTTTCTTGCTATCC
>DAOUBT010000075.1:0-39680 GCA_034432595.1 Anaerolineae bacterium | reverse complement strand
CCACCTTCTTGCGCGCGGTAAACGTCAATCAACTAACCGCTCCCGGCTCCGCCATGGCCATGGCCGGCCCGGTCAAACAAATGAGCGGCGGGGTTGTCCCCATCGCTTACCCTGCCCAGGCGGTCGAAGCCCTTCTTGCCGCCAATAAAACTCAGGTTCGAGTGTTTGAAGGTGATGGGAATATGTGCAGCCGCGATGGGATGGTCTGCCCCACCGATATTCACGACCCTCAGCGCGCTCAACGCGGCTGGCTGGAGCTAGCCTATATTTACAATGCAGCTCACAACGATCCCAACGATCCTTATCAACGCGCTTTGGATCGCAACGTAGGTAACAAGGGATGCGTGAAAAATGCCGATGGCAGCATCAACATTCCTGCCACCGGCACCAAGGGGTGGGCACAGATTGATTGTCAATATCCCCTTCCCATTTTCGCCGGTACCCGCAGCGCCGATCCTTACAACAATCCGGCCCTGGATGGCGACTTCATCGCCGGCGATCCCGGTGCGCGCGCCGTCACCCAAGCCACGGTGTGCGATAACTACATGAACAAAACCATGTACGTCCCCTTGTTCGATTACGTCCAAAATCGCACGTTCATGGGGAATAACTTCCAGGCTCCAGACATCGGCTGGATCAACAAATCCTACTACCATGTGGTCGGATTCATGGCCGTCCGTTTGGACTATTGCGACACCCGCGGCAACAACGGCTACATGGACGCCACCTTCATCAATGCGGTAATTGGCAATGCCGAACTCACACCCGGTCAGGGGTTCGATCCTTCCGGTCAACAGGCGCCATGCACCGCTTCTTCTTTCGCCCTGCAAAGCGTCTCTCTCTGGCGCTAACCCTACGTCCTCTACCGCCCCCTGATACTCAGGGGGCGGTTTTTTATAGCTGCCTGCCTGTACCGCCCGGCCCATGGGGACACGCAAGACGCACCATAGAAAACGCGCAATGCCCCAACAACCACACACACTCATGCATGGACCTACCCAAAATATCGTGTAATTTCTCGGCCTCCTGAGCGATTCTATAAGTGGGTCATTCCAAATCTATAGGGGGAAAAACATGAATGCAAAACACGAACGAGGACAAGCCATTGTCCTGGTGGTCATTGCCATGCTGGCGCTGTTGGCCCTGGTGGGGCTGGCCATTGACGGAGGCCGTCAGTACACAGCGCGCCGTCAGGCGCAGAACGCCGCGGATGCCGCGGCCCTCGCCGGCACGCAGAAACTCGCACAGCGCATCGCCGCCTGTCCACCTAACTTGAACATCAGCGATGCGGACGTGGCACAGGCTGTGATGGCCATGGTGCAAAACAATGGCTTGAGGCCCATTTTGCCCAACACACCTGAAGGGGATACCCTCTTGCAGGCTAATTACGTGGATGCTAGCAGCACAATCCTTTGGGGCGTGGGCGCCGGCAGCATTCCCGCCAACGCCACGGGAGTCAAGGTAGAGCTAACTTATCAACAACCGACAACCTTCCTGCGGGCCATCGGCATCAACACGCTCAACGCCCCAGCGAACGCGATAGCCATGACCGGCCCCGTCACTCAAATGCCGGGCAACGGGAGCTTGTTGCCCATCGCTGTGCCGGACGAAGCCGTGCAGGTCATACGCGATGGAGAAACCATCACCGTCTTTGACGATGGTCGCTACTGCCGCAATAATAACGGGACTGACTGCATTGACACCGGTCCCAACTCGGCCTTCCGCGGCTGGCTCAACTTCAACTTCGTCTACAACAGCCGCTTCTTGCAAAGCAGCAGCCCGTACTATCGCACCATCAGCACATCCGACGCAGCTTCCGAGCTGGACGAGTATGTGAATGGCACGAAGAGCGTTCCTCTGTTTGCTGGCACGGTGAACCAGCTCGACGAGGATTTCGTCAAGGGCTACACCGGTCAGACTCAGGGCGTGATGAACAGCATTGACCAGCTCTACCATGGACAGGTCGTCTATCTGCCGGTCTTCGACAAGGTGTACTCCGGCGAGTTTCTGGCCAGTCACGCCAGCAGCTTCCCGGCGCCGGAAGGCGGATGGCCCTCCAGCATTTGGGGCAAGAAAAACGAGTTCATGTATCATATCGTCGGTTTCACAGCCATTGTCCCGCAGTCGGCGAGCAACAACGGCGTAACCGCAATTTTCAAGAGCGCCACCATCGGGCAGGGCATCATCAATCCCAGCGCGGTCAATCCCGGTCAACCCTGTCGCCTGCTGGCCTACGGCGTGACCCTGTGGCGGTAGCCTGACCTGTCCCCTAAAGCACCACGGAGGCGAAAAGCCTCCGTGGTGTTGTTACGCCAGCTCCACGACCAGAAAGCGCTCGCGCCCAAAGGCATCGCGGCGCACCTCACTCTGGGCCTGTGGGAAAGTCTCCCGCGCCAGAGATAGGACCGCCGCGCCCTGCGTCTCCCCCATCTCCAGAGCCAGTAAACCGCCCGCGCGCAGGTGACGCGGGGCCATGCGCAGTAGCTCCGCAATAAGCTCAAGACCATCTGCGCCGCCCACTAAAGCCAGACGCGGCTCACGCTGCACCGAGGGTGGCAGCGCCTCCCATTCGTCCGCCGCGACATAGGGCGGGTTGGAAAGCACCACGTCTACCGGCGCCGGCAAAGGCTCCAGCAAATGGCCCTGCAGCAGGGTGATGCGCTCCGCAACCCCATGCCGCCGCGCATTCTCGCGCGCTATGGCTAAAGCCGCCGCGGAGATGTCCAGCGCGTACACCTCGACGTGCGGCGCCGCGTGCGCCAGGCTCACTGCAATGCACCCTGACCCTGTGCCGACATCCGCCACGCGATGCGCCCAGGGATGCGCGCGCAACCAGGCCAGGGCCAGCTCGACCAGGGCTTCTGTCTCCGGGCGGGGGATGAGCACCGCGGGGGTCACGTTGAAGGGCAGGCCGTAAAATTCCACTTCGCCCAGGAGGTAGGGAAGCGGTTCGTGCGCGGCGCGCCGTTCCACCAGGGCCAGGAAGTCCGCCACGGCTTGCGGCGTGAGGCGCGCTTCGGGATGGGCCATCACCCAGGGACGTTCTCGCCTCAGCACGAAGGCCAGTAAACGCTCGGCCTCCATCTGCGGACGTTCCACCTGCGCCCGCAGCCGCGCTACCGCCTGCGCTAACACCGCGCCAACCGTCGCTTCAGTCATGCTCCGGCCAGACCGGGATGAACATCATCCACTGCTCCGGCGCGCGGCGGATGAAGGCCTCCAGATGGCTGAGCACGGTGCGCTTGTTGATTTCGTCATCGTGAGCGGTATCGCCCGTCTCCACCCAGGGCAGCGGACCGGTGAAGTCCACCTCGTAGTGCCCATGCGCGTAGTGCGCGCCCGTTGCCACAACCGCGCAGCCGGTCATGCGGCGCAGCCGCAGATAGCCGCAGGGCAGGCGCGTGGCATGGCCGAAAAACACGACCGGTTCATCGCTCTCGTCAATGGGCCGATCTACCCCCGTCACCACGACGCCACCGCTGCGCAAATGCCGGATGGCCTCCTTGAGCGTGGCGGGGGTGACCGGCGTGATCTTAATCCCCGGCTGACTTTCCCGCAGGCGATTGAAAAACATCATGCTCGGCGTAGGGTTGGCGATGCTCAAGTATTGGAAATGAGTGGGCAGGTTCAGGAGCTGCGGCATCGCCTCACCCGCCAGGTCAAAATTGGACATGTGACAGCCCAACACCAGAACGCCTTTACCCTGACGATAAGCCTCCATGAAGCGCTCAAGAGCACCTTCGGCCAGACGCACCGGCGGCACAAAGCGTGCGGGGTCCTTGCCACTGGCCACATTGTGGAAAAAGTCGTAATAAGCGCGTGCGGCGTTGTAGAAAGTGCGATAGCGCAGCCAGGCGATGGTGCGCGCTGAGGCTTCCGGCAGGATATGGCGCAGATTGGCGGTGATGGCGCGATACACATCCGTCTTGATGAGCACGCCTGCTATCGCCAACAGGCGGCAGATCACGCCCCCCAGCCAGCGCGGACACAGGCGCGCTACCGTCAGCGCGGCCCGTGTTGGACCTTCCTGATCAAAGAAGCGCTTGGCACTCATCCTGCCCCTCAATCCCGCAAAAGCCGTGGCGCCTCGATAAGCACCGGCGCCCCGCGCACCAGGCAAAGCAGCAGCGCTAACCAGCTCACCACCTGCGCGAAGGCGCAGAAACCGGTATAAAGCGGACTGCCGATTGTTTTCAGGCCATACGTCAGGGCCAGCACCACGAAGGCTATCGCCTTCATAATGCCGTAAGAGCTGCGCATCCAGGGTGAACCGACCAGGAAGCGCCCCAGGCGCGTGCGCATCATGCCGAAGGGTGTCTCCCCGCGCGAGGGTGCGACGGCGCGGACGGTATCCACCAGCGAGCCGCGCACAATCACCAGCAGCGGGATGAGCACGGAAATCAGACGCAAATGGGCGAAAACCACCCACATCACGTACTCAACGGCGCGGTCCACGCCAATATCCAGAACGCTCCCCAACAGTGAGGTCTTGTGATACTTGCGTGCCAGATAACCATCTAAAGAATCCATCAAAATCAACGCCAAAATCAAGGGCGCAGCGATGAGTTGAGCCACACCCGATGAAGTGTAAAGCAACACGATGATAACCGCCAATAAGGGCAAACGTGCCAGTGTGATTTGATTTGGACTTATCATAGCTACTCCTTTGCTCATAAACTCGTGCCAGCATCGTGACATGCGTGAGGTGAAGGCGCTATCCCGCACCGTTACGCCGGCGCGCCCTCCCCTATCACGCGGAAGCCCGCATCATGAAGTTGACGCAATCCCTGCAGGGCCAAAACCGGGCGCAGATGGGCACCCAGCGGCAGCGGACGCCCCAGATACAGGCTGGCCCAGGGCTGAGCGCGCAGCGCGTCCACAGACCACGCGGTGGACGCGAGGAAAGTTTCCAGCCCCTCCAACCCGACCTTGAGCGCCATCGCCTCGCGCGGTGCGCGCCAGGGTGAGCGCAGGCGCAGCACATACACCGCCTGCACCAGCGCATCCGGCATCTCCCCACCGCCCAGACGCGGCGGCGTGAGCTGCAGCCACAAGGGCGTCGTCGGCGCCAACAGCGAAGCCCCCGGCAACACGTGCTGCTCCGTCCCTTCCAACACGTACAGGGTGCCGGAGGGGAAGTAATCCACGTTGAGCCGCCACACTTTACGGACGTGCGCCAGCAGCGCGCGCAGCGGCTCGCCCGCCGGCGTGCCCGGCGTCTGCACCCCTCCTACCCCAATCTGCAGCGTGCCGGCGCTATCGCGCACCCAGTAGCGCTCATCGCTCAAGGCGAAATAACACGCCTGCGCATCGCACACCAACCCTGCCACCGAAATAAGGCGCAATTTCCGTTCTGCGAGCACCGGCGCCGTGCACGCCTTCAATTGCGGATAAGCTTCAAACAAATCCATCCTTGTCCTCCTGCATTACGGCAGGCGCAGGCCCACCACGCGACCGGTGCGCGCGTCCGTCACGTAAAGCACCTGATCCGCGCCCACCGCCAGGCCCTGCGGGAACACCAGCGTAAAGTCGGCACTCCCCAGCGTGGACCAGAGATAGTGCCCCTCGCTATCAAAAGCCAGCACGCGCGAAGTTTGCGGGTCGCTCACCAGGATACGGCCAGCCGCATCCGTCGCCACGTAAGGCTTCACATCCGACACGTCGCTGCGCCAGGCGGCCACGGCCCACTGCCGCAGGAACAATCCTGCCGGAGAAAGCACCTGCATCCGGTAGTTCCACGTATCCGCGATAACCAGCTCGCCACCCGGCAACATGGCCAGGCCGACCGGCTCGTTCAAACGTCCGGCCTCGCTGCCCGCCCCGCCGAACTCGTAGAGGAACTTCCCTTCGGCATCAAACACCTGCACGCGCTTATTGCCCGTATCCACCACATAGACCTCGCCGCCCGCGCCCACCAGCACCTCACGCGGACCAAAAAACGCGCCCGCGCTGCCGGCCTCGCCAGCATTGAACATGCCCGGCACTCCCCACTGCCGCAGGAAGCGCCCCTGTCCATCGAAAACCTGCACGCGCGCGTTCCACGTATCCGCCACGTAGACCCGTCCCTGCGCGTCCACCGCCAGCCCCCACGGCTCGTTAAACTGACCCGGCTCCGCTCCCGGCTCACCCCAGAAACCCAGAATCGCCCCCTGCGCGGATACATGCCAGATGCGGTGCTGCGCCGTGTCGCTCACATACAGCGTGCCATCCGGCGCGGCCGCCACGTCGCGCGGCGCAGCCCCCGGCAGGAGCACATCCATTTGCCGCAACAACTGCTGCTGATTGAGCGTGTACGGGTCAGGCAAGGCCGTCGGCTGCGGCGTCACGCTCCCCACGGCAACGCCGCCTTCGCTGAGTCCCCACAACTGTTGGGCGAGGTCCTTGCGCACGTAAAGCCGCAGGTCCCGTCGCAACGGCCACTGCTTCAGGCTGAGGTCCTTTCCCGTCACCTGCGCGTACAGCGTATAATCCCGATTCCAGAAAATCTGCCACAAAGCCTGCCGCATCTGCGGATTGCTCAGCGCGTTGCGCAGGCGCTCCCAGGTCATATACCAGTAATCCTGCAACGGCCACCACAGATACTTGTAATCGTAAACCACATACTCCCCGCGCAGGAGCGGATCCACCGCCAGCCACTCCTCCGCGCCCGCAAACACCACCGGGCAGTCCTTGAGCAGATTCGGATCGGGCGAACGGCCGTAAAAATACGCATTCGGGTAATGCACCATGTACCAGGCCAGCGGCCAGGAACCATCCTCGCCGTAAGCCACTTTCACCTCATGCGCCGATCCGGTTGTCGCCCACGAGACCTCATCCACACGCGCCAGGGCCACCTTAATATCCGGCGTCCCGTGCGCGTACACCATAAACTCCTTCGCCAGGTCGTAATTGATGTAATTAAACGTCACCATCGTGCGCACCGTCACCAGGGCCAACAGCGCCGTGACGCTCAGGGCCATGATGCGCAAGGCCTTGCCCAGGCCCACCTGTTCGACATACGCTATCAGCAACCCGCCGAAAAGCAGAAAACCCAAAAGACCGCCCAACGCCTGCCCCACGGCACTGAGCTGCTCATACGACATCCCGGCGGGCGAGATACCCTCCTGCGCCATACGGAACACGCGGCCCAGCGCCAGCGCGCCCTCCACAAACGTCAGCGCCGTCAGCGGGAAGAGCAGCGCCACCAGCCAGCCGCGCCGCGCTCCCCAGGTCTGCACGTCCACCCCATCCAGCACGCGCCCCAGCCCCCAACCGGAGAGGAAGATACTTGGTAAGGCGATGTGCACCGTCAGCCAGGGCATTTTTTCTCCTGCGATGGTAAAAGCGGCCCATGCCAGCAAGGTCCAACCGAGTAAGAAAAGTGGAAACCAGCGCACCACCTGGACGGGCCGCGCCGCCGCATCTTCGGCCACCGCGCCTTGCTCCGAGGCGCGCCAGAAAAGCGCCCCAATCCCCGCGCCGATGGAGACGAGCCAGGGCAGGTATTCATACAACCCCATCTGCAACAGATAGTAGTACCAGGGCTGCCCGCCGCGCGCCACCCCCTGCTGCGCCAACCAATAGCCCAGCGCGCCGACAAACCCCGTCCCCAGACCGGCGCCGTTGGTGAAGAAAGTCGTGTAGAGCGTGATGAAAATCGCGTAATAAATCACCGCCACCACCGGCCACACCTGCTTATTCCACCACACGCCTAAAGCGATGGAAAGCGCCAACATCGGCACCAATACCATCCCCGAATGCAACACTCCCTGGAGCGAATAATCCAACGGATCGAAGCCCAGGGCGTGGATGATGAGCGCCGACCCCAGCGGCAACACCAGCGTGCCGATCACCATCAACACGTCAAAGATACGCAACTGCCGCATCTGCGTTTCGCCCACGCCGTAATAAGCCACCACCACCGCCGCAATGAGCGCCACCACCGCCGCGATGAGCGCCGCCGTGCCCCACCAGGGCAGGCGCACATCCGTGACGCGCGTGTTCCCGCTCTCATCCAGATTGCGCGACTGCGTCTCGGCGAAGCGCAGACCGATGCCCAGCACCATCCCGGCCAGCAGCGTTAACACCAACAGCACCATAAAAATGCGGAAGAACTGCGGACGCGACCAGCGCAGCGAGAGCACCTGTCCCATGAAGGGGAAGAGCAGCAAGAAGCCAAAAATGGCGGTGTAAATGTAATACCCTTCCATGGTGGTGAACATCAAGGAGAAAAACGCCGCAAAGGCATAAAGCCATTTCGGCATCCCGTCCTCGATATAGCGCAAGATCGTCCACAGCACCAGCACGCCAAAAGCCATGAGGAAAATATCGTGGCGGATGTAGCGCGAATGGTAGGAAATCGCAGGGGAAATCAACAACAGGATGGAAGTGATCACGGCTCCCTTAGCGCCCAGCCAGCGGCGGAAGAGGAGCGGGCTGAGCACGAGAAACACGCCGAACACGGCGGGGAAGAAACGAGCCGCGAAATCACTCACACCCAACAGGAAATACGCCAGCGCCGCCAGGTGGAAAAGAATCGGCCCGTGCATCATGGGATTGTGCTGATACCCCTGTCCGGCGTACAGGTACCAGGAATACTTGGTATGCAAACTTTCATCGTGGCTCATCGTGCGCGCGCCCAGGATGTAAAAGCGCGTCAGAAGAGCCAACAGCAAAATCACGACGTAAGCGACACGCTCCCACCGTTGCAGGTTTTTCATCGCCAGCTCCTGAAAACGATTGTTACGCAAGCGTGGACATTATAGCATAAGTTCAGCCCCAAAGCATTGAGATAGCTGATCTTGCCAGGTGGGACAAGGCAGAGCCTTGCCCCACAGGGGTGGAGCAAGGCTGCGCCTTGCCCGGAGAATGGCTTGCGCGTCTCTCTCATAGCGCCAGGTGAGGCTTGCCCCACAGGCTTGCGCATCTTTCTCATAGCCCCAGGTGAGGCAAGGCAGAGCCTTGCCCCACAGGGGTGGAGCAAGGCTGCGCCTTGCCTGGAGAATGGCTTGCGCGTCTTTCTCATAGCGCCAGGTGAGGCTTGCCCCACAGGGGTGGAGCAAGGCTGCGCCTTGCCTGGAGACGGTTTGCGCGTCTCTCCCATAGCGCCAGGTGAGGCATGCCCCACAGGCTTGCGCGTCTCTCTCATAGCGCCAGGTGGTCCAGAGGCAAGGCAGAGCCTTGCCCCACAGGCTTGCGATGAGGCAAGGCAGAGCCTTGCCCCACAGCCTCTGACAAACCCGCCTTAGCGCCACATCAGCAACACGCCCGCCATCAGCGCCATCGCGCCAGTGGCCGGGAGGAGAAAGCGATACAATCGCCCCCAATCCGCTTTGAAGTATTCGCGCGTGAGCGCCAGACAGGCGTGCATGGGCGAAAGCAGCACCCCCAGCAGGCCCGCCGTCCACAACCAGGCCAATTGCCCCCCCGTGAGCGACGCCGCGCCGAACAGCGGCAACACGATCGGAAAACCGATGCTGTACGCGGCACTCGTCAAGCCCGTGAAGAGGCCCGCAATGAAGGGAATCGCAAAGGTCAACACCGGCAAGGGAATGGGCAGGGTCGCCAGAGAGGCGGCCACAGCCTGCACCGCTCCGGAGCCTTCCAGAACCTGCCGAAACACCATCGCGCTCACAACGACCAGCACCGTCGTCCAGGGCAGGCGCCGCGCCACGTCGCGGAGCGTCCGCAGCGGCACACGCCCCACCAGCATCTGTAACGGCAGAACCATCAAAAGCGCGAGGACCATATCCACCCCCACCCCCAGGGTGAGCAAGAGCACGAGCAGCACGGGCCAGCTACTGCGCGCCAACAGCCGCAGGTTTTCGCCGGTGTGATTGCGCGAAGGATGCCGCTCCCGACGGATGGAAAGCACACCCAACAGCAGGCCACTTCCCAACGCGGCGACGAACATGGGCCAGAAAAGCGCCACAGCACGCTGCACGCTAATGCCTAACAGGCCCACCCCCAACACAAACGAGGGGTAAAGCGGCAAAATGTTTTCCCAAATGTGCCGAAACCAGTAGTTGAGGAAGGTGCGCCGCTCCGCACTGATGCCAATCCGCTCCCCCACCTCCTGCACCAGCGGCGCGGAGAACATCGCCCCGCCAATCATCGGCAACAGGCCGATAAACGCCGGCCAGAGCACAAGCACAAGTCGTCCATCCGGGAGAAGGTCGTCTAAGGCGCCCACCATCTGCTCCATGCCCGCCGTCGCCCGCAACAGTTCGCCCATGAGCATGATGAGCACGACCACCAGCGCCAACCGCAACGTGAGGGGGTCACGTAATGCCGCCCATCCATCCTGCACCCACGGCAGCCCGAAGTGGTCAAAGAGTAGGGCCACCACCAGAGAAGCGGCGAACAAGACAAAGCCCAAATTGATTTTGCGATTGAGTAGCCCAATGATAAAAAGGAGCACCACCCCCAGCTTGATGAGCGGTATCATACCCACCCTCCTCCTAAAATACTTAGCAAGGCTTATATTGTACCACAACCCGCCAGGGCATGAAGCCCCGGCACGCGGGGAGTACTGAAGGCCGGAGGCCCGGCCCGAATGGCTCACGGTGCGCGGAGAGGGGACGTAACGTTTAGCCCTGAATGGTGTTATACTTCAAGGCAAGGGAGGGGGTCATTTTCCCAAGCCTTGCTCAAACGTGGAGGCCGATTTTATTTTTTCGGGCCTGTTGGCATCATTTCATCTTTTTATCGGAGGACTCATCTATGGGTAAGATTGTGGTGGTTACGGATAGCACGGCGAATTTAAGCCCGGAAATGGTAGAGGAATACGGCATCCCCGTCATTCCGCTTAAGGTACACTGGGGCGATCAGACCTACCTCGACGGCGTGACGCTCACCCCGGACACTTTTTATCAGATGCTCAAAACGCGCCCCGACCTGCCAACGACATCGCAGCCTTCAGCGGGGGAGTTCATCGAGTTCTTCCGCCGCGTGGCGCGCGAGCATCAGGCGGATGCGATTCTGGGCGTGTTCATCTCCTCGGAGCTGAGCGGCACGCTCTACTCTGCCGCGCAGGCACAGGCCGAGTTGCGCAACGAGCTTCACATTGAGCTGCTCGATTCGCGCTATGTCTCCATGGCCGCGGGGTTTCAGGTGCTCACCGCGGCACGCGCCGTGCGTGAGGGCGCTGACCTGGACGAGGCCATGCACCGCGTTCTGATGGTGCGCTCCAAGATGTCCCTGATCTTCGTGGTGGACACGCTGGAATACCTGCACAAGGGCGGACGCATCGGCGGGGCGGCCCGCCTGTTGGGGACGGCCCTCAATCTCAAGCCCATCCTCACGGTGGATAACGGGCGCGTGGAGGCGCTGGAGAAGGTGCGCAGCCGCAAGAAGTCGCTGCAGCGCATGATTGAGCTGGCCGAGGAGCGCCTGGCCGGACGCCGCCCGGCGGAGCTGAGCTTCATCGTCACCGAGATGACGGAGGAAGCGCAGGAGGTGATGGCCGAGGTCAACACACGCCTGCGCCCGCAACGCCTGTACACCACCATCCTCACGCCGGTGGTGGGCGTCCACACCGGCCCCAACGCCATGGGCCTCATCTTCTATCCGGAACTGGGGCTATGAGACGCACGGCGCGGGGGCTGATGGGGATCACGCTGGGGCTATTTGCCCTGTTGTGGTTCAGTAGCTTCGTCGCTCTGGCACAGGGAGGGGGCAGCACCGTGTGGCTGCCCCTCGTTTTGCGCGCCTGGCCCACGCCAACCCATACGCCCACGCCTACACTCACGCCTACCGCAACCCCTGCTCCAATTTACAGTGGCGAAGCCACCTATTACGACGCGACGGGTGGCGGAGCGTGCTCCTTCCCACCCTCGCCGGAGGACCTGATGGTGGCTGCGATGAACAGTCCGCAGTACAACAACGCGGCCTGGTGCGGGGCCTACGTGCGCGTTAACGGATGGAAGGGGAGCGCCATCGTGCGCATCGTGGATTTGTGTCCCGGTTGCGCCTACGGCGACCTGGATTTGAGCCGCGAGGCCTTTTCGCTCATCGCCAATCTCTCTCAAGGGCGGGTTCCCATCACCTGGCAACTGGTCAGCCCCAACCTGGACGGTCCCATCCGCTACCATTTCAAGGATGGGAGCAGCCAATGGTGGACGGCGGTGCAGGTGCGCAACCATCGCAATCCCATCGCGCGCTTTGAGGTCTATCTCAACGGCGCCTGGGTGGACGTGAACCGCACCAGCTACAACTACTTTGTCAAAAGCGGGATGGGTCCTGGCCCCTACACCTTCCGCGTCACGGACCTGTACGGCAATCAGCTTGTGGATACCAACATTCCCCTCTTGCCCGGTCAGGAGGTGAGCGGCGCGGCACAATTCCCACCCGCGCCGTGAAACCTGTAGCAGCGAAAGCAACGCCTTCGCCCTTACAGACTGGCGCGGAAAATCGCCATCAGTTCCTGCGCCAGCTCATCCTCCCCGCGGCGGAGCGGATTGTACACATCCACCCCCCACCGTGACGGGTTGAGGCGGATGAAGGTACGCACAGCGTGCAGCACGAACGCATCGCGGATGGGGTGTTCAAACGGCGGCAACTGCCAGATGGGCGTAGCGGCGTGGCCCAACAGGCGCTGAAAGCGGCGCGCCGTGGTACGCATCACGCCCTGCAGCACCGGCGCCACCGACGCGCGCGCTTCGGGTAACGCTTCGCCGAACACCCAAATCACCCCGTGGAGGTGGTTGGGCATGATCACCAGCTCCGCCGGGTCAAGGCGCACGTAGGGACGCAGTTCCGCCGTGCGAAACCACGCCTCGCGCACCGCCTCGCCCCACACCGTCAGGCTCACCCCATCTTCTTGCAGGCGCGAAAGCGGCGGCACCTCCGGCACCGTCGCCAGGGTCACAAAATACGCGCCAGGCTGAATGGGAATGCGAGCAAACGGCATCACAGGCAAGCTCCTGAAGCCTCATGTCCCCGCCCTGAGCCGTGGCCTGCATGAGCTGAAGGTCATGCGACAAGTCGCACGGTCAGATGGTCGCGGGCTTTCTCCTTGTCGCGCAGGCCCAGCACCGGCAGCCGCACATCGCGCACGCGCACGTCGGCGGACAGATCGAGTATAGCGCGCACGGGACTTGTGCCCCGGGGGGCCTTGACCAGCAGGTGCATCCACTTGCACCCCTGGACCCTGGCGCCTTTGGCTTCCTGATAGTCCCAACTGGGCGTCGCCTCGCCGCCGCCCGCCGCGCTGATGAGCGGCTGCAGCTCCGGATACTCAAAGCCGAACTCGACCCCGCCGATGCTCCCCTCGATCTCGGTGAACTTGAGCGAGGGGGCGAGGCTGACCTTGACGTTGCGCTTGACCTCCTGCGTCACCATCAGCGGGTGCAGGTCGAAGGCAATGGGCTGACGAGCGGCGCTATCCGGCAGCAAATAGACCAGGAAACGCGCCCACTCGATCTGACTTTCGCCCCGGCGCAGGCGGAAGGAGCAGCTCAGCCGCACCAGGTAGAAGTCGGCCTCATCCAGTTTGGCCTTGAGGGGGTGCGGCATCTTGTCGGGCGGGTAGACCTCCGCCAGCGTCCACACCTCCGGCCGACCGATGCTGACGACGGGCAGGTCACGCGCGGCCTCGGCGAGATCGCCTTTGATGCCGCGCATGGCCCACTCGCCTCCTAACCGTTCCAGCGCCTCGTCGCTGGCCGGTTCCAGTGTGCCTTCCCACAGGATGTTCTCGATGGTTTCGGGTGTTTTCAACCACATGGTATTGCCTCCTTCGGGGGCGAGGCGTACCTCGCCCTTACGGGGGACGATGCGTGCATCGCGGGGGACGATGCGTGCATCGTCCCTACAGTGGGCGATGCGTGCATCGCGGGGGCGAGGCGTGCCTCCTCCGGCGCGAAGACGACCCGCCGCGCGCCCGCCAGGCGCGGTGCAGCCGCCTCCAGCAGCGGACGCAGCGGAGCGCGCCAGGTCTCGCCGCGCCGGCCCGAATCCTCGTACAGGTGCATCTCGCGGACGAAGCGGCGCAGCAGGTCGTCCCAGCCGGCTCCATCCAGGCCCGTTACCAGCGCCACCGGGGCATCCATCCCGGCGCGCAGGACGAACATCAGTTATCCTCAGCCAATCCCAACCCTTATCAGCTCAGGGCGAGCCGTAGCGTCGGGGTCAGCCTTAAAAATATTTTACGCTGTTTTTCTGGGCAGGCAACTTTTCGTTAACCGGATCTCCGTCGCAGCGCCCGCCGGTAAAGCGGTGGGCTACCATGACAAAGGCGGCTCAAGCCGCTTACCCCGCTTTAGCAGGGTTTGTAGCCATAGCACGGAAGTTTATCCCTGTGCCCGCGCCCACGCGGCTTGCCAACCCCTCTTGCTTTTCATGGTATAATATAAGAGATGCTCACTATACTAATTTTTGGCGCGCGGCAAAGCGCGCAGGTTGGGCTATAGTTTACGGAGGGAGGCCATGACTAAATTGCGGGACGCCTGGTTACAGGGGAGTTATACCGGTCTCTGGATGATGTTGGGGCAGCCGGCAGCATGGCAACCGCCGGCAGATGTGTACGAAACCGATAACGGTCTGGTGGTGCGGGTGGAAATCGCCGGCATGCGCGTTGAAGATTTTGATGTGACCCTCACGGGCAATCTTTTGCGCATTTCGGGCGTGCGGGAAGAACGCGCCTGCAGCTATCAACAACAGCGCTACTACCGCATGGAAATCCCATCCGGTCCTTTCACCATCGAAGTCAGCCTGCCCTGGATCCCACACAATTTCGAAGCCGTCACCGCCACGTACCGGGACGGTTTCCTGACCATCACCATCCCACGTCCGCAGCCCCGCGCGCTGCGCATCCAGACAGGAGAGCGCGAGGAACCCTGACATGGAGTTTGAGTCCAATCCCTTCGTCACTTATCCCATCACCTTCGCAGACGCCGGTGAATCGGGCACGAACGACCTCCCTCAAGGAGGACGTGGCCAGCAGTCCCTGCCCGATATTCCCTCTGAACTGCCCGTGCTGCCGCTGCGCAACGTCACGGCTTACCCCAGCGCCGTCATTCCCATCCGCGTGGGCCGTCCGCGCTCCATCCAACTGGTTGAGGATGTGGTCGCCGGCAACCGCCTCATGGTGGTGGTGACCAGCCGCAATCCAGACCTGGAAGAACCGGGCGTGGATGACATTTACCGCGTCGGCACGGTGGTGCTGGTGCACCGCTTCATGAAGGCGCCCGATGGCACAGTGGCGCTCATCATTCAAGGCCTGGCGCGGGTACGGGTGGAAGCGATTCTCAGCACGGAACCCTACTTCAAGGGGCAGATTCAACTCTACCCGGAAGAGCAGGAAGAAGGCGTCGAAATCGAAGCCTTACAACGCACCGTGCTGGAAACCTTCCGCCAGCTCGTCGAGCTGCTCCCCGCCATTCCCCAGGAACTGGTCTCCATGATTGTCGAATCGGAGACCCCGCTGCAGCTCGCCTACCGCCTGGCCACGCACCTGCGCTTCAGCGACAACGCCGCTGCGCAGCGCATCCTGGAGGCGAACCGCCCCAGCGAAAAGCTGCGTCAGCTCCTCAGCATGCTCAATCACGAGATTGAGGTCACCACCATCGGGCAGCGCATTCAGAGCGAAGCCTACTCCGAAATCGAAAAGACGCAGCGCGAATACTTCCTCCGTCAGCAGATGGAAGCCATCCGCAAGGAGCTGGGCGAGAGCGACGAGCAGCAGATGGAGGTGGAAGAGTTCCGCCGCAAAATCGAGGCTGCCGGTATGCCCGAAGAAGCCTACCGCGAGGCGATGCGCGAGCTTGACCGCCTGAGCAAAATCCCCATGGCCGCTGCGGAATACGGCGTCATCCGCACCTACCTGGATTGGCTGGTGGAGCTGCCCTGGCAGAAGGAAACGCCAGATAACCTGGATTTGCAGCACGCCCGGCAGGTGCTGGACGAGGATCACTACGACCTGGAAAAAATCAAGGATCGCATCCTGGAATACCTGGCGGTGCGGCAGTTGAAGCAGCAGCGCAAGGAAGAATTTGCCGCCCTGCCCGTGGACAAGCTGCGCCACCTGCGCGAGGGGGCAATTCTATGCTTCGTTGGCCCGCCGGGCACGGGCAAAACCTCGCTGGGGCAATCCATCGCGCGCGCTTTGGGACGCGAGTTCGTGCGCCTCTCCCTGGGCGGGATGCGCGACGAGGCCGAAATCCGCGGCCATCGCCGCACGTATGTGGGCGCGCTGCCGGGCCGCATCATTCAAGCGATGCGGCGCGTGGGCGTGCGCAATCCCGTCTTCATGCTGGATGAGGTGGATAAACTCGGCATGGACTTCCGCGGCGACCCGGCCTCCGCCCTGCTGGAGGTGCTCGATCCGGAGCAGAACACGCAGTTCCGCGACCACTACCTGGACGTGCCGTTTGACCTTTCCAAGGTGCTCTTCATCACCACGGCGAACTGGCTCGACCCCATCCCGGCGCCCCTGCTCGACCGCATGGAGGTCATCAACCTGGCTGGTTACACCGACGCGGAAAAGCTCCACATTGCACGGCGCTACCTGGTGCCGCGGCAAATCCGCGATAACGCCCTGCACGGCGACGAAATCACCTTCACCGATGGCGCGTTACGGCGCATCATCAACGAGTACACGCGCGAGGCCGGCGTGCGCAACCTGGAACGGGCTATTGGGGATGTCTGCCGCAAAGTCGCCACCGAGATTGCCTCCGGCAAGCGCAAAACCCGCGCGCGCATAACCGCAGCGCGCGTCCCCGCGTATTTGGGAACGCCGCGCTACACCGACGAGACGCAACTGCGCACCACCGTCCCTGGCGTGGCGGTGGGCCTGGCCTGGACGCCGGTCGGCGGGCAAGTGATGTTCATCGAAGCGACGCGCATGCCCGGCAACAAGGGCCTCATCATCACCGGCAAGCTCGGCGAGGTGATGCGCGAATCGGCGCAGGCGGCGCTGAGCTACGTCCGCGCCAACGCGGCCACGTTCGGCATTCCGGAAGACTTCTTCAACAGCACGGATTTGCACATTCACGTGCCGGCGGGCGCCGTGCCTAAGGATGGTCCATCGGCGGGTATCACCATGGCCACAGCGCTGGTCTCTCTGCTCACCCATCGGCGCATGCGCGCGGATGTGGGCATGACGGGTGAAATCACCCTGCGCGGACAGGTGCTCCCCATCGGCGGGGTAAAGGAAAAGGTGCTCGCCGCCCATCGTTTTGGCCTGAAAACGGTCATCCTGCCCAAGGAAAACGCCAAAGACCTGGAGGATGTGCCGCCGGATGTACGTCGCACCATGCATTTTGTGCTGGTTGAAGATGTAGCCGAGGCCATCGAACAGGCGCTGGAACCGGCTGAAACACAGACACCCCCGACCCACCCGGCATCGGGCGGCGAAAATCAAGCATAAAAGGCAAAGGTTATGGCAAAGATCATGGTTGTTGACGACGATAACGTGATGCGTGGGTTACTTTCAACCCTGTTGGGCATGGAAGGCGACGACGTGGTGCTGGTCTGGCAAAAAGACCGCATCGTCCCCGTGGCCCGTGAAGAAAACCCGGACTTGATTTTGCTGGACTTACATCTGGGTGGCGAAGATGTGCTGCCGGTCATTGCGGAACTCAAAAGCGATGCGGCGCTGCGCTCCATTCCCATCCTGGCGGCTTCGGGCATGGATCGTCAACCAGAGTGCGAACGCGCCGGCGCGGAAGGCTTCATCCTTAAGCCTTTCCGTCCGGGGGAGTTGATAGACCGGATCCGCGCTATGCTGGAACGCTATGCCAAAGCGGAGACGTCCGCTTGAAATCAGCACGTTGGGAAACGCGCGTTTGAGGGTTTGAGCTACGCCTTTGCCAGAGGCAAGGCGTAGCTTTTCTTTAAATTTTTGTAGCTGCTCAACCCGACCGGGCGATAAAGGACCGTGGCCAGAGTTCATCCTGAGCTATAGGGCAAAGCACGTGCGGGCGGGTTAAGGGTGGACGAAGGCACGCCCTGACTTACCCCGAAGAAGTTGGCAGTTACGATTTTTCAACCTTTGACCAGGGTGATGGTAACCCGGAACATGCCGGCAAGTCCAACGGCGGATGCTCATCACCGCCCCGATGCGGAAGATAAGCCGCATCAGGCCGGAGTGCTTTGGTGTTGCAAGACCCTGGATAGCCTGTCATGCCTTGTCGTCAGGTCTGAGCGGCGTCTCGACCTTGCCGGGCGCGGCTGCATTCTACCCGCACCGCGCCGCGGCAGTGGGGAGCGCGTCACCCCAGACCCTGGCTGAAAGAGTGCGACAGGCCAAACGGTATTCGCGGTCTGACCGCGGCCCTTATCCCCTAAGGTACGCTCAGGCGTACCAGAATGTAAACAGGAGTTTGTATGGCTCGTAAACGACGTCAACGTGCGCGTTCGACGCAACAACAATGGTACACCATGGATTTGCACCTCCACACGCCGGCCTCACATGATTATCAGCAGACCGGCGTTAAAATGCTGGATGTGCTCAAAGAGGCCGAACGGCAACACATGGACATCATCGCCATCACCGACCACAATACCGTGGCCGGGTATCGGCGGATGCAGGAGGAAATTGAAGATTTGGAGCTGCTGGAGCGGCTCAATCGCATCACGCCAGAAGAGGCGCAAATTTTAGCCGATTATCGGCGCTTGCTCGATAAGATTTTGGTGCTGCCCGGTTTTGAGTTCACCGCTACGCTGGGCTTCCACATCCTGGGCATTTTCGATCCCGATACGCCGATGCGCGAAATCGAATTTATCCTGCGCGCCCTGCACATCCCGCCAGAACTGCTGGACGCGGGCGCCACCGAGGTCGGCGCCACGGTGGATGTGCTGACGGCTTACCGCATTATTGATGAAGCCGGCGGCATCGTGATCGCCGCTCACGCCAACTCGAACCACGGCGTGGCGCTGCAGGGCCTGAGCTTCGGCGGGCAGACGCGCATCGCCTACACGCAGGATCCGCATCTGCACGCGCTGGAGGTCACCGATCTGGACAAACGCGGACCGAAGACCACGGCGCGCTTCTTCGATGGCTCAAAGCCGGATTATCCGCGCGCCATGCGTTGCATTCAGGGGTCGGATGCGCACCGTCTCACCCGCGATCCTCACAATCCGCGCAATCCGAGCCTGGGCGACCGCGCCACCGAGGTGCTGCTGCGCGAAAAGAGCTTCGCGGCCCTGCGCGAGGTCTTCCTCTCCGACGACCTGACGCTCACCCGTCCCTACCGCCCTGAAGCCGCCCACCCCTTCGACCACATTCAGGCGGCGCGCGAACAGGGGCCGAGCATCGTGCAGGATTTCCACGAGCAGTATAGCAAGCGCGGTGGCTACCTGGATGCGATTATTCATGACGTGTGCGCCTTCGCCAACACCAACGGCGGCACGCTTTACATTGGGGTGACGCGCGACCCGCGTAAAGCACCGCAGGGCGTGAACGCCCCCACGCGCGTCATCCAAACCCTGCGCGACGAAATCGCCGCCGCCATCACGCCAGAGTTGGAGGTGAGCTTAGACGTGCAGGAGACGCAGGGTGTCAAAGTGGTGCGCCTCATCGTGCCGCGGGGTCAGGAACCGCCCTACGCCGTCAACGATAACCTCATCTACATCCGCAGCGAGAACGAGACCACCCTGGCGGTACGGGATGAAATTGTCGAGCTGGTGAAGCGCGGCCTGGAAAGCGCACAGCCTGCCGCTGAGATAACGCCCGTCGCCGATGAGCGTCGGGGCGAGAGCGCGCCGCTCCCTGAAGCGGAGAGCGTCCTGACGCAAGCCCCCACCATCGAGCCGCCGCGCACCGGCGTGGAGATCGTGGAGCACAGCGAACGCGGCAACACGCACTATTACACCATGCATGACTTGCGCAATGGCAGCCTGGTGAAAAACGTGACGCTGCGTTCGGCGCGGCGCTTGTGGCGTTACGCGATTCAGGAGTTCACCGAGAACCCGGTCAAGCCGGAACAGGTGCGCTGGATGGGCGACATCGGGTTGTGGAAGCGCCGTGAATACGGCGACCTGGTGCGCTACGACCTGGTGCAGCGCACGCCGCAGGGCCTGCGCGTCTATTATGGCGTCACGGAACAGGGCCTGCACGGCCCCTGGATGGCCCTGGTCAGCGCGGGAGAACCTTCAGCGCAAGCCTGAACTAAAAGACAGACCGAAGCAGGGGCTGTGAAGATCCGAAGCGTAGCCCCATCACAACATGGGAGGATTTCATGGCAGAGTATTTTGAAATCGAAGGCGGAATGCCGCTGCGCGGCGAAATCACACCGAGCGGGAACAAAAACGCTGCGCTGCCAGCCTTAGCAGCGACGCTACTCACGGATGAGCCGGTCATTTTACGCAACCTGCCCGCCATCCGCGATGTGCAAACGATGGGCGAGTTGTTGCAGAGCCTCGGGGCGGAAGTGACGTACCTCGATCCGCACACCTGGCGCATTCAGGCGCGCGAGCTGCGCATGCCCGATCCGCTCGCCCTGCGTGAGCTGTTCCGCTCCATCCGCGGCTCCATCCTGCTGGCCGGGCCGCTTTTGGCGCGCCGCGGCGAGGTTGCCGTGCCCGCCCCCGGCGGGGACGTGATCGGACGGCGCCGCGTGGATACGCACTTTCTGGCCTTTCAAGGCCTCGGCGCCACCCTCAAGACCGGCGCGGTCTTCGAGCTAAGCGCCCCCTACCTGCGTGGGGATGATATTTTACTGGATGAGGCCAGCGTGACGGGTACGGAAAACGCCATCATGGCAGCAGTGCTGGCGCGCGGCACCACCATCCTGCGCAACGCCGCCTGTGAGCCGCACGTGCAGGACCTGTGCCATCTGCTCAACGCAATGGGCGCGCGCATCAGCGGCATCGGCTCCAACACCCTCACCATCGAAGGCGTGGAGCGGCTGCACGGCGCGGACTTCACCATCTCTTCCGACCACATCGAAATCGGCAGCTACATTGCCTTAGCCGCGGCCACCCATGGCGAGCTGTGGATTCGCAACGCCGTGCCGCATCACCTGCGCATGATTCGCATGGGTTTCGAGCGCCTCGGCGTCACGTTTGAAGTCCATGGTGATGATGTCTTCGTGCCGGCGGAGCAGGAACTGAAAATCATGTCCGATCTCGGCGGCGCCATCCCCACCCTGGCGGACGCGCCCTGGCCCGCCTTCCCCGCCGACCTGCTCAGCATTGCCTTAGTGCTGGCCACACAGAGTGAAGGGGTCATCATCATCCATGAGAAGATGTTTGAAAGCCGCCTGTTCTTCGTGGATAAGCTCATTCCGATGGGCGCGCGCATCGTGTTATGCGACCCGCACCGCGCGCTCGTGTACGGTCCCTCGCCGCTCCACGGGGATGAGATGGAAAGCCCGGACATCCGCGCCGGCATGGCGATGCTGATAGCGGCCTTAGCGGCGGAAGGGACGAGCATTATCCGCAACATTCGCCAGATTGACCGCGGCTACGAGCGCATCGAGGACAAGCTCCGGCCCTTAGGCGCACGGATTGAGCGGAAGGTGATGTGATGCGCATTGTGTTAGCCACACACAATCACGGTAAACGCCGGGAATGGCGGGCGTTGCTGGAGGGGCTGCCGATTGAGTTTCTCTTGCCGGAAGAGGTCGGCGTGACCGCTGCGGTGGAAGAGACGGGCACGACCTATCTCGAAAATGCGCGTCTCAAGGCGCACAGTCTGGTCGCGCGCACGGGTCTACCCGCCCTGGCCGACGATTCCGGGCTGGAAGTGGATGCGTTAGAGGGCGCGCCGGGAATCCGCTCGGCGCGCTACGTCCCCGGCAACGATGAGGTGCGCTACCGCGGCCTGCTGAGCGTTTTAGAAGGCGTACCAGCGGAGCAACGCGGGGCACGCTTCCGCTGCGTGGCGGTGCTCGTGATGCCGGATGGGCGCGAATGGATCAGCGAAGGCGTGGCGGAAGGCGTCATTGCCTTCGCTCCGGCGGGAAAAGAGGGCTTCGGCTACGACCCCGTGTTCTATGTGCCAGAATTGGGGAAAACGTTTGCTCAGCTTACGGAAGAGGAAAAGAACCGCGTCAGTCACCGTAGCCGCGCCGCACAGGGCATCAGGGCGGTGTTGGAAGACCTGTTGAGGTGATGGACTGGCAGCTGAAAACAGGAGAGCGGGAAGATTGGAAGCGAAAAACGGGAAGCTGCATCCAGCATCCAGCATCCAGCTTCCCGTATCCAGTCTCACCCCCGCTCAAGCTCCTCAATCAGGGCATCGGCCTGACGCAGCAACTGCTCCAGATCAAAGCTCTGGCGGGTGATGAGGTCCGGGAGAGGCGGCAGAGAGGGCGGTGGCGGGAGTTCCGCGCCCGTCAGGGCGGCGTAGCGCTGCCGGTAGCGGATTTCTGGACTCGCCGTGTAGAGCGCGGCATACAGCGCCGCGGCACGCGCGCGATGGGCCTCGTCACCGGTGAGGTCGCCAATCGTATCATGAAGCAGGGCCTGATCGCGTTCGTCTTCCACGGTGTCGAGCAAGGCTTCAAGGCGCAGGGCCGCCACGGCGGGCGTCGCGCGCTGCAGGGCCACATCGAGCCGGGCTTGTAAGGCCATCACCGGGGAGACAAATTCCTCATAGCTCAACGTCTGAATCAGCTCAAAAGCCTCCTGATTGAGCGTATCCGCCTCGGCGTAGGCGCCCTGATCGGCGTATACCTGAGCATGGTAATACAGGTACTCACTCAATTCGTAGGGCGTATCCAACAGGCGTGTGAGCGTGGTGGCACGCGCCAGCAAACGCCCCGCCGCGCGATATTGTTTCTCCTGCGCGTAGCTCAAGGCCAGACGGCTGAGGGCAAAACTCACACCGGCCCGGTCCCCGGAAAGCAAGGCCAGATGCAAATTGTAGCTGTAACAGGCCCGCGCAGCCTCCGGCGCACCGAGATCAAGATAAATGTTGCCCATATTTCCCGCGCCAATACTCACCGCCAATTGATACCCCAGGCGCTGCGCTATGTGCAGCGCCTGCGTGTAACGCTCCAACGACTGCACATAACTGCCCTGATCCAGATACACATTTCCCATGTTGAGCAGAATCGAGGTCAGCACGGCCTGTTCGGATTGTTGCTCGGCTAACGCATAGCCCTGAGCGTAATACTCCAGCGCCTTCGCGTTATCCCCCATCCGATTGTACGTAAGCCCCAAATTGTTAAACACGCGGCAAAGCACCGCCTTATCGCCGACCTTTTCGGCCAGCCGTAACACCTGATTGAAGTTCGCCAGGGCACCCTGCAAATCCCCCAGGCTCCAGTACACAATCCCCATCTCGCGCAGCGTCTCATTGACCGCCGTCCAGTCGTTGATGTCCTCATAGCGTTGCGCTTCCTCAAGGCGGGCTAAGGCTTCCTCAAACTCGCCTTTCTGACGCAGCAAACTGCCCAACAGGCGTAACGCCCGCGCGGTAAGCGGCCCGTTGCGCTGTTCCTGCGCAATCCGCAGCGCGCGGTGATAGGTTTCTTCGGCCTCATCCCAGGCGCCGGTGAGCTGCAACACCTCACCAAGACGCAAGAGGACGGACACCTGTTCGCTTTCTTCCAGCAGGGGCAAAAGACGCCGGTAGTAGCCAATGGCCGCTTCGTTGGCGTAGGCCGCCTGCGCCGCTTCACCCGCGCGGCGGAAATACTCCCGCTGCTTGGCGCGGTTTTCGCTCAGCCCATAATGGTAAGCCAGCAAATCCAGGAATTGATCCAGACGTTCCGGATAGCTGGTCTCGATGTAATGCGCAAATTGCTCGTGAAGATAGGCGCGCGTGGCCACCGCCAGGCTTTCGTAAGCCACCTCGCGCGTGACGATGTGCTTGAAAAGGTATTCCAGCTCCGGTTCCGGCTTATCCAGGGGGGTGATGTCCAGGCGGCTGAGCAACTCCAACTGCTCCAACACCTGTGGCAGCGCGCCCAAAGAAGGATACATACCCACCAACCAACTGGCACGAAAAAGACGGCCAATTACACTCGCCACCTTGAGCGTGGTCTGCGTCTTTTCCGGCAACTGATCAATGCGGCTCAAAATCAGGCTGTGCAGACTATCGGGAAGCTCCAACTGCTCCAACGCGCGGCCATCCGCAGGGTCCAGCCCACGGTCGTGCAACAGGTTAATCATTTCGTCAATGTAGAAGGGATTGCCCTGCGCGCGTTCCGTCAAGCGCTGAATCAGGCCCGGCGGGAGCAGCTGCGCCTGTCCGGTGAGGTGCGCCAGCTTGAGCGCAATCAGTTCCGCCGCCTCCTCCGGGGTAAATTCGCGCAGTTCGATGAGGGTGAAATGCGCCAGATGCGTCACATGCGGATAAATCGCGCCGGGTCCTTCCGGCGGGCGGTAGATGACCAGCAGCACCATCGGCACATCGGTACTCGCACGTGCCACCACCTCCAACAAATCGTTGGAGAGAGGGTCAAGCCAGTGGCAATCCTCAAACACCAGCACCAGGGGATGACGCCGCGCCTCGTGGCGCAGCATCTCCACCACCAGCGCTTCCAACGACGCCTTGCGCAACTTGGGATCTAAGCCGCGCGTCAGGTCGGTATCCGGGAAAGGCAAATCCAAAGCTGTGCCCAGAAGCGGCGCGCGTTCCACCAGCTCCGGATTAACAGTCTTGAGGTAGGCCCGCACGCGCTGACGTTGCACCTCAAGCGGCTGTGTCGCATCCAAATCGAACAGGCCGCGCAGGAGATTGCGCCACACCAGGTAGCTGATGGCCGTGCCGTGGGAAAGACATTCTCCCCCGTACACGTCAAAACCCTCATCCATCGCGGTGCGGATGACCTCCGCGGCCAGGCGTGACTTACCCATGCCCGCTTCCGCGCTGGTGCCCAATACCTGTCCCTGCCCAAGCCGCGCCCGCAGCAGGCGCTCGCGGGCGTGGCGCAGTTCGGCCTGCCGGCCCACCATGGGCAGAGCGTAGCGCGGTTCCTGCAAACGCAAGCGACTTTGAGCCGCCAATCCCTGTAAAGCACAGAGCTTCACCGGTTCGCTCTTGCCCTTCACCTGAATCGGGGTGCGCGGCTGCCACTGGAAATGATCGGCATGGGCGGCGGCGCGGGCCTGCTCGCTCACCAGGATTTCGCCGGGCTGTGCCGCCTGCATCAGGCGCGCGGCAAGGTTGACCGCATCCCCCATCACCGTGTATTCCTGACGCACCGGCGCCCCGACCTGTCCACAGAACACAAACCCGGTATTGAGGCCCGCCCGCATGGGCGCGCGCGGTAAGGCGTGCAGCTCCAAAAGACAACGCAAGGCGCGGTCCACATCATCCTCGTGGGCCACGGGCGCACCAAACAGCAAGATGAACTTGCTGCCCTTATCCCCCATATCCACCTTGTTGACATAGCCATCGTAGCGCTGCACGATGGCGAACACTTCTTCCAGGTAGCTCTGCAAATGGGAGCCAATCTCCGGGTCGTGGTCGTAATCGAAGCCGCTGAAGCTGACAAAAGCCACGGTCACCTTGCGGTGCCCGTTGATGAAGCTGATTTGGCCTTCCTGAATCAGGCGCGCCAGGGTGGGATGAATGTAAGGCGCAATCGCCTCCGGCGGAATGGCGTCGAGAGCGAGGGGCGCCAGAGGACGTGGCGCGACGCTATCGCTCAGGCCCGTAATCAGGCTAAACGCCTCGCGCGATTCGCCGCAGATCACCCCCGGCACGCCGTGAAGCAATGCCGTCTCGGCCACCACCTCGCCGCGTGTGGCGTGATGCTCGGCCTCGGCGCAGCGGTCCAGGGCGCTGCCCGCGATGATGTACTCCAGGCGCGTCTGCGGGTTGCCCACCGTGGTACAAAAGACAGGTCCGCCTGCTAACCCGGCCTTCATGGCCAGGCTGAAGGTGCCCACGCTGGTGGCGATGGCCGCGTAATCTCCCATGCGCGCTTGCATGGCCAGGGCACATTGGAGCGCGCGCCGAACCGTCTCGGGGCGTTCCGCTGCTTCCCCAGGACAGGGGAAGAGCACGGTCATCGCGTCGCCGCCAAACTTGCCGATGATGCCGCCATAGGATTGAATCAGGGCAATCATCGGCTCGAAGTAGCTGTTCAAAATGCGGGTCAGTTCCTCAGCGCCAGCCTTGCCCGTCGCTGCCAGCGCCTCGCTGATGGCGGTGAAGCCGGAAACATCCGCAAAAAGCACCACCGCTTCAAAGCGCTGCTCCCGTCCCAGCGGCGAACTTCCCGGATGCGCAGCCAGGTCCGCCAGGACGTGATAGGGCACAAAGGAATAGAGCAGCGTGTTCACACACGACCCTCCCGCAGATAGCGTTCCACCTCAGAAATGAGATCCGCCCGCGTGAGAATCAGGCACACATCGCCAGGCAATAGCACCGTATCACCCTTAGGAATCAAGGTCTCATGCCCGCGCTCGATGGCCGTGACGAGGGTCTGAACAGGCAGGCGCAGCTCACTCAAGCGTTTCCCGCAAGCCATGTCCCGTGCTTCCAGCTTCAGGCGGAACAGTTCCAGCGGATTGGTCTCTTCCAGGTGTTTCTCTTCCGCCAAATGCTGCCGCTGATGCAGGTCGTGCGCCGCCAGCGCGTAAGCGCGCACAATGTTGGCGCGGCGCAACATCCCCACCAGGCGGCGCGGATGCTGCCGATCCACCACCGGAATGCGCCCGATGTCCAGCTCGGCGAAGTGACGCAACGCGCTCTCCAGGGTCTCATCCGGGAATGTCACCCGCACGTCACGCGCGCAAACATCCTGTGCCGTGAGGTCACTCTGCCCACGGCGCAGCGCCTGCTCCACATCCTGCAAGGTCACCATGCCGCACAAATTTCCTTCCGCGTCCACCACCGGCAGGCCGTGATGGTGGGTACGCTCAAACACCTGCACCAGCACAGATAGGGGCGTATCCGGTGCCACCCGCACCAGCTCTTCCAGTGGCGTCATCGCCTCCGCCACGCGGATGGTGCGCATCAGGTCGAAATCGCGCCCGGCCCGCAGGTCAATCCCCTCGTGCTTCAGCGCCAGCGTGTAAATGCTTTCCGGTTCCAGCATCTGCGCGATGAGCAGGGCCACAATCGTGCTCGTCATCAGGGGCAGAATCAAGGTATAGTCGCGCGTCATTTCAAAAATCAGCAGGATAGCGGCAATTGGCGCGCGCACCGTCACGGTGAGAAGGGCCGCCATCCCCACCAGGGCGTAAGCGGGTGGCGCCGCCGTCCAGGCAGGCCAGAGTGCATGCACCCCGTAGCCCAAAACGCCGCCCAACGCCGCCCCGATTACCAGCGACGGGGCAAAAATGCCACCGGGATTGCCCGATCCCAGGCTCAGGGCCGTTGCCAGCAGTTTCAGCGGAATCAGAAGCAACAACTCGCGCCAGGGAAGGGCCATGTAGAGCGTGGCCTCAATCACCGCGTGACCGCTGCCCAACACGTTGGGGAAGACCGCGCCAATCAAGCCCACCGCCAACGCCCCAACCAGGGGCTTGCTCCAGCGCGGCAGAGATAGGCGTTTAAAACCTTCTTCAAAGACCTCCAGCCCCCGAATAAAGCCAACACCCACCAGCGCAGCCAGCACACCCAGCAGCGCATAAAAGCCCATTTCAAAAGGATAGACCTGAGGTGTGCGCGGCACAAGGAAGGCCGGGCTATCTCCGGAAAGCATCCGTCCCACCACGCTGGCCGAGACGGCGGCGAGTATAACATTTGCCAAAGCCTCGGCGCGCAACTCCATCAGCAGAGCTTCCAGCGCAAAGAAGACGCCGGCAATCGGCGCGTTGAAGATGACGGCAATGCCGGCAGCCGCACCGCAAGCGACCAGAGTGCGCCGTCGCGCGCTGCTCAGACGAGCGACGCGCCCGTAGAGCGACCCCAACACAGCGCCAATCTGCACAATGGGGCCTTCCGGGCCAACCGAAAGCCCGCTACCAATGGCGATAGCGGAAAGGAAACCGCGCACCAGTAAGGGACGCGCGCGCAGTTGCCCGCCGTGGAAAGCGACACCCGCCATCACTTCTGGCACGCCGTGCCCCCCACCCCCTTTCAAGAGGGCCAGGCTCACCAGCAAACAGACCAGTGCGCCCAGGACCGGCAACGGCACAACGCCCAGGTGCAGGCGCGGCTCAAGTTGCTCAAAAAAGAACCCTTGGGTCAGCTCCGTGAGTTGGGCAAATCCCACCGCCGCCAGGCCCACGGCTGCGCCCACCAATAAAGCATGGCCTATCGCACTTCCCGGGTAAGTAGACCCATGAATCGAAAAACGCTGGTTTGCTGGTTTGTTTTGCTCACTCATGGTTTATATGATAGCACAGATTGAAAGAGAGAAAACTCCAGCAACGGGTGGTCATCGGGCGCGGTTTCAGGAGCTGGAAGCAGAGGGCGGAAAGCGGGGAAGAGCGGATTGCAGCGACCGCGCAGGGCACAAAAAAAGTGGGGCGTAGCCGTGCTACGCCCCAACGTGGGCGGAGACGTCGCCAGGCAACGTCTCCAAGGGTAACAAACCTCAGCGGTTGCGGAAGGTTACCGGTAAGAACAGGTAATACTCACGCAAGCTTGCCGGCGCGGAAGGCACGCTGGCCTCTTCCGCGGTGCTGCTCGGCGTAATGCCGGGATCGGAAGTGGGCAAGCCGCGTCCTTTGGTGGGCAGAATGATGCCGCCACCCAGCGCCGCCCGCATCCCACCATTGAAGATGAAGTCCAACTGATAGGTGCTGTCCGTGTACCCGTACACCTCGACCAGGTACAGGCCGCTGACCGGTGCGACAAAACTCACCTCGTCCACCGGGTCTTCCAGATAGCTTGCCCCAACGAGAACTGGGCCGGTAGCTCCGGAGCGCCACACGTAGAGATCGGCATCGCCCGTGAGCGAGGTGAGACGCAACGTCAGGCTCTGGCCCGCGTTGAGCGTCATCAGGTAGGAGTGAATCTCATCCGTCGCCAGGGCAAAAGGCGTCTCCCCTGTCACCCAGTTGATAAAGCCCATGCCGAAGCTGGTCGAGATGTTGCCCGCCGCATCCGCGGCCCAGACCTGAAGGTAATGCGCCCCCGGCAGGGGATAGAGCTGCCACGGGTAGGTACTGCTCGCTTCCGCATACGGCAGCCATCCACTGACTGCCACCGCCAGCCAGTGCCGCGTGCTGACGTGATACACGTACTCGATATAGAGCAGATGCGTTACCCCACTGCCGCCCTCGTTATCAACGGCCACGGTGTTCAGATAGACCTGACGGGAAGTGGTGCGCTCTCCCCCATCGTTAATCATGAAGCCCGTCACCGTGGGCGGCACGAGGTCACGGCTGCGCATCGGCAAGACTTCAAGCGTGCGCGTGATGACGTTGTTATCCTCGTAAGATTCCGCCACGGCGTTCTCAGGGTCAATCACGGCACGCAGCGTGTAAAGCCCCGCCTGCATCGGCGTCCAGGCCAGAGGGGAAGCTGCTACGTGACTGTCCGGCGCCAGAGAAAGCACCTGACTGCGCCCCACATAAGTCTCCTGTCCCGCAGCATCCCGAACGTAGAAGTCCACCGCCACCGTATTGAGCACCCCCGTTCCCCCCATTCGGCGCACGGTGATGGTCATGGATAACGGTTCTGCCGCGCGCGGGCTGGGCGGCGTAACCAGGAAGCTCTGCGCGCGCGGCAACAAATCATGGAGCGCGCTCAGCACCGTGTAGGCATTGGTGAGTTGTCCGCTCAAGCCGTTGGGATTGGTCACCACCAGGGTGTAGCTTCCCACCGGCAACCCGGCCGGAACCGTGGCGTTGATGTGGGTACTATCCACAAAGCCCACGTTCAAAAGCGGGACGTCTGCCTGTCCGGTACGCCGCAGCGCCGCAACCGCTCCATTCGCCAGGTTAGTGCCGTAAATATCCGCCAGCACCGGTCCGGTATTCAGCCCCTGCGCCGGCGCGATAGCCGTCAACGCCGGCGGCGCGCTGCTGAGGACCGTGAAGGCATTGAGCAAGGTATCTTCTCCCACCGTCGGCACGGTCACGCGCAGATGGTAGGTGCCCGGCACCAGGTTGGCAGGGACGGTAGCGCGCAGTTCCTGTGCACTCACCAGCGTCACAGCGGAAAGTACCACACTATCCGTTGCGTTAAAGAGCGTCACGTTGGGGGAGCCGCTAAAGTTCGTACCCAGGATGGTGAGCACCGTGGCCTGCGTGTTGGGGGCTGAAGTCGGCGTCACGCTCAACACGCGCACCTGCTGCGCGGCGTAAACCATCACGTTCAGGCTGGCCGTATTATTGGCAGGATTGGTGTCCCCATCGGCAGAGACGCGCACGCTGTTGAGGAACAGGCCCGTTGCTTGCGGCCTCACGGTGATGCTCACCGCCGTACCGTTGCCCGGATCCAGATCGTCCAAGGCGCAGGTGACTAAGCGCCCCGACCGGGTACATCCCGTCCCTTCCACGCTCACGAAGGTCATGCTCACGGGCAGGGTGTTGGTCAGATGCAGCTGACTGGCCACGCCATCGCCCACATTGTCCACCGTCAACACGAAGGTCAGGTCCTGGCCCACCAGCGCGGGGAGCGGCAAGGCCTGCTGCGTCACGCGCACATCAGGCAGCGCCGGCTGCGGTTCGTTGAAGACGTTGATGACCTTGTTGCCGTTCTCGTGGTAGAGCACGGCGATGGCCTGTCCCGGTTGGATATCCCACTGGCCTGACCAATCGCAAGTAAACGTATCCGTACCGTTCGGCATCACCGAGGTGACGATCGGCGCCCCCGTGACGCCAGGCCCGATCCAGGGATGGCACTCCACCCAGACCTGCGTGGTCACGCCAGGGATGGTCACCGTGCCAACCAGCTTATCGGCGTTCACGTCCACCGTGGCGTTAATCGTTCCCACAATAAGCTGCGTGGTGCTCCCGTCATCGGTGGTCGCTTCCACCGTGTCCCCCGGCGTAATGTTTGGCCGCGCTGGACTCCAAACGCCATCAAAGAAGCGCGCCTCATCCCCATCAACGACAATTGCGCCGGTAGCCGTGTAGGTCGTCCCCTGATGGATCACGCGCAACGTGACCGTGCCACCGGGACGATCATACGTGCCCTGCACCCAGTCGTGGGCGTAATTCACTTCAAGCAGGATGTCGCGCGTCATAAAGTTGCGGTAAACTCGCACGCTGGCCTCGTTGCTCCATTCCTGTACTTTGACAAAGCCCCGCGTGCCGCGCGGCAGAGGATGGAAGTCAGCGGCAAAGTGGCCATCGGGTTGGGTCCAATTGTGCCAGTAGCCGTAACCGTCCAGCTCAACCCATACTTCAGCGGTCTGCGTCCCGGCCCGCCCGGTAATCAGGCCCGTGCCTGAAGTGCCTACCACAGTAAAGGGGTTGGGAATCCGAATCTCCACCGGCACAGGGCCACCCGCGGCGTGTAAGGTCAGCACGTCACCGGGCACGAGAGGCTCCGTGAAGTCGAAAGCGAAATAGCCGTCATTCGTGGTCTGCGTCAGGACCTGTGTGGGTGTGGTGAGGGTTATAACCGACGTGGCCGCAAAGCCTTCCACCCGTTGATGCTCCCACCCCCAATAGAGATTGGCATATTGGATTTCGGTACCGCTGAACGCCACGTCCACAAACGTATTATCCGCCGGAGACACGTCATCCACGGGGACGCTGATTGTAAGCGTGTTCGTGTACCAGGTATACCGCGCCGGCTCTTCCACGCTTGCTTCAAACCAGATGTGGCCCTTCGCACCCGCAGGCACGGAAGGCACATAGCCTGAAACCTCACCCGGCCCGATGTCAAAGCTCAGTTCGGTGAAGTAATCATACGAAATCATGACGGGGCTGGGAGGTATCACCCCAATGGGCAGGGTATCCGTCAGAACCACACCCCGGGTCGCATCCACATCACCCACGTTTTCAAAAACCAGGTTATACTTCAGCACTCTCATATCAGCGGCCCACTCATGCGTCTTGGAAACGCGCAGGTTGGGACCGTGGGGATGCACGATCTCGTGCTGTTTGCTCACGTTGTTGATGAGTTCACCCTCGTCCGGGAGAGGCTGAATCCGCGCTACGGTGAACAGCTCCGTCCCCACCGACGCCGAAGGGGAAATAGACAACACGATCTCAAAGGCGCTGCTCAGGGCCGTATCCAGCGCCGGACGCTGGAAGACCACATCCCGTCCGAGGATGGCCGTGGGCGTGATGGGAAGCTGGGTTGTCCAATCTCCCGGCGCGTAACGCCAGGCGCGCACAAATTCAGTGGCGGCAGGGATGGTGACGGTGATGAGCGTCGGACTGACCGCATCCACATTGCCGTAATTGCCATAACGGACCTGATAGTGGAGTTCACCTCCCGGTGTCAGCATCAGGTTCACCGGTGTCAGTTCAACCCCCAGGTCAGGAGCGGGCTTTGAGACCTCAACCACCACGCTGGAGACGCCACGACTGATAGCACTGGTGGAGTTGATAGAGACGGTATTGGTCAACAGCGAACCCACAGCGACATTGGCCCCAACGCGCACGCGCACGCCTACAAACTCACACGTCCCTCCTGGCACAGTAGGATAAGTGAGCGTGAGGATACCGTTGTTAAAGCTCACCTGCTTCCAACCCGAGCGGTCGCCCCACCAGTCCACCAGCGTCACCTGCGGTGGGAGCGTATCCGTCACCGTGATCGCAGCGCTGGAGGTAGTGCCCTCATTGCAGACGCTGATCTCATACCCCAGGCTCTGTCCGGGCGCGGGATAACAGGGCATAGGCGATTGGTCCACGGCAAGTAACGCATCCGATGATAGAACAAGCGTTTCCTGGGTGGATTCCAGCTCCCAAGGTGCGCTGTTGTTGTAAGGATTGGTGGTCGTGATGCGCACCGTGTTGGTGATGAAGCTATCCGCTCCGGCCAATACGTGTGTAAATACCACAAAATGTCCGGAGGCTCCCGCCGGAAGGGTACCCAGATTCCACACGATGGGGCCGCTACCACTGCCAGAAGGAGGAAGCGTCGTGGAACTATCCAGGTAAACCTGTCTGCCCATCGTGTCAATAATCTGCACGTTTTCCGCCGGCGCATCGCCATAGTTCTGATAGTAGATGTGGTAGCGCAGGTTTCCACCTTCGGCAGGAGTCCCGTCAAAGGACTTGGAAATAGACAGCGCCGGACGGGGGTAACGCACTTCCCGACTTACATAATGCCCATCCGGTGTGCGATATTCCACCTTGACCGTGTCAAAAGGTGTCAAATCATATTCGCCATTCCAGGAACAGGTAAAGGTTGTATGCCCATCAGGGACGACGCTCGTAACTTTGGAAAGGCTACCGTAAGGCAATGAAGCAAGGGTACAGACGACCTGCACGGGTTGTACCCCGATCCAGGGCGCGTTGATGGTGCCGGTGACCCTATCCGTTTCGATGTTGAGCGCAGCTTGAATCTCCCCCAGCTTCACCTGTGCCGAGTTCCCATCTTCCAGAACGGTCACAGTCACCGTTTGATAGGGTTGCAGGTCGGGTGGATAGCCTTGAGTCCAATCGGAGTAATACGTGTGGAATCCGCTGGTCCCCAAGACCCCATTCCAAAGGGAGCTGAGCGTGTTAGCCTCGCCCACCACCGCGTTACCGGCTCCCAGCACCCGCACGTGCGCGTGCTTATCCGGCGCGTAATCGAAGGCCACTTCGTCTTGGGTCAGGTCCACGTGGAGGCTGATCGTGTCATCCCAGAAATAGCGCAAAAGCTGCACGGGCACCCCGCTGTAAACGTGCTTGTACTCGACGAATCCTCCGGTGCCCGGCGGGAAGGGCATGAACTGCACCGCGTAATGTCCGGCGGCGTCCAAAGCCGTGTAGCGATAGAATCCCCCATCCAGCCACACCCTGAGCGGTTGTTCCGCCCCTCCCCAAATCTCGCCGTTGACGGTGCCACTGCTGGTCGTTGGAACCACGGTGAAAGGATTGGGGATGCTCACCACCACCGGTCCCAGCCCACTTCCCGCCGTGATCGTGAGCACGTCACCCGGCTGGAAAGTGGCCCACGTCCAGATCTCCCAGTCACCCGCTGCGTTAGCGTTCCCATAGTAGAGGCCATAAGGGGTGTTCACATACACATCGGGACTGATGCCAGGTTTCACCTGTCCGCGGACAAGACCGTAGGGATGGTTCACCTCTATGTCCACCCACGCCAGTTCGCTGCCGCCGTAGGTCGTGATCTGATCCGTATTGTCCGAAACATCCACATCCGGCTCAGCGCTGGTGATCGTGACTGTGTTGGTAAACCACTGACCGAAGGGAGAAGCCACCTCAAAGTAGAGAGTCACCCATCCTCCCTGACCGGGGTCCAACAGCAAGTCAGGATTGTACACCACAAGCTCGCGCGTAACGGAATGGTTCTCAACATAAGGGAGGTAAGGATCAGAATCAGCGTACCGAAATTCCAGGCCAGGCGGGTAGGTATCCGTAATCACCAGATTAGACGCCACGCTATCCCCCACGTTAATGTAGGAAATCGTGTAGCGTAACATAGACGGGTCCGCCCAGTCCGCTTCCTTATGAATGCGCAAGTTCACCCCACTGCCCCAGACGGTCACCTCTGAAGTCGCCGTGTTGTTGGAGGTGAACCATTCTCCCGGCAGCGCAGCGACCGTAGCGGTGTTGACCAACGTCGTGCCGGGCATCAGACTGGTACTTAGCGTCCCGTGCAGTTCTATGTTTAACCTTTCGCCCACCGGTAGATAAGGCAGACGCCAGACCACGTCCTGCCCCTGAATCATCAGAGGGGGCATGAGTTGACCAGTTTCCTTATTGGTGGCGTAAGCAAACGAGACGCCAACAGGCAAGGTGTCGGTGATGAGCACATCCACAGCGCCGGAGACCCCAGCATTGCTCACGGTGATTTCATCAACTATCTCGCCGCCGGGTACAAGTACACCCTCACGCCAGGTTTTGCTGATGGCCAGATCAGCCCACGGGCCTGTAATCACTTGTTCAATTTGAGCACTGTTGTCATAAGGAGATGCATCGCCTTCCGAAGTGAGCGAGACCCCAGTCGTGAGGACCTCCTGTTCATGGGCTCCCGCGACAACCTGGGCCGTCACGTCAAGGCCGACGCAGAAATCCGCATCAACCAACCCGCCAAGGCTGGGATACCTCACCCAAAGGTCTTGTGAGGTCTGACTGATAGGCTGCCAGCCGGGCATTTTGGGCATCCAGGTCTGAAGGGTCAAGGTGGGGGGCAGGGTGTAGTGAAGGATAACCTCATCACTACAGGCCGAACTGGTATTGCAGACCTGAATATGATGGCGCGCGATAGCTCCAGGAGATAGCTCCCCCGTCGCATAATCCACCCTCACCCACACCGAGGAAGGCACATTCGTAACGGAGTCGTTTGCCGTCATGCTATTATCGTAAATATAAGTGTCCGGATTGTCGCTGGTCACATTTCCCCAGGTAGAAATGTAAGTATCAACCGGCAGCGCAGCGACGTGAGCAAACAAGAAAAATTCACGCTCAGTGTAACCGTCAAGACTGCCCAACGCCCACACCAGATTCGGCCCACTGAACGAGACCGTCACACCTGAAGTATCCGAAAGGTAGGTGAGATTGGCATCCAGAGTTACGGTAAGGGTCACATTGTTAGCTATAGAGGGAGCGTTATTGTACAAATGAACGCGGTAAACGATATTACTATCGCTCATAGGACTTCCTATGGTATTGAGGAAAAGCTGCAGGTCAACTTCTTCCCCCGCCATAGGTTGCACCGGGCGGTCCTCTTCCGGTAGCATGGCAAGCCATCTTGTCCCTGCTCCGGTTGATGGCGCTGCGGCACGGACCCCATCAGGGAAAGCCGCGCAGCTTACCCACAACATCACACCCAGGGCCAGGGCCCCTATCAACCAACGCCATGGTTTCATCGTACTCCTCCTTGTTTGTCTGTGGGAAAATCATGTTGAAAACGATGCACCCTCCATACGACACGCGCATCTTATTCTCAGTTTAGCACAACTTTTACCAAAAAATACACGTTTTGTCTTGCGTTTTCTTGTAGACTTTTTTAAGATAAGTATCTTAAAAACTTGACGCCTGGTTTGAGGTGTGTTATAATAGCATTTGTAACTGTCTGGCGGAGGCAAGAATGTTGCGGGTAGACCTCTCATCCCTGATGCACGCACCAGCAGGGACCCGGGAATATGCAGAAGTCAATATCAGTCGCCTGGACTTAGAGGACCTGCCTTTAAAGGACCTCCGTGGACAGCTTATTCTCACGCGGGTCAACCAGGGTATCCTCATTAAAGGTTCGCTGAATGCTGAAGCCCAGGTCGAATGTGTGCGTTGCCTTGATCTCTTTTTTACCCCCATCACGCTCGAACTTGACTATCTCATCCGTAATCCCGGCACACCCGTTTCAGAAGAATTCCCCGTCCATTTGTCCGGCGATGGATGGGTTGTGCTCGACCCGCTGTTGCGCGAGAGTGCCTGGTTAGCTGTGCCCGGCTATCCGGTGTGCAGTCCCGATTGCCCAGGCCTGTGTCCCAACTGCGGCGGGCACCTGGGACGGGGTGAGTGCGTGTGCGAACCGGAAGCGCAGGACGACCATCTCCCACAGGGCCACTAAGGAGACGCTTTTATGGAAATGATTATTGACGAGTTGATTGAAAAGGCCGAAGTGCAAGGCTATCTCACGTTGGACGACATCCTGGAAACCGTGGATGAGGGAGAAGAAGAACCCAATTTGAAATGGATCATGGCGCGCCTGCGTCGGGCCGGCATTGAGGTGGAAGTAACCGCCTCAAGTGACGAAGATGATGAAAGCGACGCCATGATCCCGGACGTGATTGAGGTTGTGGCGGAAGAGCCCGAACACGAAGACAACATTGACCTGATTGAGCCTAAACAACTTGACGATGAGGACGAAAGCCTGCCGGACGACGATTACACCCTCGATGGTATCGAAGTGGATGATACGGTAGCGCTTTATCTGCGCGAAATGGCCCGTGTCCCCCTTTTGAGCAACGAAGAAGAAATCGAAATTGCGCGCAAAATTGAGCTGGGCCGCGCTGCCATGCAGGCGTTGCGCAACAACGGCCACGATCCCGAAGAACGTCAACGCCTGCAACAGATCATTGACGAAGGCCTGGAGGCGCGCGACCACCTCATCCGCGCCAACACGCGCCTTGTGGTCAGCATCGCCAAACGCTACATCGGGCGCGGCGTCCCCTTCCTCGACCTGATTCAAGAAGGCAATCTGGGTCTGATGAAAGCGGTGGAAAAATTCGAGTATCAGCGCGGCTACCGCTTCAGCACCTACGCCACGTGGTGGATTCGCCAGACCATCAGCCGTGCCATTGCCGATCAGGGACGCACCATCCGCGTGCCGGTCCACATGAGCGACCGCATCCGCCGTCTCTACCGCCGCGCGCAAGAAATCGAACAGGAGCGCGGCATCCAACCCACGCCAGAAGAATTGGCCGAGGACCTTGAGCTTGAACCGCGTAAGGTGCAATGGATGATGCGCGTCTCCTGGCAACCGCTTAGCTTAGAACATCCCGTAGGCGAAGACGACGACAGCGAGTTGGGGAGCTTCATCGAAGACGAGCATACCCCCACCCCGCCGGAACTGACCTACCAGGAGTTGTTGCGCGAAAAACTGGAAGAAGCCATGTCCACCCTCAGCCCGCGCGAGGTGCGCATCTTGCGCATGCGCTTTGGCCTGCAGAATGGACGCAGCTACACCCTGGAAGAGGTCGGGCGCAAATTCGGCCTCACGCGCGAGCGCATCCGCCAGATTGAAGGACAAGCCCTGCGCCGGCTGCGCCATCCCAGCCGCAGCCGTGAGCTGCGTGATTACCTCTCACGGTGACCACCATGCGCTATCACGGTGTGTTCCTCATGATGATGCGTTGCGTCCCTCCGCCTCACGGGCTTTGCGCCTGTTGAGGATGGAGGGACGCCTGCCCCGTTGCTTTCCGCAACGGGGTTTTCGTTGCACTTGACAGCCTGAACACACCGTTTAAAATCTCACTCTGATTTTGCAAAAGGGGGTACAACATGAGCAAAACCGTATTAGTGGCCGTCGCCTGGCCTTATGCAAACGGCGATTTACACGTTGGTCACCTGGCCGGTGCCTACCTACCGGCGGATATTTTCGCGCGCTACCATCGCTTAGCCGGTAACCGTGTGCTGATGGTTTCCGGTTCGGACTCCCATGGCACACCCATTACCGTCACCGCAGAAAAAGAGGGCATCACACCGCGGGAAGTTTTCGAGCGCTACCACCGCCGGTTCGTCGAAACACAGCAGCGCCTTGGTATCAGCTACGACCTCTTCACCCACACCGATACCTCCAATCATCACCGCGTCTCCAGCGACATGTTCCTGCGCCTGTGGGAAAACGGCTACATCTACACCGAGACGCAACGCCTGTTCTATTCGGAAACGCAGCAGCGCTTCCTGCCCGACCGCTACATCGAGGGAACCTGTCCCTATTGTGGCTACACCGACGCGCGCGGCGATCAATGCGATAACTGCGGACGCACTTACGAGGCGACCGACCTCATCAACCCGCGCAGCAAATTCGACGGTACAACACCGGTCATCCGCGAAACCGAACACTTCTTCCTCGATTTGGGCAAACTGGAACCTGAGGTCCTGGCTTACCTGGAGACGGGCAAAGAGCACTGGCGTCCCAACGTGCTCGCCTTCTCCCGCAACTACGTGAAAGGTGGCCTGCGTGGACGCCCCATCACGCGCGACCTGGAATGGGGTATCCCCGTCCCGCTGCCCGGCTACGAGCACAAGCGCCTCTACGTCTGGTTCGAGGCCGTCATCGGCTACCTCTCCGCCTCCATCGAGTGGTCCAAACGCTGGAGCGATGGGCAGGCCTGGCATGCCTGGTGGTACGACCCCTCCGCCGAAACCTACTACTTCATCGGCAAGGACAACATTCCCTTCCACACCGTGATCTGGCCCGCGGAACTCATCGGTGCGCGCAACCTTTACACCGACGACGCGGCGCAGCGCTTCAACCTGCCTTACGACGTACCCGCCAACGAGTTCATGAACATCGAAGGCGCACAGGCCTCGAAGAGCCGCCGCTGGGCCATCTGGCTACCCGACCTGCTGGAGCGGTACCATCCGGACGCGATTCGCTTCTACATTGCCTCCGTATTGCCCGAAAGCAACGACTCGGATTTCTCCTGGGAGGAGTTTGTGCGCGCCAACAACGGCGAGCTGGTCGCCACGTGGGGCAACCTGGTGCATCGCGTCCTCTCCTTCACGGCCAAGCACTTTGGGGCTGTGCCTGATGCGGGTGATCTGGACGAGACCGACCGTGCGTTATTGGCAGCGGCTGAAAATGCCTTCGAGAAGGTCGGACAGCGCCTGGCTGCGGTTCAATTGCGGGCCGCGCTCAACGAGGCCCTGAATCTGGCGCGCGAGGCTAACCGCTACCTGGAGGTCAAATCGCCCTGGTTCCAGATCAAAACCGACCGCGCGGCTGCGGGAACGAGCCTGCACGTTGCCCTGCAGGTCATCAATGCGCTCAAGGTGCTCCTTGCGCCCTTCCTGCCCTTCTCGGCGGAGGCACTGCACCGCATGTTGGGCTACGAGACGCCGCTTTTCGGCGACCTGCGCGCGGAAGAGGTGCTGGAGGAGAACGGCCAACCCTATCCCGTACTGCACTACGACGGCACGGGCGCGCAGGGCCGTTGGGCCTTCGAGCTGCTGCCCGCCGGGCGTCCGCTCGTCAAACCCGAACCGCTTTTCACCAAGCTGGATGAAAGCGTCATCGCGGAAGAACGCGCACGGCTGGGCGGGTAACGCGCGTTCCCACCCCAAGCACGCAGTGCAGGCTTTATCCTGCCTCTACGTGGGGCAGG
>DAOUBT010000074.1:0-3472 GCA_034432595.1 Anaerolineae bacterium | reverse complement strand
CACCTGCTCGAACAGGGCCTGTGCCCGCGGGGTGAACTCCAGCGGGGGGCGATTGAGGCCGCCTTCGATGCTGAGCTGCGCACCGGGGAGGACGGGGGTGAGCGCGCGCAGGGCCTGATCCACGCGCTGCGCCTCATCCAACGTCCAGGCGCGCAGGTCTATGTGGGCTTCGGCGTAATCGGGGATGACGTTGCTGCGCGTGCCACCGTGCACAACGCCGACGTTCACCGTCGTGCCGCGCGCCAGGTCGCTCAAGGTGCGCAGGTAAAGAATTTGATGCGCCAGCTCCTCAATCGCGCTGACGCCCTTCTCCGGCTCCACCCCGGCATGAGCGGCGCGTCCCGTGATGCGCAGGGTGTAATCCCCCACCCCTTTGCGTGCGACTTTAAGCTCGCCATTGGCGAAGGCGCTTTCCATCACCAGGACGTAGGCCGCGCCGCGCGCCGTCTCCTCGATAAGGGCGCGCGAAGTGTGGCTTCCGATTTCCTCATCGGAGTTGAGGAGCAGGATGACCGGACGACGCGGGGAGACGCCAAGGGCCTGTAACGCGCGCAGCGCAAACTCCGCCACGACGATACCGCCGCGCATGTCGTAAGTGCCGGGGCCGTAAGCGCGCTCCCCCTCCACCCGGAAGGGGCGTCTGGACAAGGTGCCCACATCCCAGACGGTGTCAAAATGACACAAAAGCACGGCAGGAGGCAGAGACTGAGCACCGGGGATGGTGGCACGCACATGATTCCCGCCATTGGGATTGGGAATTAGCTCCGCCTGCGCCCCTAAGGCCGCAAAGCGCCCCTGCAGATGAGCCGCCAGGCGATCTAAAGCCACCTTATCCGTGCTGGGCGCTTCGTAACTGACAAGCTCGGCCAGGGCTTCGATAAGAGCGGGTTCCTGTGCGGCGGTGTAAGCCCGTAAAGCTGCAAAATCCATGCTGCCTCCTCATTGAGACGGAAAGAAAAGATGCATCTAAGAGTATAAAACACAATAGCAAAAAAGCAATCAAGCCTCAGGGTAAGGGACGACCAGCGGCGTCTCATCGCGGATGGCGCAGCGCAGCAGCGCATCGCCCGGATAGTAGCTGATGCCGCGCGCCCGTCCCATCACGAAGCCCTCATACTCCGCACGCACGACGCCCTCGCCCAAAGGGCGCCCCCACACGTCGAAGATGCGCGCCACAGGCGTGCCCACCTCCAGCCAGTCCCCCGCGTCCACCAGATGCGCGGCCAGGCCGGCCACAGGCATCCGCGGCGTGGCGCAACGACGCACGCGATAGGGCGGCTTCACCACCTTGATGCCGGTAATCGGCTCGGCGGCGTCATCCAGCATCCCGGCCCAGCGCAAAACGTTGCGCGTTCCGGCGAGCGCTGCCGTCACCATGGCGGGATCCGGAAAATCACCCAACCCCAGTTCTGCGGTGAAGGCGGGGATGCGCTTGAGTTGCAGCGCCGCGCCCGAAGTGGAGCGGTGCAAGTCGCGGGAAAGGTACTTCTCCCCCGGCGCCTCGCCGATGATGGTGTGGCCATAAGCTTCCAGCATGGCCTCCAGACGGGCCGCCAGGGCCTCGGCCTCGCGGCGTTGCGCCCCGGTATCGCCCTCAGCCTTGTAGAGCACGCGGTCCTGAATGGCGAAGGAGAGGGTCGGCAGTTGCATGTTATGGAAATCTATCAGGTAATCCGCGCTTTCCATCAGAGCATCGAACAAGCGGGCGTAGGCCAGTTCCAGCGAAGTCGGCGGCGCTTCGTCGGGGTCAGGATCACGCTGCAGCCGGTCATCCGGCCACAGACGATTCGGGTCCTCGCCGGCGAGATGGTACGGGGAACGCTGCAGGGTGCGCAAGCCCACCGGTGAAAGGACCGGCAGCGCCACAATCGTCCCGCGCAGATGGCGCACCAGCGCCTCGTTGAGCAGGCGGTAGATGACGAGCGGCCCGGCATGTTCAGGGCCGTGGATACCGGCGGTCAGCCAGAAACATGGCCCATCCGCGCGGCCCTGCGCGATGATAACCGGGATGAATTCCGTCCCTCCGGTGGGATGCTCAAACGCCTCCCAGCGGCCATACACGATGCAGCCCGGCTTCGCCGTGGCGTTACCCAAGGTCAGAGTTCCCATAGGCGTCTCGCTATCCGTGTCAAGATGAAGGTATTGTACCCCAGGTCCTAAAAAGTTGCAGCCCGTCCACGCACGGTGGTGGGCGAAGGTAAGGCCCTCGTCCACCCACACCTGAATGTGCTCTTGCAGTAGCCCGGGCAGGCCGAGCAGTTACGGCCCATTTTTCCATATAGACATCGCCCCTGTGAGATGTTATAATCTGGTTAACGGCCCTGCTTTACCACGCAGGAGATCTTTGGAAAGGGGGAAGCTACGATGAAAGCAAAACTGTTGCAAGTCGTTTTGATTGTGGCGCTTGTGATGAGCGGTTGGCTCGGCACGCGCCCCGTGCAGGCCAGTGGAGAAGCCGTCCGCGGCGACTTGAACAGCTGGGGCACGTGGGCGATGAGCAACAGTCTGGGCGGCACGTTCATCTACACCAGCGGCCAGATCACCGCGGGCAGCGATAGCACCAGCGAGTTCAAATTTTTCAAGGACACGGACCTCTGGTACAGCAACGCTCAAGCCATTATCTTTGGCACCATCTTTACCGGCCTGAGCACCAGCACCGGCAACAATATGAGCTTCAACCACGTCCAGAACAAGTATTACGTTTTCAAATGGAACGGCAACGATAAAGGCGTGGTGTTTCAGCTCAGCGATAGCCCGGCCAGCATCAGCAGCGTGAGTCGTTCTCCCGTTAATCCCTTCCACTACCAACCGGTGACGGTGCAGGTCACGCTGGACAAAGCTTTGCCGGCAGAGCAGGCGGTCTTCCTGCGTTACACGACCAACGGCTGGACCAGCTCCACAGTCGTCAAAATGAGCGGCAGTGGCACCAGCTATAGTGCGACGATTCCGGCCCAGGCGCCTTTCGTGACGGTGGCGTATTACGTCTTCACCTCCGGCAATGTGGCCAGCATCGCCCCCGCGGACGCCGACCTGATGACGATAACTTACGCCAACAACGGCGGCGCTAACTACAGCTACACCCTGGGGCATCCGATCCCCCACGCCAAAGCCCTGTGGCTGGATACGAACACCATCGCCTGGGCCGGGACGGCAGGCGCCAGCTACAAGCTGCTCTACGACCCGGATGGCGGCATGAACCTGGATACAGCGCAGAGCACAGCCTGCAGCTTCCCCCTGAGTCAGCCCTGTTACATCCAGTTGAGCGCTTCCGGCACCGTGAGCGGGTATCCCAAGAACCCCAACGCCACCGGTTTGCCCCGTTTGACGACAGGCCTCACGGAAGAGCAGGCAAAGGCGTTACTCAAGGGCGAGCTGATTGTCGCCAGCTATGATGGCAGCGGCACACGCCTCGAGGCCAGCCGGGTGCAGCTCCAGAGCGTGCTCGACGCGCTCTATGCTGCCAGCGCCAAAA
>DAOUBT010000073.1:0-29353 GCA_034432595.1 Anaerolineae bacterium | reverse complement strand
ACGCGTTCACTGATCACGGTAAGACTCTCGTTCATACCGAGAGCTTACCACAATTCTCAAAACTTGTCTAAATTTGAGCGAACCATGGGTAAAGATCTGGCAGAATTACCAGTTTGTACGATTTTGAACACCCCCGATGTTGTTCATCATTTTGGGGAACAAGATGAAAATGGCGATCGCTTTGTCCGATTTGGGGAAGAGAAACGCTATTTTCCGCGCCGTATTCGGTTAGAAACGATTCGATACAACAATCCTTTCGATGACTTTTTTGCCGACTTACTCGAAAGCAAACTGCTCTACAAAGCCGTCGAATCCGGGGGGCAGGACGCTCGCAAACGCCAAGCCGCTCAAAGAGAAAAATTATTTGAATTGCCTGCCCCGCAAGGGGAGCGACAGCCATTACAAGAAGCATTATTCCTGCACCAATTCTGCTCTTCCCCTGCCGAAGTTTGGGATGTCACCCAGAAAATGGAACATGGCTCATATTCTTATCAATTTGCTCACCAGGCAAAGCTGACTGAGTTCGTCAAACAAAAAGAAAAATGGTTGCAGAGAATGCAAAAAGTTAAAAATGACCCCAAAATTCAAAAATTGGCGGAAATCATCCGCGCAGCAGGCAATGAGAAAGTGGTAGTGTTCTGTGAATACCACAATACCGCCCAATATCTAACCGCAGGACTTAGAAAACTCTTGCGCGACATTAACATTGAAACTGCTGTTGAGCAAAACGGCGCCGACCTAGATGGCATTTTGCGCCGTTTTGCGCCAATTGCTAATGAAGTCTTGCCAGAAGATATAAAACCCAACGAAGAGATCCAGGTTCTTGTTGCCAGCCGCGCCATTTCCGAAGGGTATAACTTACAGGATGCCTCAATTTTGGTCAATTACGATTTACCCTGGACTGTTCTGCAACTTGCGCAACGCATGGGACGCATTTTACGTCCCTGGAAAGAGCCGCGCGATATCACAATCTACAACTTTGTCCCCTCTACAATGGACCATGAGCGCATTCGCCATGCTCGCAACTGGCAGGAACGTCTCAAAAGGCGCAGCCATGAACACCGCTCGCTAGCGCAAATCCCTGTGTTGGTTTACGATGAGAGCAAAAAAGAAAAGCTAGAGCGCGAATATGAAATGGAAAAACTGGGAAGAGAACTTTATCTGGCCAAAGAAACAAGCGCCGACTTGAATCTCGAAGAGGTGATGCAATTTGTCAATCAAGTAGATGAACTTAGCACCAGTACCTTTTACAAAGACCTGGCAGAAATCCGCAACCCAGACGAGATTCGTCGATTACCTGCCGGAATCCGAAGCGCAATGAAAAAACCAGGCGCAAAACGGCTGTTTGTGTTGCTAAAACACGGACGCAACCTCTACACCGTCATCGCTGATGCACAAGGGAATCCCCTTCCCGAAAGCTACCGTCGGGAGGAAGTCATGCGATTGATACGCTGTTTGCCCGAAACGCCCAAAGCGCCTTTCGATGCGTATCCTGATGACGACAAATTCGACGCCTGGATAGAACGCGCCCGTCAAGCATGGGCGCAGACAACAGGAGTTTCCCCGCAGCGTCTGCAAATCATTTGTGTTTTGGCGTTGGTGTAAAGGTGAACCTGGCAAAATTGAACTCTCGATGCCCTACCGCGCCCAAAGGTGTCGTGTCCCGGAAACGGTGTAAATTCTCACTGCAAGATTCATCTCGCACCCTTGTTGCACAATCCTTGAGATACATACTTCCCGATGGACGTTTTACAGAAAGGAGAACACGTATGGACCCCTCCCAACTCTCTCAATTCCTCGCCCCACTGCTCCCCTACCTGCTCAAAGGCGGGATGGAACTCGCTAAATCCGCCGCCGGCGAACTGGGCAAAAAACTCTCCGCCGATTCCTGGGACGGCCTCAAGCGCCTGGCAGAGAAAATCCAGCAGAAGGCCAAAGCCAAACCCGCCCTGCAAGAAGCCCTGACTGACGCCCAAAACGCCCCGGACGATGAAGACGCCATCGCCGCCCTGCGCCTGCAACTGCGCAAACTCCTGAGTGAAGATCAGGCGTTGGCCGCCGAAATCGCCCGCCTGTGGGATGAGGCCGAAGCCGCCGGCGTGACCGTCACCGCCAGCGGCGACCGCGCCGTGGCGATTGGCGGGGATGTGAGCGGGAGTACCATCATCACCGGCGATAACAACAAGGTGTAGGACAGGCTTGCCAGCCTGTCTCGGCCTTCTGGTCCGTCACCCCTTCACAAGTTACTGCCAGCAACCATCGCCCGATTGCCATCGGCGACGAAGCTGAAAGCCGGTGCGCATCCATGGCGCGCGAAAATACCCCCCAGCGCATGGATGCGTGGCTTCACCATCATCGGCCTGCTGATGTGGGTGACCACTCCATCTGCCCAAACAGGCGGGCTTTTGACTGCAATCCGTCATCCGCAGCCGGGGTTGACTTCTGGCCGCGAGGCCCCGCGACGCAACCGCTCTCCACGGCGTCACCGGCCCCCTTCCCTGCGCCATGCGACTTGCGTTTTTCCCCACCCTCAATACAATTAGGACGTTATCCCTGGCATCGAGGTAAACTATGGCACAAATCCTGGTGATTGACCCGAACGAGGCTTTTGCGACTTTGTTGTCCGACGAGCTGCGTCGGCTGCGGCATAAAGTGACCATCGCCGCCAGCGGTAGGGACGCCATCGGCGAAGCGCGGCGGCGTCAACCCGACCTGGTGCTGCTTGATTTGGCGGTCAGCGACCCCGGTCCCATCGAAACCGCGCGCGAACTCCGTCAACTCTATCCCAGCCTGCGCTTTATGCTGACGCATTTCATGGGAGAACAAGCCCCCGCGAGCCTCGCCCCCATCGTGCAGGGGTCCCTGCCCAAGCCTTTCTTCCTGCCCGACCTGCCCGGACAAATCGAAAACGCCCTCAACGCCCCTATCGTCGGGGCGGGCCTCGTGCCGGAAGCCCCCGCCGAACCGGCTGCCGCCGAAGCCGGCCCTCCGCCCGACGACCTGCTCAGCTTCCTGCAGCAGGCCGCGCAACCGGCCAGCGATACCCCGCCAGCGGATGACCTGCTCAGCTTCCTGCAACAGGCCGCACAGCAGGCCCCGGTTGAGACCCTCGACCTGAGCCAACCCGCGGCCCCCGTCGCCGCGCCGGAAGCCGAGGCCCCTCTCCCGGCCCCGGAAGCGGCCCCGGCCCCGCCGCCGCCCACGCCGACACCGGCCCCTGCGCCCGTCGAAAGCGCGCCGCAAGTCCACTACGACCGCAGCACCTTAGCCCGTCATCGCCGCGAAGTCGAGCGCCTCATGGACCGCCTCGGTCAGGAAATCGGCGCCGACGTCGTCATCCTCACCCTGGAAACCGCCCTCGCCGCGTGGACGGGCACCCTCAATCAGGAAGCCGCGGAAATCGTCGCCACCGCCGTGTGGCAGGGTCAGCACAGCGCGCGCACCATTGCCCAACTCTTAGGCGCCACTGAGGAACGCTTCGAGCAGAGCATCAGCGGCACCGACTACACCCTCTACGCGCTCAGCATCAACGAACGGGCCATCCTGGCCGTGGCCATCCGCGGCAACGCCACCCTGGGCCTGGTCCGTCACCGCGTCCGCCGCGCCACCGAGGACATTGCCGGCCTCCTCAGCTAACATGGTCCTCATCGCCCTCCTGCTCACCCTGGGAGGCGCCTACCTGCTCTACGGCGGGCGCTATCCCTGGGATGGCGGTCTTCTGCTTACCCTGGGGCTGCTGGGCCTGACGCGGGCGCTGTGGCAACACGACCATCCCGCGCCCCGTCCGCGTCCCGCGCGCCGGCTTCCCCGTCCCACGCGCCGCACCGTCCTGCGCGGGCTGGCCCTCCTCATCAGCCTGGCCGTCGCCTTTACCCACGCGCGCATGGCCATGGGGCAAGATTTCACTTTTATTTTTTTGATGTGGATCCTCGCCTGCGGGCTGTTCCTCGTGAGCCTGTTGCCCCCATTCCCGTGGCCGCTGCGGGACGAAACGCGCCGCCGCGCGCGAAGCCTGGGCGCCTTCCTGGCGTTACTCCTGCTGGCGCTGCTGGTGCGCGTCGTCGCCCTGGAACACGTGCCTCCCATCTTCAGCGGGGACGAGGGCGAAATGGCGCGCGCGGGCCACGCATGGATTACCCCGCCCCTCGATAGCCCCTTCCGCACCGGCTGGTTGGGCAATCCCAGCATGACTTTTGTGGTGTTGGGCCTTTTCGAGCGGCTTTTGGGCACGACGATTTTCAGCGCGCGCCTCGCCTCGGCGCTGGTGGGCACTGCCGCCGTGGCGGCCACGGCCCTGCTCGGACGCGCGCTCGGTGGCGCGCGCGTGGGCTGGATCAGCGCGCTCGTCATGGCCACCTGGGCTTACGCCATCCACTACAGCCGTTTAGCCATCAACAACATCGCGGATGCTTTCCTGGCGCCGCTGGCCTTCTGGGCCTTGTGGCGCGCCCTGGAACGCGAGGCACAGGGGGATGCGCGCGCCTTAAGCGGATGGGGCCTGGCCGGTTTTGTCGCCGGCCTGGGCTGGTACGGCTATTTCGGCGCGCGCTGGGTCACGGCCATGCTGGGCCTCTTCCTGGCGTGGCGCTGGCTGCGCGAGCCGCGCTTCCTGGCGCGGCAGGGGCGCGGCCTGCTCACCCTCGCCGTGGGGTGGCTGGTCGCCTGCGCACCGCTGATCTACTGGTTTCTGCTCCATCCCGATGATTTGACCTCGCGCTACGCTCAGGTTAGCCTCTTCGCTTCGGGCCTCTTTGCGGATGCGGTGGCGCTCACGGGCCAAAAGCCGCTGATCGTCTTCCTCAGTTACGCCCTCAAAGCCCTGGGTGGTTTCCACGCCGTGCCCGATCCCACCTTCTGGTACCATCCCGACGCGCCGCTGCTGGACTTCGTCTGGGGGAGCCTGATGCTGGTGGGGATGGTGGCGTGCGTCCTGCGCTGGCGTTGGCCTTCGCGGGGCCTCACGTTGCTGTGGTTCTGGAGCACCCTCATCACCGCCTGGGTGCTGACGGAGAATCCGCCGAGCAGTCAGCGCGGCGTGTTGTTGATGCCGGTGGTTGCGCTGCTCATCGCCTGGGGAGCGGAGGCGCTGCTCGACCTGGCGGGGCGCTACCGGACAACGGCACGGTTAGCGGTGTACGCGGCTGTAGCTGCGGCCGCCATCTTCAACCTGATTTTCTATTTTGTGCTTTACACGCCGCGGCGCGTGTACGGCAACCCCACCGCGGAAATTGCCACCGAGGTAGCGCGCTACATGCAGGTGCATCCCCTGCCGGAGGGTGGGAAGGTGTACTTTATGGGCGAGCCGTATTTGTATTGGGAGTTCGGCACCCTGGCTTACCTGCTGCCTGACGTGCCGGGGGAGAATGTGCCGCTGGAGACCGTGCCGGAGGTGGACGCGCATCCGGCGCGCATCGTGGTTGCCGCTCCGCGCCTGCAGGAATGGGGCGCGCTCTCCCGTGCCTACCCGAACGGCACGCTGACCACGCTCTACGCTCCCGGAACGGGCCACGTCCTCGCGCTCATCTATGACCTGCCCTGAGGGCTGGCCCGGACAGCAGGCCAGCCAGGCCAGCCAGAGGCTGGCGGTACTGTTAGAAATCCCAGGGCCAGCCGAAGGCGGGCGGGACGAGATGGAAATTGGCGGCCAGCAGGCCAGCCGGAGGCTGGCGGTACGAGATGGAGGCTGGCGGGACGAGATAGAGATTGGCGGCCAGACTGCCAGCCAGAGGCTGGCGGTACCCAGCGGAAGTAAGTTATGTTGACAAAGTGGGGTCTGAGGTTATAATAGCTTGCGTCCTGAAATCAGGAATACCTAGCCAAAGGTCAGCTTTGGGAGCACAGAAGGGAGGGAGAAAGCTTTGACGTACGTCTTCGCAGATGATAATGAGTCCTTCGACTCTTTGCTGCGCCGCTTCAAGAAAAAGGTGCAGGCGGATCGCATCTTGTCGGAGATTCGCAAGCGCCGTTTCTTCGAGCAGCCCAGTCAGGCTCGCAAGCGGGAACGCGCGGCGAAACTGCGCAAGAGTCGGCGGAACTCGCTCAAGGCTTTGCGCCGCCACTATTGATAAGGGTTTGTAAGGTATTCATCCATGACGCTCAAGCAACGTGTTCAACAGGATTTACGGGATGCCATGCGCGCGCGTGACGAGTCGCGCAAGGCAGCACTGCGCATGTTGCTTTCCGCCGTGCAGTTGGCCGAAGTCGAAGCCGGCGAGCTGGACGACGAAGGCGTGCAGCGGGTCCTGATGCAGGAAATCCGCCGCCGCGAGAGCGCTCTGGACTTGATCCGCAAAGGCGGGCGCGAAGACCTCGCTGCGGAAGAAACGCATCAGCTTGAGATTTTGCGCGCTTATCTCCCCCAGATGATGGATGAGGAGGCGTTGCGCGCAGAGGTTCAGGCGGTGATTGCCGAGACCGGCGCCACCTCAGCCGCAGACCTTGGCAACGTGATGAAAGTGCTCATGCCGCGCATTAAAGGCAAGGCGGATGGCCGCTTGGCCAATCAATTGGCGCGCGAGTTGCTCTCAAAGTAATCCTGTGTTTGACCAGAAGCGGGGAGCGCGTGACGCTCCCCGCTTTTTTGTAGGGTTATGGCGCGCTCAGGGCACGATGAACAGGCGCGTCCACTGAGGCTGCGCCGGCGCCTCACCAGCATCGAGCATCTGCCGCCATTTCTCATCCGTAAGGCGATCAGCTGCTGGCCACACGAATTCGTAGTAGGCATAAACGCCGCCGCGGGCAATCTGGAATCCGTCCTGCCCATCCGGCACGACGACGTAAATCTCATGAATCTTGCCCGTACCGACTTCCAGGACGTTGTTGTTGATGCCGGTGGCGACATCAGCAACGATGGCGGCCATAACATCGGAATCAAGCCGGCCGCTCAGATACTCCTCCGGATCAGCCGCGGCCATGGTCATATCCTCCAACCAGCCACCAAAATACATGATGCGGTCGTAATCGTCCTCGCTCAGAGGTTCGCCACGCAGTTCACGCTGCGCCACATCCGTGAGAAAGGCCAGCTCATTTTCCAGGGATTGCAGGCGCATGTCTATATCGAAGGTGAGCAGGCCCTGCTCGCTCAACCCTCGCCGCGTCATCGTGGTCAGTTCCAGCAGGCGGGCGAAGGCGACGGGCACAGGTTCGACGTAGCCGCGCACCAACACCTCCTCCGGTCCCCCACCCATCTCGGCCATGCTCTGCTTGGAATAGAGAATAGTATCGTGTTTCAGTTCAGCGTAGCTGCCCAGGGCAGATTGCAGGTCCTTGCGTGCCCAGGCCTGTGAGCGCATGAAGGTGGGGTAAGCCTCCCCCTTGGGCATGGTCACAGCCTGTAGCGCATAGAGCCAGTTCCAGTAGACGTTCTGGGTCCAACTATCTATCTGCAAGGCGGCGATTTCTCCCCTCACCTTTTGGAGCTGCTGATCGTAGTTTTGATAAGCGGTTGCCCCCTCTTCCTGGAGAATGGCGTAAGCTTCGGGATTACCGAAAGCAGCAAACACATCCAGGCCGCTGGGCAGATCGCGCGGGTTGCTGAGCGTGCCCACATTGCGCCAGGTGAGCTGTCCGATGACGTAAGCGTCCAGGGTGAAGCGTTGCCCCATGAAGCGGAAGCCCTGCGTGACCTCTTTCTTATCCTCCCAAATGTACACGAACATGGAGTTAATCTGCGGCGCGGGAAGGTTGCGCGCTTTAGCCGTAAAACTGGCCAGTTTTTGCGGATCGGCAAAGTCATCCGTTCGCGGTTGCGCGCCGTACACCTCCAGCATCAGATCCAGGTACTCGTAATAGCCCAGGTCATCCGCCTTACCGACAAGAAACACCGTGGGGTCGTAGATGGAGGCCCACAGTTCCATGGCGGGCTTGCCCTGCACGTCCGTCGTGCGCAAAAGGTCCGTGATGAGCAGCGCCATGCGCGTCTCGGCAGGGGAAATGAGACGCAGGTTGATGCGCCCGTACCACATCATGGCACGGAAATAGCGCGACAGTTCCGGGCTGCGGGTGTAGTGGCCGCGCGGAATGTACTGCGAGTAGTCCTCACGATAAGGCTGCACGTCGGCTTCGGGCGGCGGCATCAGCACGGAGAACTCAGGGGCACCGGCCTCGATGAGCGCCAGCTCCCCCGTCACCTCGGCCTGTATCTCGGTGGGGATGGGGGGCGGGGTCTCCTCCAGGAGTTGCTGCGCCAGAACGAAGTAGGCCCACACGCGACGCGCCGTCTCACGTGCGACGGGGTCCTGCGCCGCGCGATAACGCGCCTGCGCTGCGGTAGCCAGAGCATCGGTCAGCGCGGTGAGGTTGGCGATAAAGAACTCGCGCTCCAAATCGCGCAGAAGTTTGTCGAAGTAGAGGTGATAGACGTGATAGACCGCGTCGGTGGTGACGAAGACGGGAAGATTGGCGTAACGGGTGGCCTCGTAGAGGCTATAGAATTGCCGCCACTCCGCCGGCTTGACGACAAAACCGGATTGGGCCAGCACATTGCGCTGCGCGGAGTTCAGCCATGTCTGCGCCTCGGCGGAGTTACTCAGGCTCCGCAGGTTAACGGGCAAGGTGTAATCCGGCCCTTGATAAACAGCGGGAAGGTCGAGCGTGACCGGCTTATAGTAACGCGCATAGCCCGGCACAACACGTACTTCCGTGCCCGGTGTTGGGGTGGCCGTGGGCGTCGGCGGCAGCGCTGTTGGTTCCGGGGTCGCGGTAGGGGGAACTTGTGTTGCCGGAGCAGGCGGTGTGGCGGTTGCCGGAACGGGGGTCGGCGTTGGCTCCAACGCACCACATCCCAAAGCGCTTGCCAGCAGGAGCGCGATGACAAGCCAAACGGACATGAGACGGTAGGTCTTCATATCTCCTCCTCAGATTAAAGTGAACGTTCGTCCTCCAGAGCAACGCTTGAGACCGTGCCTGAGGACACGAAAGAGTAATCCCAGGGTAGCGTGCTGACGGGTTTGCAGCCAGGTATCTGGCTAGGCGACGGCCATGCCGTCGCCTATCCCCATGGCGTGTCCTGTCCACAACAGTCAGCAGGCCATATCCATGGGAAATGTCCGTGCCAAATTTCAAAGAGCGAGCGGATTGAAGTTGTGGACCTGACGCCTTGAAAGCCGAGCAGGTCGGTGCACATGAGCGCGCTAAGGAAGGGATAAACTCAATACGTCCGACGTGGCCGTAAAGTTCCCACGCAGACAGATGAGTTGACGACCCTGCGCGTTGGGTGGGGCGAGACGTAGCGCGCGCAGGCGTCCACGCGGGCTGTTCGCCTCCAGGGTGAAGCCAAAGCCATTCCATTGCCAGACGCTCACCGCATGGGCCGGACCGGTACGCCCGACGCGATAGTCCGTATCCAGCGCCACCAGCTCATTGACCCCATCGCCATCCACATCCCCCACCTGCACATCCATGAGCGGAACCGGCAGGGCGGAACCGGCCCAGAGTTCGCGGTACCCCCCTACCCCATCCGGCACGGTGACGATGACGTGAGCACTATCGCCCTGCGCGTCGTGGAAATCGGCAATCGGGCTGGGACGGTTCTCCCAGCGCATGATGGGCCAATCGCGCCAGGGTCGCCACACCAGGAGCACGCATTCGGGCACACCATCCCCCGTCACGTCGGCGTAGGTGGCAGCGCGGATGTCCCAGGAGGGTGGGTAAACGGCGGTGGGGCAGGAATGGCGCGGCGCGGCCTCACAAAAAAGGCGGCGCTGAGGGCGAAACGCCCCATCTTCAAGCTGATAGACCGTCCAATGCTGCGTCCACCATCCCCCACATAAAATGATGAGCAGCACCAGCGCGCCCCACAGCCACCCGCGCTTTAGCGCAGCAGATAGGCCAGGGCCCACAATCCTAACCCAACGTACAACGCCAGATGACTGCGCCGGATTTTGAGAAATTTGCCCTGCGTAATCGCCGAGAGCACGTATAGCTCGGAGAGCAACATGCTCTCCACTTCGGGCGGGGTCAGGGCGCGGAAACGCGCGGCAAAGTCGGCCTCGCTCAAGGTGAGGATGCTGGAGAAGTAGAAGAGGTTGACTTGCACACCGGGGGGATTGAGCTTGGGCATGACGACGGAGAGGCAAAAGAAGATCGAGAGAAGCAGCGCCGCCGCCGCGAGTCCCATCAGCGCGAGGTGCAGCGGGCGAGCGGTTGCGGACGTGGTCAGAGCCACCCCTACCAGCAACAGCGCGTCCACGATGAGGGTGTATTGCGCTTTGTTATCGGCGCGCGCCAGTTGGTTTTCCACATGGTGCAATAATTCCAACCCCAGCTCGAAACGCTCGTCCATGGTCACCTCCTGTTGAGCACACTTCTATTGTAGCGCAATTCACAAAAACGACACGCTATCGCGTCGTCGCAGGAAACGGCACGAGACTCCATGGGCGGTCGGTTTTTGACAAGTACAAAAGTCCTACTTGCCACGCCCTCATCAGGAAGTGATTTTTGGCACCCAATAATTGACACATTTCCACTCTTGACTACAATTAGAGAGGCGGCCGCATCATGGGGCTGCACTCCACAGACGGGGAGGTGATGCTATCGAAGAGAGAGAGTCATGCTTTCACCCTATTCCATTAGCCTTTCAAAAAAACTTTGTTGAGGAGGAGATGTACCATGCGTGCTAAGGCTTTGTGGATTATCCCCGTGATTATCGCCCTGGTGGCCCTGACGGCCTGCGGCGGTGGCAAGCCCTCCACGGTCAAGGTTGCCATTCTGGCCCCCCTGAGCGGCGCGAACGCGACCTTCGGTGCTTCGACACGCGACGGCGCCCTGCTCGCCATTGAGGAGTGGAACGCCAAGGGCGGTGTGGATGGCGTCAAGATTGAGGCCGTCGTCGAGGACAGCCAGTGCGAAGCCGAGCCGGCGGTGAACGCGGCTAACAAGGTCATCAATCAGGATGGCGTCAAGTTCATCGTTGGTGAGGTCTGCTCCAAAGCTTCCATCCCCATTTCCGAAATTGCGGTGACCAAGGGCGTCGTGCAGATCAGCCCCACCTCCACCAACCCCAGCGTGACCGTGGACAAGAACGGCGCGACCAAGCCCACTATCTTCCGCGCCTGCTTCATTGACCCCTTCCAGGGCACGGTGGCGGCCAAGTTCGCCCTGAACACGCTGAAGGCCAAGACGGCGGCGGTGCTGCTGGACCAGGGTAACGACTACGTCCGTGGTCTGGCGGAGTTCTTCCGCGATGCCTTTGAGGCAGGTGGCGGCACGATCGTGGTCTGGGAGACCTACACCGGCGAGGACCAGGACTTCTCCGCAATCCTGACCAAGGTGAAGGAAGCCAATCCGGATGTGCTCTATCTGCCCGACTACTACAACAAGGTGAGCATGATTGGCGCACAGGCGCGCGAGAAGGGCATCACCGCTCCCTTCCTGGGCGGCGATGGTTGGGACTCCTCGCAGCTCGACCGCAAGGTGATGGCCGGTGGGTACTACACCAACCACTACTCCTCCGAGGATCCGCGCCCGGAGGTGAAGAGCTGGGTTGATAAGTATAAGGCCAAGTACGGCTCCGTGCCCGACGCGCTGGCGACCCTGGCCTACGATGCCACGCAGGTGCTGCTGCAGGCGATGGATCAGGCCGACAGCCTCGACCCCGCCAAGGTGGCGGAGGTGATGGCGACGGGTACCTTCAACGGCGTTTCGGGTCAGATCAAGTACGATCAGTACCACAACCCGATTAAGGCCGCGGTCATCTTGCAGGTCACCGAAACCGGCGACGTTTACGTCGAAACGGTCAATCCGTAAGCTTGTCGAAATGGCCGGAGGGGGTCACCCCTCCGGCCATGCACTTTTTATATAGGGAGGGAGCATGGCAGCAGAAATATCCCTTAAAGACAGGCTCAAAGAAGAGGCGATGTTAAGCCGGCGTGATGCACGGTATTTAAACCGCCTCGCTCAGGGCCTGTTCGCTTTGTTCGGCCTTTTTGTTTTATACATTCTGATTAAAGGGTTCGTGGAAAGCCCGGCGGTCTTCCTGCAACAGGTGCTCAATGGCCTGCAATTAGGCTTCATCTACGCCCTGATTGCTCTGGGCTACACCATGATTTACGGCATCATTAAACTCATCAACTTCGCCCACGGTGATGTGTTCATGGTGGGCGCTTTCACAAGCCTCTACACCATCTCGATGTTAGATTTGCACCGTTGGCCTGCCAAAGTATGGCCCGGCATGCCGGAAACGGCCGTCACCCTCATTGGCGTGATCTCGGTGATTCTGGTTTCGATGGTAACGAGCGGATTTCTGGCGGTGAGCATCGAACGCTTCGCCTATCGCCCCCTGCGCAACCGACCACGCATCGCGGCGTTAATCACGGCGATTGGCGTCTCCTTCTTCCTGGAATACTTCGGAGCGCTGCCTTTCGTGTACACCAACAACTACATCACCTACCCGCGTTCCTTCGACATCACCGTGTACCGGGCGGGCACCATCTCATCCCTGGCATTGGGAGCCGTATGGGGTCTGTTTGTCGTAGCGCTGATGGCCCGTATCGTGCTTACTCAGTTGGGGCGCCGGGGCAACATCACCGCGCAGGTCTGGAAGGATCATCCCCTGGTGCGCTTCGGCCTGCTCTTTGGCGGCTTCATGGCAGCGGTTTTAACCCTGACCAACCTGCACGTGGAAACCGGTGGCAAGGTATGGGACCTCACCGCTTCCAACATTATGCTGGTGATCATGGGCGCCTCCATTGTCCTGCAGGTCCTGCTGGATTACATCGTGCGGCAGACCGTCATCGGTAAAGCCATGCGCGCTACCGCTTACGATAAGCCGGCATCGCGCCTGATGGGCATCAACGTGGACTCGGTCATCGCAGCCACCTTCGCCCTGGGCGGTGGGCTGGCGGGCGCGGCAGGCGTCCTTTACGCCACCGCCTTCAAGCAAGTCTATTACCTGATGGGCATCATCCCCGGCCTGAAAGCTTTCGTGGCCGCGGTCATCGGCGGCATCGGCAGCATCCCCGGCGCGTTTGTCGGTGCGCTCATCATGGGACAGGCCGAGGTCATCAGCGCCGGTTACATCTCCACACCCATGCGCGATGCGGTTTCATTCTCCCTGTTGATTCTGGTCCTGCTCATCTGGCCGCAGGGTATCTTTGGGGAACCGCCCGGAGAAAAGGTGTAAGGAGCGAACTATGACGATCCTGAATCTGTTCAAACGCATTCGCAAGCCCAATCTTTATTTCACGCTCATCGCGCTGGGCATCTACGTGGTCGTTCAGGTGCTCCTCTCGATGAACGCGTTAAACGAGTTCTGGCGCGGCATTCTCTTCCAGGGCGCGGCCATCACCATCGTCAGCCTGGGCTTGAACCTGATTTACGGGTTCAATGGGCAATTTTCGCTGGGGCAATACGGCTTCTACGCCATTGGCGCGTATGCAGCAGCGGACGTGACTTATCGCTGGACCAACAGTGATCCTTCGGGCGTCATCGTGGCCTTCTTCGGCTCGCTGCTGGTCCTGCTCTTTTTCCTGGGCGTGGGCAGCTTCCTTAAGCGCTTCTACGGGCTGCTTCCCCTGACCAAATTCCTGGCCTATCTGCTGGTTACCCTGGCCGGGTATTATATCGCCGTGAAATTCCTCACACCGGCCCTGGGGCCTGGGTTGATGAATGTGCTCGGTGGCCCTTATCCTGGCGCGGTGGGCCGGCAAGTTGTCTTCCTGGCCGCTCTGATCGGGGGCGCGGCGATTTCCGGCATCATCAGCTATCTTTTCGGCATCCCGGTGCTGGAGCTGGGTTCGGACTACTTTGGTATCGCCACCCTGGGCTTTACCATCATTGTCAAAGTCTTGCTGGATAACACCGACACGCTGCTTCCCTTCCCGGAGATGAAAGGCGCGCGCGGTATGGTGGGGATCCCGGCCTGGACCACATGGACGTGGGTTTTCATCACGTTCATGGTGGTCGTTGTCATCATGCGCAACCTGCTGCATTCGAGCTACGGGCGTGCGGTGGTGGCCGTGCGTGAGGATGAGCGCGCCGCGACGCTGGTCGGCATTGACGTGGCCTCGTCCAAGATCCTGGCCTTTGTCCTGGGCAGCGTCTTCGCCGGCCTGGCGGGCGGCATTCGCGCCCACGATATGGCCTTCCTCCATCCCCAGATGTTTAACTTCATTCAGTCCTTCAACCCGCTCATCATCGTGGTGTTCGGCGGTTTGGGGAGCATGACCGGCACGATTTTCACCGGTTTCCTGTGGATTTTCGTGCTGGAAGGGGTGCTGCGCCTGATCCTGCCGCCCGGCTTTGAGACCTGGCGTTTCGTGGTCTACCCCTTGCTGCTGTTGCTGATGATGCTGCTGCGACCGGAAGGCCTGTTCGGCACCTACGAAGTGCCCTTCCTGCGCCGTCTGTTGCCCGCGCTGCCGGAAAAACGCCGGCAAGCCGACGTAGCGGCCCGGAAGCCGGGGGAAGCTGAGAAGGAGGAAAAAGCATGAGCATGCCATTACGTCCTACCATGTCAGCCGAAGTTGAAGCGCGCCCGGTGATTCTGGAAATCACCAATCTGACGCACTTCTTCGGCAACCTCCGCGCAGTGTATAACTTCAACATGCAGCTCAAACACGGTGAGCTGGTCGGCCTGATTGGCCCGAACGGCGCGGGAAAGACGACCGTCTTCAACCTGATTACGGGCGTGTATCGCGCAAGCGAAGGCAGCATCAAGTTCCGCAACGTCGAGCTGGTCGGCCTGCCCTCGCATGAAATCATCCAGATGGGGGTAGCGCGCACTTTCCAGAACATCCGCCTCTTCGCCAACCTGACGGTGCTGGACAATGTGCGCATCGCTTATCACCCGCATGTAGGCTACGGCATCACGCACGCGCTCTGGCACGGACCGTTCTACCACAAGCGCGAGGACATGGTCACAGAGCTGGCGCAGGAGTATCTGGACATCTTTGGCTTGTTGGAGCGGCAAAACGACCGCGCCGGAAGCCTGCCCTACGGCTTACAGCGCCGCCTGGAAATTGCCCGTGCCTTAGCCACCCGTCCGCAGCTCCTGATTCTGGATGAGCCGGCTGCCGGCATGAACCCACAGGAAATTGACGAGCTGATGGAGCTGATTCGCTTCATCCGCGAGCGCTTCGACCTGACCATTCTGCTGGTAGAGCACCGCATGCGCCTGGTGATGAACATCTGCGAGTGGCTAACGGTGATGGACTTCGGGCAAATCATCTCCCGCGGCCTGCCGGAAGAGGTGCGCAACGACCCGAACGTGATTGAAGCTTACCTGGGCCGACAAGCGGCTCTACTCAAGTAGGAGGCGGACCATGGCCATCCTGGAAGTCAAAGATCTGCATGTTTCCTACGGGGCCATCCGCGCCCTGCATGGGATTTCTTTCAAGGTCCATCCTGGTGAAATTGTGACGCTCATCGGTGCCAACGGTGCGGGAAAATCCACCACCCTGCGCACCATTTCCGGTCTGCTGCGACCGGATAAGGGCGAAATCTACTTCGAAGGCAAGCCCATCAGCCGCATTGATGCGGATGCGATTGTGCGCATGGGCATCATCCACGTCCCCGAAGGACGGCGCATTTTCGCTCCGCTCACGGTGCGCGAGAACCTGGAAATGGGCGCCTACACGCGCAAGGACAAGCGCGAAATCGCCGAGAGCATGGAGTACGTCTTCAACCTTTTCCCGCGCCTGAAGGAGCGCGTGGGACAGACAGGTGGAACGCTTTCCGGCGGTGAGCAACAGATGCTGGCTGTAGCGCGCGCGCTCATGGCTAAACCGCGCGTGTTGCTGATGGACGAGCCGTCCATGGGCCTTGCCCCGGTGCTGGTGGAAGAAATCTTCAACATCATCCAGACCATCAATCAGCAAGGCGTGACGGTCTTGCTGGTGGAGCAAAACGCGCTGATGGCGCTCTCGATTGCCCACCGCGCCTACGTCATGGAGACAGGCGTGATTCAGCTCGAAGGCCCGGCCAAAGAGCTGATCGAAAACCCGCAGGTGCGCGAAGCCTACCTGGGCGGGGACTGACCCACACAGACCCCACAAAGCCAACCGCCGCTCTTGAGGAGCGGCGGTTGGGTTTTGATGAGGTAACGGCGCGCAGCTTAGTGTTGATAGCGCAGAATCAATTGACGGGCAGCGCGCACTTCATCCAAACGGCGCACGGGCGTGTTGTGCGGCGCTTCGTGGAGCAGCTCCGGTTGCGTGTGCGCCTCTTCCGCAATCTTGCGCAGGATTTCAATGTATTGATCGAGCGTGTCCTTGCTCTCGGTCTCGGTCGGCTCAATCATCAGCGCCTCGTGGACGATGAGCGGGAAGTAGTTCGTGGGCGGATGAACGCCGTAGTCAATCAGGCGCTTGGCAATGTCCAAAGCGCGCATCCCTTCAAACTTGCCCTCGGCGACGAATTCGTGCTTGCACAGGCGGTTGTAGGGGATGGGATACACATCCTGCAGGCGCACGCGCATGTAGTTGGCGTTGAGCACGGCGTGCTCGGCGACGGCGCGCAGCCCTTCCGCGCCCAACATGCGGATATAGGTGTAAGCGCGTACCATCACGCCAAAGTGCCCCCAGAAGCTCTTCATGCGTCCGATACTCTTGGGCGGCATCCTCCAGTAGAAGTAGGGGACGTCAAGCGCCGGGTCCTCCGGCTCCTCCATAGCGACGATGGGGCCGGGCAAATAATCCACCAGCTTTTCCGACACCCCTACCGGCCCACTGCCGGGACCGCCACCGCCATGTGGGGTACTGAAGGTCTTATGCAGGTTGTAATGTAACACGTCGAAGCCGACATCACCGGGGCGCATCACGCCGACAAGCGCGTTCATGTTCGCGCCATCGCCGTACATCAACCCGCCGCACCCGTGAATCAGCTCGACAATCTCCTCAAGGTGCTCGTCGAACAAGCCCAGGGTGTTGGGATTGGTCAGCATCAGGCCCACCACGCGCTCGTTGCAGTGTTTGCGCAGCTCCTCTAAATCCACATTGCCGCGCGCGTCGGAGGGGATTTCCACCACCTTCAGTCCCGCCATGGAGCTGGTAGCGGGATTGGTGCCGTGCGCGGAATCGGGGATGAGCATGGTATCGCGCTGCGTCTCACCGCGGTCCAGATGATAACGGCGCATCATCAGCACGCCGGTCAGCTCCCCGTGCGCGCCGGCAGCAGGTTGCAGCGACACCCCCGCAAAGCCACCGATTTCCTTGAGCATTTCCTGCAACTCATACATGAGGAGCAGCGCGCCCTGTAACGTCTCCTCCGGTTGCAGCGGATGCAGGTTGGCGAAGCCCGGCAGCCGCGCTGCGACCTCGTTCACCTTGGGATTGTACTTCATGGTGCAGGAGCCGAGGGGATACATGCCCTTATCCACGGCATAATTCATTTGCGAAAGGCGCACAAAGTGGCGCACCACGTCCACCTCGCTCACTTCCGGCAAAGGCAACTCCTCACGCAGCAGGTCTGCGGGCAACTCACTTTCGGGCACATCCAGACGCGGCAGGGCTGGACCGGGGCGTCCGGGCTTAGAGATTTCGTACAACAGAGGCTCGCTCATGCCTGTTCCTCCTCTTCATCATCCTCATACCAATCCGCATCCCAGTTCGGATCGTACTCGCGCAAAGCGCGCACCAGCAGCTCGATTTCTTCCGCGCTGTTCATCTCGGTGACCGCGACCAGCATGGTGTTGGGGAAGTTGGGATAGTCCTGACTCAGGTCATAGCCGCCCAGGATGCCCCACTCATGCAGGAGGTACTCGTTAATGTCGGCCACGGGCGCGGGACAGGTGACCATGAACTCGTTGAAGAAGGGCTTACTGCGATCCACGCTGTAGCCCTCAAGCTGCTCGATGAGGGAAGCGGCATAATGGGCCTTGTGGTAATTCAGCTCGGCCACGCGACGCAGGCCCTGTCGGCCCAGCGTAGCCAGATAGACGGTGGCGGCGAGCGCCATCAGGCCCTGATTGGAGCAAATGTTAGAAGAGGCGCGGGCACGGCTGATGTGCTGTTCGCGCGGCGTGATGGTCATCACAAAACCACGCTTGCCTTCCACATCCACCGTCTCCCCGATGATGCGCCCCGCCATCTGCCGCACATACTCCATCTTAGAAGCGTAGAAGCCCAGATAAGGCCCGCCCAGCGAAAGCGGAATGCCCAGGGGCTGCGCTTCGCCCAGTACGATATCCGCGCCGTAGTCCGCCGGCGGCTTGAGCAAGCCCAGGCTGATAGGGTTGGTAATGACGACAAAGAGCGCGCTCTTGCCGCGCGCGTCGCGGGTGCGCTCCACCAACGTCTCCTTGAGCGCCCGCAGGTCCTCAATTTGACCCAGGAAGTTGGGCGATTGGACAATGAAGCAGGCGGTGTTTTCGTCCGCGTAAGCTAACAGGTCGGTCGGGCAACAGAGTTCCTCATCCCCGACGATTTCCACCGGCTGCCCCTGCAAGTACGTGCGCAACACCTGCCGATACTGCGGGTTGACGGTGGGCGCTACCACAATGCGGGTGCGCTTGTAGCGGAAAACGTTCAGCGCCTGAATCGCGGCCTCCGCCGTGGCCGTGGCTCCGTCATAGTGGCTGGCATTGGCCACATCCATGCCGGTCAGGTCGCAAATCATGCTTTGATATTCAAAAATCGCCTGCAGCGTGCCCTGACTGATTTCAGGCTGATAGGGGGTATAGGCGGTGTAGAACTCGCTGCGGCTGATGACAAAGTCCACGGTGGCAGGGATCCAGTGATGATACGCGCCCGCGCCGAGGAAGGTCGGGGTGCGGGTCACCTCCAGATTCAAAGCCGCCATCTGCTGCAAGGAAGCCATCACTTCCATTTCCGAAGCGGGGGGCGGCAGCGTCAAACCGGGGAAGCGGCAGGCTTCGGGAACGTCGGTGAACAGCGCAGCCAGGTCCGGCACGCCGATGGCTTCGAGCATGGCGCGACGCTCTTCATCCGTGTGCGGAATGTAGCTCATGCAAACTCCTTTCTTGAATTGGGTATGACGAGAGGCGAGGCGGAGCATAACAGCGCCCCCGATGAGCTGAACGACACCGGGGGCGAGGTCTCCGCCATGGTCAAATTAGTGTTCGAGGGAGGCCACCAGCGCCGCGTAGGCGTCGGCGTCCATGAGGGCCTCAAACTCGGCCCAATCGCTGGGGCGAACGCGCACCATCCACCCCGCCCCGAAGGGGTCACTGTTCAGGGTCTCCGGAGCGTCACTGAGGGTGTCATTCACCGCGACCACGTCGCCGCTCACGGGGGCGAGCACATCGGCCGCCGCCTTGACCGACTCAACCACGCCCAGAGCTTCGCCCGCGGTCAGGGTGTCGCCCACATCGGGCAAATCTACATAGACAATATCCGAAAGCGTGCTCTGCGCGTAATCCGTGATGCCGATGACCAGCTCATCGCCCTCACGGCGTGCCCATTCATGGGTTTTGGTATAACGAGCATTTGCATCTAACTTCATGTAAAGCCTCCTGTGAGAAAGTAAGTGATTTGACTCGTCAAGTCGTTACCGCAAGTCGGGTTCTTCTTCGCTGCTCAAGCCCCTTACAAACGGTGCTTTTGCAACGTCATCTCCTCTTGCACCAGGCTGCGCTGCGTAATCTCCCACAAATTCGCGGTCGGGTTATCTTCCGGCAAGCTTGTAATATCGGGGTGATAAGGGATGACCACATCCGGCGGACGCGGCAGGCCAATGCCCGAACTGAAGCTCTTTTGATTGCGGTCGTTGTAGGCGAGCAGCAGCGTGCGCTGATCCACCCCCTGCTCGGCCAGAGCCTTGAGGTGCAGCCCGGCCATGTGCCGCGCCGTCGGATCATCATCCGTCACGATAACGTTCCAGTCGCACAACTTCGGCACGCCCCAAAGCAACGGCAGGGTGGCACGCCCCAAATCCAGAATCGCATAATAGCCGTTTTCACGCAGCAGACTGATGAAACGCTGCACACTCGTTGGCTGCACCTGGAACAGATTGACCATGCTCGAAGGTCCGGGAATGATGAAGAAGCCCTGCACGTGCTGAACCGAATAGTGGTTGACCAGCGTGGTGTCCAGATCGGTCACGTGTTGATTGAGCAGCTCAATGATGTGACGTGAGCCGGAAAAGCCACTCCACAAGCCCAGACTGCCAATCGGGAAAGCCATATCCACCAACAAAACAGGGCGCTCGCTGTTGTGAGCAGCCATGTTAGCCAGGTTGAGGGCGATAGAACTCACCCCAACCCCGCCACGTAAGGAAGCGACCGTCGTCACAATCCCGCGCGGGGGACGGGGCGCCTTTTCGACGGTTTCCGCAGGCTTGACGCTTTGCTGAATGCGCTGATTGCGCGCCAGCGCTGCCTGAATGCGCACATCCAATTCCTTGCGGCTAATCTGCCCTTTGGTGATGAAATCGTCCGCGCCGGTGGTGTAAGCCTTGACGCGATCATCAATGCCCCCCAGCGCCGTGACAAAAATGATGGGGATGGTGTGGAATTCCGGGTCCTCGCGCAGCCTTTGACACACTTCGTACCCGTCAATATCCGGCATCATCACATCCAGAATAATCAGGTCGGGATGGAGTTGACGCGCCTTTTCCAGGCCCTCGGTGCCGTTGGGCGCCTCGTAAATCTCGTAGCCCCAACTGCGCAGCAACATGCCGTACATCGTGCGAACGTCGTCGTTATCCTCTACTACCAGAATCCGCGCCTTGCTCATAGTCACCTCATTCCCGCTGTTCATGCTGGAGCGGATGGCTCAAAGGGAATCGTGAAGCTAAACGTGCTGCCCTTGTTCGGCTCACTCTGCACGCTGAGCGTCCCACCATGCATTTCGATAATGCTGCGCGTGATGACCAGCCCCAGACCTGTGCCCGGCACACTCCGCACCGCAGGGTTGGCCGAGCGGAAATACTTGGTAAAGAGCTTCGCCTGCTCCTCCGGCGTCATGCCAATACCGGTATCCTGCACCTCCCAGCGGGCATAGGCCTGTCCATTCGCCTCAAAACGGCGCAGGCGAATGGTGATCACGCCGCCTTCGGGGGTGTACTTGTTGGCGTTGCTCACCAGGTTACTGATGATTTGCAAGAGCCGCCCCCGGTCGGCCAGCACCGGCGGCAAGCCCGCTTCAAGTTGAAGCTCAAGGCGCTGGTTTTTGTTGGTGATGACCGGCCCAAAGCTGTTCGCCACTTCCTGTGTCACCTCGACCGGGTCAACGCTGGTCAAATTCAGCTTGAGCCGCCCGGACTCGATGCGCGAGATATCCAACAGCTCCGAAACCATCTCATCCATGCGCCCGACGTTGGAGCGAATGACCTTGAGGAATTGCATCTGCTGCTCGTTGAGCGGACCGGCGATGCCCTTCATCAGCAGGTCGGTGTAGCCCTTCATGGACGTCATGGGCTGTTTCAATTCGTGCGAGACAAAGGAGATAAATTCCGTCTTGGCCTGATTGGCAACCTGCACCTGCTGGAAGAGGCGCGCGTTCTGAATAGCGATGGACGCGCGGTCGGCCAGACGACTCATGAAATCCACCATCTCCTGTGAAAAGCCCTCTTCAGCCTTCTCCAGCCCGATCAAGCCGATGACGCGATTCTCAAAGCGGATGGGGACAGCCAGCAGTGCCCGCATGGTCACGCCCAGGGCCACGTAGTCCGGATCGGTGCTCACGTCGGGCACGAGCATAAGCTCACCCAAACGCGCCGTGCGGCCAAAGATACCCTGTTCCAGCGGCCAGAGCGCTTCCCGGTAAGGGGCCATGACCTCTTCGGGATAGCCGTGATGCGCCAGGATCTGCAACCCCACCGGCACCCCATCTTCTTCCTGCAACAGAGCGATGAGGCCCGCGTCGGCTTTGGTCATGCGCACCGCCCAATCCAGCGTGTCGCCCATGACCTTTCTGGAGTCCAGCGTATTGCTGAGCTGACGGTCAATGTGTTGCAAAATCATCAGCTCCTCGATGCGCGCCTGTAAGGCCTGATCCGTCGAGGTGAACAGGCGAGCATTTTCGATGGCGATGGCAGCCTGCGAGGCAAAGGAGGTGAGCAAGTCCACCTCTTCCGGCGTGTAGGGGCGGTCGCCGGCGTGGTTGATGACCTCCAGCACGCCGATGGTGCGTCCACGCGCGTTGAGGGGTACGGCCACCAGTGAGCGCGTGACAAACTCCGCTTTCTGGTCAAAGCTGCTATACCAGCGCGGATCGGTACGCGTGTTGTTGACGATGATGGGCTTGTTCTCCGCAAAACAGCTCCCGGCGATGCCGCGTCCGGCGGGCACCTTCAGACCCTGCAATTGCTGCCCGGCCGGTCCACTGGAAATGCGGAAAATCAGGTCGCCGCTGGCCTCATCCAGCAGTAAAAGCGAGCCGGCCTCGGATTCCAGCAGGCGCGCCGCCTGTTTGACGACCAGATCGAGCACTTCATCCAGGTCCAGACTGGAGGCGAGGAGCTTGCCGATTTCATTCAGCGTGCTGAGCTGCCGCGCGCGGCGCTGCAGATTGTCGTACAGGCGGAAACGTTCCAGCAAGGAGGAAAGCTGCGCAGCCACGGTGGTGAAGAAGTTCTCGTCGGCTTTGGGGAAGACAACATCTTCGTCCAGGCTGGCCGCTACGACGATACCGGTAGCCTGATTACCGGAAAGGAGCGGCGCGCCGATCCAGGCTTTCCAGCGGTAGCCCTGCACCGGCGGCTTAAGCCCGCGTTTGCGGCACTCTTCGAGGTAGTCAGCCGTGTTGATGACCGCGCCGCTGTGCAGCACAGCCGCTTCGAGGCCCCCCACCCCCCAGCTTTCCTTCATCTCGATGCGCTCATCCCCTTTGGCAAAGAAAGCGAAGTTCAGCGCCTGCTGTTCGGCATCGTGGAAAGCCACGTAGAAGTAGGGGAGCGGCATCCCGCGTTTGAGCTGGAAGTAAATCAGCTCCAGAATATCATCCAGAGGCATGGTGAAGGAGACGGCCTGCGTAATCCAATAGATGGACTCCATTTCCTTCGCGCGGCCACTCAATTCCTCGCGCGCCTGAATGCGTTCCAGCCCAACCGTAATCGTGCGCGCCATCAATTCCAGCGTGCGCACCTGCGTCGGTGTGCAATACGGGAGATCTTCCGGCATGGCGATGAGCAACCAACCGCTCACGCCCAGGGGCAGGAGCACACGATACCGCGCGCGCCACGCCTCCAGCACCTCCTGCAGCGCAGGGACAGAAAGCTCTGGCAAGCGCAGCGGAATGCCCGGAACCTGTTCCAGCATCCAGCGCACCAGGTCCGTATCAGCGCGATACGTCACCGGCATCCCTTCTACCCGGTAGGTGTTGCTTTCCGGGTGAAAAAGCGTAATACTCACGTCTGGCGGCTGAAACAGACCGATGATTTCGTCACGTAGCCCCTCCATGAGCTTCAGCGCCGTATCGCCGTTAAGGGCGAGTTGATTCAGACGCACCAATGCAGCAACGGCGGCTTCGTCGAGCACAACGGCTTGCGGAGGTTGAACTTGTGTTCGTTTCGATTTCATCCGGCATTCCCCCTGCTGGTCATCCACACTACTCTTCTAATTTTAGCACGGGATAAGCATAAAGCAAAACTCGCCAGAGCACCCCAGGCCACCATCGCCGTTCAACCGGTCGGCGACGGCAGCGCCTGATCATGCCCGGCAGCCCCCCCTCAGCGCGCGAGAAGCTGCTGCACGCGCTCCACAATGGCCTGCGATGTAAAGCCGAACTTCTCTTGCAACACTTCGTAGGGTGCGGAAGCGCCGAAGCAGGAGACGCCCACCACATCCCCCAGGGGACCGACGTAGCGCTCCCAGCCCATGGGACTGCCCGCCTCAACCGCCAGCCGATAAGGCATGTCCTTGGGCAGGACGGTGAGGCGGTAGAAGAGGGATTGCTGCTCGAAGAGTTCCCAGGAGGGCATACTCACCACGCGCGCGCCGATGTGTTGCTGCGCCAGTAGCTCCTGCGCCTTGAGGACCAGGGAGACTTCCGAGCCGCTCGCAATTAAAATGACCTCGGTATGGTCAAGCGGGGAATCGCGCAAAATATAGGCGCCGCGTTCCACGCCCTCGAAAGCTTTATCGTAAGTTTCGGGAATCACGGGCAGCTTCTGACGGGAAAGCAGCAAGCCCACCGGCCCGCGCGATTTGAGCGCCACGCGCCAGGCCGCCGCCGTTTCGTTGGCATCCGCCGGGCGGATGAGGGTGAGGCCGGGGATGGCGCGCAGAGCGGCCAGGTGCTCCACCGGCTGATGGGTCGGCCCGTCTTCACCCAGCCAGAGCGAATCATGCGTCCAGACAAAGGTCACCGGTATCTGCATCAACGCCGCGAGGCGCACCGCCGGACGCATGTAGTCCGAAAAGACGAGGAAGGTCGCCCCATACACGCGCAAACCGCCGTAGAGAGCCAGACCGTTCAAGGCCGCCCCCATGCCAAACTCGCGCACGCCAAAATGCAGATTGCGCCCCTGCGGCGTGGCCTTCTGGAAATCTTTCTCGCCCTTGAGATAGGTGTTCGTCGAGGGCGCCAGGTCCGCAGACCCACCCATCAATTCGGGGATGACGGGGGCCAGCGCATTGAGCACCTTGCCGGATGCGACGCGGGTCGCCATGCTACCCTCTTCGGGGCGGAAGCGCGGCAAAGCGTTTTCCCAGTCGGGAGGCAGTTCACCGCGCAGCAAACGGCGCAGCTCTGCCCCGTCGGCGGGGAAGGCCTGTTCGTATTGATTCACCAGGTTCCACCAGGCCGCCTCGGCCTGTTCACCGCTCGGCACGGCCAGGCGATAATGTGCCAGCACGTCATCGGGGACGTGAAAGGGTTCTTCGGGCCAGCCATACTTCTCCTTAAGACGACGGACCTCCTCCGCGCCAAGGGGGGCACCGTGAGCCTCGTGATTATCCTGCATGGTGGGCGCGCCATAGGCGATGTGCGAGTGGCAGATGATGAGCGAGGGCATGCCCTTTTCGGCTTGCGCGCGTTCAACCGCTTCTTTGAGCGCGAGCAAATCGTAAGCATCCACCTCTTCCACGTGCCAGTGATAGGCACGGAAGCGCGCCGCCACGTCCTCGGTAAAGGCTACGTCGGTGCTGCCCTCGATGCTGATGCGGTTGCTGTCGTAGAAGTAAATCACCTGTCCCAGTCCCAGGTGGCCGGCCAGCGAGGCCGCTTCGTGCGAAACGCCCTCCATCAAGTCCCCATCCGAGACGATGGCGTAGATGTAATGGTCAAAGATGGGGTAGCCGGGACGATTGAAGCGCGCCGCGAGATGCCGTCGCGCCATCGCCATTCCAATACCCGTCGCGAAACCCTGTCCCAACGGGCCGGTGGTCATTTCGATACCACGCTCCGGGTCGTATTCAGGGTGGCCGGGCGTGGGGCTGTTCCATTGCCGGAAGTTTTTAAGATCTTCCAGGGTGATGGGATAGCCGGTGAGGTACAGCAGGCTGTAAAGCAGGGCCGAGCCGTGACCGGCGGAAAGGATGAAACGGTCGCGGTTAATCCAACGCGGATTGCGCGGATTGTGCTTGAGCAGGCGCGTCCAGATGTAATAGGCCACATCCGCCATGCCCATGGGCATACCGGGATGACCGGAACGCGCCTTCTCGACGATGTCCACGGCAAGCAAGCGCAAGGTAGTGATGGCACGTTGGTCTAATTCGTTGCGAAACATAATGCCTCCCATTGAAAGGTGTTGATGTTCACGTGATGATGGCTTCAGGCTGACGCTTGAAACCGCGCCGGACAACCGTATCCTCCAGACAGCTACGACCTTCGTGGTCGCCCAGAGAGCCGCCGCCTACAGATTCGAGTATCCAGCATTCAGTTGAAACCGCGCCAGAAGGATGCCGCGCACCGGGCGAGCGTCCCCTGCAGATTGGCTTGCTGCTTCAGGTTTCGTGCTCGACCAGGGCGCGCAAGGCAACGGTGACGCGCCGGGGCCGCTCGGTGAGCAGGCCCAGGCTTTCCCATTGCCGCGCCAGAGCGCGCAAGCGCTGTTTTGAGATGCGTTCCGCAAAGGCCGCGTGCAGCGCGTCGAGGTTGAACAGGCCGTCTTCGTGCTCCAGCGCATAACGGACCAGCTCCCGCTCCAGGACGCTCAGTTGCGGGAAGGCCGCCGGCGGATGGATTTGCGGCTCAATCAAGGTGGCGCGCAACATGTCCAGCCACAAAACCAGGTCGTCAATCAGATAACCCATCTGGAAATAGAGGCGGTTGGCCCACTCGGCTTCGCCATCCAGGTCGTGAATGTAGGGCGGCGAAGTGAGCAGCGTGCCGTAGGCGGCGAAGGGAAAATCTGCCGCGTTGAACAGTCCTACCGTTGGGGATGTGGCCTGCGCGCGCAGGACGTCCCAGCGTTGTTCGGTCACGGTGTAGTCCAGTTGCACGGTGACGAGCACGCCGCCGGTGAGACGCCAGTACCAGGCCGCTCCCAGTCGGCCCTGATAGCCGGGCACACGCGCCCCCACGGAATCCAGAATGGTATCCGCTAATTTGAGCGCCTGAAAGGATGGGTAAAACAAAGGCATCAGTCAGCTCCTCTCCAGCTCCAGCATCTGAGGTAACAGACGTTCGAGCAGGGCTTTTTCTTGTTCACGGGTTTGAATCTCGCCATCCAGCCATGCCATGCGTAACGCCTCAAGGATGCGCCGGTACAGGGGGCCGGGGGTGATGCCGCGCTTTTTGAGGTCTGCGCCGGTGGTAAAGGGTTGCACGTGCCGCCACTCGCGCTGATAGCGTTCGAGGTGCTCGCGCGTCGCAGGGGTCTCATCCACCAGCCAGCCTAAGGCCAGCAGGGGCGCGGGGAAGTCCGCCACTAACGCAACCACCTCGCTGGGACGGGTGCAGGCGGGAAGGCGCGGCAGGGTCGCGACGAGCGGCGCGATACGTCCCAGGTGTTCCGCTAAGGCGTGCGGCAGCATGAGACGCAGGGCGAGACTGCGCCGTGAGTCCTCATCAAGCAAAAAAGTAAACAGCCCCCACAGGACGGCATGGTAGCCATGGGCGTCTAAGCCCCAAAAGGTTTTGTCCAGGGCGGTGCGGGCCAGCTCGAAGCGCGTCTTGAGCCAGGGGGTGAGGGTTAGCCCCGGCGCGAGTTGCGCTAACACGCCCAGCTCGTCCAGACGCGCTAAGGCGGCTTCGGGCCGCTCTTCTTTGAAGATGAGGTCGAGTTCGTGGCGGATGCGGCTGCCGGTGATGCGGTTGAGCATGGGCAGGGCTTCCTGAATGAGTTGCGCGCTGCGTTCGTCCAGGCGGAAGCCGAGCCGCGCCTCAAAACGCGCGGCGCGTAACATGCGCGTGGGGTCATCCACAAAGCTCAGGCTGTGCAGGACACGCAGAACGCCGTTTTTGAGGTCCTGTTCGCCGCCGTAGAAGTCGAGTAGCTCGCCCCACCCTTCGGGCGAAAGGCGGATGGCTAAGGTGTTGATGGTGAAGTCGCGCCGGTGCAGGTCTTGTTTGATGGAGCTCCATTCCACCAGCGGCAGGGCGGTCGGGCTTTCGTAGAATTCGGTGCGCGCCGTGACCAGGTCAATGGAGGTGGGGAGGTTTTCCCCATCCGCGCCGCCCAGGGCGTGCCAGATGTCGGGGGAAAGGATCCATTTGGCGGTGCCAAAGCGGCGATGGGTGCGCATCTCCCCGCCGTAGCGCGCCACCAATGCTTCGGTGAGGGCGATGGCGTCGCCTTCGACCACGAAGTCAATGTCCACAATGGGCCAGTGTCCAAGCAGCAGGTCGCGCACAATGCCCCCGACAAAGTAGAAGCCGTAGCCCATGTCGGCGGCTTGCGCGCCCATGCGCCGCACAAGGGCGAGCAGGGGCCTGGGGAAGGCTTGTTCCAGGCGTTTCTGGATTTCCTGACGGCGACGTTCGCGCTCGGAGGGCGGCGCAGGCAGGGAGCGGATGAGGTCGGTGCGCGTGATGACGCCCAGAATCTGGCCATTTTCGACGACGGGGATTTGTCCCCAGCCGCTTTGTAGCATGAGTTGGCGGACGCGCTCGGCGCTATCGGCAGGGGTGACGGTCCAGCTTCCCGGTTCCATGATGCGGCTGACGGAGTCCTCGGCCATGCCGTGTTGCAGGGCGTGATCCACGGCCTTGCGCGTGACCAGGCCGATGATGTGCCCGGCCTCATCCCGCACCGGCACGCCTTCGTGACCGGTGCGCAGCATGAGCGTCTTGAGGCGGGCAACCGGTTCATGCGGGAGCACGGTGTGCACCCGCGTGGACATCAAATCGCGCACGGTAACGGACGGGCGCACGTGATGGGCAAGGAGGGCTTTCAGGTCAGCCACAATTTGCTCCAGGTCCCGCTCGCGAATCATGGCGGCAGCAGCGCGTTCATGACCGGAGCCGCCGAAGTGCGCTGCAATGTCGGCGACGTTGATGGCAGCGTTGGTGCTGCGCGCCACCATCTGCACGTAGCCGCCCAACCCCACGCAGATAAAGATCGCATCCGGCGCCAGGGTGTCGCGTAAGCGATGGGCCAGGGTGGAGATTTCCTCCTGCATCCCCGGCGGCGCCTGAACGGCGGCGATGATAATGGTGTAATCGTGGATGATGACGGTTTCGGCTTTTTCTTCCAGGGCTTTGTAGAGTGCGCGCTGCCCCTCGGTGAGGCCGTGTTCGAGCATGTCCATGACGATTTCCAGGGAAGCCCCCTGATCCAGCAGCCAGGCGGCGGCCCGCAGGTCGCGCGCCGTGGTGTTGGCGTAAGTGAGGTTGCCGGTGTCCTCGTAGATGCCCGCCAACAGGAGGGTGGCTTCCATGCGTTCAAGGTGGACAAGGCGCGCGGCCATGGCCTCGACCAGGAGGGTGGTGGTAGCCCCCAGGCGCTCGCCCTGAAAGCGCCAGCCGTCCGGCAGTTGCTCGGGCGCAGCGTGATGGTCAATAATCAGCACGTCGTGGACTTTGGGCGGCATCCCACGCACCGAGACGAGGCCCTGCGTATCCACCAGGATGACGCGCTGAATGCGCTTGCCGCGCGGCAGAAAATCGGGCTCCTGAAAGGGCATTTTCTCGCCGTAGAGGGTGAGGAAAGCCTGCACGTTGCGGTTGATGCGACGCGGCAACACAGGGACCGCCTGTGGAAAGAGTTTGCAAGCACCCAACAGGCTGGCGATGGCGTCGAAATCAGCGTTTTCGTGGGTCAGGATTACGTGCATAGGTGTATTATAGCATGAAATACAGGCAGGGTATTCTTTGGGTGGGCGACGGCAATGCCGTCGCCCACCCGGTTTGAACCCGCACCAGGCGACCGCACTCTCCGCTTTCTAGCATCCAGTCAAAAGGCTGGGTGGACGAAGGCAATGCCTTCGCCCACCCCCGTCCTCTCAGCTTTCCTGCATCCAGCTTCCAGCCCCAAGGCGGGTGGGCGGTTTGAATCCGCGTCGGACAACCGTCCTCTCAGCTTTCCGGCTTCCAGCCCCAAGGCGGGTGGGCGACGGCAATGCCGTCGCCCA
>DAOUBT010000072.1:0-24404 GCA_034432595.1 Anaerolineae bacterium | reverse complement strand
GCTTACCTTCAGCACCAGGATAGCCCTTGAAATCACCGCTGGCGCAATTTTAACCGCAGGTTTGGATAGGTATCCGAATTTCAACACTCTGCAGGGTGGGCGAAGGCAATGCCCTCGACCACCCCTTTTTATACCGTTTTGACCTGAAGAAGGTAAGCCCTTACAGCGCCTGATATAAAAAACGCGGACGGGACAACCCGTCCGCGTTGCTATGCAAAAAGAGGTACTAAGCGCCGAGCATAGCGCGGATGAAGCCCGGCGCCTGCGCAAGCGCCGCGTCGAGGCGTTCCGCATCGCGCCCGCCGGCCTGCGCCAGATCAGGCCGCCCGCCACCGCCTCCGCCGACGAGCTGCGCAAGCTGTTTGACCAGATTGCCCGCGTGCAGTCCGCGCGTCGTGAGAGCCTTACTCACCGCAGCGATGAAGAGAGGCTTGCCCTCAATCACCGCACCGAGCACAATCACGCCCGTCACTTTATCGCGGAACCAGTCGGCCATCTCACGCAGGGTCTCCACATCCGGCGCTTCGACACGCGCCACCAGCACCGGCACACCGGCGATGTCCTGCGTGCGCTCCAGCAGCTTCTCAAAGGCGTTGCGCGCCAGCTTGCGGTTGAGCGTTTCGATTTCTTTGTGGGCGGTCTTCAAATCCTGTTGCAGGCGTTCCAGGCGCTCCGGCAGTTCGGGGATGGGACAGCCCAGTTGCGCGGCTAACTGCTCCTGTCGTGCGCGCCATTCCTGCGCCAGCGCGATGGCGCCGCGCCCCGTCACCGCTTCAATGCGGCGCACACCGGCGCCGATGCCCGCTTCGCTGAGGATGATGAAAGCGCCGATGTCGCCGGTGCGCGTCACGTGCGTTCCACCGCACAGTTCCTGACTGAAGGGCTTTTCCGCCTCGCCCACGCGGATGACGCGCACGATGTCGCCGTATTTTTCGGAGAAGAGGGCAATCACGCCCTGTTGCAGCGCGTCGCGATAGGCTTCCACGCGCGGCTGTACCGGATAGTTAGCAAGAATGGCCTCGTTGACCAGGCGTTCAATCTGCGTGCGCTGCTCCGGGGTGAGCGGCTTTTCGTAGTTGTAGTCGAAGCGCAGGCGGTCGGGAGCCACCAGCGAACCGGCCTGCGCCACATGGGTACCCAGGGTTTCGCGCAAGGCGCGGTGCAGCAGGTGCGTGGCTGTGTGATTGCGCATGATGTCACGGCGGCGCGCCTCGTCCACGCGCGCGGTGGCGCGGTCCCCCACTTGCGGCGTGCCGCGCGTCACCGTGCCGATGTGGAGGATCAGCCCTTCAATGGGACGGCGGGTGTCGGTAATGGCGATTTCCCAATCCGGCCCGGTAATCCAACCCGTGTCGCTTACCTGACCGCCCGATTCGACGTAAAAATTAGTGGCATCGAGCAGGACTTCCACCTGCGCGCCGGTGGGAGCCAAACTGACCAGCTCGTCCCCCTGAATGATGGCAAGCACTTCCGCGGACAGCTCCCATCCGCCCGTGTAAGGGTCATGTTTGACCGGCAGCCTTGCGGCGAATTGCTCGTGCAACACCGGATAGAGGCGCGCGTGTTCATCGGTGGTGAGCTTGAAGTCCCCCGCGGCGCGGCCACGGGCGCGCTGCTCCTCACGCGCCGCGTGATAACCGGCGGCATCCACCCGGAAGCCTTGCTCTTCCGCGATGTCCCGCGTCACTTCAAAAGGTACCCCTAAGGTGTCGTGCAGGAAGAAGACTTCCTGACCGGGTATTTCATCCTTGCCCGCGGCACGCAGCGCGGTCATGACCTCGTCGAGGTGCGCAAGACCCTGATCGAGCGTGCGCAGGAAGCGTTCCTCTTCCGCGCGGAGGGTGGCCTTGATGAAGTCGGCACGTTGCGGGAGTTCGGGGAACTGCTGCCCCATCATGGCGATCACGACGTCCGCCAGTTCGGCCATGAAGGGCTGATGAAAGCCCAACTTGCGCCCAAAGCGCACGGCGCGCCGCAAAATCATGCGCAGGACGTAGCCGCGACCTTCATTGGCAGGCAGCACGCCATCCCCCACGAGGAAGGTGCAGGCGCGGATGTGATCGGCAATGACGCGGTAAGCGGTAAAGTTGGCTTCGCGCTGCGCGTCCGTTTGACCGGCCATGGCCTGTGTGCGCTCAATGATGGGCCAGAACAGGTCCGTGTGGTAGTTGGAGGGGACGCCCTGTAAAATGGCGGTGATGCGCTCCAACCCCATGCCCGTATCCACGTGTTTGGCAGGGAGAGGTTCGAGCACGCCATTGCCCTTATTGTTGTACTGAATGAAAACCAGGTTCCAGATCTCGGTAAAACGCGCGCAGTCGCCGTTGACACGGCAAACATGGCCGGGGACATCGCGCTTGTTGCAGGCTTCCGGACCACGGTCGTAGTGAATTTCGGAGCAGGGGCCGCAGGGACCGGTTTCGCCCATCTCCCAGAAGTTTTCCTTGCGGCCAAAACTCAGGATGTGTGAAGGGTCAATTGAGGTCTCGCTGCGCCAATAAGCCGCAGCCTCCTCATCGCGTCCCAGATCGCCCTTGTCGTCGCTGAACACGGTTGCCCACAAGCGAGAGCCATCCATGCCGTAAACGCGCGTGAGCAGATCCCAGGCCCAGCCGATAGCCTCTTTTTTGTAATAGTCGCCAAAAGACCAGTTGCCGAGCATCTCAAAGAGCGTGTGATGGGTGCCATCACGCCCCACGTCTTCCAGGTCATTGTGCTTACCCGCCACACGCATACATTTCTGCGTGTCGGCAGCGCGGGTATAGGGGCGCGTACCGGTGCCGAGGAATACGTCCTTAAACTGATTCATGCCGGCGTTGGTAAAAAGCAAAGTCGGGTCATTTTGCGGCACCAAACTGGCGCTGGGCACAATCGTATGACCGCGCTCGGCAAAATAATCCAAAAATGTCTGACGAATCTCTGCACTGCTCATCTTTTTGGGCATAGGCCACCTCTCCAAGGAAAAATCCTGCGCGCATTGTAGCGGAAAGCGGGGGCGTGTCAAGGGACATGAAACAAGGTTTTTTTGAAGGGCCAGCCAGAGGCTGGGGATACAGGCGCGAGGGGGCTTTTGAGGCCCAGAGATGCACAAGCTGCCTGAAACAGCCTGAGAACTGGACTAACTCATCGAAAATGCCAGGGCCAGCCAGAGGCTGGCGATACGGACGCGAGGGGGCTTTTGAGGCCCAGAGATGCACAAGCTGCCTGAAACAGCCTGAGAACCGGACTAACTCATCGAAAATGCCAGGGCCAGCCAGAGGCTGGGGATACGGGCGCGAGGGGGCTTTGCATGCGGCATTCTGCCAAGGGGTCAGTTCCGTGGCCGCGAAACGCCAACCTTTCGTGGCAGGTGATGCAGGTCACGCCAGTGGAGCCAGGTGACCATAAAGGCTGCAAAACTCAGGCTGAAGGCCAGGAAGGCAAAAAGCTGGAACCACACAGGCCACGCGGGAAGTGCAGTGGAAACGCGATCCAACTCATGGCCGTCCATATCCCGCGCCACAATAAGATAAGAAACCGTGGTGTGAAGCGGAAGATAGTAAGCGTCCACGACTTCGTAAGAACCCCAATCCATCGTGGACGGCACATCCAGGATGAGCTGCCATGTTTCGCCCATACCACGATAGATGAGGAAATCGGCCACCCGCGGGTGTTCGGATTCCCAGCTCAGCATGGGGCCGGGCGGCGCCAGCCATGCTAACAGCATGAAAACCCATAAAGCCAGGAAAGCGCCCCAAACCCGAAGGGCCAAAGGGGGTGAAAAAAGGGCCGGGCGTAAGGTTTTGACCTGCTGCAGCAATTGCACGCGCACCTCCTCAGGTGGAGCTTGCGGGGGTTGCTGCACAATCCAATCCCTCAAGGCATCGCTTTCGGGAGTTTCTTCGGCATATTTGCGGGGCGTCATCGGGCCGGATTTCATCTACGTCCTCCCGAAGTCGCCCTGGATGTCACAAGGTGACGCAATAATACCTGCAACTGATGCCGCGCGGCATGTAAGCGACTTTTAACGGTGCCCACAGGACATCCTATAATTTCGGCGATCTCGGCGTAAGAACATTCGTAGTAGAAAGCCAGTTCCAACACAGCGCGGTGTTCCGGTGAGAGTTGATCGAGTGCTTGCTGAATGGCTTCCGTCTGTGCTATCTCGTGTTCCCAGACAGGTGGCTCGCTCCCGACACTATCTTCCACATCCTCATTCAGCTCCAGGTCGTACCCATTGCCTTGCGTTCCATTGGTCCGAAGCCAATCCATGGCGCGACGATGGGCTATGCTCAAAAGCCACGTCCGCACCTGCGCGCGTCCAAAAAAACGATGGGCTCCCTGCCAGACGGCCAGAAAAGTTTCCTGGAGCACATCTTCCGCCGTTTGCACATCATGGAGCAAGCGAAGGAGATACGTGTAAACTGCAGCGCTGTGACGTTGGTAAAAGAAGTCAAAGGCCTGCGTATCGCCGCGGGCGATGCGCTTCATCAGAGTAGCGTCATCCAACCCCGACGACCTCAGGCCCATACGCCCCTCCCTACCCGGACGCCGAACGCATCAGGCCGCGAGAGAGACCGTCTGTAACGCGCCACGCTCATACAAGCGCGTGGCAAAGGCTAACACATCCTGTTGGGTACGTTCCACCGGCACCTGGTAAGCTTCCGCAAGGCGGTGCGCCACCTGAGCCAGCGTCATGCGCCCATCAAGGAGTTTGAAAATATGGGCACCGGTACCGTTCAACACGATAAAACGTCCACGCTGGGGAATGACCACAATTAACTCATCGTTACTTTCGCGCGTCACCACACCCGGCGCAGGAACAACCTTATCATCCAAAGTAAGCATCCACGACCTCCCAAAAATCCGGGGATTTGCGGAAATAAAGTGCACACACTGGAATCCCCTTAAGTATGGTTTCCCAAAATTCCATCAGCAATGGCACACGTTGCGGATCGGCGTTCACAACAGGCGAGTTAGCCAGCAGTTCTACTTTGGCCATCGTAGACGGCAAGGGTTCGATGCGATCCTCCAATGCCTTGCGTAAACGTAGAAAAGCACGCAGTGGAGCCGATGTCACTTCTGAATGGCGCCGCAAACCAAAAGGCGTGGCACACGCGTACCACTGACCCTGATTATAGCATAGAAGCACCAGGTCATCGTTCAAGACCGGGCGCGGACGCGAAAAACGTGCCGTGGTTGTTTTTCCGCTCCCTGAAAGGCCAAAAAATATGTAAGCCTGCTCGCGGTGCACAATACCCGTCGAGTGGAAGAGGAGGGCGCCTTGCGCAAAAGCGGTCAAAGCAAAAGCCGCGCGCACAAAATAAGCCAGGTCTTCCGGCCCAGCCTGCGGATGCGCGCGCAGCATCCCCCGCCCGTTGGCCACATCAATCACGCCATCAAAGCCAGGAGCGCTTTGCCGACAAAGCCCCTGACTAAAAGCGAAAGGCACGCTGAACAGGGGGCGTTGCGGGACGTTCAGGCTCTCATCAGCCAAAAACGTGAGGTGCATGGTTGCGGTGGTCCCACGCCAATCCGACCAGGCCTCAGCTAAAGGCGTCAACCAGTTTTCCGGACCTTCCAGAGCAAGGGCGATGGAGGCAATCTGCAGGACAAAGTTCATGCGACCTCCTCCTCACGCGGCTGCGCGGCAAGCCGGGATTCCGGTATCAGAAGCACAGCGACGATAGCCATCCCCGCACCACCCAGCACCAGCCAGGGCCAGGCCAGACCCGCTCGCACCGTAATCACATCGGGGTAACGCGAGCGCGTGCCATCCTGCTCCAGACTCTCCAGCTGATAGTAATACTGCTGCCCCCAACGCGCGGTTGTATCGCGATAGGTATAGCTCGCACCCGTGAGGGCATCTCCTTGAACTGGCACTGGTTGTTGATTGAGCTGGACAAAGGGGCCATCGGGCGCTTCAGCACGATAAATGTAAAACCCCAGGCTCCCCACCTCGCTGGCAGTCTCCCATTCCAGCGTGACAGTAGCCGGCGATGTGAGACGTACCAGCACAAGGCCCAATCCAAATCCCAGAATGGCGGCCAGCACACGCCACACAAACGTTTTGTTCATCATTCCTCCCGAAGCCAGGTTAGCAGACGACGGTAGCTGGAAAGAACCGGGTCTCCTTGCAGAACCAGGCGCGTCAGTGAGCGTCCCAAGCGCCAGGCCAGCTCTCCCATCCGCCGCGGCCAGCGATACCAGGGCAATGTCCCGTCCATTGTAATGGTGAGGCGAAGATAAGCAAGCCAGCCACGCCAGCCGGGTTTCCGTTTGGCGCGCCACATGCGATTGAGTTCCGTCTGTGCATTCTGAAGGAGCACCTGCTGAGCTGCGCGCACTACGGCGGGCGGCGGTGGGTCGGCCAGGCGCGCGAACGACATGGATTCCCAGGCGCGCCCCTCAAACCAGCACTGCAAGCCCCAGGCCAGACGCAAGGCGGACATCACGTTCCAATCCCTGGCACGCGCCACGGTCTGCTCCCAGGTTGCCATGTCCCAGTTGAGGGTGAAACGATAAAGGTCGTAAAAGCTGCGCAAACCCAGTTCAAACACATGGGCACGGACAGCATGGTAAACCAGGAAGAGGTAATGATCCACCGGATCAAGCGTGCGGAAATCGGGAAAAGCCGTGCACGGGTGCGCGCGTTGCCAGACCTCCGCGGTACGTTCGGGATGCTCAAAACCGCCTTCCCGCCCTAACCTGCGGTGGACCTCCACACCCATCCCGCGCTGGGGAGGAAAGAGCTTGGGATAGTGCTGAGACGATTCGCCCTCACGGATATCAGGTTGAGTTGTATATCCCTGTTCCAAAAGCACGGCGACAAAGCGCTGCTGCGCCTCGTCGCCGGGAAGCAAAACGTCAATATCGCCAAAAAACCGTGCCGGGGGATACGGATAAACCTGTGCCACCACAAAGCCTTTAAAGAGCACCGCCGATAAATCCGATGCGCGCAGGAGTGCGCCAAGCTCACGCAGCACAGCCTCGCCGCGGACGTAGCGCGCCTCAGCCTCGTAGCGTGCAGCCCGCAAGCGCCGGGCTACATCCAGCGGAAGCCCGTCCGGCGCCATAAAAGCGAGGGTGCCTGTGAGGTTCTGTGTCTCGGCGATACGGAGCAGAACATCCCAATCCTGCAAAGTCGTGGGCCAGCGCTGATACCAGAGAGCGTCAATCAAGAGTTGCCAGGAACGTGGGAGCGAAAGATCAGCCATAAGCCTCCTGCAGCATCAGGGTATGAAACCTAACATCCGTCCATTGCTATCAAACCAGCCGCAAGGACAACCTTCCGGGTCATCCGGTGGCGGAGAAGCGCACAGCCGATTGAGCACAAGCGGCAAATAGGTCATCCGCGTCAGGGTATCGCTCGCGTAAATCGAAGCGCGCACCAGAGCGCTGGAAGTCCTCACCGGCGACGTATCCGGAAATGCCGTAGCCGCTGGCGTCTGAGCCAGCATCCCCGGTACCCAGGCATTGCCCACCATGCGCAAAGGAATGCGCTGCAAATCACAATCGGTGCGCGTCACTTTGAGATAGATAACCCTCATGGTCATACTGGTGTTGTAAATCTGAGAAAGAATCGAGGATGAACAAGTACCACTCAACATGCAGGCGTTATAAGAAACGCCAGCGGGCACAAGATACTCCGGAGCGGCAGCGGCCACAGGCTGACGCTTGTAAATCAGATAAGGTACATTGCCCGATTGATCGGCATCAATCCATGAACCAGCTATGGGGATGCCCATCGAGGCGACAAAGTCCACAGAAAGATATTCCTGATTGTTATCCCAAAATGAAATGCGGTAAGTTCCACCGGAAGGATAAGCTACATTGTCGTTATTACTCGGATCCCCCAGGTTAGCATACAAGTCTACAGGCGTAGCTGGAAAGTTGATGATGATGTAGTTCGTCTCTGCCGGTATGGTCATGGCTATTTTATCATGGCGTCCGGGGTAAGTGTTGCGCATTTGCTGAGCCAATTTTTCAAACTTTCCGAAATAGCCAGGACCAATGTAGGATTTAAAATTCATTACCTGCGTGCCCAACACTTGAACCGTAATATGAGGCTCCATTTCAGCCGTAAACACCAGGGTGAGCGTTTTATACTCATGATTGTTCGAAATTGTCCCATCAGGAATCATCAGATCGCACCCCATGTTGGCAGGCACGATGAGATTCCCCTGAGCATCCCGCGTCAGCGGTGCACCGGCCCCTAAACGATCATAACGGGTAGGTTTATTGGGTTCGGATTGATCATCCGGCCCGCGTAGCGGTTGTGTCAAACCTGCTGGTACATAAAAATGGGGGACAGTTTTGCCGGTGATATCCACACCCGAGCTTGTATAGATGCGCAATTTCGTCTGCGGCACCACGGTGGGCCACTGATCCAGACGTGGAGGAACACCCAGACAGCCAAAAAGGGTCCCGTCCCATGAACGGTCGTAACGCGTGTAAGCTGTTGCTGTTAACGTGACGGTGTTGCCCATGCGCTTGCCCGCCTCGTACCGTAAGATGCCATAACCAGGGCGGTCGTAAATGATCATCCCGCGCAAATAAGCTTCATCCACAAAGCCAACCAGCTCCAGAACACTTAGCCCACGGGGTTCAAGCCAGGTTGGCGTGGCCTGTGGAGCAGTTGTCTCCGTTACTTCCGAGGATGCAGCGCTGGTCAAAGGCATTATTCCAAGCAACCAAACGCCCATTAAACTGGCCAATAGCCAGATTGCCCGGCAAGGTTTCCCAGTCATACATCCCCCCTTAATGACTCATCGCACAACCCTAAAGTTGAAAGGGGCCACGAGTTCTAACCGCGGAGCAGGTCTGGAAACGCTACATGCGTTTTCGTCGCCCTGCTCCACGATAGTCACAACCCCCTCCGCACTCGCAGAGGGGGTAGAAAAATATCACCCCTGACAAGGCAGGAAGGCCGTCGTTTTAAAAGTTACGGATCAAGATGTTGTTTCGCGTAATTCTCAAAAGCCTGTCCCAGCGCAGTTTTCTGTTTGGTGGTCATATTAAACAAGGCGCTGAACGGATTGTAATACCCCTGAGTATCATCCAGGCTATACCAGGCCCAACGCTGGACCAGGCGACACTCATCTGCCGCATACCCCAGGGCACAATCTTTGGTATTCATGAAGTAATCGAAAGTGTTGAGCATGAAGCGCGTGACCACCTCTTGATTGTCGTAGTCGTAAGGCGCTCCGCCACACTGTTCCACTGTGCCGCTGCACCCATGCGCATAGACGATGCCGTACTCGGAAACGTAAAGCGGCTTCTGCTGCTGACCACGATCTTTCATCCACTGGCGGAAAGCCCGGATTTGCTGATCGAAAATTTGCATGTTGTCGTGATCGCCGTCGTAGTAGATTGTGCCGTAACATCCACTATAACCAGGGGGCACATCCGCGCCGTAATCATCGCAGCGCTCTTTAAAGATAAAGTTGTGTACATTCCACACGTCCACAGGCATGTCTGTGCCATAGAGACGCTTGTACTCGTTCCACATTTTGGTAAGGTACTGCAAGCGCGCCGGCGTGGCCTGAATGATGCCACCGATGCCCACCTTTGCCGTTGGATCGGCAGCCTTGATGACGGTGTAGATCTCATGATAAGCGCGTGCATAAAGCTCAGGCAGCATTTCATCTTGCCCGCCGGAAGGAATGCCTTTGCTGGGATCACCCCAATCGTAGCGGTCCATTTCATTGCCGATGAACCATGTAGAGCCGGGGTTCTTCTGCGCCACATAACGGATTGAAGCAAAGCTCCCCGTATAAGGCGCGACCTCAGACCCAATGGTGTACGTATAAGGGGTGACATAGGGGCACGTTGTGCGATCGCGCAGACGTTGCGGCCAACAGGTGGTGAGCTGATGAATGTTTACCACTTGCACATACTCCATCCCCAAAGGACGCGCCGGCGCAGCGCTCATCCCAAAATTGAGATACCACCCCGCGCGCAAGTCGCGAATCTCAGGATAGCGGTCAATAGGACTCGTGATTGCACTGTATCCCAGACGGGAACTGACCTTCGTCACATATTTGTTGACCAACGGCAAGTAAAGCTTTTTAGACAACACAAGCTCGATTCCGCTTTCAGCTTCAACGGCGGGTGGCTGCTCCGCCAGACCCCATGCCCCCTGAACTAAAATCAGCCCTAAGGCCAGGGCCAAAACGATCCAACGCCAGGTTGTTTGTGACTTTCTCATGTTCATCCTCCACAGTTTAAACTGACCTGCCTGGAAGAGGAGACTAACGAGGGCGACGAGAGCGCAGGCTTTTTGACTTTCAAGGTTGCTCTTGCGTTGAGAGCGGCATCACAAGGTAAAACGGCCCGTGTGGCTCAACTCGATAATGTGCGCGCAACCAGGCCATGGGATAAATCCAGGGCGTCCCATCTACCAGCATCACCGGACGGGCATCGCCCTCACTCAAGACCTGCTCAATATCCCAACAACAATAGCGCAACTCCACATCCGGACGCAAGCCATCTACTTCGCGCACAAAGGCGATGGGAGCATGTAGAACCGGATCCGCTAAAATCAGCGCATCAGGTGGCGCTGCTTCCAGCACCGCCAGAGCGAAGCTCTTACTATCATTATACCATAGCTTGGGCGGCCAGAGGAAGAAATACCGTCCCTGAGGACCAGGAACGTGGCGAGTATCGCGAAAGGTTATACCGCGTTCCACCAGCAAAGGAGCGTTAATGTAAGCAAGCCACGGAATGTAGAGCACCAGCAACGGCATGAGTACCCTGTACAAACGCTGCTCCCAGGGCCGGTGCATGCGTTCACGCCAGCCATCAAATCCCAGAGCAATCCACAGCGCGAAAGGGAGATAAGAGGGGAGATAAAAAACGTAACGGTCGCCGACCCGGTACGCGAAGCTGAAGCTCAAAGCCCCAAGATAAAGCAGCGCCACGGTCACCCTTTGGGTGAGGGACCAGCGCCGTGCACTCCAGATCAGGCCGCTTACCCCCGCAATGAGCGCCGGACCGATAAATTGCAAAGTCAAAAAAACGCCCCACTCAAACGTATCCAGGGGCAACCAGGCCCAGGAGAAATCAAACATCGCTCCGGCAAAATCGTAGCCTTCAAACGAGAAAAGCGCCCAACGTACAATGGCCCAGCCGTGCAGATGAAGCGCTTGCGCATCGCGGACCAGCAAAAGCAGCAGCGGCAAGCTCCCCACAACCCCCAACCCCAACGCGATCAGCAACGTCCGGACAGAAAGCGCACGCCGCTCGCGCCAGAGCAACCAGACGTAGGCCGGGACAAACAACCCCACCATGAGATGTGCACTCAAGCCCAGTCCCAACGTCCCTGCAGCAAGCCACAACCAGCGCGCCTGATGCGTGGTACTCCAGCGCAACATCGCCGCCATGGTGAGGGCCATCAAAGCCAGCGTGAGGGTATAAACTTCAGTGCGGACAGCGTGAGACCAAAAGGTATGGCTGACCATGAGCGCCAGCGCCGCCATCAGAGCGGAAGAGCGACGCACGCGCAACTCGCGCGCGGCCCAATAGACCAGGGGAAGCGTGAGCGCTCCAAACACCGCGGAAACCGCATTTACGCGCCCGGCCACATCCCCAAAAGGAAGCGCGGTAAAGGCATGCGCGATCGCCACCCACAGCGGGTGACTCCCTGCACTGCCCCGCAACACGCCGCGCACAGCCTGCAACTGCAAATGCGCGTCATCGCCCCACAACAGCCCTGGCGCCAGCGTCGCCAGGTAAAAAGCAAACCCCAGCCCGGCTAAGGCCAGGCTGTCCCTTATCCAGGCGCGTGACATTACCAGCGTTCCTCCAGATAGCGCAGCCAGCGCTCCCCTAGAGGCGTCAGTTGCCCGGTCGCAGGATCGAAAAGATTGCCGGTGGGATAAAGGTCATCGCCCAGGCTAAACCAACACCAGGCCTGCACCAAACGGTTGCCATCCGTCGGATAGCCCAGCTCAGCATCGGTGGCGGTCAAGAAAAAGTCGAAGCTGCCCTCCAGGAAAGCCGCCACGCGCGCCACATCGAAGCCGTACTCCTCCGGCATGACCACGCCATACTCGGAGATAATAAGCGGGCGCTCGCGGTAGCCATGCTCCGCCATCCAGCGGCGAAACGTAATCACCTGATGCGCCAGCAACGCCAGATTGTCGTTATCCTGAATCTCGTACAACTCCCCTGCAGCGTCCTCAAAGCCGGGGGGAATATCCAATCCCCAGCTTCCGCGCTCCTCGCGCAGGATGAAAGCGTGGATGTTCCACACATCCACAGGCATCTCCACGCCAAACTGACGACGATGTTCGTCCAATATGGCCTCGATGTAACGCAAGCGCAGCGGCGAGGGCTGTCCCACGCCGCCTATCGCCACCCAAGCGGTCGGATCAGCCGCCTTCAGCGTGAGATAGGCACGATGGTAGAAGCGCGCGTAGTCGGCAGGCGTCACGTTATCCTGCCAGCGCACATCGGGTTCGTTACCGATGAGCCACAACGCCCCCGGATGGGTGCGGGCAAGGCGCGCGATCTCTTCCGGCGGAGGCTGCAACTCCTGTGCACCGATCCACACTATGGGCACAAACGTTGCGCCATGAATCGGTGTTGCCTCAGGGTCGGCGGTCCAATTCACGTACCAACCCGCGCGCAACACGGAGGGGTCAGAAACGGCGGTGATGCGCGCAAAGGTGTGCGGGGGCACGCCCACGCCCCAGCGGTAAGCGCCGCGCCAGGTTTCTTTGCGGAGATTCTGCGCGCGCGGGACAACCAGCGGCGGCAGGGGAGTGCGCGTTGCAGCAGGAGGCACAAGCGTACTTCCTTCAGGGGTCGGGGTCGGCACCAAAGGCTCCTGTCGGCGGTCGGTGGCAGGGGTGGGTGATGTGGGCCACGGCAACAGTCCCGCCTGCCATACCCCGGCGGCCAGCGTCAGCGCACCCAGCAGGAGGAGCAGCGCCCCCCAACGAGACCAGCGCCTAGCCACGCCGGCGACCTCCGAGCAGCAGGGCCAGGCCAAGCAAAAGCAACACGAGGCCCACCACCATCAAGGGCGAAAGACATGGACGCGCCGGCGCTGATGGAGGCTGCGGTGTCACGGTAGGTGATGGCATGGGTGTATCGGTCTGAGACACCGGCGTCGCCGTAGGGGGGAGAGCCGTGCTGGTGGGCGAAGGCGTCAATGTCGCCGTTTCAGTGGGGGCAGGCGTCGTCGCTTCGACGGAGGGTAACGGCGTAGCGGTGGCTGTTGCCCCACCCGGTCGCGTGGGGATAGATGTAGGCGTAACACCGGGTGCCAGAGTAGCTGTCGGCGTGGGTGAAGGGCCATACGTCGGCGTGGGCGTTTTCGTCGGCACGGATTGACGCAACGGCGACTGACCCGGCGCAGCCCACAAAGCAGGGCTGAAGGTCAAAGCAGCCACACTTAACAACGCCAGCACCAACAGCCATTTCAACGTGTGTTTCATGTCACGGCCTCCTTAACTCCAGCACGAAATCATAATCGCGGTCGAGCGTGACCTGCCAGGTCACCCCGTCCGCGGTGTGCGCGGCAGGCGCTGGGACGGCGCGCGTGACGCTCACGCCCGGCGGCAAGAGCACCCGCACCGTAGCCGGATAGGGCGACGCGCCAGCCTGCTTTTGCAGGCGCAGGCGATAGCTTCCGTCACGGAGGCGCCACTCAACCACGGTGGCGGGCAAGGACCAGCGCCAAAAACGTTCCTGCACGCTGCCCGTCGGGAGCAGCATCAGCCCGGAAAAAACGCGCCAGTGCCCCAGAGGATCTCCGCCCACAACAACCGCGCCATCCTCCGCCTGACCGGTGAGCAGCGCCGAAGCGGGGATGGGATAGGTGCTCGCCGCCTGCAGCTCGGCTTGCGGGTGTGCGTAAACGCGGATGTAATCCCAATAGCAGCGCTCAATCATCTGTTGATAGGTGGGGGGATAGGCGAGCTGCGGTTCGCATGGGACGGCGCGCGTGACGGTGTTGGTGTAGACAGCGCGCAGTTCGGCCAGCGGCGCGGCGGGACGCAGGTCAACAGTGTACGTCACGGCCTGTCGCACGCGCTCATTGACTTTGTTGTAGCCGACATTGGCATCCACCAGCATCACGAAATCGCCCGGCAGCTCGTGAGGCAGCGAACCATCCCAGCCACGCGCGCGCAGCACCGCCGCGGCCCGCGGCTGCTCCAGGGCAATCTGGACGTGCTTTTCGCGCAGGATGACCAGCATCACGTAAGCCAGCCTGGCTTTATCAAAGGTTCCGGCCTTTATGCGCTGCCAGAGCGCTTCGGCAAGGGGGCCCATGATAGCTTTGCGCTCGCTCCACCAGCCCGGCGCGGTGGGATCGCCCTGCGGCGGCTCCCAGGAACGGCGGATGTAGTCGCGCACGTTCTGGGCGGTCAGGGGAACGTCGCTATCGGGGATGGTCAGCTCGCCCACGGCACTGACAAGCAGTTCCAGGGCGCGTTGATCTACGGCAATGACGCCATCAAAATCTTTGGGCGTAGCGGGGCGGAAGAGCGGCCAGGCCGCCTGCACCGCGGCGGGGAAGTCCGGCCACCAGTTGCTGTCGCGGTACACCAGCAGGTCAATCCCCATGTAGCGGCGCAGCGGGTCGGGCGCTTCAGGATAGGGTTGACGGAAATTATCCACCGCGTAACTATCGTAGAAGGTCATCGCTTCCAGTTCACCGTGGCGCAAGGTCACTTCCCCCAGACCGGAGATGAAGCCGCCACCCGGACGCAGCTCGCTCTCGTTGAGGGCCTGAATCAGGTAGGTGCGCGGCCCGTCCATGCCCAGCAGGTCGGGGGCCACACTCGCCAGGTCGAAAGCGGCTTGCGCTAAGGGCAAAGCCTGATCCAATAAAGCGGCCTTACGGGCCAGGCGTGGAGGTAGGGCCGCGGCATCCACGCGCGCCCAGGCCTCTTGCGCCTGCGCCAGGGCCTGCGCGGTCGCGGAAAACTCGTCGCGATGGGTGGCGAGGATTTCGAGGGCACGGGGCAGGGATACAGAATCGCCTTCCAACAGCGGCGCGAAAGCCGTACAACCCGTCTGTCCGGCCTGCGCGAGCGTCCGCGCCACGCTGAAGAGTTCCGGCGCGTCGCGCACAACTCCGGTCCAGGCGGGGAAGCGGTCGGCAGCGGCAATCAACGCGCCAGCGTCATGCTCGATGAGGCGCAGATCGGCGTCCATCTGCGCCACGGTGCGACAGAGCGCGCTCAGGTCAGCCTGATCCGATGTGGCGCTCAGGGCGTTGAGCTGACGCCACAAACGCCAGGCCGCTCCGCCCACGCGCATCCCCCAGATCAGCACCAGGGACAGGCCGAGCAGCACCAGGCCCCAGGCGAAAGTACGACGGTTCAGTTTCATAAAAACTCCTCTGCGTGAGGGCTGTTTGCCCTTCGGATCAGCACGTTCAAACGTCACCCTCACCCAAACGGTTTCCCGCCCAGATCAGGACTTCACACCAACTCGATTGGACAAGGTCGGTACAGGCCCACCTTGAATGACAAGTCAAGGCTGGTCATAAGGTTTTGACCTGTATCCAAAGTAATCGCTTACCTTCAGCACCAGGTTGTCATTGTAATCACCGCTGGCGCGGTTTTAACCGCAGGTTTGGATAGGGTATCCCATGATTTCAACGCCCTTAAGGCAGGTGAAGGCAATGCCATCGCCTACCCTCTATTACCTCGTAACCCAGGCAGACTGAGCCGTTTCCTATCCTGAACCCAATGCCACCCTCGTTAAGGCACAGGCGCAGGAACATTCACGTCCACACAGGAAGCGATGGCCATTTCGGGCACAAGACCCTGCGCAGCAAGATAGCGACGATAGGGCGCATAAGCCAGCAAGTCCACATCCAGGACCTGCACATCAGGCCGCAGGCCCAATGCTTGAGCATACCACAAGGCAAAGGTGGCTCCATCCGCATGAGAACAGAGCACGGCATCAGCGGGCGCCGCCTCCAGGGTCGCCGCAGCCCAACGCGCGGCCTCATCCGCGCCACGCAGACAGACCTGGGGTCGCGTCACCAACGCCGCAAAGCATACAACCAACGCGAGCCAGGGCCACTCCCAGCGCCGCAAGCGCACGTCCACGCGCTGCCAACCTGACGCAAGCAGGGTGGCGGCTAAGGGCAGATACGCCACCAGATTAACCCAGGCGTCGGGCGTATTATACCCCAGACTGTAGAACGTGACCGCGAGAAGGCTCAAAAATGCCCCCCGCTCCGCGCGGGGAAGCGGACGGCGTCCGCCCACCAGGATCAGCAGCGCGCCCAGCGGCGTAAACTGCCGCGCCCACCAGCCCAGGCCAGCAAGCAGGCGCTGTGGCCAGGCCACAAGCGGCAATGCGAAAAGATAGCCGTGGTAAAGGGTCGCGCTCACGTAAGTCCACCATCCCGCCGGAGTAGAAAACTCCGCCCATGGGGAAGGCGCGCCACGCCCCAGGATCAGCAAGGCGCTGCTATACATCGCCAGGGCCACGACGAGCGCCACGCTCAGCAACGTGAGCCGCTCTCGCCAGGTGGCCCTCATCAAAAAAAGCCAGAACACCGCCCACACCAGGCTGAAATGCACGCTTAAACCCAGACCCCATACCAGCCCCAGCAGCCAGGGCGGGGCCGCGCGGCGGGCAAGATACGCGAGCGCCGCCATGCAGGCCGCTGCCGTGGTGTAGACTTCAACGATGAGAGATTGTGAGGCCAGCGCGGGAGAGAGGGCGAGCAGCATACCCGTGCCCAGAGCCGGAGCCGTGCCCAAGGGGGTCAGGGCAGCGGTAACCAGAGCTGCGCTCAGAGCTGCCATGAGCAAAGAGAGGAGGCTCAAATTGTGCGCCGGATCGCCAGGCAGGCGCACAAACAGGCGCGTGAGCAGGTGGTAAAGCGGCGCCCCGGGGGGATGCGGCAGAGCGCCACGCAGGGCGGCCGCTGCCCAGTCTCCCCCGTCCGCACCGGCATGGGCCCAGGTCAGCGAGGCGGGCAGACAGGGCGCCCAAAACAGCAGGACGGCCAGGAAAATCAGCGCACCTTTTTCCATACCGCCGTCTGCTGCCGCGTCACAAAACGCCAGAAGCCCCCCAACGCAGTGAAGTTGCCAAAGCAAAAATAGAAAAGGATTTGCAGGGGCCGCCAGGGACGCCCGGCACGTTCCAGGAGATAGCCCGTTCCCGCCAACATGTAAAAAATGCTCTGCAGCAGGGCCAGCAAGCGATAGGGCGGCTGCGCGCTTAACGCCAGACTGCCGATCCATGCCAGCAGCATCCAGAACACTGCCGTCCAGCGCAGGACTTTGTGGGACACAAACTGAAATGCGAGCCAGGCATGGCGAGGTCGGAAGTGCGGCAGAATGCGCAGACAGACCTCAAAGCCACCGGCGATATTGCGTGAACGGCGCTCCCATTCCGCGGCCAGGGTGGGCGAAGCGGTTTCCGTCGCTACCGCGGAAGCTACGTAAAGGACGCGCCACCCTTGCAGCAACAGGGCCATGGACAAATCCAGGTCCTCTACAATAGCGGTCCCTGACTGCAGTGGATAAAGCTCACGCCGCACGGCAAAAAATTCACCAATAGCGCCCATGGCAGAGCCAACAGACGATTCACGGGACTTGAGCCAGCTTTCGTACCGCCAGTAGAGCGACTCGCCACGCGCCTGCGCGGCTTCAGCGGAGCGAACATGCTTGGCCCCACTGACACATCCCACCTGCGGGTCGGCAAAGTAGCGCACCAACAAACGCAAACTCGTGGGGTCGAGGAAGGAGTTAGCATCGGAGAAGACAAGTAGCTCACCGGTAGCGAAGGATGCAGCACGCGTCATGGCGGCCATTTTGCCACGCCGCTCCGGCTGATGCAGTACCAGCACGCCACGGTCAGCGTAGCGCTGCGCAATCGTGACCGTGGCATCGGTCGAGCCGTCCGCCGCGATCATGATTTGTATCCGCTCGCGGGGGTAATCCAGAGCCAGGGCGTTTTCAATGCGAGCGGCAATGCAGGTTTCTTCATTGTAGGCAGGGATGATGAGGCTCACGGCAGGCGTCATGTCCGCCGTTTGCGCGGGACGGGGCCGCCAGCGCGCCAGCCCGGCGATGAGCAGCGGGTAACCAACGTAAGTCCAGGCCAACGCGCCCAGAGCGATCCAGGTCAAAAGCGCGACCAGGGTCATCGGCGCACCTCACGTCCACCCAGGAGGACATCAAGCCCCAGCGCGCGCCATAAACGTCCCGCGGACGGTGTCCCCAGCAGGCGCGTCAGACGCACGCTCGTCGCCCAGGCCCCGCCCAACACAATCGGGAGCACCATCGCGATGTTCAGCGCGGCGCCCACGGCCAGGGTCTGCGCGCGCGTCAGGCCAAAGGGGAGCAGCATTTCCTGCGTGACAAACAACACCGTCCCCACAAGAGCTGGCGGCTGGGGCAAGAGATTGGTGAAGGTGATAGCCAGCATTAAGAGCAGAGCAGCATAGGGCAGATGCCAGCCAAACGCGCGCAAAACCGCCTCCATACACAGGACCGAAAAGCTCCAGACCAAAAGCGAAAGAAAGCTCGCCAGCAGCCAGCGCCAGGGGGAAAGGGCCCCGGCCCACGCTAATAAAGCACGCGGAAGCCGTAAAACGCGCTCCATTCCCGCAGCCAACCAGGGCCGGCGGGGACGTGGCAGGCGTTCAAGCCAGCGCAGCCAGAAAGCGCGCGTCAGGCCCAAAGCCAGCAATCCTAGCAGGACCAGCAAGCCGCTTCCCATCACGGAAAAAGCGGTCACGCGCGCTTCGCTCCACACCACAAACGGCAAAGCCAGCGCCAGGAAGGCACCCGTTGTGAGCAAATCGAAGGCTTTTTCCGCAGCAAGCGTGCCCAACGTCATCCCCAAAGGGCGACGCGCCTGCTGCATCAATCCTAAACGCGCAATCTCACCCAGGCGCACGGGAATGAGGATATTGAGCATCTGCGCGATGAGAAGCATCGCAAAATGGTCATGCCAGGGCAGCGGCTCAGCGGTAGCGGGATAGAGCAGCATCCAGCGCAGGGCTTTGCCCGCGCTCACCAGGAGTACCCATCCCAACGCGAGCGCATACCAGCCCCAATGCAAATGCTGGAAAGCTATAGCGACCTGCTCCCAGGCCACCTGTCGCAGGGCCAGGGACAGGCCCACACCTCCCACCAGCAACCCGATCAGGAGTTGTACCCATGACCAGCGTTTGAATCCGGACATCGTGTTGATTTCCTTTTGGAAAACGGTATAGCTCGCTTTGAATCCCACCTTTTAGCAAGACAGCCTGGTAGCTAAGACCAGGCTGTCTCTTTCGACGAAGTTAACGACTATTGAGCTGACGACGCGCGCCGATGCTCTCGCTGACGACGATTCTTGCTCTGGAACAGACGTCCCCAAAAGCTGCGCGGTTTGTGCTCATCAGAGTAGTAGTAGTAGTAGTAGTAGTAGTAACCGCGTTTCCCGTCCTGCGGCACCTTGTTCATCACACTCCCCAGGATGCGCGCACCAGCACGTTGCATCTGCTCATACGCATCCCGCACCATGCGCCGGTCCGTGCCCCCCGCTTCCAATACCACCAGTGCCCCATCCACCTGCGCTGCCAGCACGGGGGTATCCGCCGCCGCCAGAATCGGCGGTGAATCCAGAATCACCACATCCGCCTGTTGCAGGCACTCTGCCAGCAATTCTCCCATACGCCGCGAGCCCAACAGGTCGGTGGGGTTGGGGGGCAACCGTCCCGGAGGGAGCACGCGCACCGCATCCAGCTCAGGGATGGGCTGCAGGTAACGGGTAACCGGGCTTTCACGATCCACCAGGGCGTCGCTTAATCCCGGCTCGCGTCGCACTTCTGCATACTTGTAGAGCTGGGGCCGCCGCATGTCCGCATCCACCACAATGACTCGCTTCCCGGCAGCGCCTAAGGCTAAAGCCAAATTCAGGGTTACCGTAGATTTCCCTTCTGAGGGTCCGGCGCTGCTCACCAGCAAAGTGCGAAGCGGCTGATCCACCGAGGCAAACTGGAGATTGGTGCGCAGAACGCGGAAAGCCTCCGCCGTGAGCGCAACCGGATTGGTAATCACGATCTTGCGCTGCGCCGTGCCGTTCCCCTTTGCCATGTTCTTTTCCAGCCAGATCTGCCCCAACACCGGCGCCTGCAACAGCGCTTCCGCCTCTTCCGGTGCCTTCACGCTGGTATCCAAATACTCGCGCAGGAAGACGAAGCCCACGCCCAGCATCCCTGCTACCATGGCTGCCAACAACGTGTTCACCATCTTGCGCGGACGCACCGGCGCATCCGGCACCGTTGCAGGTTGCACCACGCTGATCAGGTCAGTCGCCTGCAGCTCTGCCAGTTGTACGTTCTGATAGGCCTGAGTGTAGCGGTTGATCAGGTCCTGCTTGCGCGCGATTTCCGCCTCCAGAGAAGCTCGCTCGCCCGCGGGTGTTTGCGCTAAGCGTGTGCGCAATTGCGCCAGCTCATCCTCAACCACCTGCATCTCCTTGTCCAGCCCTTCTCGATACTCGGCAAAACGCGCCGTCTGCCGGGCCCTGTTCTGCTCGATGAACACCTGCGCCACCGTGTTGGCGAGATTGGCCGCCAGGCGCGGATCGGAGCTTTCTACCTTGATGTCAATCAACTGCGTATCTCGCACCCTGGTAGCTGAAAGGCTATAGGGGATCAGGTCTTGCGCAATTGCTTCTTCGCTGTAACCCAGACGGCGCAGCGCCTCTTCACTTATCGAAGCTACGGTCACCATTTGCGCGTATGTCGTAGCGGCGTATTGCCCGGCGAGAATATCCGAATACGTGGCTCCAGAGAGGCTTGAGCTGGGTTGCACACTGATGCGCGCGCTTGCCTGATAGATCGGAGTAACAAAGTAGGCGCTAACCAGATAAGCTGTTCCACCGGCCAGCAGCGCCAACAAGCCGATCAGCCATAGCCAGCGGCGCAGGAGCAGCCAGTAGGCTTGCACATCAATTTCGATCATTTCATCGTCCATAACCACCTCTTATTCCGCCAGGATACGGCCACACCTAAAATTCATTGTACCAGAAATTGGCAAATCGTCGAGTGGTCAATCCGGAAGCAGGATACTGGATACTGGATACTGGAAGCTGGAAAGCGAGAGCGGAGGCCTGGAGACTGGAAGCCGGAGGTAGAGAGCGCGGAGTTTTTCATGAAATCAGGCCTCCTGAGAGGGGGAGGCGTCCGAGGGAGAGCCGCTCAGGCGCGCCGGGGATGCAGATGCCAGCCGTACGGCACTGAGCAGCACGCCCAAAGCCCACCAGAGAGCAAAAGCGGAACGGCCTACCAGCCAGGGCGCATCCACCAGGCCGTGCCATGCCAGGGCCAACAGTGCGCCGACGCCACCCCACAAGGCGGCGCGTTCAGGTCCCCAGGGCGCTTTACCCAGATGTTTGAGCGCCCAGGCGATGCTTCCCCACACCAGAAACGCAAAGGCTAATCCCCCCGGCAGGCCGTAATCCACCACCGCCTGCAACCACACATTGTGCGCGTGCAACCCGACCTGAAAAGTCACAGGTGGCACCTGTGTGGGCGGATAAAGCGTCCACATAAAGCGCTCATACAGGCCTGCCCCCACGCCGGTTACAGGGAAATCGCGCGCCATGAGCAGGGCGCGTTGCCATAAATCTGCCCGTGAAACAAAACCGGAAACGACGCTTTCCGCAACAGGGACCTGAAGAAAGGAATCTAATCCCACGGTGGAGAGATACCACCCCCCTGCCACCATTGCCGGCCAGACGAACCAGAGCAGGCGGTGCCAGCGCGCCACCAGCAATCCACCTATGACAAGCAAAGCCGCGGCAATGGCACCGCGCGATTGGGTGAGCAGCAGCACCGCCAGAGCGAACAGAGCAACCGCACCATAACTCAAGCGCTCCAGCCAACGCCAGGGGCCAGACGCCCACAGCGCTGCGGCCAGGGGAAATGGCAGCAGAACCGCCAGGGCGCCGCCCAACATGTTGGCGTTAACCAGGCCCTGGGCGGAAACGGGCAAAGCGGCATAGAGATTGGGAGGTATAAAAGGCAATTTACCGCGCGGCCACTGTACCAACAGCACCCCCGCACCCACCAACGCCAGAGTCACAAAGGCCGAGGCCAGCAATAGTTTTCTCAGATGTTGAGAAGAAGTCGTCCAGGCCACAAGGCCATAGCTCAGGCCCAGGCCAGCCCACACAAGACCGACATGCCAGCACGTCACGCCCGGATCGGACGTAATCTGCAGCGAAACCAGCCCGGCCAGAGCCAACCCCACCCAGGCCGCAGCCAATGGTAGGGGAAACAGCACCCGTCCATACGCCACCAGACTGGCAAGCACCAACGCGGCAACAAGCGCCAACGCCGGCATCTGCCAGGGGGGCAAAAGCAGGGCTATTGCAGCAGCTCCCCCCAGAGGCCAGAAACTATGCCGGATCAGCCAGGCACAGACGTCACGCCACACTGGGAACATGTTACTCCGAGGTCGAGGAACGATATTCGGGCACTAAGGTACACAAGCCGGCCATGAGCGCCGTGCTATCCCCCTGTTGCGCGGCGTGGATCAACGCCGCCACATGGCCCACAAGTTGTTCGGGCACCGGCGGATGTCCATCACAGACGAAAATTTTTTGATGGGCCGTGGGGTGATACGTTTCACCCGGCAAGAACAGCTCCTCGTAAAGCTTCTCGCCGGGGCGCAGGCCGGTGAATTGAATCTCAATGTCGCGCCCCTCCTGCAGCCCGGCCAGACGGATAAGGTCACGCGCCAGATCGAGCACGCGCACCGGCTGGCCCATATCAAGCACAAAGACTTCCCCTCCCTGACCCAGCGCCGCTGCCTGCAACACCAGTTGCACGGCTTCGGGGATAGTCATGAAGAAGCGCGTAATCTCCGGATGCGTTACGGTGACCGGCCCGCCACGAGCGATCTGTTCCTGGAAAACCGGGACCACGCTGCCCCGACTGCCCAGGACATTGCCAAACCGCACCGCCACAAAACAACGCCCGGTGCGCTGCGCCGTCTGCTGCACCAGCAGCTCCGCCACGCGCTTGGTGGCACCCATCACGCTGGTGGGGTTGACCGCTTTATCGGTAGAGATCATGACAAAATGCGTGACCCCATCGCGCTCGGCCAGTTCCAGCAGGTTCTGTGTGCCCAACACGTTGTTGGTCACGGCCTCTTCGGGATTTTCCTCCATCAGCGGAACGTGCTTATGGGCAGCGGCGTGGAAGATGATCTGCGGATGCTGCGCCGCAAAAATGCGCTGCAGCCGCTCGCGGTCGCGAATGTCGGCGATCACCTTAACCAGCGGTAGACCGGGGAAATCACGCTGCAGTTCAGTGTAAATATTGAAGATGCTGTTTTCGCCATGACCCAGCAGGATCAGACACGCCGGGGCGCAGCGCGCAATCTGACGACACAGCTCGGATCCGATCGAGCCTCCGGCGCCGGTCACCAGCACCCGTTTGCCACGCAGCAGAGCCTGTACCTGCGTGGTGTCGGTTTGAATCGGTTCGCGCTTGAGCAGGTCTTCAAGCTGCACCTTGCGGAAGCGCTGCACCTCGACCTTGCCGCTCACCAGGGCGGAAAGGCCGGGCAAGAGGCGCGATTCAACCCTGGCCTCGCGGCACAGCTCAACGATAGCGCGAATCGTTTCCGGTGGAGCACTGGGGATGGCAATGAGCACTTGCTGCACCCGGTGAGATGCAACCAGCGCCGGAATATCCCGCAGCGTGCCCAAGACTTCCACACTGTGGATGCGGAGCTTCTGTTTGACGGGATCATCATCCACAAAGCCCACCGGATGAAGGCCTAAGGAGGGGTTGGCAAGCAGCTCGCGCACCACCTGCACACCAGCCTGCCCGGCGCCAACAAGCAAAACCCGTTGCACATCACGCTGCGCCGACAGGTGGTGACGGCGCTGATACAACCAGCGCATGGCAAAGCGCGGGCCAGCAAAGAACAGGGGAGAGAAGAAAAAGTCCAGAAAAGGAATGCTGCGAGGCAGGTTCGGACCCCCAATCAAGGCGTGACCCACCAGGATGAAGATAACTTGTAACGGCTCAGCTATGAGCAGGGCGAGGAAAATTTGCAGGGCTTCATCCGCGCTGGCAAAAATCCAGTAGCGACTGTACAAACCCATAGCGTACAAAACGGGAATTTTAATCGCGATGGCAGCAACAACGCTCAAGCCTAGCAGTGGATAAAACAGTGGCAGTTGACGACCATCCAAACGAATCCAGAAAGCCAATGCTATGGCCAGGGGAAATCCCACAATATCCCAAAGCAAAAGATGCCGGTTGCGCACGCGAAGTATCCAGGATGTTCCAGAAGAAACCATCAGTCCCCCCACCTGTTGAGTTTCAATTATGGTAACTGCTCACCCTGATGGGACGGCGTGCGGCGCAAGGAATGCAGGATAGAATGGCACACCGTCCAAGGCCATTTGGAGTGCATCGAGCA
>DAOUBT010000071.1:0-14647 GCA_034432595.1 Anaerolineae bacterium | reverse complement strand
CATCCGCGCCATCCGCGTCCTATTTGCCACGCGGATACCACGGATACCGCCGCTCTCATCGCCCCATCCGCACCATCCGTGTCATCCACGTCCTATTTGCCACGCGGATACCACGGATACCGCGGATCCTCTCCCCCATCCGCGCCATCCGCGTCATCCGCGTCCTATTTGCCACGCGGATACCACGGATACCGCGGATCCTCTCGCCCCATCCGCACCATCCGTGTCATCCGCGTCCTATTTGCCACACGGATACCACGGATACCGCCGCTCTCATCGCCCCATCCGCGCCATCCGTGTCCTACCTGCCACGCGGATACCACGGATACCGCGGATCCTCTCCCCCATACGCGCCATCCGTGGCATTCGCGTCCTACCCGCCACGCGGATACCACGGATACCGCGGATCCTCTCGCCTCATCCGCGCCATCCGTGTCCTACCTGCCACGCGGATACCACGGATACCGCCGCTCCCATCGCCCCATCCGCGCCATCCGCGTCATCCGCATCCTATTTGCCACACGGATACCACGGATACCGCCGCTCCCATCGCCCCATCCGCGTCATCCGCGTCCTATTTGCCACGCGGATACCACGGATACCGCGGATCCTCTCGCCTCATCCGCGCCATCCGCGTCATCCGTGTCCTACCTACCACGCGGATACCACGGATACCGCGGATCCTCTCCCCCATCCGCGCCATCACCATACCAACAAAAAAGCGGTCGGAGAGCATCCGACCGCTTCAACCACACGCACCTAATCCTGAGGAGCCTTTTGCTTCTTCTTCGGCGCAGGACTCTTTTGTTCCGCACCTGAAGGCAATCCCAAATGCGCCTCCAAATCCGCCAGGATTTGAGCCTGCATCGGCACCATGGCCCCCAAAACGCCGTTCACAAAGCGCGAGGCACTTTCAGAGCCGTACTCCTTAGCCAGCTCGACCGCTTCATTAATGGCCACCTTGACAGGTACATGCCCCAGGGTAAACTCGTACACCGCCATACGGAGCACATTACGGTCAATCGCTGCCACCTGATCCAGAGGCCACTCCGGCGCATGACGCTGAATATGCTCATCCAACGCCGATACGCAGGATAAGATACCACTCACCAGACCCTGGCAATATCTACGCGCCTCTTCAGGGACGTCCGCATTCATCTCGAAACACTGCTCCAGAACCAGACCTGGCTGATGCTTGACCAGGTCCACTTCGTAGAGCACCTGCAACGCCATCTCGCGCGCTTTGCGCCGACTACCTTTTAAGGATTCCTGTGTCATACGACCTCAAGCTGCGTCCGGATTCGCCGACGGTATCTCCTCCGGCACAACATCTTCAATAAACACGTTGATCATATTCGCGCGCAACCCCATCATCTCCTCGATGGTGCGCAACACTTCACGCTGCACCGCGCGCCCCAACTGCAACAAGCTCCCGCCCGAACGCGCGATAATGCGCAAATTCACCGTGACTCGCCCTTCCTGCAGGACCACTTCCACAGCTCTGCCCGTCTTGAGCAGGCGATCCACATCGGTTTCGGCCAGGGAGACAACACCGGGCACCTGAAGCGCCGCGCGTCGCGCAACGGCTTCAATCACGTGCGGCTCCACCGTCACCCGTCCTGGAATATCCGAATAGGCCATGTTGCCCTCCTTACATACTCAGGCCGCCATCAACCGGCAGCACCACGCCCGTAATAAAGCCGGCCTCTTCCGAAGCCAGAAAAGCCACCGCTGCGGCAATGTCATCCATCGTGCCGAAGCGTCCCAGGGGCGTGAGTTGCAGAATAGTCTGCTTCCACTCCTCAGCCAGAGAAGCCGTCAGCTCCGTTGGCACATAGCCCGGCGCGACGGCGTTCACCGTCACCCCACGCGGGCCTAATTCACGCGCCAGGCTGCGCGTAAAGCCGATTAAACCGGCCTTGGAGGCAGCGTAATTTGCCTGTCCGACCTGTCCCATCAGACCGGAGACGGAAGCAATGTTGATGATACGCGCGTGGGACTGCTTGAGCAGGTAACGCAACGCCGCTTTACACACGTTGAAGGGGCCTTTCAGGTTGACCTGCATCACCACATCCCAATCGGCCTCGCTCATGCGCATCAACAACGTGTCGCGCGTCACCCCGGCATTGTTGACGAGAATGTTCAGCTTACCACCGAGCGCCTCAACCCCGCTCTTCACCAGCTGCGCGGCCTCATCGGCTTTGCTCACATCCGCCTGCACGGCCACGGCGCGCCGCCCCAGCGCTTCAATTTCGGCCACCACGGCTGCGGCATCCTGCGCGTTGCGTTCGGAGCTGGCCAGATCATCGGGACGGGCCACATAATTGATAATGACATCCGCCCCATCCCGCGCCAGACGCAGGGCAATCGCACGGCCAATCCCGCGCGAACTTCCCGTCACCAACGCCACCTTGCCCTCTAAGGACCCCATCTCACACCTCACGCTGTCTGATCCAGAGTGAAGGCCTCAGCCTCCGGTAAGGTGCGTTTAACCAGACCTGTAAGCACCTCTTTTGGACCGCACTCCACAAAGCGCGTAATCCCCTGCCCGGCCATCCAAAGCAAACTATCGCGCCACCAGACGGGGCGCGTCAGTTGATAGAGCACCAGTTCACGAATCCTATCCGGCTCACTGACCGGGGAAGCCGTCGCATTGAAGACCACCGGCACGCGTGGCGCGTGAAACGTAACCCCTTCCAGGAAAGCGGCCAACTTCTGCCGCGCCGGCTCCATCAGCGGGCTGTGGCCAGCAATACTGACCTTGAGCGGCATCGCCCGACGCACACCAAACTCGGCAGCACGCGCCGTTGCCTGTGCGATAGCCGTCTGTGACCCCGAAATCACCACCTGTCCAGGGCAATTATCGTTGGCCACCACAAGCACCTCGCCCGTCGCCTCGCGCACGGCAGCGCACAACGCCTCGGCCTGTTCTAAGGTCGCGTTGATGAGGGCCACCATCATGCCGGGCGCCTCGGTTCCCGCCTCGTCCATCAAACGGCCGCGTTCGACAACGAGCCGCAGCGCCGTCTCGAAAGCCAGCACCTCTGCCGCTACCAGCGCTGCATACTCGCCCAGGCTGTGGCCGGCCACACACGCGGGCATGTCCTCCATGCGCTCGCGATAATCGGCCCACATCGCCACGCTGGTGGTGAACAGGGCAGGCTGCGTGAAGCGCGTCTGATTCAAGCGCTCCGCCGGGCCGTTAAAGCACAGCTCCGTGACGGAGTAGCCCAGCGCAGCATCAGCCTGTTCATAAATGGCACGCGCAGCGGGAGAAGACTCGTAGAGCCGCTGCCCCATCCCTACATATTGTGAGCCTTGCCCCGGAAACAGCAGCGCGTAGGTCATGGCCCTATCCGGGATTAGTCTTTGACTTCGATGACCTGCTTGCCGCGATACTTCCCACAGTGCGGACAGACGTGATAGGGACGCACCGGCTCGCCACACTCCGGGCAAGCGATGACCTGATACAGACGCATCTTGAAGGCCTGCGCGCGACGGCGATCGCGGCGACCCGAAGAAAGTTTACGCTTAGGCAGAGCACCCATGATTCTTCCCTCACTTCCTTAACAAAGATTTTTTACACTTCGCCCAAAGCGAAGCTTTCGCATTATACGGAAAAGAACGCTTCTGTCAACCCCGTGCTGCGCTATCCGGCGTCAACGGTGGTTCGCGGTCGGCCTGAAGCTTCTGCAACCCGTTATCCACCACCCGTTGCATGCGCAGCAACTCTTCCTGCAACTGACTGAGCGTGTTGAAGACATAATCATCAGCATCACGGCGCATTTGATCGGCGTCGTTCTTCGCCAGCGTGCGGATGCGCTCCGCCTGCTCGCGCGCTTCCTGCGTGATGCGATGCGCCTCCACCAGGCGCTTCGCCTCCGCCTGTGCCTCGGCAATAATCTGCGCCGCCTCCGCTTTGGCCTGCTCGATGATCTCCGCACGCTGCTGCACAATCTCCCGTGCCTGCGCCAGGTCCTTAGGCAGAGCTTCTAAAATCGCCTCCAGGCGCTTCTGCACCTCTTCCTCGTTCACCGCACGGTTGTTGGAAAGCGGAATACGCGGGCTTTCCTCAAAAATATACCGCTCAAGACGCCTGACAAGAAATTCAACGTCCATGCGTACCTCCTCTCAGATCAATCCCGCAGAGATACCACCGTGACATCCGAAGGACTCTCTAACTCGCGCCGCTTGCGCTCCAACGCTGCGCACACGTGCTCCGGTACCATCCCCTCAGCGCTCTGTCCGAGCAGGAAAATTTCCTTAACAATGCTCGAACTCAGGAAAGCATGTTCCTGCCGCGTCATTAAGCAGACGGATTCCAGCCCCGGCGCAAGCTGGCGATTGGTGAGCGCGAGCTGATACTCCAGCTCAAAATCCGAAATCACCCGCAAGCCGCGGATGAGGACGCGCGCGCCGATAGCCTGTGCAAAAGTCACCGTCAAGCCCTGATAGGAGCGAACCTCCACGTTGGGCAAATGGGCCAGCGCTTCCTGTGCCAGAGCCACGCGCTCTTCGGTGGTAAAAAGTACCTTCTTGTTGGGGCGGTCGTACACGCCCACCACCACGCGCTCAAACAAAGCTGCCGCGCGCGTGGCAATATCCACATGCCCCAGATGAATCGGATCAAACGTACCGGGATAGAGAGCAATAGGACTCAACTCAACTCCTTGACCTGCTCGACCCCTTGCCAGAAGCGTGCCACACGCTGCGCCAGGGTCTGATAGTCGGGCTTTGTCAAATCGGGGTCTTCCTCAAGCAAAGCCAGAGCGGCTTCGCGCGCCTCGTGCAACACGCGCGTATCGCCCAACACGAGTAAAATCGGCAAATCCGGCCAGCCGCTCTGCCGCGTGCCCAGGAATTCGCCCGGCCCGCGCATCTCCAAATCCTTCTGCGCCAACACGAAACCATCCGTGGTACTTTCCAACGCCACCAGACGCTCTGTCGCCTCTTCCGAGGGATCCTCAGACAGCAGGAGACAATACGAGCGTTCAGCGCCGCGCCCCACCCGTCCGCGCAATTGATGCAACTGCGCCAGACCGAAGCGTTCCGCACCATCAATCAACATCACCGTCGCATTTGGGATGTCAATCCCAACCTCAATGACGGTAGTCGCCACCAGAATATCCAACTCGCCGCGCTTCATCTGCCCCATCACGGCCTCTTTCTCCTCGGAGCGCATCTGTCCGTGCAACAGACCCAGGCGCAACTTGGGGAAAACTTCCCGCCGCAGCCGCTCGAACTCTTCCACCGCCGCGCGCGCATCCAGTTTCTCCGACTCCTCGACAAGCGGGTAAACAATGAAGGCTTGCCGGCCCTTTTCGACCTGACTCCTGATGAATTGATAGGCGCGCTCGCGCTCATAAGGCTTGAGCACGCGCGTCTCCACCGGCTGACGACCCGGCGGCAGCTCATCCAACACCGAGACATCCACATGGCCCCAAAGCGTCAGCTCCAGAGAGCGCGGAATCGGTGTAGCCGTCATCACCAGCACATGGGGATTCTGGCCTTTCGCGCGCAAGGCGGCCCGCTGTTCCACGCCAAACCGGTGTTGCTCGTCAATGACGACCAGCGCCAGGCGCGCGAAAGTGACGCGCTCCTGAATCAGCGCGTGCGTGCCCACGACCACCGCAATCGAGCCATCCGCCAGGCCGGCGTAAATGGCCTCACGCTCGCGCTCCGGCGTGCTGCCAGTGAGCAGGGCCAGCGTTGGGGCCTGAGGGAAATGGGCAAACAGGCGCGCAAGCGTGGCATAATGCTGCTCGGCCAGAATCTCAGTGGGCACCATCAGCGCCCCTTGATAGCCCGCGCCGGCCAGGAGCGCCAGCAACAGCGCCGCCACCACCGTCTTGCCGGAGCCAACATCCCCCTGCAACAGACGGTTCATCGGCTGCCCGGAGGCCAGATCCTGCAACATCTCCTGCAAAGAACGCTGCTGCGCGCCCGTCAGGGTGTAAGGTAGGGCCTCGATGAGGGCCGTCACCTGCGTCGGGTCAAACACGATGCGCTGTCCGGCCTGTGCTTTCCAGGCCATTTTTTGCCGCAGCAGCCCAATCTGCAAGATAAGCGCCTCTTCAAAGCCCAAACGCCGCCGCGCCAGGTTGAGCTGCGCGTAATCGTCCGGGAAGTGAATCTTGCGCAAAGCCACGCTCAACGGCCAGAGCTGATAACGCTCGCGCAGGCTTGCGGGCAGCGTTTCCGGCACCCGTTCGGCCCAGACATTCAAGGCCTGCTCCACAATCGAACGCATCACCTTTTGCGTCAAACCCTCAGTGAGGGGGTAAACCGGCAGCAGGCCGCTCGACTTCAGCTCTTCCCGCTCAACCACCTCCCATTCCGGCGCCACCATGGTCGGACGTCCCAGATACTGCCCCACCTTGCCGGTAACCTTGAGCAGCATATTGGGCTTAATGCGGTCGGCGAGATAGGGTTGATTGAACCAGGTCAGCTCCAGAAAGCCCGTGCCGTCACTCAGCACGGCCTTGAAGAGTTTGCGCCCGCCCTGCGTATCGCGCGTGCCGGCATCCCACACCTTGCCGATGACCGTGACCAGCTCCCCGTATTCGAGCTGAATGATGGTCTTCAAACCGGCGTAATCCTCATAGCGCCGTGGATAACAGAACAGCACATCCTCAATGGTGCGCAAGCCCAGCTTTTCCAGCAGCGCCGCGCGTGCCTGTCCCACCCCGCGCAACGTCGCCAGCGGCGCTTCTAACGCGCGCCAGGTTCCCGTGCTGGGACGCGGCGATACCGTTTCGGGACGAGATGGGGCCGGTGCAGGACGAGGAGCCGGCGTTTCCACCGCCGCTACGGTCGGCCCCTCGGTCAGGCGTTGTTTGAGCGCGGTAAAAATCTCACGGCGCGCGTCCGGAGAAGGCGCCGCGCTATACGCACGCAGGCACGCGGCAATCTCCGCTACCCAGGCCTGCGCATCCTCACCATAAAGCTGAGTCGCCTGTTTTGTCCACGTATCCGCATAACGCGCCAGGCCACCGGCCACAGCGCGATCCTGGAAGGCATACTCCGCTTCCTCCAGTTGTAACATTTTTTGAAGCGTTTCAACAGGTTTCATGAGTCCCGCAAATCCTTACATGTCTCAAATCCACGGCCCGGCTTTCCAAACCTGAGCAACCGGCTCCGGTGGTAGAACGTTATCCGTTTCTGATTTCTGTGGTGTGGCCGCAATCAAGCCCGGCCCACAGCCACAAAACAGACGGGAGCAATCCCGCCCCCATCGCCAGGGTGGATGAGCAAAGCTCCCCCACCCACAGAGCGGACGGGATCAAACCCGTCCTCCATGCCTTACCCGACAGTTCTGCTCCAGCGTTATCCCAAACGCCTTACGAGATATGGGCCTGAAATGACGCATCTCATCCCTGTTGGACCAGCGCCACGCCCACGGCCCCCGGCCCGACGTGCGCACCAAACACAGGTGAGACTTCCACCACCCAGGGCGCCTCATCCACAACCTGATCGGCAAGGGCTGCTTGCAATTCCGCCAGGATGTCAGGCGCCACGTCGGTGTGGAGGAAAGCCAGGCGTTCCAACGGTCCCAGCCTGCGCACCCACTCCACCAGAAAAGTTAGCGCCCGCCGATAGGTCCGAACCTTCCCCAACAAAGTAGCCTCGCCTTGATGATAGGATGCCAGAGGCTTAATCTGTAGCAGGTCGCCCACCCAGGCCGTGGCCCAGCCAACCCGTCCACCCCGACGCAGGAACATGATGGACTCCAGGAAACCGGCAACATAGGTGCGCGTCGCTATGGCCCGCACGCGAGAGATGATTTCGTCCACCGATGCGCCCTGCGCCGCGGCGCGAGCCGCTTCCAGCACCTGAAAACCGATGCCCAGGGAGACCTGCCCCGATTCCAGCACGTGCACGCGCGCTCCCTGCACCTGCTGCGCGGCTAAACGGGCATTGCTGCCGATGCTGCTTAAAGGCGTAGCCAGAAACAGGCCGATGATGTCCTGCGCCCCTTCATCCGCCAGGCGTTGGTAAGTGGCCAGAAATTCCCCGGGCGAAGGCGCTGCGGTTGTCGGCACGGCAGGGCTTTCTCGCATGGCACGGTAGATGCGCGTCTTATCGAAACGGCCATCATCCGGTCCGTTCCAGGCTTCAAAAGAGAAGTAGATGGGCACAACCTCGATAGATAGCTCGCGCACCAGGGCTTCCGGCAAATCCGCCATGCTGTCGGTCACGATGCGCACGCTTGTGCTCAAGCTACCGCCCCCCCTCAAACACAATCAGACCCAGCGCATCCGGCCCCAAACGCGCTGCCAGGATGGGATCGTAGGTGATGATGGGGAACTCACGTCCCGGCATGGCCAGCTCCAATTGCGAGCGCAGATTGAGCGCTTCCTCGACAGGTTTGCTTTCCGGCCCGCTCTGGAAGATGGTCATGGTCTGCACGCGGGAAAACTCGGACGCAAATTCGACCAGGCGATCCACAGCCTTTTCCGCGGAACGGCTCTTTTCCTGCGGGATGATTTCCCCGTCCTCGATCACGACAAAGGGATGGATGTTCAGCATCGCCCCCAGAATGGCCTGCATGGCGCTCAGCTTGCCACTGCGGTAGAGATAATCCGTCGTGTGGGTGATCATCACCGCATAGATGCGGGAAATCATGCCACGCACCTGTCGGACGACCTCGGCCAGGGGGAGATTGCCCTGCTGCAACAGTTCGCCAGCGCGCTCTACCAACAGCCCCAGGCCCACTGAGATCGTCTGCGAGTCCAGGATGTGGATATCGCAGCGCCCCATGAAATCCCGCGCCGCCAGGCGCGCATTGCGCGCCACCGGGCTGAGATGTCCTGATGAGAGAATCACCAGCATCTGATTGGTGCGGTACAGGGTACGCTGAAACACCGCGCGGAAATCGTCCGCCGAGGGGCCGACAATCTCTACCGGTGCGCGCGTGCCACGAATGGCGTCCAGGAGCGCGTAATGTTCAAACGTTTTCTGATCGTACATGTACTGCTGCGTTCCTACCTGCGCCACGATAGGCAGCGAGATGATGTTCAACTCGCGCAACCGTTCGGCAGGCAGCAACGCCGTTCCATCGGTAATCAATTGCACGTAAGGCACCCGGACCTCCTCAGTCCTGTCAATTTCAAGCGCTACTCAATCGAAATAAAGTAAGGATAATGGGGCTGTCCGCCATAGACCAGCTCAAATTCCAGGTCGGGATAGAGGGCCTGCAGCTCATCAAGGAGCGCCTGCGCCTCTTCGGCGGTCGTACCTTCCCCATAGTATAGCGTAATCAGCTCGCGTTCGTCCAGGTCAACATGAGTCAGCAGTTTCTTCACCACTGCGTCATATGTCTCGTCTGCCTCAAGCAGTTCGCCGTTTAACAAACCGATGGCCTGACCACTTCGCACCTGAACACCGTTCAGTTCGACATCGCGCGTCGCCGTAGTCACCTCGGCGCTGATGATGCTGCGCGCAGCCTCCATCATCCGCTCGACATTTTCCTGCAGGTCAGCCTCTTGATCCATCGCCAGCAACGCAGCGATACCCTGTTGTACAGAGCGCGTCGGCACCACGGCAATCTCTTTGGTCTCGCACAGCGCTTCCGCTTGCTGCGCGGCCAACACGATATTTTTGTTATTGCACAGGATCAGGACTTTGTCCGAAGGCAGGGATTCGGCGGCTCGAATCAAATCCGCAGTGCTTGGATTCATGGTCTGCCCACCCTCGACGATAGCACCGACGCCCAGGCTACGGTACGTTTTGACCAGGCCCTCACCGGCGACAACCGCGACTACGCCGATAGACGGAATTTCCGCATCAAACGAAGTAGGCATCGCCATAGCCGGCCCCATGCCGGCGGGGAAGTTCCCTTGCGCTGAGAACTCCTCGTATTGAGCCTGCATGTCTTCCACGACCACATCGCGCAGCGAGCCGAGCGTGACGGCATAGCTGATGGGCACACCAGGATCGGGGACATGGACATGCACTTTCACGGCGTTGCTATCGCCCACGACAAGCGTACTGTCGCCCATGCTGTCAATCGTCGCGCGGATGCGTTCCACATCCAGATTGCGCCCCACGATGATGAATTGCACGTCGTAGCCATAGCCGTGCTCTTCGTGCTCCAGTTCCTCGGTGTGGGCCTGGATTTTAGGCGCTTCTTTCTCCGCGCCATCTTCCACGGGCAGGCCGGCCATCCAGCGCCACATGCCTTCAAGAATATAGACCAGGCCCTGTCCGCCGGAATCCACCACGCCCGCCTGCCGCAAAATCGGCAGCAAAGAAGGAGTACGCGCCAGCGCGGAGCGGGCACGCTGCAAGGTTAGTTCCATGACGCGCGTGAGGTCTTTTTCCTGTTCAACGGCCTGCTGCGCTTCCATGGCGGCTTCGCGCACTACGGTGAGGATCGTCCCTTCAACCGGCTTGACCACGCCTTTGTAGGCCGTCTGAGAGGCCTCCTGCATTGCTGCGGCGAAATCTTCCGCACGCATTTGCGATTTCTCGGCCAGGCTGCGCGCCATACCGCGCCAGATTTGCGAGAGGATGACGCCCGAATTACCGCGTGCGCCCATCAGCGCGCCGTGCGCCACGCGCCCGGCTACCCGCCCTACATGGTCATCCTGCAAGTCGGCAATCTCCTTCCAGGCCGAAACCATGGTCAACACCATGTTCGTGCCGGTGTCGCCATCCGGAACAGGAAACACGTTCAGAGCATTCACCGTAGCCTGATGCTGCCGCAGCCACACCAGGGCTGCGTTAACCATCTGTTTGAAATCCCGTCCATCCAACAGGATATATGCTTCACGTTGTGCGGTCACCTGATCCCTCCTTACTCAGGCCTCGTCGCTGATGCGGAGAGCCTGAATGTGCACATTGACCGCGGCAACCGGCATTTCCAGCGCCTTTTCAACCTGATATTTGACAACGTGCTTAACGCTTTCGGCTACCGACGCAATGCGCGTCCCATATTCTACTACAATATAGACATCAATGATGATTTTCCCGTCGCTCACGTGAACTTCCACGCCCCGCTTACGATCGGGATAAAGGATGTCGGCAATGCCACTGGCGAAATCTTTGGGCACGGTTCCCACCACGCCGTAGCAAGTCTGCACAGCCTCGTTGACAATCGAAGCGATGGCCGCAGGCGAAACTTCAATCTTGCCTTTAACGCTTTTTTCTTCCATAAGACTATGCGCCTCCTGTTTGCGTCTTTCTCCCTTTGTGGTATGATTGTCGCCACTGAAACCTGCGCGAGGTGACATTATGGCAAAATGTGAGATTTGCGGAAAAGGGCCTTCGTTCGGGCACAACGTCAGTCACTCGATGCGTGCCACGAATCGCATGTTCCGCGCCAACATCCATCGCAAGCGGATGCTGGTGAATGGACAGGTGCGCCGCGTTTACGTCTGCACGCGCTGCCTGCGCACGCTGACGCGCCTGAGCGAATAAAATCAGGCCTGCCCGCTCGGCCCCGTGAAAAACGGGGCCGAGCTTTTTTTGCCCCGTCACGCCGGCACCTCACGTAAAGCGGCAATCGCCGCAGCGATGCCTTCTTCCGCACCAAAGACCGCCGTCCCGGCGACCAGGACGTCTGCACCTGCCGCGACCACTAAAGGAGCGGTCCGACGATCAATCCCCCCATCCACCGCCAGCGCCACTTCCGGACGTCCGGATGCGTCCAACAACGCGCGCACGGCGCGCACCTTCGGTAAGACTTCGGGCAGGAAAGCCTGCCCGCCGAAGCCAGGGTTCACCGACATCACGAGGACCACATCCACCAGAGACGTGACGTAACGCAGCGCCGTCTCTGGCGTGGACGGGTTGAGGGCAACGCCGGCCCGCACCCCCAGGGCACGGATTTGTTGCAGAGTACGATGTAAATGTACGCTCGCCTCCGGATGCACCGTGAGATAGTCCGCACCGGCGCGCGCAAAAGCCTCCAGCAACCGCTCCGGCGCTTCGATCATCAGGTGCACATCCAGCGGCAGTGAGGTTACACGCCGCAAGGCAGCCACCACCGGCGGACCGATGGTGAGGTTGGGCACAAAGTGCCCATCCATCACATCCACATGAATCCAATCGGCGCCGGCGGCCTCCGCAGCGCGAACCGCGTCCCCTAAAGCGGCAAAATCCGCCGCTAAAATGGATGGTGCAATTTTAATCGAACGTACCATAGAAGACTATGATACAACGGATAACGGAAAAGGCAACCTTAAGCATCCCGGTTTTCCACAGCAGCTACTTGTGAACAAAAAAGTTACAAAAACATTAAAGTATTCAAAATTATATTGACTTCCCTTGTCAAAAAAGGTATGATGAAAATGTCACAATAAGCTCTATCCGCAAATGGGTGAAGGGCGCGCGAAGGGTGGACCCGAATATCGCACGGTTATGCCTGATCCGTCCCTTCACCATAGAGGATAACACCTGTTCATTCGTTTCGTTTCATGAACCTGTCAAAGGAGAGAGTATGTTCAAAGACGTTATTCAAGAAAAGTACGATAGCCTCTCGGCGCGCTTCAAGGTGATCGCGGATTTCATCCTGGAGCACACGCTGGAAGCCAGTTTTTTGACCGCAACGGAGTTGGCCCGGCAGTTGAAAATTGACCCGGCCACGGTGGTGCGCTTCTCACAGGACCTGGGGTATGATGGGTATCGCGATCTGTCGCGCGAAATCAAACGCTACGTCAGCACCGAGTTGAAGACCCGTTATCAGCGCCCGGTGCTCGAAGCACAGACGCCTGAGGAGCGCATCGAGCATCTCGCCGCAGAGCTAAGCGATCGGGTGCTCAGCCTTAAAGCTTCGAGCAAAGCCATGGCACAGGCTGCACAGGAGATTGCTCAGGCGCGCGAAGTGGTGTTCACCGGCAGTGGAGAAGCATTTGCCTTAGCTCAGCTCTGGACGACGTATTTCAAGCTTATTGGCATTCCAGCATCATCCCTGAGAGCCACGCCTGAAGCGTTAGGGGTGTGGGTGCAACAGGCGGAAGCCGGCGCTGTTCTTGTCGCTTTCTCGCTTGGCCTGACCTCCGAGGAGGCCATAACGTATGCTATCCGCACGCTCAAAACACGCGGGGTGTTTACCATGGTCATGGCCCCCATCCCCACGCTCTCTGCGGTCATCGAAGCCGACCTGCACATTGTGCCGAACGCCATGACGCCCATGGGGTATCCGAGTTGGGATACGCTGACCGCCGCGATGAGCCTGATCTGGCAAGGGGTGATTGCGTTGAATCCTCAGCAGGCTGAGCAGCACACGCATAAGACCCTGGAAGCCATCCACGCGGCTCTTACCCACGATGGAAGTTACACGCCAGAAGATTTGCCAGCGCTGCAGCGTCTGTGGCAGAAACAAGAAGAAGAGGGATAGGGGCCAGGCGGTCAGAGCCGTTGTGGTAAGCGCGCGTTTTTCGTTTGCCTGATAACGTCCACGGCGGAGGTCTTGTCACCTCCGCCGTGTGAACTATCAAGGCTGGCTTTCGGGAAGGCCGGGTTTTGGCTCCAACAGCTCATCCGCCCCAGGCATGCGCGGCAAGTCCTCAACCGCAGCCGGCCAGGTACGCGCGTAGAAGAAGAGGTAATCCCCCAGACCACTTTGCCAGAGCGCGTCCACGTGAGCGCCCGTGTGCGTTTGTAACGTGACTTCCGCCCCAGCTTCCTGCGCTACAGCGGCAAATTTACGCGCCTCCGCATTGGCCCAGTCGGCCGTACCGCCATCCAGATACAGGCGCTGGCCAGGAGCGCCATTGCGAATCAGATAATAGGGGTCATGTTCGCGCCAGGGGTTGTTGAGAGCAAGGGCCGGACTATGCGCGCCGATGATGCTGAACAGCTCCGGATGTCGCAAGCCAATTTCCAACGACCAGACAGCGCCCCGCGAAATCCCGCCGACAGCGCGCGCTTCAGGCGCATCCCAGGTGCGATAGGTGCTATCCACCAGTGGAATCAGCTCATTGACCACCATGCCTTCAAAAGAATCATCCCCACCGCTGGTGTGAATGTAATCCCCATCCGGTCCCACACCCGGCATTACGATGATAAAAGGGGCAACCAGATGCCAGGTAATCCAGGTGTCGGCTAAATCGGGCATGCCCAAATTGAGCCAGTGGGTCTGATTCATCGGCCAGCCGTGAAAGAGGTAAAGCACGGGATAGCGCCGATCGGTATATACGTCATAGCAGGGTGGAAGGTGAACCAGATAGGTGACTTTTTCAAGCATGGCCTTGCTGCGAAACGTGCCTTCCTCCGTGCGCCCCTGCGTCTCGTAGCAGGGCGGAAGTGGGGTGACAGCAGGCGTAGGAGCCGGCGCCCGGCGTCCGGGATTAGCTGCGCGCAGCGGAAGGGGCAACAGCAAACCCAGCCCCACCGCCAAAAGAAGGGTAAAACTCATCCACCTGTAACGTTGCATCAGATTGCTCATCCACTCCCATTTCGACATGATGCGTTGCATTATACCGCAAAGTCGCTGCGGGACATCGCGTCCGTTATCTCCAGCCGTGTGCTTATGTGGATGCCGAAAATAGCATCACGCGCAAAAGGGGCTTTAGTTCTCGTCAACGGGGAGTGGTTTGCTGTGCTCATTCACCACAAATAGAAAAGGTCTCTTGGCAATGACCTACTCTCCCAGGGGGCTGCCCCCCAAGTACCATCGGCGCTGGCGGGCTTAACTTCCGGG
>DAOUBT010000070.1:0-9634 GCA_034432595.1 Anaerolineae bacterium | reverse complement strand
ACAATCTCAAAAGGCGTCACGCCATCACGGGGTCTGCCATATTGTTTGAGCGCTGCAAATGTCTGTTCCCGCGTGAGACTCCAAAGCCCCTTTGAAAATTGGCGATATGCCTGTTGAGTTGGTAGTTTATCCAATAGATCGCCGATGTGGTTGCCGTCCAACGCGATGAACCCCACATATCCGGGCGGCGAGGAAACTGCACCGATGGCGTCCAGGTCTTCAGGTAATGTTTCCTCTGTCCAAATCGTGGGATCAGCCCATTTGGCGAAGTCGGCAAAAAGACCTTTACCCTTTTTGCCACCCATTTTGCGCTTTTTGTAGCAGGCTTGACATAACCAGTCTCCACTTCCGTCATCTGCACGAAATGTAACGGGATACCGTCCGCACGAACTACATAACCGGAAGTAAGGCTCTATAGGCAGAACAGACAATTCCGCCTTGGCCGCCTTAGCTCGGCGCAATTCTCTGCCCGCCAGAGCCATCTGGACCCCAAACCTTTCTGTATTCACATCTGTCGGAATACAGACGCCGGTGATAGAGGCTGTAATGGTTTCGGCGCGGAAATCGCGCACAACTTGGACAATCAATTCCTGTGCCTTTTGTTCTGTGGGCACAAGGACGGCAGCGCCGCCGCCAGCCGAATAGACAACCTCGTAATGCTGCGCGAGTTGTTTTTCCCGTTCATCGTCAAGCTCTACAAGCAAAACACTGCCGCCTCGAATCTCCTTCAACCGGTTTGTGGCAAACAAATATTGCTTGATTCGGTCGGTGTCAAAGCAGACCAGCCATGGTCCTTCTCCGCTCATTGCTCCTCCTTCTGCCTCTTCCGGGCCTGTGCTGTTCAATGATATCTCGTTCACACTCACCTCCTGGAATCACTGTAGAAGCCTGTCCCCATCGCAGCGTAATCACTATACCCCTAACTCCAAGTCCGCACATCTTTACTGCTTCCCATTTTGCATAGTAGAGGATACGCCTTATTGGCCTCCTTTCAGCGTAAAATACGCCGCCAGCTCGACAATTAACATGTTGCACTCAGGCGCACACTCTGGGAAGCCTCCACTTCAGCACAATAGTCACCACCTGAGGCTCACTCCCCAGCGTGGCAATCAGAGTTTGTGTCCGTCTTTTACTCATCTCGACTTTCACCGACCTTCACCTCATACCACCCATTCCCCTTCACCGCATCCTTGCCCACGTGGGTGAACTGCCCCCACAGCAACCAGGGCAGGAACGGCGTCCAATCCTCCGCTGCCAGGGTGACCCGTCCCACCAGCCCACCGATGGGCGATTCGGCCCGGCGGCGCGTGGAATAGCTGCGCACGTCCTCCCAACCCAGCCGGTTATCCACCACGCGCACCCCCTCCGCCGCCGCCAGCAGCGCGGGGAAATCCACCTGCAGGGGCGTATCGCAAAACGCCTCGCTCAACGCCTCCAGGCGCTCCAGGAGCCGCTGCAAAAACGGACGGAAAGCGAATGTCTCCGGCTTAAGCAGATGCCCGCGCTCGATCAGGCGCGTCGGCGTCAGGAAGCGAATCGTGAGCTGGACGCGGTCCGTCGCCGGCTCCGCGCGCGTCCAACCCCGCTCATGCTGCGCGAGGATTTGCTCATGCGTCACCGGCACATCGGGCACTTTGACCATCCGCTCACCCTGACGCAGCACAGGCTGCCTTTCGCCGGTGAGGGGATTTTCAGCCCACACCTCGCGCACGCTCAGGCGTCCGCGCCGCCAGCGGCCATCGTATTGCTCGACTTTGCGCCCCAGCCCATCGGATTCAAACTCCTGCAAAGCCAGCACCACGTAAGGGAACCATTGCATCGCATGGGCGTAGAGCGTCAGCCCGAAAACCAACGTCTCCCCCGGCTCATAGCGGAAAACCCCTGAGCCATCCTCCCGCTCCCAATAGTGCCCCATGGTGATGGGCGATGCATCCGCCACGTGCCATCCGCCCTCCGCTATCGGCGGCTGAACGGTAAACGGTCGGGGGCGATCCTGACCGCGCGCGTGTTCGGGATTGAGCGTGCTCACCAACTGCGCCACCGGACAGGTCTGCGCGAGCGCGCAGGAACCGCACTCCGCTTCCGGCTGCCGGGCGAACGCGCAAAATCTGTGGCGCAACGCGTGGAAAAGCGCCCCCCGTAGCGCCGAGCCTTGATGCTCGTTGAGTTCAATCACCTCCTGCGCGGTAGTCATGAAGATCAAACGATGAGCGGTAAAGTGATGCATGGTATCCTCCTGTCGGATCGTAAAGATGAGCAGTGCGGCGGGCGCGTGTCCACCGTGCCGGGAGCACCCACATCCAGGCGCCACGCAAGCGCTGCGCGCCAATGGTCGTCCAGATAAATGAACCGGTCGGTCCGAACACGACGATAAAAAGAAGCCACGCCACTACAATCGCGTCATACGCAGCACAACGCTCGACTGGCATGTTCCATCCCCGCGATAAATTGTATACCAGTCCGTGAATTGCTCAAACCCTGATGGCGGGGGAGCGGAAAAAGATAAGCAGGTTAAGATAAAGAGCTAATCAGGATGTCAGGGGGCTGCACCAGGAGCCGGATGGCAGGTTTCATAGCCCCCAACATCAATGTACGTTCAAAGTATAGCACACCTCTTCAAAATAGCATTTTGTGGTACAATAACCCCGTTGCAGGCAGGAGGAGATGTATGGAAAACGGGAAAACAATTTATCTCACACCATCAGGCAAGGCAGCTCTGGAGGCCGAGCTGGAGGAGCTGATTAACGTGCGCCGGCCGGAGCTGGCCAAACGCCTCCACGCGGCCATCAAACAGGGCGACCTTTCAGAAAACGCGGATTACGCTGCCGCCAAAGAGGAACAAGGCTTCCTCGAAGGGCGCATTCAGGAGATTCAGGCCATCCTGCGACAGGCGCAGCTCATCGCCGATGAGAAGAACCACGATGGCACCATCAAGCTTGGCAGCACCGTGCGCCTCGTCGAGGACGGCTACGACGATGAGGAGATCTACCGCATCGTCGGGCCGACCGAAGCCGACCCTCGAAAAGGGCGGATTTCGCACGAGTCGCCTCTGGGCAAGGCCCTCATTGGGCACAAAAAAGGCGAAGTGGTCATCTACCACGCGCCTGCCGGCACCATCAAATTCCGCATTGTAGACGTAGCATAACCGCCGCGCAACGCCCCGCCGCAAGTCGGCGGGGCGTTCGCTTTGTACCGCCAGCCTCCATTTTGTACCGTCCCCTCCGCTTGTACCGCCAGCCTCCGGCTGGCCTTGTGTACCGCCAGCCTTTAGCTGGCCTTGTGTACCTCCAGCCTTTAGCTGGCCTTGTGTACCTCCAGCCTTTGGCTGGCCTCCTCCCACCCCTGTACCGCCAGCCTCCGGCTGGCCTCCTCCCACACCCCCTATGTACCGCCAGCCTCCGGCTGGCCTTGCGTACCCCCAGCCTCTGGCTGGCCTCCTCCCACCCCTGTACCCCCAGCCTCCGGCTGGCCTTGCGTACCCCCAGCCTCCGGCTGGCCTTGCGTACCGCCAGCCTCTGGCTGACCCTGGTCCTGCGTACCGCCAGCCTCTGGCTGACCCTGGTCCTGCGTACCGCCAGCCTTTGGCTGGCCCTGGTCCTGCGTACCGCCAGCCTCCGGCTGGCCTTGCGTACCCCCCCCGACTGGCCGTGCGTACCGCCAGCCTCCGGCTGGCCTTGTGTACCTCCAGCCTTTGGCTGGCCTCACCCCACCCTCTGTACCGCCAGCCTCCGGCTGGCATCCTCCCACACCCCCTATGTACCCCCAGCCTCCGGCTGGCCTTGCGTACCGCCAGCCTCCGGCTGGCCTTGCGTACCTCCAGCCTCTGGCTGGCCCGCCCCTCAGGCTAAAACAATTTGACATTCCTCTCAAGTAGCCTTAAGATAGACCTTATAAGTATTCCCATACTTAGCTTGACACCAAGGAAAGGAGAGAACCCATGACTCACGAACTGATTTTGCGCGCCAAAGAAGACCAGATCAAATTCATCAGCCTGCAATTCACCGACATTCTCGGCACCATCAAGAGCGTCACCATCCCAGCTGATCAACTTGAAGACGCCCTGGAAAACCACGTCTGGTTTGACGGTTCTTCGGTGCAGGGCTTTGCCCGCATCTACGAAAGTGACCGCGTCCTCGTGCTTGATCCGGAGACCTACCGCGTGCTGCCGTGGAGCACGCCGGAACGTCGCCGCGCGCGTATCTTCTGCGACATTTACGAAGCCGACGGCACCCCATCCCCCAGCGACCCGCGCGGCATCCTCAAGCGCCTCCTGGCCGAAGCGCGTCAACGCGGTTTCATCTACAACACCGGCCCGGAACTGGAGTTTTTCCTCTTCAAGCGCGATAACAACGGTCAGGCGCTGCGCCCCGTCCCCCACGACGTGGCGGGCTATTTCGACTTTTCCCCCCGCGATGAGGCGCAACAGGTGCGCAGCGAAATCGTCATCGCCTTGCAGGCCATGGGCATCATGGTCGAAGCCAGCCATCATGAGTGCGCGCCGGGGCAACACGAAATTGACTTCCGCTACGCCGACGCCCTCACCAGCGCGGATAACGCCGTCACCCTCAAGTACACGGTCCGCGCCATAGCTAACAGCTTCAACCTGTGCGCAAGCTTTATGCCCAAACCTATTTACGGCGTCAACGGATCTGGGATGCACGTGCACCAGAGCATTTCCAACCTCGACGGTAAAAATCTCTTTTTCGATGCCAACGACCCGTATAAGCTCTCTCAACTGGCTTACCATTTCATCGCCGGACAACTCCATCACGCACGCGGCATGTCCGCCATCCTCTCACCGACCGTCAACAGCTACAAGCGCCTGACGCCGGGCTATGAGGCGCCGGTCTACATCTGCTGGGCCACGCGCAACCGCTCCGCGCTGATTCGCGTCCCCGCGGTGACGGTGGGCCGCGAAAAAGGCACGCGCATCGAACTGCGCTGTCCCGATCCGAGCGCCAATCCCTACCTGGCTTTCGCAGCCATGCTCGCCGCTGGCCTGGATGGGTTGGATCGCGGCCTTGAAGCCCCCGCCCCCATCAACGAGGACGTGTACCACCTCGACGAAACCGAGCGCCTGTTGCGCAACATCGCAACCATGCCCGGAACTCTTGGGGAAGCGCTGGACAATTTCGCGCACGATGAGGTCATCCGCAATGTGTTAGGTCCGGCCATCAGCGAAACGATTCTCCGCGCGCGCCGCGCCGAATGGGATGACTACCGCATCCGCGTGAGCGATTGGGAAATCGAACGCTACCTGGAAACCGCCTGACCCACCATCACCCCAAGGCCGCCCGTAGCTTGCGGGCGGCCTTGTTTTTGTCCCCAAAAAGGCTACAATTATCTCCTCAGCGCCTTACGAAAAAATCCCGTAGAAGAGAGGTGCAGCCATGAGCAGCAAAAACCAGAGCGAGATCAAGGAATATCTCGCCGCCGGTGGGGTGGTCCTCCACCCGGATGGGAAGCGCATTCTGGCCCTCATCCGCCCCAGCCGGGATGAGGTACGCCTGCCTAAAGGCCATGTCGAGACGCACGAATCGCCCGATCACACCGCCCTGCGTGAAGTGGCGGAAGAATCCGGCTACGATGACCTCTACATCCTGCAGCCGTTAGGGGAGCAACTGGTCGCCTTCACCTATCAGGGACAGGCAGTGCGGCGCATCGAAATCTACTACCTGATGCAGGCGCGTTCGCTCCACGAAGCACCCAAGCCTTTAGCGGACACCCTCCAATTCTACAGCATCTGGCTGACGTGGGACGAGGCTTTAGAACATCTCACCTTCGAAGCGGAGCGCGAATGGGTGCGCCGCGCGCGGAAAGCCTATGGCGCCTGAAAACATCTACGAGCTGGATCAACGCCTGCGCGCCGCCTACGGCACTCCCGTAGCCCCGCGGCGCGCCCCCCTGGACGAGCTGATGCTCACTATCCTCAGCCAGAACACCAACGACCGCAACCGCGACCTGGCCTATCAGCGCCTGCGCGCACGCTTCCCCACCTGGGAAGCGGTACGCGACGCGCCCACAGAAGCGGTCATCGAGGCCATCCGCCCCGCCGGTCTGGCCCCCACCAAGGGACCGCGGATGCAGGCTGTGTTACGTCAGCTCAGCGCGGAACGGGGTCAGCTCAACCTGGACTTCCTGCGCGAACTGCCCCCCGCCGAGGCGCGCGCCTGGCTTCGCTCCATCCCCGGTGTAGGTCCCAAGACCGCCGCCATCGTCCTCCTCTTCAGCCTGGACGTGCCCGCCTTCCCGGTGGACACGCACATCCACCGCGTCACGCAGCGCCTGGGCCTCATCCCCGCCGGCACCTCGCGCGAAGCCGCCCACGACCTGCTGGAGGCGCTTGTCCCGCCGGAGCTGTACGTGACGCTGCACCTGAACCTCATCGAACTGGGGCGCCGCGCCTGCCACGCCCGTCACCCCAACCACGACCGCTGCCCCGTGCGCGACCTGTGCGATTTCGTCCGCAGCAACGCCCCGCCGCAAGAAGAAACATAACACCTCCGCCCGTACCGCCACCCCCGCCCGTACCGCCAGCCCCGCCTGTACCGCCATCCCCTTGTACCGCCAGCCTTTGGCTGGCCTTGCGTACCGCCAGCCTCCGGCTGGCATCCCCCTGTCCCGCCAGCCTTTGGCTGGCCTTGTGTCCCCCCAGCCTCCGGCTGGCCCTGGCCCTCTGTCCCGCCACCCCCCGTTTGTACCGCCAGCCTTCGGCTGGCATCCCCCTGTCCCGCCAGCCTCCGGCTGGCCCTGGCCCTCTGTACCGCCACCCCCCGTTTGTACCGCCAGCCTTCGGCTGGCATCCCCCTGTATCCCCAGCCTTTGGCTGGCATCCCCCTGTCCCCCCAGCCTCCGGCTGGCCCTGTCCCTCTGTACCGCCACCCCCGTTTGTACCGCCAGCCTTTGGCTGGCCTTGTGTCCCCCCAGCCTCCGGCTGGCCTTGCGTACCCCCAGCCTCTGGCTGGCATCCCCCTCTCCCCCCAGCCTTCGGCTGGCCCTGGCCCTCTGTACCGCCACCCCCGTTTGTACCTCCAGCCTCTGGCTGGACCTGGTCCTGCGTACCGCCAGCCTTCGGCTGGCCCTCTGTACCACCACCCCCGCTTGTCCCTCCAGCCTCCGGTTGGCCCTGGCCCTCTGTACCGCCACCCCCTATGTCCCCCCAGCCTCCGGCTGGCATCCCCTTCACCCCGTCCCGCCTCTGACTGGCCCCTGCTTTTTGACTTTTGCCCAAAAACATACATAATGAAACTATAAACAGTGTTAGACACCGTCGAATACATAAACGGCACAAGCCGGCCAAGTGGAGGGAACCGTGCCAGAGGTTACACTGCAAGACTACATTCAAGAAATCGAAGGCATGATTGAAGAGGCGCGTTACCTGGAAGCCCTGGCCCATCTGCGCCACATCCTGGGACACTACCCGCGCTACGCAGAGGCCTACTTCCTGCTGGGTAAAACCATGCTCGAAGCCGAACTGCCCGCCCTGGCAGCCAACCTGTTCCGTCGTACCCTGAACGCCAACCCGGAACACGAAATGGCGCGCATTGGCCTGGCCACCTGCTACGAACAACTCGATAACCTCAACGGCGCCATCTGGAACCTGGAACGTGCCTACGAACTCATGCCGGGCAACGAAGCCCTGGCCGAAGAACTTTGCCGCCTTTACGGACGTCGCGATGGCCTTGTCCCCAAGCGGCCACCTATGACACGCGCCGGCCTCGCGCGCCTCTACCTGCGCGGACGCCTGTACAGCCGCGCCATTGAAGAACTGCGCGCCCTCGTGGCCAAAGAACCCAATCGCCCCGACCTTCTCCTCCCTCTGGCCGAAGCCTATTGGCGCGAAGAACAAGTCGTGCAGGCCTCCACCACCTGCCAACAAATCCTGGATTACCTTCCCAACTGCCTCAAAGCCAACCTCCTGCTGGGCCACATCTGGCTCAGCAGCGGACAGGAGACCGGTGACATCTACCTGCGGCAGGCCTGGCAGGTGGACCCGATGAACCTCATGGCGCAGGAACTGTTCGGTGATACATCGCTACTCCCCGCCCCCAACCCGCGCCTGGAGCGCCTCATCTACCACCCCGACGCCATCGGCGTGGACAAGAGTGCCGACTGGTACCGCCACCTGGAAAACGCCTCCATCTCCATCGGCATCTCGGAGATGATCCCCGAAATGTCCGAAACCGAAATGCGCCTGGTGGACATCACTGCCGGCCTGGAAGCGCAAATCGAAATCCCCGATTGGCTGCGCGGATTGGGACCTATGGGGGAAGAGGGTGCCGCGCCAGCCTGGGCCACCGGTCTTGAAACCGAAGCAGAGGAAACTGACCTCGGTCTGCCGGATTGGATCAAAGGCGCCGCGGAAGAGATAGCCCCTACAGTCCCGGCGGAAGAAGAAAGCGCCCCCGAATGGTTACGCGGCCTTGAAACCGGCCCGGAAGAAGAGGCTGCTCCCGATTGGCTCCGTGCCATCAGTCAGGCCGCTGTAGGCGCAGAAACACCTTCAGGGGTGGAGGAAGAGGGCCTGCCGGATTGGCTGCGCGCCATCAAACCCGAAGCGCCCACGCCGGCGCCAGTCATGGGGGGAGCCGCGCCGCCGTCCGAGGAGAGCATCCCGACTTTCCCCGTTCCGCCAACAACAGCTCCCGCGGCGCAAGTCGAAGAAGAGCTGCCCGACTGGTTGCGTGAAGTTGAACCCGAGCTCGGCCTGGAAGCTGCCATTGAAGTGCCCGACTGGTTGAGTGGTGAGGCTGCACCCGCCCCGCAAGTGCCGGAAGAAGGCGGCTTTTTCGGCTGGGACACCTTCAGCGGCGTGCCGATGGAAGAAGGAGCAGCGCCCACCCCAGCACCGGTCGTGGCAGCCCCCACGCCTGTTCAGCAACCTCCGGCCCCCGTGGCCGAAAGCACTGGTTTCTTTGGATGGGAAACTTTTAGCGGCGTCCCCACTGAAATCAGCTTGGGCGCTATGGAAGCGGGATTTGCCGAAGCCGAAGCCGTTGCGGAAGAAGAAATCCCCGATTGGCTGCGCGGCGTCGCCCCCGCAGCCGAACTCGCCGAGGCCGAAGCAGCCCCCATCGAAGAGGAGGAAATCCCCGACTGGTTGCGCGGCGTCGCCCCCGCAGCCGAACTCGTCGAAGCCGAAGCCGTTGCGGAAGAGGAAATCCCCGACTGGCTGCGCGGCGTCGCGCCTGAAGCTGAACCGGTCGAGGCCGAAGCCGAAGCCATCGCGGAAGAGGAAATCCCCGACTGGCTGCGCGGCGTCGCCCCCGCAGCCGAACTCGCCGAGGCCGAGGCCGAAGCCGTTGCGGAAGAGGAAATCCCCGACTGGCTGCGCGGTGTCGCGCCCGAAGCCGAACTCGCCGAGGCCGAAGCCGAAGCCGCCCCCATCGCGGAGGAGGAAATCCCCGAATGGCTGCGCGGTGTCGCCCCCGCAGCCGAACTCGCCGAGGCCGAAGCCGAAGCCGTCGCGGAAGAAGAAATCCCCGATTGGCTGCGCGGTGTCGCCCCCGCAGCCGAACTCGCCGAGGCCGAAGCCGCCCCCATCGAAGAGGAAGAAATCCCCGACTGGCTGCGCGGTGTCGCCCCCGAAGCCGAACTCGTCGAAGCCGAAGCCGTTGCGGAGGAAGAAATCCCT
>DAOUBT010000069.1:0-59695 GCA_034432595.1 Anaerolineae bacterium | reverse complement strand
GACGGCAAGCAGTCCATGACGGTGTTCAAGGACGTGCGCATGCTGGTGAACGACGCCATCGCGGCAGCCGTGGCGCTGCTCGAAGGCAAGGCGCCCGCGGCGCGCGGCTCCTACAACAACGGCAAGATTGACGTGCCCGCGATTCAGTCGCCGGTCATCACCGTGGACAAGAGCAACGTCCGCGCGGCCCTGATTGACTCCGGTTACTACAGCGCGAGCGACTTCACCAATTTGCCTTAAGGGCTAAACGGGGATATAGTAAAAGCAGGCCAGGATGAGACCCATCCTGGCCTGCCTCGAAAAAATGACAAGGCGGTGAGCTATGGATGAAACCCCGATTCTGGAAATGCGACATATCACTAAAGAATTTCCCGGTGTCCGCGCGTTGGACGATGTGACCTTCCGCGTCAAGCGCGGCGAAATCCACTGTCTGGTGGGCGAAAACGGCGCTGGCAAATCCACTTTGATGAAGGTGTTGAGCGGCGTGTATCCCCATGGGACGTACACAGGCGAGATCTTCATTAATGGGGAGTTGCAGCAGTTCCGTGGCATTGCCGACAGTGAAAAAGCAGGTATCGGCATCATTTATCAGGAATTGGCTCTGGTGCCGGAGATGACGGTTTACGAGAATATCTTCCTGGGCCACGAAATTGGGCGCAAGGGCGTGGTGGATTGGAACGAAACGATTCGGCGCGCGGATGAGATGTTGCGTAAGGTGCGCCTATCGGTCAACCCGGACACGAAAATCCGCGATTTAGGTGTGGGCAAGCAGCAACTGGTCGAAATCGCCAAGGCGTTGAGTCGCGAAGTGAAAATCTTGATTCTGGACGAGCCAACAGCGGCCTTGAATGAGAACGACAGCGAAAACTTGCTCAACTTATTGCGTGAGCTGCGCGAACATGGCGTGACCTGCATTTTGATTTCGCATAAGCTTAAGGAGGTCATTGCCATAGCTGACACGGTGACCGTGTTGCGCGATGGGCGGACGGTATGCACCCTTGACGCGCACAAAGGGGGGGTGAACGAGCAGGTCCTCATCCGCAACATGGTGGGACGTGAAATCACCAACATCTACCCGCCCCGCAAGCACACCATCTCCGATGAGGTGGTGATGGAAGTGCGGAATTGGAGTGCCTACGATCCCGGCCTGGGGCGCTATTTGCTGCGCGATGTCAATTTCAAAGTGCGCCGCGGGGAAATCGTGGGCCTGGCCGGCTTGATGGGCGCGGGACGCACGGAACTGGCGCTGAGCCTGTTTGGTAATCCCCTGCATTACCGCGTTAGCGGGGAGTTGTGGCTCAAGGGGAAACAGCGCCGCTTCAGTCATCCGCAGGAGGCCATTGAAGCCGGGCTTGCTTACGTTACCGAAGACCGGAAGGCCAAAGGGCTGGTGTTGATTCAGGATGTCCGTCAGAACGTTACCCTGGCTAATTTGAAGGCCCTTGCCCGCCGCGGGGTAATTGACCCCAACGCCGAGATTCAGATCGCCGAGGGGTATCGCGTCTCCCTGAACATTAAGACCCCCACCATCGAACAAAAGGTGATGAACCTGAGCGGCGGTAATCAACAAAAAGTGTGCCTGGCGAAATGGCTCTTTGTGCGTCCCGATGTGTTGATTCTGGACGAGCCGACCCGCGGTATTGACGTGGGCGCGAAATACGAAATCTACACCCTGATGAATCAATTGGTCGAGCAGGGTATGAGTATTATCATGATTTCTTCTGAACTGCCCGAAATTCTGGGCATGAGCGACCGCATCTATGTCGTTTCCGGGGGTCGCATCAAGGGCGAAATGCCTATCACTCAGGCTTCGCAGGAAGCCATTATGCAACTGGCCGTAGATTATTAATTCCCTCAAGGAGTGCACCCATGAGCGAAAAATCTGGTTTCTTCACTAACTTAAAGCGTGTTTTGGGGCAGAACATCCGGCAATACGGCATGTACATTGCCCTGTTTGTGATCATGATTATCTTCTCAATTATGACCGACGGCATCTTTATCTCGTCCCGTAACTTGAGCAACCTCATCAATCAGACCGGCTACATTGCCGTGCTGGCTGTCGGCATGACCCTGGTCATCGTCATCCGCCACATTGACCTTTCGGTAGGGTTCCTGGCGGGCTTCCTGGGCGCTCTGGCCGCCATTGCCTTGCGCTTCTGGCATCTGCCCACGGCGCTGGTGGTGCCGATGGTGCTGGTGTTGGGTGCCCTGGCGGGCCTGCTCACCGCGGCGCCGGTCGCGGAACTGAAGATTCCCTCTTTCGTGGCTTCGCTGGCCGGCTGGTTGATTTATCGTGGCGCCCTGCAACTCGTCACTGCCGGCACGGGCACGATCATCATCGAGGACGAAGCTTTTAACGCCATTGGCAACGGCTTCATCCCCGATATAAACCTGAGCATTGGCTTCCTGGACAAATACCACAAGCTGACGCTTCTGCTGGGCCTGGTGGCAATTGTGGCCTACATCATTAGCGAGATTCGTACCCGGCAAAAGAAGCTGGCCTACAATTTTGAGGTCCTGCCCATGGACATGTTCATCCTCAAGATGGTCTTCATCTCCGTGCTGATTGGCGCGGTAGCGTGGATCATGTCCGGTTACAACGGCCTTTCCTGGACGCTGGTGATTGTGCTGGTGGTGGCGGGGGTGTATCACTTCGTGACGACGCAGACGGTTCTGGGACGCCACATCTACGCAGTGGGTGGTAACCCGGAGGCGGCAGAACTGAGCGGCATCAGTGTCAAGCGCATCACGTACATCGTTTTTGCCTCGATGGGCTTGCTTTCGGGTTTGTCGGGCATTCTCTTCGCCTCGCGCCTGCGCTCGGCCACGACGACGGCGGGCACGCTCTTCGAGTTGGACGCGATTGCCGCCGCTTACATCGGCGGTGTCTCGGCGGCAGGCGGTGTGGGTAGCGTCATCGGTTCCATCATCGGTGCCCTGGTGTACATGTCCCTGACGAGCGGCATGAACTTGATGGGCATTGACATTGCCTATCAGTACATCGTGCGCGGTCTGGTGTTGGTGGCGGCGGTCGTCTTCGACGTGACCACCCGCAGCCGGGGCCGTTAACTTCCCTGGGGAGCAGTGAGTAGTTCGCGATGCCTGACCATCAGGGCTCCGGACTACTCACTGCTCATAACCTCGCTTCACGGTTCCACTCACGACTCACCGTTCACTTTTGGGGTGAACAGAACATCGGGGGGGATGCCTCATGATTCAGACGTTACAAGAACAATGGCAGAAACTTTTGCGCGCCTGGATGGAGATGGATGGCGCGACGTTGGAAACGTTACTTTCAGTTCGTCCCGAAACCACCTGGATCGGCCCGTCACCGCAAGCGCTCTGGCAGGGACGCACGGCGATTCTGGCCGGACTGCGCAGTGCGGCCCTGGGACGCGATCTGGTCATGCTCGAAACCCGACATTTGGATGTGCAGGCCAATGCAGAGTGGGGGTGGGTGCTCTACGTGGGTGCGGTGGGCGAGAGGTTGTTGCGCGTGAGCACCTTTTGGGTGCGCGAGGGTGATGTCTGGCGCGTGCGCCTTCTCCACGCGGATTGGAGTGCCGCGCAAACGGGCGACCTGCTCACGGGTACACGCCAGACCATGCTCACCTGGGCGCGTCTGATCGAAAACCCTGCCCAACTCCCGCTGGCTTATCGCGCCGTGCTCGCTGAACGCTTTGGAGCGGAGATGCCTTCCGCTTTCATGGTTCTGGTGCCCGCGTTTGAAAACGAGGCGCTGGCGCTGCCCGAACGGGTGCTCCTTGCGCTGGATGGCGTGCTCTACATTCTCACGCGCAGCCGCGAACAGGTCACGGTCCATGCCTATCGGTTTGAGGATGTGTCCAGCGTGGAGACGGGCCTGGTGCTGTTGCAATCCTGGCTTACCCTGGAAGGGCGGACGACGGATGGCGCGTGGTTGACGACGACCCTGGCCTTCAGCACGGCCAGCCGCGCCCTGCTCCAGCCCTTTGTGCAGCACATCCGCACGGCTGGACCTGTGGCGCCCCTGGAGGCGGAATCCTTATCCGCCATAAACCTGGATGAGAAGTTTATCCGCTACGCACAGGAAAGCCTGTTGCCGGGCGAGCGCGTGTTGGCCTGGCTCTGGCGCCCGGATATTACGCTCGACACGGCGCTGGCGTCCCTCTGGCCTTTCTATCAGGCGGAGCGCGTCAACCATCTCACCCTGCTCACCGAACGCGCTTTGATCTTGATTTGGGATAAAGTACCCACAACGGAGGGCGAAGAAGAGGCTTACGGCGCCGTGTGGCGCTACATCCCTTTGCGGCACATCAAGGGCGTGGCCGTGCAGGAAGACGCCGCTGGCACACCCAGCCTGGTGCTTCTGTGTGATGCGTTTACGCTGGAGCGCGTGTTCACCGTCAATCAGCGCATCGAATTGGATGAGCTGGTGCAGAAGATCGCCGCGGCGGTGCACGCGGTGCAGTAACGCCGTTGACGGCGTCCGCTTGTCGCGTCGCTGGCCATGGACATGAAGACGCTGGATGAAGGGTAAGTAACCGCATGGAATCGCTGTTAAAGGTGGAAGATTTGGGGCGGGTTTTCGCCAGCAAACCCGCCCTTGCTGGCGTGACGTTCGAGCTGATGCCGGGTGAAATCCTCGGCGTGGTGGGCCTGCGTGGTGCGGGCAAGAGTGTTTTGTTGCAGATGTTGGCCGGCGTCTATCCCCCGACGAGCGGCGCGCTGTATTGGATGGGAAAGCGCGTAACCTGGTCGGGGATCTTAAAGGCGCAGAAAAACGGCATTGAGTTCGTCCCCCAAACCCCACAGTTCGTGGAGTCCATGAACGTGGTGGATAACCTCTTCCTGGGCCGGGAGAGCGGCAGCGGTTTGCTTGATCGGCAGGCCATGGCTCAGGCCACTTACGAATGGCTGGATGTTTTCCATCTCCCACGTAGCCTCGCTCAACAACAGGTGGGTGATCTGACCGACGATGAGCGGCAGATTATCGCCCTGGTGCACGCTTTTTTGCGTCCCGCGCGCCTGTTGCTTTTAGATGAAGGCTTCTCCGCGTTGGGATATAGCCGGCAACAGATTGTCATGGACCGCCTGCGCAACCTGGCAAGCCTGGGCGTGTCTATCGTGCTCAGCAGTGATGATCTCAACTCCATCTTCTCTGTGACCGACCGCATTCTGGTGCTTTACAAAGGGCGACAGGTGGCCCTGCGGCGCACCGCCGAATCCACGCCGCGGGAGATTGTGGAATTGATGGTCGGTTCGAGTCGGCAGGAGCGCGTTACGCCCGTCATTTGGGCTTTTGAGAATTATTACGCTGCGCAGCAGCAGGCGGAAGAGCTGCGGCAAAAGCAAAAGCAGCTTCAAGATAACCTTGCTGCGCAGGATTCCATTAACCGGGAGCTGGTAGCTCGCCTGCAAGATCAGATGCTGGCGCTGGACCGGCTCAATCAGGCGCTGCAGGAGGCCAACCGGCGCCTGGCTTCGGAACGCGAGGCGGAACGCAAGGCGCTGGCGCGTGAGCTGCACGATCAGGTCATTCAGGACTTGCTCAGCTTCAATTATCAGCTTGAGGAGGTCGAAAATGCGCTTGCGGCAGAAGATTTGCAGGCCGAGATGCAGAGCATCCGCAGCGGGATTCGGGACGTGATTGCGACTTTGCGTCAAATTTGCAGCGACCTGCGTCCGCCGACCCTGGATAGTCACGGCTTGCTTTCCGCGTTGCGTTCTCTGGTGAGTCAGTGGAGCGAACAGACCGGCATCCCGGTAGAGCTTTTGATGGATCAGACTATCGAGCGTTGGCCGGAGATGATTGAGTTGAATGTCTTCCGCATTGTGCAGGAGGGGTTGAGCAACGTGCGCAAGCACGCGCAGGCGACGCGCGTCGAGTTGGAGGTGCGGCGCACACCCTCAGCTGGTTTGATGTTGCGTCTGGCGGATGATGGACGCGGCATGGATACCCCGCCCGACCTGCTTACGCTTTCGGAGCAGAAGCATTTTGGCCTGGTCAGCATCAGCGAGCGCGTTTCTTTATTGCGTGGCACCATGAGCATGAGCACATCGCCCAGCCTGGGCGGTCTGGAGCTGCGCATCGAAATTCCCAATCCGGCGCCCTTCAAGGTGTCGTAGCCTGGCCCAACGGATGGGATTCAGGAACTGCTACCTTCAACACCAGGGTACCCATTGAAATCACCGCCGGCGCGATTTTAACCGCACTCCTGGATAGGGTATCCGATGATGGCAACACAGGGTGGGTGGGTGAAGGCATTGCTTTCTTCGCCCACCCTTACTCCGCCTGCATGTTCGATTGCATCCTGACCCAGGTGAGCTTGAGCCGTTAAGTTTTTTAGATTCTTTTTTAAGGAGGTGCCTATGCGTTGGTCTGGGATTGTGCGGTATGGTAGCTTCGTCTTGCTCCTCGTGCTGCTCCTGATCGGATGTACTCCGCGTCAAACAACGACACCGGAACCCAAAACTATCGCGGTGGGGATTGTGCTCCCAACGCGCGACGAACCGCGTTGGCTGCAGGATGAGGCGCGCTTCCGCGATGCGCTCCAGAAGGCCGGCTACGCTGTGGACATCCTCTTCAGTGATGGCTCGGTGGAAAAGGAGCGTGAAAATGTGCGCGATCTGGTCGCGCGTGGCATCAAGGTGCTGGTCATTTGTCCGCACGACGCCACGGCTGCCGGTCCCGCGGTTGAGTATGCCTACAGTGCCGGCGTCAAGGTCATCTCTTACGACCGCCTGATTCTCAACACCCGCGCCGTGGATTACTACGTGACCTTCGACAGCCTGGCGGTGGGCGCGCAGCAGGCGCAGTACCTGATTGACCACGCCGAAGGGACGGGGAATCCACTGTACCTCTACGCTGGCGCCATGAGCGATAGCAACGCCTATCTTTTCTTTGGCGGGGCGTGGACGACGTTGCAGCCTTACATCGCCAATGGGACGTTTGTGATTAAGAACGCTCCCGCCGCGGTGACTTTGCAGGATAAAGCCGGGTTGACGCGCGAGGAGATTGCGCAAATCATGGCCGACATCAGCACAAACTGGGATCCCGAAACGGCGCGCGCGCTCGCGCAAAGGCATTTGCAGGCGCTCGGCCCGGCGGATAAGGGCAAAGTGTACATCCTCGCGCCCAACGATAACATGGCGCGCGCTATCGGCGAGGTTTTTGCCGCTGACCCGGATGTGACGGGCTATGTCATCACCGGTCAGGATGCGGAGAAGTTCGCGGTGCAGGCCATTCTGGATGGCAAACAGTCCATGACCGTCTTTAAGGATGTGCGCGTGCTGGTGCAGAATGCCATTGATACGGCCATTACCCTGCTGGAGGGGCAGCTTCCGGCGACGCGGGGCATCTACAACAACGGCGTGAAAGACGTGCCGGCGGTGCAGGCCCCCGTGGTCACCGTGGACCGGGAACACGTCCGCGTGGCGTTGATTGATACGGGCTACTACAAAGCGAGCGACTTCAAAAACCTGCCGTAGGGCGCGATACCTTCACCGGCCGGTAGCTGAACCTGTTCAAGCTACCGGTTGGGCCTTGCGCTCTATTTTTTCCGGCTCAACACATCCTCAATGACCTGGCGCACGGTCGGTGCGTCCAGGTCTTTTTTATCCAGCAGCGCTACCGCGCCCGCTTCCAGGCCCAGGCGACGAAACTCGCGGTCGGGGTAGGCGCTGATGAGGATGATGCGCGTCTGGGGCGCGATGGCCTTGACGCGCCGCGCGCACTGAATCCCATCCCCCTCGTTGAGAATCACGTCAATCAAAGCCAGATCGAGCGCAATGTGGCGGGCATAGCGGCTCGCTTCGCCGCAGTCCTCCGCTTCGTAAATTTGCGCTTCCGGGCAGGCTTTGCCGATCATGCGTTTGAGCTGGGCGCGATAGCGCTCGTTATCGTCCACCACCAGCACGTTGAGGCTATGCACTCCTTCCGCCGGGGTGGGGAAGCGCTGCGCGGCTTCCTGTCCAGATACGGCTAACAAGTCGGGATGGTGCAACGCAAACTGGTAGGCTTCTAAGCGGCTGTTCACGCCAATAGCGCGGTAGAGCGCCGTGAGGTGGTTTTCGATGGTCTTGATGCTCAGCTCCATCTCCTGCGCCATGCGGCGGTTATCGTAACCCTGAGCCAGCAAACGCAGCAATTCGCGCTGTCGGCGCGTCAACGTCACCGTGGGCTGGGCGGGAGCCGGTCCCATTTGCACAAGCCGGCTGACCAGCGGGCCGGAAATCCACCGCTCCCCCGCCATCACGCGCTGCGCGGCTAACTGCAAGTCGGCAAGCGGCTGGTCCTTGAGATGATAGCCGTTGACGCCAGCCGCCAGTAGCCCCACCACGTAGGCCTGATCATCGTAGGCGCTGACCACCAGGATTTTTAACGCCGGGTACGTGGCACGGATGCGGTGAATGGCCGCGATGGGGTCGAAATCCGGCATCGCCACATCCATCACCAGCAAATCGGGCTGATACTGCTCCAGTGCGGCGAAGACCTCCGGCCCGTTACTCGCCTCTCCCACCACCTCAAAGCCGCTGATATTGCACAGCGCGCCGCGCAACCCGGCGCGTACCACGGCATGATCATCGGCTAAAACCACCCGTATTGTTCCCATGTTACCCTCCGGCGATTGTTATACCACAATTCCCCGTGGAGGGTAATGCGCGTTCCCGCGTCGCCGCAACGCGCGTTGCTTGGCCATGGCTTTTGGATGGTGCAAAGAACGTTCAGCGGAGCAGGAGTGGGTGAAGGCACAGCCTTTGCCCTCCCCGCTTAGAACCACGCCAGCGCCGATTGCAACCGCTGTCCTGGTGATGGAGGTAAGCAGTTACCACCCAGGTTGGTGTTACCCCTAAACGCAAAATCGGTTATAATGGACATGGCGCGGTGCGTGTCCGCGCTTAGCTTCGACACAACGAGGTCAATCATGGATACCACCTTTTTACCCTGGCTGATCGGCGCGAGCTTATTAATCCTTTTCGCCGCCCTGTGGATCATCCTTTTGGAACGCCGCTTCCACGCCCTGGAACGGCGGTATCAGCGCCTGCTCTCCCTGGCCGAGGAGGCCGAAACCGCGCAGGGCGGTCTGGCCCTGCGCAAGCTGCAGGAACACGCCGCGCGTCTGGACGCCCTCGAAGCCCTGACCCGTCGTTTGCAGGAAGCCATGCCGCACACCGTGCGCGGCCATGGCCTGGTGCGCTATAACGCCTTCAACGACATCGGTGGGGAACAGAGCTTCTCCATTGCCCTGGTGGACGAGACCGGCGCTGGTTTGATTCTTTCCGGTTTGCAGGGGCGGGAGGATATTCACGTCTACGCCAAACCCCTGCAGGGATGGCGCTCCACTTACAGCCTGAGCACCGAGGAACAGCGCGCCTTAGCGCTGGCGCGCCTGATGGTCGAACATCGCGATTGAATTCTTTGAGAGGAGGCAGACATGTTTGGACGCGAAAAACCCAAACCCGAAACACAACCCGTTGAAGAAACCCGTCAGGTTCCGCAAATCGAATCCGTTATCGGCCCCAAGACGCACGTGAAGGGCGAAATTCAGGGCGATGGCGGCCTGCGGATTGAGGGCGTGGTCGAAGGCACGATTAACCTCACCGGCAACCTCATCGTCACCGAGAGCGCGCGGGTTTTTGCCGAAATCAAGGCGAACAACGTCTCCATCAGCGGTGCGGTGGTCGGTAACATTTCCGCCAACCGCGTGGAAATCCTCGAAACCGGGCGCCTGTGGGGCGATGTGATGACCAAGCATCTCGTCACGGCGGAAGGCTCTTACTTCGATGGCCGCTCCGGAATGCTGCAGAAAGTCCAGCCCCCGCAACTTGAGGCGCAACGTCCCAAGGCTGCCGCGGCGCCCAAACCTGCCCCCGAAGCTGAAGCGCCTGCGGCGGAGAAGAAAGGCGCGGCCTGACCATGGAACGACGTCCCGGCTGCCTGGTTGGCCTGTTCGAGCTGCTCCTGCTCGACCGCCTGTATGCCTGGCTTCAGGAGCGCTTCGGCTTTGGCTCCGGCTCCTGTGCCGGGGTGGGGTGCGGCGTCATCCTGCTTGTGCTGATGCTCATCTTCGCCTGTTCCATCTGCGCCGGCACCGATTGGTTCCGCCTGTGGTAAAAAGTAGAGGCGGAACCTTCCGCCTCTACGCTCTCATACCAGAATCCCGCCACCGAGGACGCGCTCTTCATCATAATAGAACACCACCGACTGCCCCGGCGCCAGGCCGCGTTGCGGCGTGGTGAATGTCACGTCCGCTTCTGTCGCGGAAAGAAGGTCCACCTGCGCGGGGACCGGCGTGGCACGGTAGCGGATTTGTGCGAGGCAGGCGAAGCGCTCTGCCGGCGCGCAGCCATCCGTGAACGTCACCGCCTCGACGCGGCAGGTCGTGCGTTCCAGCGCCGCGCGCGGTCCCACGATAAGCGCATTCGCCGCGGCATCTATCCGCACCACGTAGAGCGGAGTGGGGGCGCTGATGCCCAATCCCTCGCGCTGTCCCACCGTGTAGAACCCCAGGCCGCGATGTTCCCCCAGCCGTCGCCCCGCCTCGTCGTAAATGGGCCCCGGTTGTACCGTTTCCGGCGCCACCTGTTGCAAAAAAGCGCGGTAATCCGTCCCGCCAAGGAAGCATAAATCCTGACTATCGGGCCGCGCGGCGACAGGCAACCCCAACGCGGCGGCCTCGGCGCGCACCTCGTCCTTGGACGTGGCCTCACCCAGCGGCAGGTGCAGGCGCGTCAGGATGGGCTGCGTCAGGCGGTAGAGCATGTAGCTCTGGTCTCTGGGATGATGGCGCGCGCGCCACAGTTGGGCCGGCGCGTTATGGGGATGAAGCACGCGCGCGTAGTGGCCAGTGGCGAGCAGCGCCTCCGTCGCTGCGGCCACCTCCGCCAACAGCGCAAATTTCAGCCCCGGATTGCACAGCACGCACGGATTGGGCGTCCGTCCTTCCCCGTAAGCGCGGATGAAGTCCCGCACCACTTCCGCGAAAAAACGCTCGCGCGCATCCACCACGCGCAGCGGAATACCGAGCCGCTGCGCTACCTGCTCCGCGGCGACGAACGGCTCCTCTCCGCCGGCTTGCGGCGCGCGCCACAGGCGCAGCGTCACGCCTTCGACTGTGTGTCCTTGCGCAAGCAGCCGCGCGGCAACAACCGCGCTATCCACCCCACCACTGAGAGCGACGACGAAGCGCGCCATCACCACCCCCGTTGCAGCGCACCGTCCATACGCGAGAGCGCTTCCTCCAGACGGGCGCGCGGACAGCCGAAATTCAGGCGCGTGAAGCCCGCCCCCTCCGGGCCAAAATCCTCGCCGCGGTTCAACATCACGCGCGCGCGTTCCAGGAAGAAATCATACGGCGAAACCGGCAGGTTCAACGCGCGCCAATCCATCCACAGCAGGAACGTGCCTTCGGGCGGGAAGAGGCGAACTTGCGGCCAGCGCGCGCGGATGTAGGCGATGGCGGCGTCGCGGTTTGCCTCCAGATAGCGCAGCAGGGCGCGCCTCCAATCTTCCCCGTCGCGATAAGCGGCGAGCATGGCAATGTAGCCGAGCATGTTGACGGCGGGAACCAAATCCTGCCGTAAAGCCTGATAGCGCCGCCGCAACTCCGGGTTGGGGATGATAGCGACGGAAGCGTACAGGCCGGCGATGTTGAAGGTCTTGCTGGGCGCCATCAGCGTGATGCTGCGCTGCGCGATGCGCGGGTCGAGCGCCGCGATGGGCAGGTGCTGATGGCCGGGGTAGATGATGTCGCAGTGGATTTCGTCCGAGATGATGAGCAGGTCGCGTTCGAGGCAGAGATCCGCCATGCGCAGCAGCTCCTCGCGGGTGAAGACGCGCCCGGTGGGGTTGTGCGGATTGCACAGCAGGAACAGGCGCGTGTTGGGGCGGATGGCGGCCCTGAAGGCGTCGAAATCAATGTGGTAACTTTCACTTTCGCTGTAGAGCGGGGCAACATGCCGCTCCAAACCGCAGCGCTCGGAGACGTGGTAGATGGGGCCGTACACCGGCGTCTGAATGAGCACGCCATCACCGGGGCGCGCGAGGGCGCGGCAGGCCAGGTTGAAGGCCGGCACGACACCGGGGATGAAGACCAGCCAATCAGGCTCGATGGCCCATTGGTACAGCGTGGCCATGCGCGCCACGAGGACCTCACGCAGGCCGGCGGGCGCGGCGGCGTAGCCAAAGATGCCGTGATCAAGCGCGTCGCGCAGTGCCTCCAGCACCGCGGGTGGGCTACGGAAGTCCATGTCGGCCACCCACATGGGCAACACATCCTCATCACACCAGCCCCACTTGATGCTGGTGGTGCCGCGGCGTTCGATTAAAGTGTCGAAATCGTAATCCATGCATCCTCCGTGTTGAAAGTGACTCGCTTGCCTTGGGTGAGGGCGGCGGTTGTGTGAGCTAAAACAAACACGGCGCACCCCCGGAGGAGTGCGCCGTGGGGGACATAGACGTGAACCTTAGTCCAGCACTTTGCCGCGATGCTTGATCGCCGCCTGCGCCGCCGCTAAGCGCGCCACGGGGACGCGGAAGGGGCTGCAGGAGACGTAGTTCAGGCCCGCGAGGTAGCAGAACTCGACCGAGTTAGGGTCGCCACCGTGCTCACCGCAGATGCCGACCTCCAGCCCCGGACGGGTTGCGCGGCCCTTGCGCACGCCCATGCGCACCAGCTCGCCCACACCTTCGCGATCCAGGGTCTGGAAGGGGTTGAAGGGCAGGATGCCGCGCTCGACGTACTCGACGAGGAAGCGACGCTCGGCGTCGTCACGGCTGTAGCCGAAGGTCATCTGCGTCAGGTCGTTCGTGCCGAAGGAGAAGAACTCGGCCACATCCGCAATCTGATGGGCGGTAACCGCCGCGCGCGGGATCTCGATCATCGTGCCGAACTTGTACTCGACGTTAACGCCCTGCTCTTCCATGACCTTCCTGGCAACTTTCTCCAGCTCACTCTGCGTGAGGTACAGCTCGTTGACATGGCCGGTGAGCGGGATCATCACTTCCGGCTTGACCACGATGCCCTTCTTGGTGGCCTCACAGGCCGCCTCGAAGATGGCGCGCACCTGCATCTTCATGATGTCGGGGAAGATGATGCCCAGGCGGATACCGCGCAGGCCCATCATCGGGTTGGCCTCGTGCATGCGCTGCACCGCCTCCAGCATCACCTCGGCCTCTTGCAGTTCGGGGCCGGTGACGCCGCGGACGCGCAGCTCGGTCACCTTGACCAGCAGGTCCTCCAGCGAGGGCAGGAATTCGTGCAGCGGCGGGTCAATCAGGCGGATGATGACCGGATAGCCATCCATGGCCTCGAACAGGCCGTAGAAGTCGCTGCGCTGGAAGGGCAGCAGGAAGTCGAGCGCCTCGCGGTAAGCCTTAACGGCCTCGGAGCTTTCCACCTTCTTGCGCGCTTCCTCCAGGAGGACGGCCACTTCGGCGCGGCGCTCTTCCTTAATCGCCTGGCCTTCTTCCTTGCCCGTCTCCAGGATGCGCTCGTAGCGCGCCACATCGTTGAGCAGCTTTTGCGCCTCTTCGGCGTTGAGAATCATCTTCTGGACGTGCGGCAGGCGTTCCTGCTCGAAGAACATGTGCTCGGTGCGGCACAGGCCGATACCCTTAGCGCCGAACTGGCGAGCGCGGCGCGCGTCCTTGGGGTAGTCGGCGTTGGTCCAGACCTGCAGACCGCGGGTGGGGAAGCCCTTCAGGCCTTCCTGCCAGGAGCGGGTGCCTTCCGCCGCGCTGATTTCATCCGCCCAGCTCAGGAGCGTGGTCAGTTCCACTTCCTTGCTGAAGTCGGGGTCAACCTTGGGCAGCTCGCCCTCGAAGACCTCACCGGTCGCGCCGTTGAGCGAGACGACATCGCCTTCCTTGAGGGTCTTGCCGTTGACGTAAACGGTGCGCTCTTCAACGTTAATCTGCAGCGCAGCAGCGCCGACGACGGCGGGGATACCGAACTGACGCGCCACAACGGCGGCGTGCGCGGTCGCACCACCGCGGCTGGTCAGGATACCCTTGGAGGCAATCATGCCATGCACGTCATCGGGCTTGGTTTCGGGGCGGATCATGATGACGGCCTTGCCGGCCTTGCCCCAGGCTTCGGCAGTGTCGGCGTCGAAAGCGAGCATACCGACGGCAGCGCCGGGCGAGGCGTTCACACCGGTCGCCAGCAGGCGGCCCTCAGCCTTGGCCTGCTTGACGGCCTTGTCATCGAACTGCGGGTGCAGGAAGAAGTCCACATCCTTGGGCGTGACGCGCATCACAGCCTCTTCCTTGGTGATGAGGCCTTCGTTGACCATGTCCACCGCGATCTTGACCGCGGCGCGCGCCGTGCGCTTACCGTTGCGCGTCTGCAGCATCCACAGCTTGCCGCGCTCGATGGTGAACTCGGTATCCTGCATGTCCTTGTAGTGCGCTTCCAGCTTCTTGCCGATTTCGACCAGCTGGGCGTAGATTTCGGGCATGTCCTTTTCCAACTCGGCCACGGGCTTGGTGTTGCGGATACCCGCCACCACGTCTTCACCCTGCGCGTTGAGGAGGTAGTCGCCGTAGAAGCGCTTTTCACCGGTTGCGGGGTCGCGCGTGAAGGCCACGCCGGTACCGCTATCCCACCCCATGTTGCCGAAGACCATGGTCACGACGTTGACGGCGGTGCCCAGGTCATCGGGGATGCGCTCAGCCTTGCGGTAATCCACCGCGCGCTTGCCCATCCAGGAGTTGAAGACGGCGCGCACGGCGATTTCGAGCTGCTCGTAGGGGTTCTGCGGGAACTCGCGTCCCAGTTCCTTGACGTACACTTCCTTGAAGCGCTTGACGAGTTCCTTGAGGTTCTCGGCTGTCAGATCGGTGTCCTGCTTCGCGCCGACCTCGGCCTTGAGGTCGTCCATCACCTCGTCGAAGGCCTCATCGGCAATGCCCATCGCCGTGTGGCCGAACATGGCCAGCAGGCGGCGGTAGCTATCCCAGACGAAGCGCTCGTTGCCGGTGAGGGCGATCATGCCGGGGACGACCTCGTCGTTAAGCCCAACGTTAAGGATGGTGTCCATCATGCCGGGCATGGAGAACTTGGCGCCAGAGCGGACGGAAACCAGGAGCGGATTTTCGGGGTTACCGAATTTCTTGCCGGTCGCTTCCTCAGTCTTCTTCAGCGCTGCAAGAACTTCATCCCACATGCCTTCGGGGAATTGGAAGCCGGAGTTGATGTAGGCCATGCAGGCCTTGGTGGTGATGGTGAAGCCGGGGGGCACGGGCAGGCCGGCGCGGGTCATATCGGCGAGGTTTGCACCCTTACCGCCTAACAACGCGCGCACGCCGTCCCAGGAGCCCATTAACTTTTCGGCCTCTTCGACTTCATTGAAGAGATAAACCCATTTCGTCATACGACCTCCTTTGGCGTTTGAAAGGTAGACTTGAAACTCACTAAACAACCATTATACTCGAAAAAAGCCTGGAGACAAGCGCAAAACTGACCGAAAGCCGAAAGCTGTCAAAAGCTGGGCTACCATCTCGCAATGAAACGTCCTCCAATCAGACCAACTGCGCACGAAAAGCCTGTCACACGGCTAAGTGTGACAGGCTTTTTTGTGTGTCATGATGCTACGTTCTTTAACGGGCTGGCGTGCGTACTCATACCCCTTGCCGCCGGCGCCGATAGATGAGGTATGATTCGGGCGCTTCCCGAAATTCAGGTCTTCTTTCTTACTCCATTGCTAAACGACTTACCTTTAGCATCAGGATAGCCATTGAAGTCACCGCTGGCGCAATTTTAACCGCAGGTTGGGATAGGATATCCGATGATTCCAACATCCTGACCCACCTGAATGGCCTATTGCATCGTAATCCAGGAGGCTGAGCCATAACATCCATTGAGGCTTTCTGCGTTGGGCGATGTGACGTTTATTCCGGGTGGCGTTTTGCAGGGCCTTCAAACAGGGCGGGCGTTGACCAGGCCGTGACCCATCCGGGCGAGGGTTGGACTACAGGTTAGCTTCCGGACTGGCAGAATCCATAGCGCGCGCCCGATCCAGCCGCCACAGGCCCGCGGCGCGTACCGCATCTAAGGCGGCCTGATATTCCTCCGGTGTGATGCGGCGGTGCAAAGGCGCATCGTCGGCGCTGCACTCCCTTGCGCGGTAGGCCGGATGGTACTGCGCCATGACGTTGATGTAGGTGTTGCGTGAGACCTCATCCGCCAAAAATTGCGCGATGCGCGCCGTGCCAGCCAGGCCGCCCGGCAGGACTAAATGACGCACAAGCAGCCCGCGCCGGGCCAGGCCGCGCGCGTCTATCTCCAGATCGCCCACCTGACGGTGCATTTCGCGCACGGCGGCGCGGTTGACGGACGGGTAGTTGCGCACTGCGGAGAAGCGCTCACCTGTGGCGTCGTCCGCGTACTTCATGTCCGGCATGTAAAGATCTATCAGCCCATCCATCAGCGCGAGGGCTTGCGGAGCGTCGTAGCCGCCGGTGTTGTAGACGACCGGCAGCTTGAGACCCTGTTCCGCGGCGATGAGTATGGCCAGGGCAATGGGCGCGGCTACGTGGGTGGGTGAGACCAGGTTGATGTTGTGACAGCCCCAGCGCTGCAGTTCCAGCATGATGGCCGCCAGCTCCTCCGGCGTGACCGGCTCCCCAACACGCGCCTGACTGATGTCCGCGTTCTGGCAGTAGACGCAGTGCAGGTTGCAGCCGGAGAAGAAAATCGTGCCCGACCCGCGCCAGCCGCGCAGCACATCTTCCTCGCCGTGATGCGGGCCGTAGCTTGCCACATACGCCACGTCAGCGATGCGGCATGGCCCCGGCCCGCGATGACGATTGATGGCGCATTGTCGTCCGCAGAGGCGGCAGTCCAACAGGGCGGCCTCGACCTGCGCGCGTTTCGCTTCGCGCGCGGATTCATCCAGTCCCAGATAGATGGGCCAGCTCATGGTCTGGTCAGGCATGTCTGCGCTTTCAGGAACGGTTTTGCGCGAATTCTCCTACGCCTTGTATCCGTCGGGATGGGCCTTGTGCCATGCCCAGGCGGAAGCGACAATCTGCCGGATGTCGGGGTACTGCGGCGTCCACCCCAGCTCGCGGCGGATGGTTTCGCTGCTGGCGATGAGCACCGCCGGGTCACCGGGACGGCGCGCCGTCACCACGGCAGGGATGGGGTGACCGGTGATGTCGCGGCAGGCTTCGATGACTTCCTTGACGGAGAAGCCAAGGCCGTTGCCCAGGTTGTAGCGGCGGCTGCCCAGCTCATCTAAGGCGCGCAGCGCCAGGATGTGCGCCTGCGCCAGGTCAATCACGTGGATGTAGTCGCGGATGCAGGTCCCGTCCGGGGTGGGGTAATCATCCCCAAAGACGCTGATGTGGGGGCGCTTGCCCAGGGCTACCTGCAGCACCAGGGGGATAAGGTGCGTTTCGGGGTGATGGTCCTCGCCGTAAGCTTCGGACGCGCCGGCGGCGTTGAAGTAACGCAGCGCGGCATATTTCACCCCATAGATGCGCTCCATCCAGTGCAGGTAGCGCTCCAGAATCGCCTTGGATTCCCCGTAAGGGCTGCCCGGCACGATGCGCTCCGTTTCGGCAATGGGAATGCGCTCCGGTTGGTCGAACAGGTTAGCCGTTGAGGAGAGGATGAAGCGCTTCACGCCGTGTTCGACCATGCTTTGCAGCAGATTCAGCCCATTGGCGACGTTTTCGCCCAGGTACTTGAAGGACTTTTCCATGGATTCGCCCACCAGGGAGTAGGAGGCAAAGTGCATGACCGCTTCCGGATGATAGGTCTCGAAGACGGCGTCAATTTCGTGCTTGTGGGCCAAATCGCCCTGCACGAAAATCGCGTCGGGATGCACCGCCTCCCGATGGCCTTGATAGAGGTTATCGAAGACGATGACCTCCTCCCCGGCCAGGACAAGTTGTTCGGTGACAACACTGCCGATATACCCGGCTCCACCTGTGACTAAAATACGCATAAAAAGCTCTCCTCACTTTAGTTTTCTGTTGCTTTCAGCATCCAGCTTACAACAGCACCTCGACCTGCTTAAACAGCGGCACGCCAAGACGGACGCTGTGCCGTACCGGGTCCACCTCCGCGATAGCATAAGCTTCGCCATCGGCGGTGATGGCGCGCGGCACGCGCTGCAGGCCGTTGAGCACCAGCTCGACATGTTCATAAGGTGGCGTGTAGCCATCCTCCAACACCTCCCAGGTGAGCGTGAGCGTCTGTCCGCTGCGCGTGAGGCGGAAACGGTTCACGCGGTACTCACCCTGCTGATAGGCCAGGCCGTCGCCGGCGTCTTCATACAGCCACGAATCCGCGCTGCCGTCTTCAAGTTGCGGGTACACGTGCAGACGGATGAACTTTTGCATCCGGTGCTCGGTACTCGGTCCACTTTCGCCCAGGGGCAGCACGCTCCCCGCGCGGACGTAGAGCGGCATCAGCTCCAGGGGGGCGAAGGCGCGCGTGCTTGCTCCCTGCACGGCGGCGTTGCTCCAGAAATCATACCACACACCCGGCGGGAGGTGCACCTCGCGTTCCTGCGCGCCCGCTTCCAACATGGGCGCGACCAACAACGCATCGCCGCACAGGAAGGCGTCATCCACATCCCATAAAGACGTTGGGGTTTCCACCCCCCAGGCCAGGGGGCGCACCATCGGCCACCCGTAGCGGTACATCTGCCACACCGCGGTGTAGAGATAGGGCAGCAGCTCGTAGCGCAGCTCGATGAAGCGGCGCACAATCGTCAGATACGGTTCGCCGTATGACCACGGTTCCTGATCCGGCGCGTTGATTTCGGCGTGCGCGCGGAAGAAGGGCATAAAGGCGCTCATCTGCACCCAGCGCGTGAACAGCTCCCCGTTGCACTCGCCGATGAAGCCGCCCGTATCCGGACCGGTGAAGGCCAGGCCCGAAAGCCCCAGCCCCATCACCACCGGCATCGTGAGGCGATACGAGGCCCAGGTGCTCTGATTATCCGCGGTCCATGAGGTGGCGTAGCGCTGCACACCGGCCCAGCCCGCGCGCGTTATGACGACGGGACGCCGTTGCGGCACAAGCTTCAACAAACCCTCCTGTGAAGCGCGCGCCATCTGCATCCCGTAGAGATTATGCGCCTCGCGGTGATCGCCGCCGCGTCCCTCCAGGGCGTGGCGCGTCACCTCCGGTAGGGTACGGTCCCCGGCACTGGCGAAGACCCCCGGCTCGTTCATATCGTTCCAGAAGCCTGCGATGCCCGCTTCCACCAGCGGGCGGTACTGTTCACCCCACCAGGCGCGCGTCTCCGGCGCGGTGAAATCCGGGAAGGCGCACGCTCCCGGCCAGACCGGCGCGATGACCGGCTTCCCATCCGGCAAGGTGCAAAAATGCTTGCCCGCGAGACCGCTCTGGTAAACCGGATAAGCCGGATCTTGCTTGATGCCGGGGTCAATAATCGCCACCAGCTTGATGCCCATCGCGCGCAGCTCTTCGGCCAGGCCCGGCAGATTGGGGAAGCGTTCACGATCCCAGGTGAAGACGCGATAGCCATCCATGTAATGGATGTCGAGATGAATGGCGTCGCAGGGGACCTCATGTTCGCGGAAATCCTCGGCCAGCTTGCGCACGCGCGCTTCGGGGTAATACGACCAGCGCGACTGCTGATAGCCCAGCATCCACAAGGGGGGCAGGGGATGGCGTCCGGTGAGTTCGGTGTAGCGTTCCACCACGTGAGGCACGTTGCCCACGGCGAAATAGGCGCGCAACATCCCGCCCGCGAAGCGCAATTCGGCCACGTCGGGCTGCACGGCGCCCAAATCGAACTCCGCATACCAGGGATTTTCGTAAAAAGCCAGGCAAGCGCGGTCGGGCGCGTTAGGGTCCACGCTCACGTAGACGGGAATGTTGAGGTTGATGGGGTCCTCGCCGGGGCCGTAGCCAGCCGGGTCGCGGTTCCACAAGATGTGCATACGCCCGCGTCGGTCCCAGGGTGTGGCGCGCTCACCCAGGCCAAAGCAGCGTTCTTCGGGGGATAGGGACACACGCTCGCGCACTTCGCCCGTTGGGGCCCAGGCGAAGCCCAGCGACTGCCGGATGACCCGCCCCGCCGCATCGGTCAGCGTCACGCTCCCATCGGCGTGGGCCACATGGACGTGCAGCACCTCCGTGCCGACGAGAATCTCATCCGCGCGTTCCTCAAAACCAAAATCCAATGCATCCCAGGCATCATCGGGTTTGGCAATGGCGTAGGGAACGGGAAACTCCGGCTCAGGCTCATCCTGAATCCAGGTGAGGCGTACCAGATCCGGCGCCAGGAAGGTGATATCCAACGAGGCGCGCTCGGTGATGAGGGTGGCGCCACGCAGATGAAGCAGAATCTGACGCACCGCGCCGGGCGTCTCCCACGTCTTGGGCCAGGGTTTGCGTCCCAGGCGCAGGCGGCGGAAGTATTCCAGCCAGCGTTGCGCGCCGTAGCGACGTCGTTCAAAATCCCAGCTTGCTTCGGCCCAGGCCTTGCGATGCCGGTGCAGCAGCGCCAGGCGCATGTTCGTCCAACCAATAGCTTTTGCTGTCCCCAGGAGCGATTTCAGAGTTGGCATGTCAGATCCTTTCTCTGCGGTGTTTGATCTGTGTTGCGGTATTATAGCCGATAGCCCCGACTTGACAAAATTTAAGGCTGCGGTACAATCTCAGCCGTCAAGGGGCAACGGAACCTTGAAACAAGCCGAAGTGGCGGAACTGGCAGACGCGCTGCGTTCAGGGCGCAGTGAGGGTTCCCTCGTGTGGGTTCAAATCCCACCTTCGGCACTGCCCTCAGGGGAGAGGGAAGGACAGCAAAAGGGGATAAGGAAGTCCACTCGAGCAAAGAGCGCCGCGTTAGCGGCGCTTTTTGCGTTATGGCATCCAGCTTCCAGTATCGAGCTTCCACCCCCCAGCGCCTACTGGATACTGTACACGTTATGGATGACCTCGCGCGGGGTAGTGATCCCCTGTTGCACCTTGATCATGCCGTCACGGCGCATGGTGATCATCCCATCCGCCTGCGCCTGACGGAGCAATTCATCCGCTGGCGCGCCGCGCATGATGAGGCGACGCATCGTCTCGGTGAGCGTGAGCACCTCGAACACGCCGACCCGTCCTAAATATCCCGTCCCGGCGCAGAAGTTACATCCCTGCCCCTTGTAATACTGCGTGATGGTGACTTGCAACTCGCGTTCGTAATAGAGGCGTTCCTCCGGCGTGGGGGTAGCGGCGACGCGGCAGTGCGGGCAGACGCGGCGCAATAGACGCTGCGAGACAACCCCAATCAGCCCCGAAACGAGCAGGAACGGTTCGACGCCCAGGTCAATCATGCGGTAAATCGTGCCCACCGCGTCGTTGGCGTGGATGGAGGAGAGCACCAGGTGCCCCGTCAACGCGGCCTGCGTGGCGATTTCGGCAGTTTCGCGGTCGCGGATTTCGCCCACCAGGATGATGTTCGGGTCCAGGCGCATGATAGCGCGCAGGCCCGCTGCAAACGTAATCCCTGCCTGCCGGTTCACCTGAATCTGATTGATGCCATCGAATTTGTACTCGATGGGGTCTTCGATGGTCATGATGTTGTTTTCGTTGCGGTCCAATTGATTCAGCGTGGCGTAGAGCGTTGTGGTTTTGCCTGCGCCTGTCGGTCCGGCCACGAGCAGCATCCCGAAGGGCAGATTGTAGAGACGGCGATAAGCTTGCAGCGCTTCGGGGAGGAAACCCAGCTCATCCAGCGTGCGCAGCGAAAGCTTCTTATCCAGGATGCGCAGCACCGCCATCTCGCCAAAATGCGTCTCCGCTGTGGCGACACGCACATCCACCTCGCCATTTTCCGCCTCAAAGACAAATTGTCCATCTTGCGGGCGGCGACGCTCAGCGATGTTCATGTTCGCCAGCACCTTGATGCGGCTGATGAGGGGGCCATGCACCGCCAATGGCACGGTCAACATGTCGTGCAGGATGCCGTCAATGCGGTAGCGGATGCGCACGTAATTTTCCTGCGGGGTAATGTGGATATCCGACGCGCGGTCGCGCACGGCCTGATTGATGAGTAACTCGATAATGCGCGCCACCGGGCTTTGACTGAGCGTCTCGAAGCTCAGGCGCGTCTGGGTGGGGGTGGGCGCTTCGGCCACTTCGACCTGATCGAGCTGGCGTTCAATTTCGCCGCGTGTGCGGTAGTAGAGGCGCAGCGCTTCCTGAATATCCTCGCGCACGCCCACTGCCGGACGGATGCGCAGGCCTGTGCGCAGGCTGATATCCTCTAAAGCGCGGATGTCCTGCGGATTTTCCATCACCAGCATCAGCTCGCCCTCGATGATGTCGAGCGGGATGACGTTGTAGCGTTTGGCGACGTCCTCGGAGAGCAGCGCCAGGGCCTGCGCCTGCGCGCGGTGACGCTTGAGGTCAATGAGGGGCAGATTGAGGTGCAGGCTCAGCGCGATGGCAAGGTCGCGGGTGGAGATAACTTGCTGTGCCAACAACACATCCGCCACGCTCTGGTTGGGGAGGGCCTGCGCAGCTGCGGCATCATACTGCTCCTGCGTGATGATGCCTGTTTGCAGGAGCACATCCGCTAAATCCAGGGTAGGGGCTACCGACTCCATCGTCTCTACTCCGCTACGCTTGCAACAGCGAGGAGGCCAGCGCGGTGATGACGGGCGACTCAGGTGTGACCGGCTCCTCTACGTAGGCCTTTAACCCCGCCGGCAGTGCCTCGACTAAATCCTGCAGCGGCGTCTCTCCGCGTACCAGGACGCCGCAGCGTTCCATCGGCACATGCTGAGCTTTAAGCGCCTGCAACAAAGTGCGCGCTGTCATCAAGTCTGCCGCTTCGGGGCTGGAGACGAAGAAGACGCGCTGTGCGCGCTGGGCTGCTTGTAAAACGGTTTCCGTTGCTTGCAAGGGCATTTCGACCAGCGCGTAGCGCACTTCGCGCAGGACCGCATCACACAGCGCTTTGAGATGGTGTGGCGAAAATCCTCCCAGGGGCGTATCCCCGTTGAGATGGTAAAGCACCCACAAGCCCTCTGGATGGCGCGCGGCCAAAGTTGACCACTGTTGAATCTGCTCTATGGTTGCCATTTCGATGGGGTTGGGGCGTGCCGGCAGACCCAATATCCCCTCGTACTCGGTGAGATAAGGGCGCAAATCCGCCAGGAGGATTTTCTCTTCGGGTGCGAGGCGCTGACGCAAAGCGCGCGCCAAAGCACAGGCCACCGGCGCTGCCGTCGTGCGTGGCAGGCTGATGAAGACCACCACTTTCCCTTCCTTAGACGTTGCCACCAATCCTTTGGTCGTCTCTTCCAAAATTTTTTGAATGAGAGCGTACAGGTCGGCCAACTGATAGGGCTTGGTGATGTAACCGTTCGCCCCGATTTTTTGCGCCAGCGTCTGATCGTCCTCATGGGTTTTGGCGGAAACGACAATCACCGGAATGTTCGCAGTCTGTGGGGTATTGCGGATGCGATTGAGCACTTCGTAGCCATCAATGCCGGGCAGCATCAAATCCAGCAGGATGAGGTCCGGTTGCTGTTCCTGGACAAGCCGCAGGCCGACGATGCCGTTATGAGCTGTAAAAGCCTCATAACCGCGGCGTTTCAGGGCTACTTCCAAAACTTGCGCCGAAAACGCATCATCATCTATAACAAGGATTTTTTGCGCCATATTCGCTCCGTGTTGGTCATCACCGATGTTGCTTTAAGTTTAACATGAAACCAGAGCGGGTCAATGGCATCAGGAGTCTTATTCACAACCTTAACAGCTCTGTTGCGGGGTTTTAACACTGTGCAAGGAATCTTGCCCACCCGGATGGGGGGTAAAATGGCAAGGTCAGGCTGCCGCGTGAAAGCTCGCCAGAGGTGATGGCCATGCATCGAGGTCCTGTACCCATGCGTTGACACACCGTCACTCCCTGAGCTCTCCTGCTACTGCCCAGATATGCACCGGATCGGCCTTGCCGCGGATATTGACCTCGCCTATGTCCACGAACGCAAACTCGGCGCGGTGCGCGCCTAACGCCTCGTAAGTTGCCTCGCTGATGAGGATGCCGTGCTCCGGGTATACTTTGTTCAAAGCTTCGATGCGCGACGCGAGGTTAACTGCATCGCCAATGACCGTGTACTCCTGTCGCTCGCGCGGACCGATTGCGCCTGCCAGCGCAACGCCGGTGTTAATGCCCACGCCAATGCGAATCGGCGCTTCGCCACGCGCCGCGAGCTGTTGATTGAGCCGCGCCAGATTCGTCCGCAGCTCCAGTGCGGTTAAAACCGCCTGATACGCGCTCTCTTCCACATAGCGCGGCGCACCGTAGATAATCAACGCGCTATCCCCGCCGAATTTGTTGACCGTCCCTTGATGGCGCTGCGCCGCTTCCACGACCACCGGCAGATATGCGTTGAGCAGCGCGAAGATTTCCGCCGGCGTACAACGCTCCGAGCGGTCGGTGAAGCCGCGAATATCACAGAAGAGCACGCTTACGACGCGGTACTCGCCTTCAAGTTTGACCTGCCCGTTGCGGAGCGCCTCCGCGACCTCATGACTCACGAAACGTCCGAAGATATCGCGCAGCCACTCACGGTCTCGCAGTCCCACCACCATGGCGTTGAAGGAGTGGGCCAAAAAGCCGATTTCGTCGTTAAAATGAGGCGTCACCGTCACACTCAGGTCACCCGTGTTGATTTGTTGCGTCGCTGCGACCAGCGCATCCAGCGGTTTGATCAGAATTGTGCGGAACAGCAGTGGGAACGCTACGAGAATAATCCCGGAGGCGATGCCAATCAGCCCTACCAGGGGACGCATCCGCGTGTGCATATAACGGCGATACTGCGCATAGTACGGCTCGACAATCCCGCCGGGTGCCGTGCCGTGATAGGGTTGGCCGTCGGCCAGACTGATTTCGGCAATGGGCTGCCTCGGTTCGCCGGAAAAAACGCCGCGTAACCGGGCATCCCACAGCGTATTGGCTGCATAATAAGTGTGGACGGAAGCCACCCCGTAGTAAATCATGTCGAATGACCCGTCAGCACGCAGGACAACCTGCAAGGTATTGCGGCGGGTTGGGTTCTGATACTCCGCGATGCTGTTCCAGGTGATCGTGGCCGTTTCCGCCTGCGCTTTAAACCATATCGGGTTGTCCTCCGCGACGATGAAATCTGCCAGCAAGGGGACGATGGCCGGTTGCGCACCGCGCGACAACAACACAGCATTGAAAGGCGCGCCGAAGGTGATGACACCATTGTCAGCCACATACAGGGTGGTCCATTCCCGCCCGTATAGGGGAAAAGGAAAATCCAGCGCCACCGGCACGCTGCCATCTTCCGGTACGGCTAACGGCGCGCCCAACTCCGCATCAAAGTGTACCGGGATGAAGGTGATGTCGTAACTGCCCGCAGCGTCAGGCTGAAAACGCAACGCTTGCGGGTCCTGGAAAGTGGTTTGCGCCGCGTGCGCTTCAAGCAGAAAGGACCAGAAAATTACCCCCACGACACTCAAGATTTCCAACGTTGTGACGAGCGTTATCCCTACCATTTTAACCAGAATGGTCGTCTGTTCCGGCGTGTACGTGAGGTAGACCAGCATGAAAGCCAGGAATAGAACCAACTGTCCAATCAGGGTTACCAGGTCGAAATTCTGATTGTTGCCGATGAACAGGAGAAGGTTTATCCAGAACAACACACTGGTCGCCAGCGCATACGCGCGCACTGCCCGACTCGCTTTTCCTTGCGGGCGCCACAAAGCACGCACCCAACCCTGCCGTGCCTGTGCCTCAGAGAGTTCTACCGTTCGACGCAACAGAACTCCCATAATCCACAGATATTGCAGCATCGTCAGCGTATCCCAGATATTTTCTGGTTGTAGCTCGTAATATACCGCGGGGAAAAGCAGCAGATATACCGTCTCCCCCGTTATGAACAGGGTCAATCCTATTGTGACCCAAAGCGCCAGACGCGCCTCAGAGCGCTGATGGGGTGCTAAAACGGGAAAATGATAGGCGAATTGCAGCATCAAGAGGATGCTTATCTGACCGGGAATGTAGCTACACAAATAGAATCCGTAGTTCAAGGAGTTGAGAGGGGATAAGTACATTAACATAAATACCAGAACCGTCAGGGTTATGGCGGCTGCGTAACCAGTTAGCCAGCGGGTTGAAAACGTCTTGTTTTTGACGCGCAGCAAATACACCGTCATGGACAGGGCCAGGATAAAGAAAACCAGTTCACTGATGACCCACGGGCTAATGTAGAAACCGTTCATAGCCTGCCTTTTTTCTCTGTCTCATGTGGGGCGTAAAAAGCTGTGAGGGAGGCCCATTTTCCGGTGTGCGGGTTGCGGATGCGTGCATTCAGGCACGGCTCGTTGTGTGCCTTTTGCAAGATCGCCTTCTCGCCCGCCAGGGTGGCCGCTATGGCAGGTTGGCTACCCTGGATGGCAAGGACGGTTGAGAGTTTTATGTCCATCATCAAGGCCGCGACCCAAACCCATCCTCTGTTCAGGAGATTTTGTTTCATATCTGCTTTGCAACCATGATGGTTGTTTGTTAACAAGAAGATTGTCCCCGTCTCCCATTCTCGTCGAGACGACCGTCAGGCTAGAGTAGGAAGTCAAGCGAGCTTACTAAAGTGTAGCATGAAACCAGCGCAGGTCAATGGGGCCGGGGGCGTGCAAACAAAAACCGCCATCCCTTATGGGATGGCGGTTGCGGGAGCGACGGGATTTGAACCCGCGATCTCGGCCTTGACAGGGCCGCATGTTAGGCCACTACACCACGCCCCCTTGACGGCGTGAATAATACCACAGCCCTGAAATTTGTCAAACGCCGTGCTCTTCGTGGTGGGTCTCGGTTACGGCGAATGGGCTGGGCAGGCAGAAGCCCGCGGCGCCGCATTCCGCACACTCAAACTGAATGGTCGTGTGTTCGATGGCGAAACGCGCGCGCAACGCCGCTTTAAGCGCATCCATGACCTGCGCCGTGGCGCTGAGGGCCTGATCGTTCAGCACCACATGCGCGCTCAGTGCCGTATAGCCCGGCCCGATGGTCCAGATGTGCACGTCGTGCACCGCCTGCACGCCCGGCACGGACTGCAGGGTGGCGATAACGTCCGTCGCGCTCACGCCTTCCGGCGTTCCTTCTACCAGGATATGCACGGTATCCCGCAGCACGCGCCCCGCGCTCACCAGGATGAGCAGCGCAATCAGCACACTGACCAGCGGGTCAAGCCAAAACCATCCCGTGAACAGGATCACGACGCCCGCACCAATCACGCCCACCGAGGCCAGGCTGTCCCCCAACACATGCAGGTAAGCCGCGCGCGCGTTCACATCGTCGTGGTCGTGTTCGTGCAGGATGAAGGCCACCAGCCCATTGACGACCAATCCGATGAACGCAATGAGGAGCATGGGCCCGGCTGCGATGGGGCGCGGCGTTTGCCAGCGCGCCCAGGCCTCGTGCATAATCTCGATGCCAATCAGTACCAGCGTCATGCCGTTAATGAGCGCGGCTAAAATTTGTAGACGATGATAACCGTAGGTGTGGTTGGCATCCGCCGGACGGGATGCGGCACGCACAGCCAGGTAGCTCAGGGCCAGCGCCAGCGCATCGGTCAAGACGTGGCCTGCATCCGCCAGCAAAGCCAGGCTTCCCGTCCACAATCCGCCGATGATTTCCGCTATCAGGATAAGGCCCGTCAGGCCCAGGGCCAGGCCCAGACGGCGATAGCGTTCAGGTGAAATGACGTGATCACTCATTTCCCGTTTACCTGGAGTTCAGTTTCCTTTCATGCATGGTTTTAGGTAAAAGCGTGGACTGCCTCCTCCCTTTCTTTCGACAGGGACGATTACGGCAGGTGTAGCTACTCGGCAGGCATTCTTCCGGGGAGACGGCGCAAACCCCCAGCTTGCTGTGAATCGCTTCCGCGGCTTCAAGCAAGGTGTAAAGGTCATTTTGCGCGATGCGGTAGAGGACGTTCCAGCCCTCTTTGCGATAACACACCAGCCCGTTCTCTCGCAGAATCATCAACTGTTGCGAGACGTAGGCCTGACGCAGATCGAGCGCCTCCATGATTTCGTACACGGTCATTTCGCGCCCGCGGAGCAAATGAAGAATCTCCAGGCGTTTGGGATGACTCAAGGCTTTGAACAGCTCGGCTAAAGCTTCTGTGTCGCTCATGGACTCCTGCACGTTAAGGATATGCAATAGTTTGAATATTTTAAATTTTTCTTATAAATTGTCAAGTGAGTCATTCAGAACGAGGGCGACTTTTACCGCAGCAGCGAATAACCGTAACTTCACGCTCTCGATACGCGCTGCCGTGAAGTCGCGGCGCGGGGTGGGCGATGAGGATAGGCCCATCCACCTCCCGTTTGCACTTACCCCCCATCAAAGCTCCAGGTGGACGCTCCCTGAGAGACGCGCTCGCGCTCGCGTCTCTCAGGGAAGGCCGCATACCATTGCTTGGGACCGATGCCTTTACTTCAGCATCTCCGCACCCTTGAACTCGCGGTACGGCGAAAGGATGCGCAGCGTATCCTCATCCTCCGGTGTCGTGCTGTGCGTGACCATGCGCGCCAGCAGCTCGCCCAGGCCAGGCCCCAGCATGAAACCCTGTCCGCACATACCGATAGCCACCAGATACCCTTCCACCTCGCGCATCCAGCCCACGATGGGCGAACCGTCTGGCGTCATGGGATACAACCCGCGCCAGGTGCGCCGCACGCGGATATTGGCCAGGCGCGGCACCAGATTGACCATGCGCCGCGCCACCATCGGCAAGAACTCGCTTGTCTCGCGCCGATCAAAGCCCCAGATATTGGGTTGCGGCGTGATGCAGAACACGACTTGTCCGCTGTGCAGCTGGAAAAAGTAATAATTAGCCGAACCGGGCGCGGGCCGAATATCCACCACCATCGGACCGAGGAAGTGCGCCACCGGCTCGGTAATCCCACCCTCGTGGGAATCGGGGGTCACGGGATGAGCGAAGCCGAGCAACGCGCCGATGTCGCGTGCCCAGGCCCCCGCCGCGTTCACCACCACCGGTGCCGCATACTCGCCCTTATCCGTCCGTACCCCCGTCACCCGGCCCGCTTCCGTGGTGATGGCCGTCACCTGCTCGTTAAAACGGAACTGCGCGCCCGCGCGCTTCGCCTCATCGTACAGCGCGTGGCCCAACAACAACGTCGAACAATGGCCGTCTTCCGGCGAAAACGTCCCGCCGATCAGGCCATCCGGATTGAGATCGGGCACGATGTCCAGCAGCGCGTCGCGGTCGTACCAGTCAATATTCAGGCCGTACTGTTTTTGCTTGACCAGCAGCGCCTTGAAAGCCTTTTCCTCCTGCTCGCGATAAGCCACAAAGCAATACCCGCCCTGACTCCATTCGATGTTGTGGCCGTAAGTCTCCTGCCAGTGGCGCACAATCTCCAGCGAGCGCAGGCAAATGCGAATCTTGGCCGGGTCCGAGTGCGTGGCGCGGATGCCGCCGATGGCCGCCTTATTCGACCCCTGTCCCTGACTGGGGAAGCGCTCCAGCACCAGCACCTTCAAGCCAGCGCGTGCCATCGCCCAGGCCGCCGGCGTGCCCACACTCCCCGCTCCGATAATGATCACGTCATAACTCGTCATGTTACGCCTCCTGCTCCGCATCCTCTTGTGGCCAGCCCGCAAACACTCCCAGCGGCACCTCGACGAACAGCGGACGTTTGATATTCGCCGTCACCTCACTCAGCGGCACCCCTTCCTCGCGGAACAGGCGCAGGATGAGGTTTGTGCAGGTTTTACCGCCGCACGATCCCATCATGGCGCGCGTCACCGCCTTAATCTCGTTCAAGTCGCGGTAGCCTTTGCGGATGAGGGCGCGCAGCTCGCCCGCCGTCACCCGTTCGCAGCGGCACACAATCTCCTCGTCGGGTACGGGGATGCGCGCCGCCTCTTCCATGGGCGCGCTCACCCAGGGTTGTTGGATGCGGATCCCGGCGATGCGTTTGGCAATTGCTTTGGGCGCGCGCACCTTCACCAGGCGCGTGCGGTCATTGACGCGCGCCGTGCGCACGCTCACCACCTCCGCTTCACCCAGCACCTCGCCGCGCGTATCGAGCACCGTCACCCGTTCCCCCGCTTCCAATGCCTCGCTGAACTCATAGGGAATAGTGACGATGGGCTGCTCCGCGTCCTTGCGGTAGTCCACCAGGGTAATCGCCAGGCCCGGACAAACCACCACGCACTTCTCACACCCGATGCAGGTACGTCCGGTCTGCACGCCCAGGTATTCCGGTACGTGGCGGATGTCTTCTTCGTCAATGTGAATAAGCTGTTGTGGACAAACCGAGGTGCAGGGATTGCAGGGGATTTCCTGTGCGCAGTGGAAGACGGGGAACACGCCTTCTTCCTGCTCCGGAATGCGCTCCGGGTAGGTGGCGCCGGGATGGGATTTGAGGATGTCCGCGGTGCGATACCAGTCCTGTGGCACGGCCTCATCGGTCACGCCGAGCAGGCGCGCGATTTCCAGGCCGCGGATTTTGCCCGCGAACATGGCTGCCGAAGCTTCGGCGATTTCCTGCGCATCCCCCGCGTCGAAAACCGTCATGCCGTACTCCTGCGCCTTGAGTGTAAACTCGTTCACCGGATCCAGCCCCACGGCGATGAGCACCGTATCGCAGGCGAATGTCTTTTCCGTGCCGGGGATGGGTTTCCAATCGTCATCCAGTTGGGCAAGCGTCACCGCTTCCACCTGCGTCGTGCCATGGGCCTGCAGGATGGTGTGTCGCGTGTAGATGGGGACGCCCATGCGCACGAGTTTATCTTTGTGCACCTTGTAGCCACCGCATTCGGGCAGCGCCTCCACCAGCCCGACCACCTCGATGCCGGCTTGCAGGGCATGATAGCCGGCAATCAGGCCCACGTTGCCGCCGCCGACGATGAACAACCGCTGAGCCGAACGCACCAGATCGCGGTTGACCAGGGTCTGGAACGCGCCCGCGCCATACACGCCAGGCAACGTGTTGCCCTTGAAGACGAGGGACTTTTCCCGCGCGCCGGTGGCGACCAGCAGCACCTGTGGCTTGACCAGCACATAACCCTGTGGCGTGAGGACGCCGACCTTCTGATCGCTGAAGACCGCTAACGCCGTGCTGTTCAACCAGATGTCCACCGTGGGGTAGCGGCGCACCTCGTTTTCCAGGCGCGTGGCGATGTCAATGCCGCGCGTACCGGCGTAGACGGCGTTGATGGAGCCGAAGAAGCGATGCGTCTGCAACACCAGCTTCCCACCCAGCCGGTGCTTATCATCCACCAGCAGGCAGCGCACGCCACGCTGACCGAGCTGAATGGCAGCGGAAAGCCCCGCCGGCCCACCGCCAAGGATGAGCACGGGCACCTCCAACGTTTCGATGGGGCGTAACTCCGGCACGCCTTCCACTTTCGGTAGCACGGGCAGCCCGTTCAACGGCATGACCTGCATCCCCGCTGTGACCGGCGTCATGCACGCCTTGACCGGTTTACCGTCGGCAATCACGAGACATTGCGCGCACTGCCCGTTGGCGCAGAAAATACCTTGCGGCGCGCCATCTTTGGGATGATGCCCGAAAGTGCGGATGCCGTTGGCATAGAGGGCGGAAGCAATCATCTCGCCTTTATAAGCGCGCAGCTCCTGCCCCTCCCACGTGAAGGTAATACTTTCGCGTTCTTCAATCGGTAAAATGGGGTGTTTACGAATCCGGAAATCGTCCATACCAGCTCCTTCCTGTCTGCGATCATAACGCTCGCGCAATCGGCTTTGTCGGCTTGAGTTGCTTCAGGTTTGGCATAGGGCACGCCAGCCCTGGTGAGATATGCAGGTTCATTCAGCTTCCCAAAACCTGCTCTTGCAAAACGCCCCAACCCTTCCACCTGCATTATAGTCACGCCATGGGCGGCTGTGTACTGTCAAGCGGCTAAACTTCGATGGCAAAAAGACACTAAACCCGGCCAGGGAGGCCGCTTTGTTTGACCTGCCTGAGCTTTTGCTGATGGGCTTTGCCTGAGCGCGCGGGGATGGAAGGCTCCTTCCTTACTTGATTGTGGCTTACCATTCCGTTGTTGATGGGCGACTGAAATCACCTCTGGTGGGCCTTTCGCCAGGCATTTATTCCTGTGGGGTGCTTCCTTTGGGGTTTCGGGCGGGGGCGGGCGCGCAAGTTGTAGTTGGGAGTGGACACCGCTCAGGCGACGGTATTGCGGCGCCTGAGCGGGCTTTACTTCGCCGGCGTGGAACTTTGGTTAAGGCGTAATCAAAGTGGCACCGTTGCTGTTCAGTGTGCCTGATTAATGAAACATCGTGGCATAGGATTAATCCTGATCTATGGCTAAAAGAACATTCAGGCGGGGTAAGGGTGGGCGAAGGCATTGCCGTCGCCCACCCCTGAGGATGTCGCAGCCCTCGATAGCCTTATCCGGGCTGGTGGTTAGCATCGCGCCAGCGGCGATTTCAATTGCTCTTCTGTTGCTGGGCTTAGGCCGTTACGTTGCACCAAGCCTTAGATAAGGGTCATGCGGTACAGCTTTTTCCCTTTTTCCGTATCTTGCACATAGCGGAACCCGATGCGCTCTAAATAACGCATGTGCTCAGGATGGGCTGTGCTTGCTTCCAGGTAGTGAATCCCGCGCTCGCGGAACAGGTGGGCGTGCTCGACGTACACAAAGCGTGCCACCTGCAAATCGCGGTAGCCCGGCGCGACGAAGTCCAGCAGCACCTCCGCCGTCCCGTCCCCGCGGTTGCGCGCCACGAAGAGGCCTGCGGGCACCATATCGCGCAACACGAAGAAGGCAATGCGATCGGGCCTGTCCTCATACACAAAATCAGGGAAGAAACGCGCGATTTCAGCACGGTGGAAGTTGAGAAAGTATTGCGCAAACCGCGAGTTCGGCGCCATCTCCAGCAGCGAGAAGTACTCCTTGGTGCGCAGCATCTGCATCAAGTAGTAGAAATCCACCACCACGATAAAACCGTTGAGCGCGGCTACAGGATAAGCTTTGATGAGTATCCCGTAGAGCGTGAAAATCGCTGCGCCAATCAGGTTCAAAAGGCGCAGGCGTAGCACCGAGCGCATGGTGAGCGAAATCGCTATCACCACCGAAGCGGCGTAGCCGATGATCTCATACACGGTTTGCGGTGTCATACCTTTTCCCCCCTTTCCGACGGCGCAGGTTACATGAAGACCTGCATCCGGCGCATGTCGGCCATCGAAGCCTTAATCTTGATGAGGCCGCGCGTCATGGCGACAAAGCCGCTGAGCGAACGTTCCATCAGCTTAACGAAAGTATCGGAACTCATGCTAATGCGCACATCCGCCTCCGCCTCTTCATCCTGCTGGACGAGATGCTGCGGCAATCCGTTGACCACGTCGAGCAGCCAATACTGCTGCACATCGGGAAAGTGGAACTGAATCTGCCGCGTCCAGTCCGGCAGGACGGGGGTGCCGTCCGCGTTGAGCATGCGCTCGCGAATTTTTTCAAACGCAGCCATGAGACGTTCTTGTTCGACCATGATTTCCTCCTATAGCGCACTGATGCGGATGAGTTCGTTGATGCCTACTCCATGGGTGAGGGGGATGCGGCGCCCGTCCGGCGTTTTGAAGCTCCCTTCCACGGTCACGGGCGCATCGTAGAACAGCGATTGCCAGCCGGGGACGCGATCCACCGTCAGGCCTTCTAAGCGGACCGCGCCGCCGTGAATCATCAGCGGATAGTGGGCCATGCGGATGGTGAGGCGTAACGTACCCCCTTCGGTGTGGGCCACAACCTGCTGCTCGTAGGGGACGAAGCGTCGCGCCGCTTGCAGATACACCCAGGCCATCGGCTCGAATTCCAGGCTTGTCACCGGAAGCCACTGCTGTCCATTGAGCGAGAGCACCATCTCTCCCGTCTCAAAGTGGAAGGGGCGGCTTTCACTCGTGACCGATTCGCAATGGCACAGGTAGAGGTAAAGCTCGTCAAAGTGCGCATAGAGCCAGTTCATGTGGCGGATTTCAAAGAAATTCAAGGCGCTGAACCAGACGTGTTCAAACACGCCGCGCCCGTGCACGGGAATGGTCTCCCCGTCCACGGTCAGCGTACCGTGCACCTCGGACATGGATTCCGACCCCGAAACGCGCGTGATTTCGGTCACCTGACATACAGCGCCTGCAGCGTGTTGCCAGTGCAGGATGGGGCCACGCGGAACGTAAGTGAGGTCGGCCTGAATGCGCCCATGGCGCGCGATGATGCGCTGCATATCCGGACGGCAGAGCGCGGTCAGGCTGCCCATCTGCACGCGCACTTCGTCGCCTTCCTGCTCCCAGGTCATGGGTTCATCCTGCTCTTCAATCAGGATGTCTTGTCCTTGTGGCGGCAGCAACACGGTGGCATCGTCCTCTTCCCGCAGGTGCAACGGCTCCCGCGAAACGGTCAGACCGGTCATCTGCCCCAACAGGGTACCTTCCGTGATGGAAAGTTTAAGCGCGTGCGGGCGTCCCTGATGCTCAAAGTGCGCCGTGAAGTACCAATCGTTGAAGTGATCGGCAGAATCCAGGGCTTGCGGCACTAACTCCGCCAGGGTGAAACGATTGCTCATGCTTTCCTCCTGAAGTAAAAGATAGGGCATAGCTCACGATGGATGGTTCATTGTCCGCAACGGCCAGGGGACGCACGAGGTGTCCCCCCTACCGGAGCTGGGGGATGCGCAAGGCATCCCCACCGGGGACGCGCGAGGCATCCCCCTACCGGAGGTAATTTGCGCAGGCCAGGTACAAAGGGTCGGATGGCGCGAGTTGCGCCGCGCGTGCCACATCTTCCCGTGCCGCGCTGCTTTGCGGATTGGTCAGGTACGTGACCCAGCCGCGCAGGAAATAGGCCGCCGCGAGGTCGGGGCGCACCTGTAACGCTGCGTTGACGCTTTCCGTCACTTCTGCCGCTAAGATTTCGAGCGACATTTCTACCGGCGTGCCCGCAATAAGCGGTCCGTTCACATCAAAAATTTGCTGCGGCGTGTAGCTGCGCATGAGCGCCACCGCTGCGTCGTAATCCCCGTAATAAACGTTCTGCAGCAAAGGATAGCCGCTTTCGGTGACCGCCCGCGCCTTGCCTTGCGCGTACAGGTCAATGTAGGCCCGTATCCAACCCAGCTCCTCCAGTTGGGCGGGGGACAGGGTGGGTGGAGTGGTGAGCAACTCGCCGATGAGCGCCTGCGCGTCGCGCCACAGGCCGGCCTTCGCCAGGGTGATAGCTTCGTTCACCTGCTGACGCAGCGCTTCGGGGTAGTCCGCACCAAGGGGGTTGAGCGTGATTTTGCGCAGGGTTTGTGCATTCCTGTCCCATGTGTAGACGCCATAGACCACCTGCCGCACGCCGCAGGCGTAACAGAAGACATAGGCATTGGTCCAATCCAGCACGACATCGAGCTGCCCATCCTGATTGAGGTCGGTGGTGTACCCGGCTCCCATGGAGTCAGCGCCGTTACTGATGAGCGTTTCCAGCTTTTGCCCGTCAAAGCGCAGGATGGCGTAGCTACCGCCGTGCGCCCCCACGCCACCGTTCATCTCGATGCAGACGTGCTCCGGGTCCAGGGCGACCTGCTGCACGCTGCCATCGGGCGGGATGAAGTCGAACATCACCTCATCGTTGAAGGTCATGCGTGCCAGCTCCGTCCAGACGCGGTCGCGCAGGGTGTAGATGGCGAGAAAGTGCGTTGGTGCAGGGTCGAGCTGCCAGTTCACCATGCCGCAGCTATAAACAGCCCACAGAGGCGCTTGATCGGGCGGGGCTAAAAGTGGCAGGACGCGATAGCCGCAATCAAACGCCTGTGCCGGCTGAGAGGCGGCAACGGCATCGAGCAGGCCTTGCACGGCTTCTGCGGGGGGTGTAACCCACGCCTCCGGGGTGACGGCAGCGCCGGGTTTGCATTCCCCACGGTAGTAGGCCCACTCCTCACATACGGAACCGTCCGCAAAACGGCAGTAGCCCACTACGCCGCCCTGTTCCTGTCTTAGCTCCAACACCCCGCCCTGCTCAAGGCAGTGCGCCGAAGCCGGATTGGGCACCTCGCCGGTTGGCGTTTCCTGCGTGGCGGTGGGAGACGGCAGGGTGGGGGTGGGCGTGGAGGGTTTTACCAGCGCGCACGCCAGGGTGAAGATAAACAGTACACTAAATCCGAGGATACGTCGTAACATGATCATGCTCCTTTGTCAGGTAGGTACGCCCTGTATCGCCAGCCTTCGGTTGGCATCCCCGGGCAGAGCCTGGGGGTACACCTCAGCCCAGGCGGAGCCTGGGGGTACACCCTGTATCGCCAGCCTTTGGCTGGCATCTCCAGGCAGAGCCTGGGGGTACACCCTGTATCGCCAGCCTTTGGCTGGCATCCCCGGGCAGAGCCTGGGGATACACCTCAGCCCAGGCGGAGCCTGGGGATACAATCCAGCCCAGGCAAAGCCTGGGGATACAATCCAGCCCAGGCAAAGCCTGGGGGTACACCTCAGCCCAGGCAGAGCCTGGGGGTACAGTCCAGTCCAGGCGGAGCCTGGGGATATGCCAACTTCTCAATTCCGTGCGAACAAGGTATAATGTACCCCACTTTGGCAGGGAGTCAATCATGGGTCGGATTTATGTCGCTTTAGATTTGGAAACCACGGGGTTGGATCCGGAACGCGATGCGATTATCGAAATCGGCGCGGTGCGTTTCCGTGACGGACGCGAGCTTGAAACTTACAGCACCTTTGTCAATCCGGGCCGCTCCATCCCCCCTTACATCACCGAACTCACCGGTATCCGTAACAGCGATGTGGCTGACGCGCCCTCGCTCCGCGCGGCGCTGGCCGAGTTGCAGCGCTTCGTGGGCCGCGAGCCGGTGGTGGGGCATAATATCGGTTTCGATTTGGCCTTCTTGCAGCGGCATAACGTCCTGGTGGGACAGACCGCCATTGACACTTTCGAGCTGGCGAGCGTCCTCGTGCCGCACGCCGGGCGCTACACCCTGGAGAATCTCGTGCGCGTGCTCCGGCTCGATTTGCCAACGCAGACCCACCGCGCTCTGGACGATGCGCGGATGGCGCGCGCGCTCTTTGAGGCTTTGCTGGAGCGTGCCATGCAACTTCCGCGCGAAGTCTTGCAGGAAATTGTGCGCCTCGGTCAGTGGTCCAACTGGGAACCCACGCTCTTTTTCCAGGATGCGAGCCGCGCGCGTAGTAGCTCCTTTCAAAGTAGCATCGGCGCGCAATTGGCCGCGCGGCGGGGAGGGGACGCTGCCGGGCCGCTTTTCTTTGAGCCGCTCCCGCCTCCGCTTTCTCCGCGCGAGGACGTGCAACCGCTCGACCTGGACGAGTTGACCCGTCTGCTGGAGCCTGATGGCCCAATTGCGCAGCAACTCCCCGCTTATGAATTCCGCAATCAACAGTTGGAAATGATGCACATCGTTGCGGATGCCTTCAATGCCGGCAACCATTTGTTTGTGGAAGCGGGCACAGGCACAGGCAAGTCCCTGGCTTACCTGCTGCCTGCCGTGCTCTGGGCTGTGCGGCATCAGGATCACGTCGTCATTTCCACCAACACCATCAATCTGCAAGAGCAGTTGATGACCAAAGACTTGCCGCTCCTCAGGCGCAGTTTGTCGGAGCCTTTTGAGGCTGTTCTGCTCAAGGGACGCAATCATTACCTGTGCCGTCGGCAGTTGCAGTTGCTGCGTCAGCGCGGACCGGTCAGCGTTGAGGAGATGCGCGTCCTGGCCAAGATTTTGCTGTGGTTACCGAATACGCTGGATGGGGACGGTGACGCGCTGTTCCTGCCCACGGCGGCGGAACGTGCCGTCTGGCAAACGCTGGCCGCGAGCAAGGAAAACTGTGATCCTTCACGGTGTCCCTTTTTCGCGGATGATACCTGCTTCTTCTACCGTGCGCGCGCCCGTGCTGAAGGTTCCCATATCATCATCGTCAATCACGCGCTTCTCCTGGCGGATGTCGCCACCGAAAACCGCGTCCTGCCGGAGTACAGCATGTTGGTGGTGGATGAGGGCCATCACTTAGAGGCCGCCGTGACGGATGCCTTGAGTGTCGAAGTGAACCGCTGGACGGTGCGCCGCCTGCTGGAGGAGTTGTTGCAGGGTGGGGGACACGCGCCCGCCTTGCTTGACGAGCTGCAAACGCAGGTTGGCGCGGTGCTGAAAGGGCAGGAGGCGATGTCCTTCAGCGCCTTGCTGATGGAGTGCGCACAGATTGCCGATGCTGTAGGCTGGCGTTTGGAGGACATCTTCAATAGCCTGCAACGTTACCTGGAGAACGTTGCTCCGCCTGCGAACGGTTACAATTTGCGCCTGCGCCTGACCGCCGCACTGCGCGAGCAGGCCGAATGGCAGGAGGTGGCGCGACGCTGGCAAGGGGTGCGCCCCTCCGCTTTGCAACTGATCGAGCTGCTCGCCACCCTGAACCGGGTGCTGGCTGATCTCACGGTAGATGTGGCCCCGGAGCTGGAGAGCCTGCTGTTCCGCCTGCATAACCTGCACGAGCGTCTGGATGGGGCGATCACGGCGCTGGACAGTTTCATCCGTCAACCCGCCGACAATGCGATTTACTGGCTGGAGTTGGACCGTAAGGCCGAGACGCTGATCGTTCACATCACACCGTTGCACGTGGGACCGCTGCTGCAGGAACATGTGTGGAAGCGCAAGCGTTCGGTGGTGGTGACTTCGGCCACGCTGCGCATCGGGGGCGATTTCGAGTACCTGCAACAACGGCTGGCCGCGCGGGACGCCTTGACCGCGGCTGTCGGCTCCCCCTTCAATTATCGCGCTGCGGCGTTGCTGTATATCGTGAAGGACATCCCCGAACCGGAATCGCCGGGTTATCAGCGCGCGGTGGAGCAGGTATTGACGCGCCTGTTTGAGGCAACCGGCGGGCGCGCTCTGGCGCTCTTCACCTCTTACGCGCAATTGCAGAATACGGCGCGCGCCATCACCGGCCCGTTGAGCCGATTGGGTATCACCGTGCTTGCGCAGGGGAGCGGCAGCTCGCGCGCGCAACTGCTGGATAATTTCCGCCATGGGCAGCGCACCGTGCTCCTGGGAACGCGCTCCTTCTGGGAAGGGGTGGACGTGCCGGGTGAGGCGCTTTCATGTCTGGTCATCACACGCCTGCCCTTCGACGTGCCGAATGACCCCGTCGTTGCGGCGCGGGGGGAGTCCTACCGTGACCCCTTTAACGAGTACATGGTGCCCGAAGCGGCGTTGCGCTTCATGCAGGGGTTTGGGCGTCTCATCCGCACGCAGACGGACCGCGGCATTGTCGTGGTGCTGGATAAACGCCTTGTGACCAAGGGCTACGGGGCGCGCTTCCTGCGCTCCCTGCCGGAGCCGACGGTCTATCAGGGTACGGCAGAGGCGCTGCCGCGCATCGCGGAGCAGTGGCTGGCGGGTGAACCGCTCGCGATACCCACGTCAAGGGCTGATGATGACCTGCCGGGCAGCTCGGTGCCGGTTTTTGAAGAACCGCCCTGGTGAGGGGGACTCTTTTTCGGGATAAGCATGGCTCTTTCCGTGCGCACACCGGGGTTTGCGGCGACGGGGGAAGCCACGAGCAGGGACTCAAGTTTTTTATCACTGCTCAGCTTGCTGGGTTGCGTGCAAGGGCGGGCGAAGGCACTGCCCTGGCCCACCCACAGGGTGTTGAAATCATCGGATACCCTATCCAAACCTGCGGTTCAAATCGCGCCAGCGGTGATTTCAATGGCTACTGGTGCTGAAGGTAAGCCGTTACATTTTTTGATGACGACACAACGGGGGGTGAGGTATGCGAATTGCCGTAGATGCGTTTGGTTCAGATGATCGCCCACTGCCCGATATTGAGGGGGCGGTGCTGGCGGCGCGCGCCTGGGGGGATGAAATCATCCTTGTGGGGCCGGAGGACGAGATTCGGCGCGAGCTGGCGCGCTTTAAGACTGATGGTCTCAATTTGCGCATTGTGCACGCGCCCGAAGTCATTGGCATGGATGAACATTCCAACGCCGTGAAGGCCAAAAAAGAGGCCTCCATCCGTGTGGCGATGCGCCTGGTCAAGAACGGCGAGGCGGATGCTTTCGTCTCGGCGGGGAATACCATCGCTTGCCTTTCTTCGGCGCTGTTTGATTTGGGCCGCATCCGCCTGCCCAATGGACAGCGCATTGAACGCCCGGCGCTGGCAACGATTTTCCCGGTGGCTTTCCAGAAGGTGCTCTTGCTGGATGTGGGGGCTACCGCGGATTGCGACGCGACGATGCTCATGCAGTTCGCGCGCATGGGCAGCATCTACGCTGAGCGGGTGCTGGGGATTACCCGTCCGCGCGTGGGGTTGTTGGCCAACGGCGAGGAAGAGGAAAAGGGCACGATGGTGCTGCGTGATGCTTTCGCGCTGCTCAAGCAGAGTGATTTGAATTTTGTGGGCAATGTCGAGCCTAAAGAGGTGAGCAAGGGCGCGGCGGATGTTGTGGTCACGGATGGCTTTACCGGCAATATTCTGCTGAAAGGTTCGGAGACGGTGGCCTCTTTCACCAGGCGTCTGCTCAAGCGTGAGTTCTGGGATGCACCAACCGGTAAGCTTGGCCTGGTGTTGGCCCTGCCGGGATTGCTGCTCAGTTTGCCGGGACTGCTGTTGCTTACGCCCTCTCTGAAGCGCATCGCGCGTCGGCTTGATCCCTTCGAGTACGGCGGGGCGTTACTCTTAGGGGTAGATGGGGTTGTTATTATTGGTCACGGGCGCTCGAACGCCAAAGCCATCAAAAACGCGATTGCCCGTGCGCGCGAGGCTGTGGCCGGGCAGGTTGTGCCCACCATCAAAGAAGGTTTAGCTATCTGGGGAAAGAAGGAGGCGTGAATTTTATGTCTGAGCGAAGACGAGTTGTCATCACCGGCATGGGGGTGCTCACCCCTTTGGGCCTGACTCTGGCCGAAACCTGGGAGAACGCAAAGGCCGGCAAGTCGGGCATTACCCGCATCACACAGTTCGATCCTACACCGATGACCACGCAGATTGCCGGTGAATTGAAGGGTTTCAATCCCGCCAATTATATGCCGGTAAAAGAGGCGCGGCGTATGGCGCGTTGCTCGCAGATTGCCGTTGCGGCAGCACAGCAGGCCCTGGCCGATGCGAACGTGACGCTGCCGCTGCCTGATCCGGAGCGCGTCGGTGTGGCGGTCGGTGTGGGGATGGGCGGCATGGAGTGGACCTGCAATCAGGCGCGCGCGTATTGGGAGAAGGGCCTGAGCGCCGTCAGTCCTTTTGCTTTGACGGCTTCGATTCCTAACATTCCCACGTATCACGTGAGCATGTACGCCGGGGCGCAAGGCGCGGTTATTGCACCGGTGGCCGCCTGTGCCACGGGGACACAGGCCATCGGCGAGGCGGCGGAGTTCATCCGCCACGGGCGCGCGGATATGATGCTGGCCGGCGGTACGGAAGCCCTGGTGTATGATATCGCCATCGGCGCTTTCTGTGCCATGCGCGCCATGTCCACCCGCAATGATGAACCGGAACGCGCGAGCCGCCCCTTTGACCGCGACCGCGACGGCTTTGTGTTTGCCGAGGGCGCCGGTGTGCTGGTCCTGGAGAGTCTGGAGCACGCGCTGGCGCGCGGAGCGCACATTTACGCTGAAGTGTTGGGTCATGCCAGCTCGCTGGATGCGTACCACATCGCGCAGCCCGATCCGGAAGGACGCGGGGCACAACGCGCCATGCGTTGGGCTTTGGAGGATGCGGGAATCAAGCCGGAGGAGGTGGACTACATCAACACGCACGGTACGGGGACGCCGTTGGGCGATCCCATTGAAACGATTGCCGTCAAGGGGGTGTTTGGGGCGCACGCTTATAAACTTGCCCTCAGCTCCACCAAATCCATGGTTGGGCACACGATGGGGGCGGCGGGTGCTATCGAGACCGCCATCACGGTGATGACGCTGGTCGAGGGCATCATCACGCCCACCATCAACCTGGATAACCCCGATCCGCAGTGTGATTTGGATTACACGCCCAACGTGGCCCGCAAGGCGGATGTGCGCATCGCCATGAAGAATGCATTTGGCCTGGGCGGGCAGAATTCCAGCCTGATTTTGCGTCGCTGGGAAGGGTAAGATGCGCGTTTACAGTGATGTCCGTTACATTCGGCGCCGCTCGCGGATGGGCCTGTGGGCATCGCTGGCCGGGCTGGCGCTCACCCTCATCGCGTTGGTGATGACCTGGCTATTGCCGCAGTACATTCAATTGACGCTTTTCGTTATCTGGATGGGTTTCCTGCTTTCGGTGCTGGGCACGCATTACAGCGAGTTTTACGGGGAAAAAACCGCTCCCTACGCGCGCCTGGCCGAGGCTTTCAAGGGCCTGGATGACCGCTATGCGCTGATTTTGCACGATCTCCCGGCACCCTACGTTCTGATTGAGCCGCGCGGCGTGCTGGTCATCACCGCCAAACCTTTGAGCGGAAAGGTCACGTATGCGAACGGACGCTGGCATCATCAGGACCGCGGTAAGTTTTTCAAGCGCCTGAGCGGGCAGGAAGGGCTGGGCCGTCCGGACGTGGATAATGCGATTGATGTGGAGCGCATGCAAACCTGGTTGAAGAAGCATTTGCCGGATGGCGTGGAGGTACCGGTTCGCGGCATCATCGTTTTCACCGATCCGAATGTGGAGCTTGACGTGGATGAGAGTCCCGTGCCTGCGCTGCGCCTTTCCAAAGTGAAGGATTGGCTTCGCGCGCAGCGCGGCGGTACGCTACCGGAGAAGACGCGCCAAATCCTCGAAGAGGAGCTGGGGTTGTAGCGGAAGGGAGGCGCCGCAGCGCGTCGTGACCGTGCACCCTCATCAGCCCAAAAAGCAGCCCCGTGACCGGAAGGCCACGGGGCTGTTGCGTGAGAGGGCTGCACCCCCGGTGGGACTCGAACCCACAACCTTGTGCTTAGAAGGCACTTGCGCTGTCCTGTTGCGCCACGGGGGCAAATCTATGGTTTTAATGGTTGGTTGCGGGACTCAGGCCCTTGCGCTTGGTGCCCTGTTGGCTGATGACGCTCAGCACTTGCTCCGGGGGTTGACCGACCAGCGCCGAGATTTCCCGCGCCGAAAGGGGTTGGTTCCCGTTGCTCAGAAAGACGCGGAAGATCATTTCCAAAAGCGTCCCTGCCTGCGTGATGTAGCCCGGCTGCTGACTGCAATGTTTGGCGATGACGTAGCTCGCGCCGTCTACCCGTCGCACTTCTCCCGTTTCCCAGTCAATCCCATCCACCATTTCCCCGCCTTGTTGTTGATACAGGGCGTGATGTTCGGGACACATGTGCTTGAGCAGCTCGACGCGCAGGTCGTAACCGCTCTTGGCCCACCAGTCATAGTCAATATGGTAAGGCGTGTCCAGAGTGGGTTTGACGAAGCCTGAGATTGCCGAAACTGGAGGTAGGGTTGCCATAGCTACTCCTTCAATGCCCAGTAGTGATCGCCCAGCATCGCGTACCGCTGCGGCTTCGCGGCCAACAGGGCCAGCAGCGGGCCAGGGGTGATGCGGTACACCAGGTTCACGGCGCTGTAGAGCGTGGCAGCGTGAGTCATGCGCTGCGGACTGAGTGCAGCCAGTTGGGTGAAGAAGTCATCCACCAGTGCATCCAGGCTGATTCGGCGGTAGGTTTCCATGGCCTGCCGCAGGGCTTCCGCATCGCTGACGTAAATGTTCATCAGCGGGTCGGTTTCGCAGGTGACGGGCGCGCGGGTCTCGCGGAAGAGGATACGTCCGTTTTCAATGTGCGCCACGCGCAGCCAGTCTCCCCGGCGCCCGCGGATGGGATGCCCCTTGATGGTAATCACGCCTTCTTCCGGACCGCGTGCCACTTCGAGATAAGCGCCGATGCCAAATTGGTAGCGCGCGTAGAAATCCTTCAGGCCGGAGACGTAGCGTCCACTGCGCACGACCCAGCCTTTGAAAGTCTCGCCCGAATGTTCGTCGCGGAAGGTGAAGAGAATGTGATCCGTCAGGCGTGCGGTGGGGAAGAGGCGCGCCAGGCGTGGTGTGAGCGGCAACGTGCCGCTCAGCCAGTGTGGCGCGGTGAGGACCAGTTGCACCGGTTGTTCCGGCTCACCGTCAAAAGGTACATCGGACCATTCGTCATCCAGTTGCTTTTCCAGCGCGGCGGCATCGGGGGGCAGGAGCGCACGGTTGTAAGGGATAGGGATATAACGCAGCGCGGGCGGTACCTCTTGCACGGAGGCCGGCTCCATGCGCCGCAGCACCCACAGGGCTTTGCCCGTCGGTCCGACTTCGTCGAATCGCTCATCCCGCTCTAAGGCGTATTCCAGCGAGAAGATTTGCAGGGCGCGGGTCACTTCGCGCGGCAATTCCAGCTCCTCCAGGAAGGCCTCGGTTGGGAGCGCTTCACCGCCGGCCATATCCAGGATGGCTTCCACGATGTTAAGCTGCGCGGGTTCAATTTCCAGCAACAGTTCGCGCAGGAACCACTGATCGGCCACTGCCACGAATTGGCGGTTCGCGCTCAGCGTTTGCTGGAGTTGCGCTTTGATCAGTTCGCCGTAGGTGGCGTACACCTCCTCCGGCGAAGTGTTGAGATTTTCGTCGTGGGTCACCTGATTTAAAGGGTGTTCCAGGGGGAGCTTGGCAGCGAATTCACGTAGTTCGCCCGCATCAAAGCGCACCTGAATGACTTCAAAAGGCGGGTATTCAGGATTGTTGCCGGGCCTTACCGCGACTACGACACCGACTTGTTGGCCCAGGTGTGGGAAGAGGACCTTTTCGCCCACCTGATAGGCCTCCGCGGGACGGTAGATGCGCCGTTCCGCCTGCGCCGCGCGCGCCAGCTCACTGAGCTGTGCGTGACGTTGCTCAATCAGCGCCCGCGCCAGGTCGTCCAACGTGCGCGGCACTTCCTCTTCCATCATGAGATTGGCCAGGTATTCCAAATCTCCCGGCGTGATCTGAAAATGTTGCCAAACATTTAACTCTGTCACCGCTGCGCTCCACCTTGATTTGAGTTCCACTCTGGAACAGGACTTGAATGTTAACGGTTAAAATTATACCAGTTTTGAAAGGGTTTGACAAATGCACGTGGGATGCCATACTTTGTCCTGAATGCATCATCAACGGGGAGGATACCATGTTTCTGGAAAAGGTCGTTTCGGAAGGACTGGCGCATTATGCTTACTTTATCTCCGAGGGCTGGGATGCGGTGGTGATAGACCCGCGCCGCGATGTGGAGGTTTATCTCGATCTGGCGCGACGCATGGGGGTGCGCATCCGTGCCGTTTTGGAGACGCATCGCCACGAAGATTTCATCCTCGGCTCGCGCGAGCTGGCGCGCCGCAGCGGGGCGGAACTCTGGCATGCGGATGCGCAGCTCCCCTACCGTTACGGCGAACCCGTTCAGGATGGACAGACCTGGCCTTTGGGCGGGCTGACTTTGCGCGCGCTGAGCACACCCGGTCACACGCCCGGCGGGATGAGCTATGTTCTGGAACTCCCTGGTGGTCAGCCGTGGATGGTGTTTACCGGTGATACGCTTTTTGCGGATGAGGTAGGTCGTGTGGATTTCCTCGGAGCGGAGCAAGCCCCCATCCTGGCCGGGCAGCTCTACACCAGTTTGACGGAGCGCCTGTTGCCGTTGGGCGATGGGGTCATCGTATGGCCCGCGCACGGCGCCGGTTCGATGTGCGGCGGCGCAATTGCGGATCGCCCCTGGACGACGCTCGGCCTTGAGCGCGCGCTCAATCCGCGCCTGCGCCTGCCCTCTCGCGCGGCCTTTGTGGAGGCGGTGGCACAGCCGATGCCGCATCCCCCCTACATTCAGCGCGTTGAGGCGTGGAATCTGGGTGAGGCGCCCGATTGGGCGGATGGACCCACGCCCAGGTTATTGACGCCTGCCGAATTCGCCGCGCGCATGGAGGAGGCGCAGCTTGTTGATACGCGCGCCCTGCTGCCTTTCGCGGCGGCACACGTCCCCGGCGCCCTCGCTATGGAAACGAGCCGTCTCCCTATGATGGCGGGTTGGTTCCTCGATGGAGAGCGCCCGATTTTGCTCATCTGCGATGGCGATCCCACGCCATCTATTACAGCTCTGCGGCGTCTGGGGTTTGATCAGGTGATAGGGTACATGGAGGGCATGGATGAATGGGTGTGGGCTGGCCTGCCCACACAGCGGGTGGGATTGGTGAGCGCGGCAGATTTACAACGCGAGCTGGTTTCCTCCGCCCCGCCGGTGGTGGTGGATGTGCGCACGCCGGACGAGGTTGCGGTGGGCACCCTTCCCGGCGCGCTGACGGTGCCGCTTATCCGTCTTCCGCAGCGGATGGAAGAGCTGCCGCGCGTCCCGCTCACGCTCTATTGCGGCGGGGGGCCGCGTTCCCTGCTGGCGGCGAGCCTGTTGCAACGCGCAGGCTGGTCGGAGGTGCGCATTCTGCAGGGCGGTTTTGCCGCCTGGCATGCGCTGGAGGGCTAACGCGAGGCTACGGGTTAACGCGGAACAGGGTGACGCGCACGCCGTAATAGGCTTGCTCATCGAGCACGGTGCCCTGTTGCAGCAGCCACGCGCGCACCAGGCCGCGCTCGTCCCATAGCGGCACTTCGCTTTCAATGAACCAGACGCGCCGTCCGCGTAGCGCTGCGCGCTGGAGTTCCAGGTCCACGTAGGTCATGTCATAAACGTAGGTCCCGTCCGCATTGCGGTAATTGGTGTAAGGCGCATCCACGGGGGTGGGGAAGTCGTCCCCCCAGTAGTAACGCATCACGTGTTGATTGTAGGGGATTTGAAAGAGCAACACATCCCCCGGCGCATAGTGGCTGCGCACATAGGCCGTGGCCTCGCGGAAACGCGGTTTGAGCGGTGTGTGGGCCTGTGCATAGAGGTTGCCCAGGCTCAGCAGCGTCAGCAGCAGCAGCGCGCCCCGTTCCACGCGGGGATAGTTGCGGCGCAGCGCGTCCAATCCGATGGCTACCAGCACGTAGAAGCCCGGCATCGCCCAAATCAGATACCGGTCGGTAAAAATCGGCCCGCTTAGCGAGATGAGGGCAAGGCTCAGCCACGGCGCCGCCACCCATCCCCCTAAGGCCGCAGCCAGACGCCCTTCTTGTTGATGCAAGAGCGCGCCAAGGCCCAGCAGCCCTGATCCACCCCATAAGAAAAAAGCGGGCAGCGCGGCCCAGCCGGTGATGCCGCTGCTCCACGCGGTGAGGAGGATGCCGGCCATCTCCCAGGCGGAAAGGGGCGGGTAGCCGGTGACGCGCGGCGTGAGGGCGTAGGCGATTTGCCAGCGCGCCAGGGGAAGATAGGGCAGCGTCAGGCCGGCCAGGACGAGGAGCGCGCCCCGGCGCGCGCGACGGTTTGACCAGCCGCGCAGCGCGAACCAGAGCACTTCGACCGGCAGGAGCAACGCGGCCAGGATGTGGCTGTAGAAGGCCAGGCTTGTGGCGATGAGGACCAGCGCCCACCATCCCGCGCGCGGTTGGGCGCAGGCGCGCTCCAGGGCGTAAAGGGCGAGCAGCGTCAGGAAAGGTACCCAGGTGTACATGCGCACTTCTTGCGCGTACCAAACGGCATAAGGGGATAAGGTCAGCAGCAGGGCAGCGCGGCGCGCTGTGGCCGCGTCGCGTAAACGGCGTGTCAGGGCGTAGATGAGCGCCACGCTTGCGACTCCCCATAGGACCGAACTGAAGCGCAGGGCAAAGGCGCTGCTTCCCGTCAGGGTAACCCATCCGCGCAAGAGAAGAAAGTAGAGCGGGCCGTTTTGTCCGTGCAGGGAGAATTGGGTAAGGTAGTCACGCAGCGGTTGAATGGCAAAGCGCAGCGAATCCACCTCGTCGCGCCACAGATCCTGTGCGTCCAGGGTGAGGACGCGCACGGCAAAGCTCACCCCAATCAGGGCGGGCATGATCCAGGAACGGCGTGGGTGAATGACGGGTTTCATGGTATGATTAGGGATGCCTGCTGGGCGTTTTGACGACGTCAGGGTTGAGAAAACTCATACCGGGTTGAGCCGAGGTTGGGATGTCTCCTTTAGCTGAAACGTTGACGACGGTCGCTACCGGTCTGGTCTTGTTGTTTGGCCTGGTCACTTTGCCCATCCTGCCGGGGCTGGTTATCATGTGGATAGCCCTGGGCGTGTATGGGTTGGCGCTGGGTTTCCAGGGCGGTGGGGCCTGGATTTTTGGCGTGCAAACCGTGCTCATGCTTATCGGCGTGTTTATTGATAACGTCATCATGGGCGCGAAGGCCAAAACGAATGGCGCGGCCTGGTCCTCGCTGGCCATCGCCGGCGTGGCGGCTTTCATCGGCACTTTCGCCATTCCCATCCCCATTGTGGGCGGATTGTTGGCCGCGTTAGGCGCACTCTATCTGGCGGAGTATGTGCGTCTGCGCGAAGCGACCCTGGCCTGGCAGAGCGCGCGCGCCTTGTTGGCAGGGTGGGGATGGGCCTTTGTCGTGCGCTTCATCATCGGTATCGTGATGATTCTGCTTTGGGTGTTGTGGCTGGCGTTCTAAGCTGTAGGCGGTGCAGGTAACGCGCCTTCCCGTTCGGGAAGGCGCGTTTTCGCTGAGCGAAAGTTTATTTCTTGCCGCCAAGTAATCCGCCGAGCAGCGTGCCGGCCTGTTGGATGGTGCCGGGATCTTTCAGGGCGGCTTCGACTTGTTGCGCGATGGGGCCTGGCAGGCGCTCCTTGATGAAGCCCAGGACGGTCTCCGTGGCGACTTTTGCCGTTTCTTCGGGAATCCCTGCCTTCTGGGATACGAGTTTGACCAGCTCTTCCATGTCTGCCCTCCTGTGTTGGAATGGTGTATCCACGTTTTATTGTACGCAAATGGGCGGGGTGTCAAGTGCTATGGCCTGGTATCGGTGGCCTGCAAATCGTATGGGCTATTTTTCCCTTTACGGGTAACGGCTTACCTTACCCAGGTCGAGGCTGGCAACCATAACCCAGGCAGGCTGAGCTGTTATCGTTTTTCGGCGCCTTCTTTGGGGTATAATATCACCCGATTATCTGGCATGGGAAAGGTGCGGACATGACGCGAAGCAGTAAGTGGTTTGTATACGGCATCGAGTTGGCCGTGGTGGTGACGCTGTTCGGATTGCTGATAGGGGTGGTTATTTTGCACGTGACCCGTCCACCGATGGCATACAATCCACAGGTGGCGGCGATGGCGGAGACGCTGCAGGGCGAGGTGCTCGCGGTGCTCGATGAGCGCGTGACCACCGAGAGCACCGGTCTGGTGCAAATTACGCAGCTGTTGCAGGTGCGCCTTCTCACCGGTAAGGATGCCGGCAAGACGGTTGAAGTTTTGTATAACGGGATGGGGCCAACGTTACGCGATGTGAAATTCCGCCCCGGAGCGCGCCTGATGTTGATGACCAATCAGTTGCCGAATGGTGAGGTGCGCTTTGGCGTGGCCGGGCCAGTGCGCACCCTGCCGCTGGGCATCATCGCCGGCTTTTTTGTGCTGCTCACCCTGCTCATTGGGCGCTGGCGTGGCCTGGGGGCACTGTTGGGATTGGTCTTGAGCGGGATACTCATCGGCGGCTTCATTTTGCCGCAGATTCTGGCCTTGCGCGACCCGGTTTTGACCACGCTGCTGGGGGTGGCGTTTTTGCTGGCCGTGACGCTCTATCTCATTCAGGGATGGGATATGGTGGCGCACACGGCCCTGTTCGGCATGTTGGCCAGTCTGGCGCTGACGGGCCTCCTGGCATGGGCCTGGACGCTGTACACGGGCCTGACGGGTTTCGGTTCGGAGGAGACGCTTTATCTGCAATCCATGGGCCTGGATGTCCAGATGCGCGGCTTGCTGCTGGCGGGGATGGTCATCGGCGTGGCGGGTGTTCTTGATGATGTGGTGTTAGCGCAGGCCACCGCCGTTCACGAACTGGCCGCTGCGAATCCGGAATTTTCGCGGCGCGAGCTATACCGGCGCGGGATGAAAATCGGCGTTGCGCACCTGGCTTCGATGGTCAATACCCTGGTATTGGCCTATGCCAGCACGGCTTTGCCCCTGATGCTCCTGTTTTGGCTTTACCCTGAGCCGTGGTACATGACCATCAACCGCGAGATGATTGCCGAGGAGATCGTGCGGACGCTGGTGGGCAGCGTGGGCTTGATGTTCGCCGTGCCGCTCACCACGTTGATTTCGGCGTTGCTCATTCCCCTGGCGCAAAGCCCCGCGGATTAGGCCGGCGCAGTTTCCGCCTCGTCGTCATCCGCTTCCAGCGTGATGTCAAGGATATCGCAGGCCATGGCGACCTGCGATTCCGGGACTTTAAGCTGGAACGGGTCGGCCAGGACAACAGCGCCAAAGTAGTTGGCCAGGGCGCGGTTAGCCACCAGGGCGGGGATGCCCTCAACCTCCAGGCGGGCGCGCGCGACTTCGGCTTCGGGCAGGCTGAAGAAACGGGCGATGGTGACCCAGGGTTCTTTGCTCAGGGTTTCCCGTAACGCTGCCAGGTTTTCCTGGGCCTCGCGGAACTCCGGATCGCGTTTTACTGCCTCCTGATACCACTTCAACGCTTGCGCCGGTTGTCCGATGTCCTCATAGAGCGTTCCCAACAGATTGCAGGCATCGGCATGATCGGGGGTCAGGCGCAGAACGAGGGTGGCAAGAGCGATAGCCTCATCTTTGGCGCCTTGCTCATCCAAAGCGAAAGCTTCATCGAGGAATTTTTCGGCGAGCGCCTGGACCACGCTGCGGGGTGGCTCTTTTTCTGCGGCGGGCCAGGGTGCTTCCGGCGCAAAGCGCCGCGCAAGGGCCGGGGCGAACTCGATATTTCCCTGGGTGCGGATAAGCGTTTCAGCGCGTTGCTGGGCCACCATTTCGATAAAACGGGCGCGCGCTTGCTGGGCTTGCGGATGGGCGCGCAGCAAGGTGCGGTAAACGGCCAGGGCTTCTTCCGTGCATCCCAAATCGAGCAGCAAATCAGCCTTTAATTGCATGGCCCCTTCCCATTCGGGCGCAGCTTGCAGGACGGTTTCCACAACGGTGAGCGCTTTCGCGTAGTCACCGTGATCGCGCAGGGTGAGAGCGTTGGTGTAGAGTTGCTCTAAAATTTTTTCCTCGGGGTGAACATGGTGCTGGCTGTTCATGCTGGCCTCCGTTGTGATTGATGAAATATCAGGTGCAGGAACCTGGACGGCCTGAAAAACGTCCTTTCAACAGGCCTATGCCGTCGTTTCGTCGAGCTGTTGGCAAGGATTGCTGTAGCACTTCAGCAAGGCCCCTGGTACCGGGTAAGTTTAGCATGGTTTATGCACTTTTCAAGATGGGTTTTATTGGACAAGCTGCGCTATCCGGGTAGAATACACGCTGTTGGTGTTCGCGGTTCGCCGCAAACGGTTGTGATGGTTTACGCTTCATGGCAAAAAAGTCGTTTTAGGGGGCAAACGTGATGGGGTCCTATAAGCTGCGGATAGGTGCTCTTTTAGGTGTGATTTTGCTGATATGGGGTGCGGTGCTCTATCGCGCCGTAGCCCTTTCGGCCTCTGCGCCGCCGCCTTTGCCCACAGTGGACGTGGTGCCGAGCCGCACGCCCACGCCTTTGCCGACCCATACCCCCGTGCCCACCTGGACGCCGACGCCGACGCGCGGTCCTTCGCCAACGCCGCCGGTTGCCGGCACCCTCACGCCTACACCGACGCCGGTGCGCGGTGTGCGCCCCACGGCCGCCCCGTGGACCGTGACGCCTACGCTTAATCCATCTTCGACCTTTACCATCCCTACGCCGGTGCCGGCCTTCGCCATTCCGCGTGACGCCATCACGATCGTGCTTTTGGGCAGCGATCAACGCCCGGACTGGAACTACTGGAATACCGATGTCATTCAGTATGTGGTGATTTATCCTGATATTCCATCCGTCGCGGTGCTTTCCATCCCGCGCGACCTGTACGTCTATGTCCCCGATTTCTGGATGGCCCGTATCAACACCGCGCACGCGCTCGGACAGCGCTATCGCTACCCTGGCGGTGGTTTCGGTTTGCTCAATCAGACCATGCTTTACAACCTCGGCATCACAGCTCAGTTCTACGCTATGGTCAACTTCGATGGTCTGATTGGCCTGGTGGACACGATGGGCGGTATTGATGTACCCGTCCATTGCCGTTTGGAGGACTACTGGCCTTATCCCGACGCCAACGGCGAATATCATCGGATTGCGCTTGAGCCGGGTATGTATCACATGGATGGGGAGTTGGCCCTGTGGTACGCACGTTCACGCAAAACCACGAGCGTCTTTTCGCGCGAGCGTCGTCAGCAACAGGTACTCGTGGCGATGTGGCGGCGCGCGCGTCAGCTCAACCTGCTGACCGATGCGGCGAAGCTCTACGAACAGACCAAAGGTTTATATCAGACCAATCTCGGCTTGGGCAACATTCTCAACCTGGCGCTCGTGGCTTCTCAGCTCGATCCGGTGAACGTGGAGCTAAACAATATCGGGCGTTATCATGTGGAGCCGTACACCACCGAGCAGGGCGGTAATGTCTTCTTGCCCAACTGGGAACGGATGCAGGTGCCCATCCGCGAGACGGTTGCGCGTCCGCTCTCCAACCGCGCCACGCAAAACCCGATACAGGTGGAGATTTTGAACCGCAATAGCCACGCGGATTGGGATCAACTGGCGGTGGATCGCGCCTATCGCTACGGCTTCATCCCCACCATCGTGCCTTCGGATGGCATCACGCAGACGACGACGCAGATTATCTTCTACGGGGACACCACCAAAGGTAGTGGCCTGGCTGAGCTGCAGAAGGCTTTCGGTATCTCTTCGGCGAATGTGGTGCTTTCGCCCGATCCGGCCGCACCGGTCAAGTTGCGCATCATCCTGGGCGAGGATTATGAGCCGTGTTTTTAACGGCGCGAGAAACGGAGAGCTGGAAGCTGGAAGCTGGCAACTGGCCACTGGAAGCTTGAAGCTGAAAACTGGAAGCTGAAATGCGTCTGTATAAAATTGCCGTTATCGTCCTTCTCCTGATGTTGGCCTTCTTGTGGGCCGGGATGGCGTACACCTTCGTGCGCAGCGGGGTCGAAACAGCGCCCTTGCCCACCGTGATGGCCTGGCCTTCGCCGACGGCGACCTTTACCGCCGCGCCGACGTCACCACCCACGCCAACGCCGTTGGAGATGGCCCTTGCGCTACCTCCCACCTGGACGCCGACGCCGACTTTTACCCCATCCCCCACCGCCACGCCGACCCCATTGCCTGCTACGCCGACACCCACGCCGCTCTCCGGCGTGCGTCCGACACCTGTCCCGTTACTGGGCACACCCGCGGCTCCCCCTTCGTCTACCCTGCCGGTGCCTACCCGCGTTCCACCCCTGGAGATACCGGAAGACGCTATCACCATCCTCCTTTTGGGCAGCGATAAACGTCCGCAATGGAGCGACTGGCACACCGATGTGGTGCAGTATGTGGTTATTTATCCCAAGGTGCCCTCGGTGAGCATCGTCTCCGTTCCACGCGACCTGTACGTGTACATCCCTAACTTCTGGATGAGCCGTATCAATTTTGCAGACCTTTACGGGGAAAAGTACGGCGTTGAGGGTGGGGGCTTTGGATTGCTCAATCAGACCCTGCTCTATAATCTCGGCATCACGGCGGATTTTTACGTCAAGGTGGACTTTGACGGCCTCATCAGCCTGGTGGATTTGTTAGGCGGCATTGACGTGCCCGTTCACTGCCGTCTGGAGGACTATTGGCCCTATCCCGACCCGGACGGGACCTATCATCGCATTGCCCTGGAGCCGGGCGTGCATCACATGGATGGCGAATTGGCCCTGTGGTATGCGCGTTCGCGTTTGACGACCAGCGCTTTCTCGCGCGAGCGCCGTCAGCAGCAGGTGCTCAAGGCGATGTGGCTTAAGGGCAAGCAGATGAACCTGGTTGCTTCTGCTCCGCAGATGTATGAACAGACGCGCGACCTGTACCAGACCAATCTCGGCCTGGGCAACATTCTGCAGCTTGCCGTGACGGCAGCTCAACTCGACCCGGTGAATGTGCGACGTTACAACATCGGCCCCGACGAGACGCGCCCTTACGTGACGGTGTACGGCGGGAGCGTGGTACTTCCGTTGTGGGATAAAATTGAGCCACTGTTGCGGCAGGCGATTGCTGCGCCACTCACCAACCGCGCTACGCAAAATCCTATCCTGGTGGAAGTGGTCAACGCCTCCGGTCATGCAGATTGGGATCAGCTCGCCGCGGATCGGCTTTACACTTACGGTTTTATTCCGGTGATCGTGCCCTATAACGACGCGCCGCAAGCGCGAACCCAACTTTTCTTCTACGGCGACGTGACCAAGGGCAGCGGCGTGAACGAGGTGCTGCGCGCCTTCTCCCTCACCGACCAGCGCCTGCTCTGGCAGCCGGATGCAAACGCGCGCATCAAATTGCGCATCGTCATTGGGCAGGATTATCAGCCTTGCTGGTAACCCTGGCCCAAAGGCCGCTTGTGGGGCCTTTCTGATTTTCTGTGGAGGTGACCGATGAAAGCGATAACGCTGGTATCCTTGCTGGGCTTGCTTCTCGCTCCTTTTCTCACCCTCTCCCCGATCCACGCGCAGGCGTCACTGAGCCTGACGCCGGGTTGGATCGTGGAAAATGTTGGGCAGTTCCCGCCGCAGGTGCGTTTCCAGGCGCGTCTGGATGGGCAGACGCTCTGGCTGCTTGAGGATGGCCTGTGGCTGGTGGATGGCGTTTCCGCCGTGCGCCTGCGCTTCCTCGATGCGGCACCATCGCCGCGTGTGGCAGGGATGGAGCGCCGCGCCACGCGCCTGAGCTACTGGAATGAACGCGGACTTTTTGCCGATGTGCCGCTGTGGCGTGGGGTGCGCTACGAGGCGCTCTATCCCGGCGTGGACCTTGTCCTTGACGGCGCGGGCTGGCACTGGTTGGGCACGCCCGCGGCCCTGCAGGCTGTCCACCTCGCCCTGGATGGCGCAACGCTCGAAGCCGACCCGGCGCGTTCCGTCCTGCGCGCGGGCTGGCGTGAGCTACCCTTGTTCCCCATGGTCGCCCACGCTCCAGATGGCCACATCATCCCCATGACCCTGACCCCAGGCGCGGATGGCGTGCGCCTGAGCCCTGCTCCCACCGCGACGACGGACACCTTCCCCGACCGCCCCGCCGATCTCAGCTACAGCACTTTCCTGGGCGGCACAGCTTCCGAGGGGGCGCTGGATGCCGCCGTGGGGTCGGATGGCTCGCTCTATCTGGTGGGCGATACCCTTTCCCCCAATTTTCCCACCCGTCCGGGTAGCAGCCTGCAGGGCGCGGCGGATGTCTTTGTGGCGCGTCTCAAGCCGGATGGGAGCGACCTGCTTTATGCGCTGCTCATCGGCGGCGCGGATTGGGAGCTGGCCCGCGGCTTGACGGTGGACGCCTCCGGTAACGCCTACGTCGTCGGCGAGACCTACTCGCTGGGCTTCCCCACCAGCGCAGGTGCGTTTGACCGCACTTTTAACGGTCCTGTGGATGCCTTTGCGCTCAAGGTGGATGCCGCCGGCGCCTTTGTGTACGCGACGCTCCTCGGTGGCACGGATACGGACCGCGCCTACGATGTGGCCGTGGACGGTTCCGGCAACGTTTACATCACCGGCAGCACGTTCTCTGCCGATTTCCCCGTCACCGCCGGCGCGTTAGATGCTTCTTTTAATGGGGATGAGGATGGTTTCGTGGCCAAGCTCAATGCGTCGGGCAGCGGTGTGATCTACGCCACTTACCTGGGCGGAAGCGCGCCGGATGTTCCTCACGCCATCGCCGTGGACAGCGCCGGTGGCGCTTACGTGACGGGTTACACGGAATCCACGGACTTCCCGGTGAGCGGGGATGCCTTCCAGAAGCAGCCCGCCAGCGCGCAGGATGCCTTTGTCGTGCGTCTCGGCATCAACGGCGGGAGTCTGGTATACGGCACGTATCTCGGTGGCAGTGGGGATGACGAGGCGACGGACCTTGCGCTCGATAACGCCAACGTGGCTTACGTGGTCGGCGAAACAACCTCCACGAATTTCCCGACTACCGCAGGTGCATGGCAGAACACGTTCGGCGGCGGCGCGACGGACGGCTTCCTGGTGAAGTTGGCTTCGACGGGACGCACGCTCGCTTACGGCACGTATGTGGGGGGCAGCAGTCACGACCGCATCTCGCGTGTGGTGGTGAACAGCAGCGCCGCTGTTTACCTGGGCGGACATACGGATTCTTCCAACTTCCCTGTGACGGCGGGGGCGTACAATACGCAGCCGCAGGGGGGCTACGACGGCTTTGCGCTCTACGTCAACCCGCTTACGAACACCCTGCTCTACGGGACGCGCGCAGGCGGTAACGATGCCGATTTTGTCTACGGTCTGGCCGTCCGCGAGAGTGCGATTTATCTGGCGGGGACGACGCGCTCGGCTAATTTTCCCGTCACGGCGGGCGCGTTCGATACGAGCTACAATCAGGGTGGAGACGCCTTTGCGCTCAAGCTCACGCCCACCTACGCCCTGGCGGGGCGCGTCACGGATGCGCAGGCACGCCCTATGGCCGACGTGACCATCACCGTGATGCCCGGCAATCTCACCGTGCAGACCGGCGCGGACGGGCGCTATCAGTTGACGGGGTTGGCGGCGGGGACCTATCTCGTTACGCCTGGCAAGGCCGGCTACAGTTTCACGCCGCTTTCGCGTCTCTTGACATTGCCAGTTAATGTGGATAATGTGGACTTCGTGATGGCGCCGCTGCCGGTTATGATAACGTTGCAGCCCGGCGTGGCCCGCACGGTGACGCTCACGGACACGCTGGGGCAGACCACGGTCATCACGTTCCCCGCGAGCACGGTGACGCAGACCACGGGGGTGACGGTAGCCTTAGTGCCCGGTCAGAGCGGCGGAGGGTATTACTCGCCCGGCATGGCCTTCACGCTGACGGCGCTGCCGGATCCGGGGACGTTTGCCATCCCGTTACAGGCCGCGCTCACGTATGCGCCAGGGGCGACCGGGCCGCTTGTGGACAAGCAGGATTTGAAGCTCGTGTACTGGACCGGCAGCGATTGGAATGAGGCCGGGACGACGTGCGACCCGGCGCTGGTGCAGGAACACAATCAAGCTGCGCGGCGCGTTACGGCGGCCTTCTGCCGCTCTGGACAGTATCTCTTGCGCGGTCCCTCGCGGCAAGTCAATCTGCCCCTGGTGCTGCGCAACCGCTAAGCTGGAAGCTGGAAACGGGAAACCGGAAGCTGGAAATAGGAGCGTAATGGGTGAAATATCGTCTTGTGGCTTTGATGGTGCTGTCCGCCTTGGCGGCGGGCCTGACGGTGATGCCTGTGCGAGCGCAAGGGTCCGTGCCGGGGACGTGGTCTAATCCATGGCTTGAAAACACGACGCCGGTTGTTCATGGGATTCTCTTCTGGAAAGAGACCTGCCCCCACTGCCATGAGGTGCGCGAGCGCGTGTTGCCCCCTCTGGAGGCCCGCTATGGTGACAGGTTGGATATTCAGGCCGTCGAGCTGGTCAGCGCAGCGGATTTGGACACCTTTTATGCCCTGGCCGAGGCGTATGGCATCCCGCGTGAGCAGGCAGGAATTCCACTGCTAATTGTGGGACAGGATGCCCTCATGGGCAGCGACCAGATCGAGCAAAACCTGCCGGCATTGATCGAGCGCTATCTTGCGGAAGGTGGCGCGGCGCTCCCCGCTGTGGCGACCGCTCACGGCATTCACCTGAGCGGCGGCCTGGAAAACTGCAACGTCAATGCGCCGGAGTCCTGCGAAGAGTCTTCTACCCCAGGCTCCCAACTCGGAACTTTCATCATCAAAGGTGGTGGCGGGTTGGCCGCCCTGGTGTTCCTCCTGTTGCTTGGCGTCAGTGGCCTGAGTCTGAGACGGGTGGTGCGCGTGGGCTGGCCGCGTCAATTGCCGCGTTGGGAATTCATGCTGCTCATCCTGGCTGGCCTGGGCGTGGCGGGGTATCTCACCTATGTGGAGACGCGCCTTGTCCCGGCGGTGTGTGGGCCGGTGGGCGATTGCAACGCCGTGCAGAGCAGCCCTTACGCGCGCCTGTTCGGCATCGTGCCCGTAGCTTTGCTGGGATGGGTGGGCTATCTGGCCCTGGCTGTGCTGTGGCTTGCGGCGCGCTGGATGCGTCCGCCGCTCCAGCGCGCCATCCCGCTGCTCCTGTGGGGTATGGCGTTTTTCGGCGTGGCATTTTCCATCTACCTCACAGCTTTGGAGCTTTTTGTCCTGAGGGCTGTATGCCTGTGGTGTCTTACCTCCGCGGTCTTGATGGCGGGATGTTTGCTGTTGTGCAGCGGTTTAGAGCTGCGCTGGAAGCCGGGAGCTGGAAACGGGAAACTGGAAGCTTGAAGCCGGGAATCAGCCTCATGCGGCTTGAAGGCATGGTCGTCCGGCGCGGGGCACCGCTGCCCGCGCGACTTGACGACTTTCCCATTTGTGGTATATATCACCCCAGCTTGCGGGTATAGTTCAGAGGTAGAACGCTTGCTTCCCAAGCAAGATGTCAAGGGTTCGAATCCCTTTACCCGCTCAACCGCCCGACATGAAAAGTGTCGGGCGGTTTTGTATACTTCAGGGAGGTACCCATGCTTGCATTCCGCATCCTTCACCCGGCCTGGTTCCAGAACCTGCGCGCGCGTCCCCCTTACTTTGAGGGCTGGTACTTCAAACTCATCAGCGCGGATGGTGCGCACCGTTTGGCCTTCATCCCCGGCATGACGCGCGGCATGGGGGGTGGGGGGCCGCACGCCTTCATTCAGGTCTTCGACGGCACAGGCCTGCGCACGGCTTACTACCGTTTCCCGCTGGAGGCTTTTCGTCCCGCCCCGCGCGCCTTTGACCTGGCGATAGGCGAGCAACGTTTTGGCGAGCGTGGGCTGCGTCTCGACTTGCGCGGCGAGGGCATAGATGTGCGGGGCGAGCTTGCCTTTGGCCCGCTCACCCCCTGGCCTGTTACGCTCACCGCGCCGGGCATTATGGGCTGGTACGCCTGGCTGCCGTGGATGGAGTGCTATCACGGCGTGCTCAGCCTGGATCACACCTTGCACGGCAGTCTGGACATAGACGGACAGCGCGTGGACTTCTCCGGCGGACGGGGCTACATCGAAAAAGACTGGGGACGCAGCTTCCCGCAGGCCTGGATCTGGTTACAGAGTAACCATTTTGAAACGCCCGGCACCAGCCTCATCGCTTCTGTGGCGCGCATCCCCTGGCTTGGGCGCGCTTTTCCCGGCTTCATTGTGGGGATAAGGGCCGTTGGTCAACTTTATCGCTTCGCGACCTACACCGGGGCGCGTCTGGCGGACTTGCAGGTGGACGAGCGCCGCGTCTATCTGGTGGTGGAGGATGCGCGCTACCGGCTCGCCATCGAGGCCTGGAACGCGCCGGGGGTGGTGCTGCGCGGTCCCCGTCCCGGCGACATGGGGCGTGATGTGGCCGAAACGCTGCAGGCGCGCGTCACCGCATCCCTGAGCGACCGCCGGACGGGACAAACGCTCTTCCAGGGCACCGGTCAACACGCTGGATTGGAAATCCACGTGCCTGACCTGCGGCTTCTTCTGCCTGCCTCCTGAAAGGGCGCGCCGTCGCATCGGCGCAACCTTCCAGGGCTTCGACGCTTGTGGGCGCGTCGAACCTGACACTTTGCGCTTCTTGCCCGTCAGATGTCATTTTGGGGTGGTAGGGCTTATCAATACTCATACTGACATTAGCCAAGTCAACCCGCGGTCAGAGCGGGCTGCTGCGGCGCGGTGTCCATCAGGCACATACC